>NZ_JAVKLM010000009.1:0-164471 GCF_031539105.1 Limnohabitans sp.
GATGCTCATTAATGCAACCCAGTCGGAAGAACGCCGCCTGGCCATCGTCGACGGCCAAAAGCTGCTCGACTATGAAATTGAAATCGAAGGCCGCGAACAGCGCAAAGGCAATATCTACAAAGCCGTTGTGACCCGTGTAGAGCCCTCGCTCGAAGCTTGCTTTGTGGACTACGGCGAAGACCGCCACGGCTTCTTGCCATTCAAAGAAATTTCCAAACAGTACTTTGCTGAAGGCGTGTCTGCGAGCCAAGCCCGCATCCAAGACGCCATCAAAGAAGGCCAAGAACTCTTGGTCCAAGTGGAAAAAGAAGAGCGTGGCAACAAGGGCGCAGCCCTGACCACCTTCATCAGCTTGGCCGGTCGCTATGTGGTGCTCATGCCCAACAACCCACGTGGTGGTGGCGTCAGCCGCCGCATCGAGGGCGACGACCGCGCAGAACTCAAAGAAGCGATGGACCAATTGGAATACCCCAAAGGTATGTCCATCATCGCGCGCACTGCTGGCATTGGCCGCAGCGCCCCCGAGTTGCAATGGGACTTGAACTACTTGCTCAAGTTGTGGACCGCCATCGACGGCGCCAAGGGTGCCAAAGGCGCGTTCTTGATTTATCAAGAATCCAGCTTGGTCATCCGCGCCATCCGCGACTACTTCAACCATGACATCGGCGACATCTTGATCGACACCGATGACATCTATGAGCAAGCGCACCAGTTCATGGCCCACGTCATGCCTGAGCACGCCGCTCGTGTGAAGCGCTACAGCGACGAAACGCCGTTGTTCAGCCGCTTCCAAATCGAACACCAAATCGAATCGGCCTACGCCCGCACCGTCAACCTGCCATCGGGCGGCGCGATTGTGATTGACCACACCGAAGCCTTGGTGTCGGTGGACGTCAACTCAGCCCGCGCCATCAAAGGCGGCGACATCGAAGAAACCGCCACACGCACCAACCTTGAAGCTGCGGACGAAGTGGCCCGCCAAATGCGCTTGCGCGACTTGGGCGGCCTGATCGTCATCGACTTCATTGACATGGACGAAAGCCGCAACCGCCGTGACGTGGAAAACCGCTTGCGCGAAGCCTTGCGCCACGACCGTGCCCGCGTGCAATTTGGCACCATCAGCAAATTCGGCTTGATGGAAATGAGCCGCCAACGCCTGCGCCCAGCGCTGAGCGAAGGTGCTTCGATTCCTTGCCCACGCTGCGGCGGCTCTGGCCACGTGCGTGACACCGAGAGCTCGGCGCTGCAAATCTTGCGCATCATCCAAGAAGAGTCCATGAAGGACAACACGGCTGCCGTGTACGCCCAAGTGCCGGTGGAAGTGGCCTCGTTCTTGTTGAACGAGAAGCGCACTGAAATTGCCAAGATTGAAATTCAACAACGCTTGAACGTGTTGCTCGTGCCGAACAAGACACTGGAAACACCGAACTACAAGTTGGAGCGTCTGAAGCATGACGACCCGCGCCTCGACCGCGTGGAAGCCAGCTACAAAATGGCCGAGGAGTTTGAAGACCCCACCGCCGTGACACGCCGCTCACAAGAGCCTACAAATAAGCAAACGCCCGTCATCAAAGGCGTGTTGCCTGATGCACCTGCGCCAGCGCATTTACCCAAGCCAGCAGCACCGGTGAAAGCCGCGGCTCCTGCGCACGCCGCACGCGGCGCCAAGCCAGCAGCCAAAGCACCCGAAGCCAAAACTGGCCTGTGGGGTTGGTTCACCGGTTTGTTCAGCAGCGACTCAAAAGAAGAAACCAAGCCAGCCGTAGGTGACAAAAAGCCAGGCGAACGCGGCGAGCGCCGTGATGGCCGCAGCGCCAATGGCCGAGGCGGCCGTGGTGGTCGCGGCGGTCGTGGTGGTGATCGCGCTGAGCGCGGGGACCGTCCAGAACGCAGCGCTGAAGGCCGCAACGAACGTAACGTCGAAGGCCGCAATGAGCGCAACGCCGAGGGCGTTGAGACCCGTGGCGAACGCCCTGCACGCGGCGAGCGTACAGAACGTGGTGAACGCAATGTGGAACAACGCGGTGAAGGTGGTCGCAGCGAGGGTGGCCGCGAAGGCCGCGGCCCACGCCAAGACCGCAACCGCGGTGGACGCGGCGAAGGCCGAAATGGTGAAGCCCGTCAGGTTGAAGGCCAAGCCGCGCTCGACAACAACGCATCACCTGAAGCCCAAGCAGAAGCTCGCGCCAAAGCACGCAACGAACGCATGGCCCGCGAAGAACGCGGCGAAAGCACCGAAGGCGGCAACGAGCCACGCGAACCTCGCGGTGAACGCACAGAGCGCGGCGAACGTACTGAAGGTGGCCAAGGCCGTCGCGAACGCAGTCCACGCGGTGAACGCAACGACGGTCGCCGTGAACGCGCCCCTCGCTTGGACGAAAACGGCAACCCAGAAGTCTTGCCACTCGACCCAGCTGCTGGCACCGAAGGCCAAGCACCGCAAACCGACGAAAACGGTGGCGAGCGTCGTGAGCGCCGCTCACGCGACCGTTACGGCCGTGACCGCCGTGAGCGTGGCGACCGCGCACCGCGTGAAGAAGGTTCTGCAGAACACGCCGACAACGGCCAAACTGCTGAACACGACCACGCAGCGCATGACCACACGTCAAACGAGCAAGCCCCACAAGAAGCCCGCGAGCCACGTGAACCACGTGAGCCACGCCAAGCCCGTGAACCACGCGGTGAACGTGCTGAGCGCCCTGAGCGTTCAGACCGCGCACCACGCCACGCGCCGCGTGAAGAAGTGCAACCATCAGCACCTGTGGCCCAAGCCTCAGCCCCCGCTGGCATGCCACGCATTCAAAGCTTCACACTGCCTTTGACAGAAATGCAAGCCGTGGCCCAAGGCAGCGGTTTGGAATGGGTCAACTCCAATCCAGACAGCATCGCCGCCGTGCAAGCCGCCATTGCAGCCGAGCCAAAGCCCGTGCATGTGCCACGTGAACGTGCGCCGCTGGTGATCTTGGATGAAGGCCCACTGGTGTTGGTTGAGACCCGCAAGGATCTGTAAACCATCCACACCCCGTAAGGGGTGATGAGCCCCAAACAAAAAGGCCTAGAGTGATCTAGGCCTTTTTTATTTGTGCACGCAACGCAGTTTTATGCAGCCACTTCAGCCGCTCGTTTCCAACACAACTGGGCACGCGCCGTGTCTTCTTTTTGCTCGGCCAATTGGGCCAAGATACGCCAAGCTTGGCGCTTCATATCTGCGTTGGCCAGTTGCGGTGCAGCTTGCTCCAACATCTGTTGGGCTTTGCCCCACAGGGCGTGATGCCAGCACACCATGCCAGCCAAGTAGTGCAACTCCACCCAACGTGGGTAGGTTTGCCGTGCGCGGTCGATGCTGGCCAGCCACTCGGGATCGGCGGGCAACAACACCAAGGCGCGAGCCAAAGCTTGAGCCACGCGCTCGCGAATGGCGGGCGCGCAGCTGTCGGGCTGCTGCACCATGCGGTTCCACAGGGGCGTGAGCCAGGGCATCACAGCCGTGGCTTCGCCGCTGAGTTTGATCATGCGGTGCGCTGCATGCAGCACCACTTCGGGTTGGTTGCGTTCGGTCGCTTCTAGGCTGTCCCACGCGCGCTGCAATTGGGCACTGTCGTGCGCTTCGTTCAAGCTGGCCACAGCCAACTCACGCAACAAGCTTTGTGCGGCCGTCTCTGAAAACGCGCCATGCTTGGCCAGCAAACGCGCTGTGTCTAACGCCAAAGTGTGTTGCTGATCCAAACGCGTGGCTTTGAGGCGCATGCGCAGCGCGAGGGTGCGACGTGCGGGGCCATGACGCAGACCATCCAACCACCGCAGGGCTTCGGGCGCGTCACGGTCGCTCAAGGCCCAACGGGCTGCGCCCAAATAGGCCGACTCCATCGCAGCTTCGACCGCATCATCCTTTTGGTTATGCCCCAAGGCCATGACCGATTGCAGATGTGACACACGGGCGTCCCGGTCACGCAAGGCGTGTGCGCTTTCGGCCGCCACCAGATGTGACAAAGCGCGCAACTGTTGTGTGTGTCGCAAGGGGGCGTCATCAGCGGTGCGCACCGAAGTCAGCAAGGCTTCCAACGCCAACGCTTGCTCAGCAGACTTGACGGCTCGCACATAACGGCCGCTCCACAGTTCAGACAAAGCATCCAACAAAGCCGCGTGCATCGCACGCTCTTTTTGTTGCAGGCGCCAGCGACGGGCTTGGTGGGGCAATTCAAACAAAGCCGACATGGCACGCCATGCCAAGTGCATCACCACAAACAGCACCACCAACACCAGCAACACCAAGTTGAGCGACAGGTCCACACGGTGCGGCGACCAAAATACAGTCACCGTGCTTTGGTTACCACCCGCGAACAAAGCCGAAGCGACGGCCACACCAAACAAGGCCACAAACCAGAGCGCGGCTTTCATCTCAACGCCCCGCTGCTGCAGTGGTGAGGGCCGCGATGGTGTCATCCACGCGCGGAATCTCGATTTGTTTGGACTGCGCCAGCACCTCACGCGCCAGTGCCAAAGTGGTTTGGCCTTGACGGGTTTGCATGTCAAAGTAATGGGCCAAATCGTCGTTGGCTTGCTTCATGTCGGACTGCACCACATCAAAGTGACGGGCCAACAAACCCAAACGGGCGTTGAGCAAACGCAGCTTGAGGTTTTCACGCACAAAATAGCTTTGGTCGGGCGCGAGCATGCTGGCTTCGGGTTTGTCGATGCGGCTCACGCGAATGAGGTTTCTCGCGTCGTCCCATATGTCAGACAGCACCTTCTCCCACCAGCTCATGCTGATGGCTTTGGCCCAACTTGTGGCGGGCACAGGTTGCACGGGCTTGTCTTTGGTGACCACGCCCACAGCGTTGACCATGGGCAGGGTGTCCACCACGCGCACCAGCTCGTCCAGTTTGAACAGCAAGGCAGGTGTGTCGGCCACAGCGGTGGCTTTGATGCGTTCGATGTCACGGGTCACAGCACGCATCACGGGGGCGAGGCGGGGTTGCGCGACTTTGGTCAATCGTTGCTCGGCCGAGTTGAGTGCGGCCAGCAAAGGTTGAACGCTGCCGGTGAGCTGCGCTTGTTGCTGAGCCAAACGAATGGCCGACTCAATGTCGACCACCAAGTTTTCGTCACGCGAACGCGAGAGGCTTTGCATCAGCTCTTCGAGTTGGCTGCGTTGCAGCGACACTTCACCGAGTTTGGCGTCGGTCACCGCCAAACGTGCGGCGGTTTCACGCGCCAGCTCTTCGGCTTGTTTGGACATCACACGTGCTTCCACGGCTTGGCTGCCCGTATCGGCGCTTTGGCGTGCCAGTTGTTCTTGAATGCCCGAGAGCTTGGCCCACATCAGGCCCGAGCCCACAGCACCCACCACAGCCAACACACCGATGCTGCGCGTGAACCACTGACTTGTGTCCGTTGTGCCACCGGTGTTCGCGCTATTGAACTCACTCGCGTTGGCAAGCGGTTCAGTCGTGGGGCCCAAGGGCGGGAGGTTGGAGGTGTCGTCGTGCTCTGGCTTCATGCCAGAGATTCTAATGAGACTAACAAGTCTGGTAGTGACGGCTTAGACATCTGAATCTCGCCAAAACCCAAGGCCTGCGCCGTTTGGGCAATGCGTGGATGGGTGGCGATGCAACGGGCTTTGGCCCAGCTTTGGGCTGGCAAAGCATGCCCGAGGTTTTGAATGGCCTGCGAACTACTGAAGCACCACACGCTGCCATCCGTCGCAGCTTGAACGGCTTGCGTTGTTTGCTCATGCGACCACTCAGGCGCACGTCGCTCATAAGCCACCACAAACTGAGCGCATGCACCTGCGGCTTGGAGTTGCTGGGCCAGCCAATCGCGGCCTGTGCCATTTAGCGCGGCGTCCGGCTCGGTGTTGACGTCTTGGCCCCGCACGATGAGCACAGGCTTGCCCGCCTGCACTTGGGCTGACACGCGTTGCCACAAAGCCTCTGAATCAAACTGCGCGGCGTCAACGGCAGGGCTGGCTATGCACGCCTCGGGCACACCCGCTTGCAGCAAGGCTTTGTGGGTGCCGGGTCCGGTGGCCCAACAGCGTGGGCCGTTCACCCAAGTAGCGCTGGTCGCTTGCAGCGCAGCCGGCTGGCGTTCAAAGAAATAACGCACGGCTTGAGCGCTGACAAACATCACCGCTTGAAACTCTGGCCATTGCGCCCATGCCTGCAACACAGGTTGCGCGTTGTGCATGGGCCCCACATCAATCAAAGGCAGCGCCAGCGCTTGATGGCCAGCGTTTTGCAGCGCATCCACCCACGTTTGCGCATCGCCTGCGGGTCGGGTGATGACAACGCGCATAACTGGCCGCGCAGCTTTAGTGAGCGCCTTGTTCGCGCAACTGGGCAGCCACCGATTCGCCCAGCAAGTTGGCGGCATCACGCGAGGCGGGGTCAGCCGCATTCAACGCTTGCTTGACTTCAGCACGCAGCAACACCGGCGCGCCCGATGGGTCGCCCCAAGCAGCTTGCAAGTGCAGCACGCCATCGGTCAAGGTGGCGTGTGCGGCCAAAGGCATGGAGCAGCTGCCGCCCATAGCGCGGCTCACGGCACGCTCGGCGGTCACGGTCAACCAAGTGGCGGCATCGGCCAGCGGGGCCAAGGCTTGAGCTACATCGGCGCGGTTGCTGCGCACTTCAATGCCCAAGGCGCCTTGCCCTGCAGCGGGCAACATCTCAGTGGTTTCAAAAATGTGACGAATGCGCTCGCCCAATCCCAAACGCTTCAGACCCGCAGCAGCCAACACAATGCCGTCGTACTGGCCTTCGTCGAGCTTGCGCAAACGGGTGTCGAGGTTGCCGCGCAAGGGCTCAATTTTTAAATCGGGGCGCAAGGCGCGCAGCAGCACGGTGCGGCGCAGGCTCGATGTGCCCACCACCGCGCCATGTGGCAAATCATTCAGGTGTGCGTAGGTGGACGACACCCACGCATCACGCGGGTCTTCGCGGGTCATCACGCATGCCAAGTCAAAGCCTTCGGGCAAATCCATGGGCACGTCTTTGAGCGAATGCACGGCCAAATTGGCGCGACCTTCTTCGAGGGCCACTTCGAGTTCTTTCACAAACAAGCCTTTGCCGCCCACTTTGCTGAGACTGCGGTCCAAAATTTGGTCGCCCTGGGTGGTCATGCCCAACAGCGCCACGCTGTGGCCTTGGGCCTGCAGCAAGGCTTGCACGTGCTCGGCTTGCCACATGGCCAAACGGCTTTCGCGGGTGGCGATGGTCAAGGAAACGGGAGAAGTAGAGGCAGTGGACAAAACAAAACTCACTTTTTCAGGGCCACGACGCGCGTGGCGAAATCAATTGCCGCAAATGTTAGCAGGCGCGCCATAGCGAGAAGCGGCCGCCAGCCCGATAAAATCTCAGACTTATGACAAACCAACTCGACAAAAAATCCCAAGCGTGGTCCGCCCTGTTTTCTGAACCCATGAGCGAGTTGGTCAAGCGCTACACCGCCAGTGTGTTCTTTGACAAGCGCTTGTGGCAAGCCGACATCACGGGCAGCTTGGCCCACGCCGAGATGCTGGGCCACCAAGGCATCATCGGCAAAGACGACCAAGCCGCCATTGAAAAAGGCATGGCGCAAATTTGGTCTGAAATTGAATCCGGCCAGTTCGAGTGGAAGCTCGACCTCGAAGACGTGCACCTCAACATCGAAGCGCGCCTCACCCAACTGGTGGGCGATGCTGGCAAACGCCTGCACACAGGCCGCAGCCGCAACGACCAAGTGGCCACCGATGTGCGCCTGTGGTTGCGCAGCGAGATGGACCTGATCATTGACTTGTTGGTCGATTTGCAAAAGTCACTCGTGGAAGTGGCCGAGAAAAACGTCGAAGTCATCTTGCCCGGCTTCACCCACTTGCAAGTGGCCCAGCCCGTGAGCTTTGCGCACCACCTGTTGGCCTATGTGGAAATGTTTGCACGCGATGCCGAGCGCATGAGCGACGTGCGCCGCCGCACCAACCGCCTGCCTTTGGGCAGCGCTGCTTTGGCTGGCACCACCTACCCACTGGACCGCGAACGCGTGGCCCGCACATTGAGCATGGTCGACGAACATGGCAACGCACAGGTTTGCCAAAACAGCTTAGACGGCGTGAGCGACCGCGACTTTGCCATTGAGTTCACGGCCGCCGCCAGCCTGTGCATGGTGCACATCAGCCGCATGTCGGAAGAGTTGATTTTGTGGATGAGCCAAAACTTTGGCTTCATCAAAATTGCCGACCGCTTCACCACTGGCAGCTCCATCATGCCGCAGAAGAAAAACCCAGACGTACCCGAACTCGCACGCGGCAAAACGGGTCGTGTGGTGGGCCATTTGATGGGCCTCATCACCTTGATGAAAGGCCAGCCCCTGGCCTACAACAAAGACAACCAAGAAGACAAAGAGCCGCTGTTTGACACAGTCGACACACTCAAAGACACGCTGCGCATCTTCAGCGAAATGGTGGGCGGCCAAGTCAACCCTGCCACAGGCCAGAAAGAAGGCGGCATCACCGTCAATGCCCAAGCCATGCAAGACGCGGCCAAAAAAGGCTTTGCCACCGCCACCGACTTGGCCGACTACTTGGTGAAAAAAGGCCAACCCTTCCGCGATGCCCACGAGACCGTGGCCCACGCCGTCAAGGCCGCCGCCAGCCACAACTGTGATTTGTCTGAGCTGCCTCTTGACGTGCTGCAAAGCTTTCACCCCGCCATCGAAAAAGACGTGTACGACTGCTTGAGCCTGCATGGCTCACTGAATGCCCGCAACACCTTGGGCGGTACAGCGCCCGTGCAGGTGCGTGCGCAGATTGAGCGCCATCACCAACGACTGGCTTAATGTCGGCCGCTCAAGATCCGCGTAGCGCCCTTCGCGCTATCGCGATCTTTGATGCAGCCATGGGCTTGGCCGCGCTGGCTGGCTTGATCGCCGTGCTTGATTTGCTGCACCACGATGTGCGTGCGCTGGCGATGTCCTTGATTGGCCGATTTGGGCTTGATCCCGAGTCGCATTACCCCTCGCTGCTGCTGCACTATGCCGATGTGCTGCCAGACACCAATGTGTCCATGCTGGTGTTGCTCTTCTGCGCTTTCATTGCCCTGCGATTCGTTGAAGCCACAGGCCTATGGCTAGGTAAGGTGTGGGGCGAGTATGTGGGCGCGCTGTCGGGAGGCGTCTACATTCCGTTCGAGCTGGTGCATTGGGTGCGCGAGCCCACATGGATCAGCGCGTTTGTTGTGCTGTTGAATGTGCTCATCGTGAGCTACCTCACGCACGCTTTGTGGCAACGAATGCAACTCAAGGCCGCCGCGCAATAGGTCAGCGCTTAATGCCGTCAGTGACACCAAAGCTATAAGCCCCAAATGGGTCATTAAGTTCTCAATTAATTACTTAAAATGCTGAAATGTTTAGCACTTTCAGCATAAATAAATCCGTCAGCCGCCTCATCGTTCTGGCCGTGGTTTTTAAATGCCTGATTGGAAATGCCCAAACAGAAAGTGACCCGCATCGTCGCCACTGGAATTACCAAGCGGGCATTGACACTTGGCATCTTGATGCATCCGTCGACAAAGACCCTTTACCTGGCTACAACGAAGCCAATTCAAACTTGCTGTTGCCCAACTCTTACACCCAGTGGCAATTCAAGCAAACCTCGCCCTTTGGACGCGTGACAGGCACTGAACAGTTATCGCGCAATGTGAGCTTCAATTTCAAAGCGAAAGCTGATCAGTCACAAGGCATCAAGGTCAACGAAGCCAGCTTTCAAAAAGATATCTCCCCCTCCCTAGCGCTTCGGGTTGGCGTGGTGGACTACAAAACCAGCTGGTGCAGAACTTACGACACCGACAACGGCTGGATACAAGACATTGAAGCATTCTGTGTGACACCACAGTTTCGTGACGTTTCAGGCGGAGCACCTGGCCTGCAAGCCGTGACGAATACCAATTGGAAAGACTACCAAATACAGACGCTGGCAGGAATTTACAACCCATTGCTATTGAACTACGCACCCAAGGAGTTTGGCAACGTGGTCCCTAGCCCCCAGTACTCGGTGACATCCAATAAAAAAACCAGCCTTAATTTGAACGTGCTTGACTTGATGACGTCACTCGAAACACGCATTTCATACATCCATACAGACCAAGCGGCGTATAGCCCGGAAAAAAATTTACGAGGTACGACCAAACAGGCTTACGACTTACTCTATTTTGGGCTCAACGTCCCCACGAGATATCCAGATTTAGCTGTTCGCCTCACGCATGTGCTTCAACACCAAAAGGCCACGTGCTGGTCCAGCGTCGCTCAGTTAGCAAGCAGATGCAATCTGAACGCCACCTCACAAAAACACGCGACATCCATTCAGTTGAGCTACAGACACACGAGCAAAAATTTATTTTCTTTGGGTGTGAGTGAAACAAAAATTGCACAACAAGCCGATTTCTTCACGCCTGATCTGCAAGTTTTCACACACTTGGAAGATCAGTTTTATATCCGGCTACACCAAGCATCAGCCGCTTGGCGTCGCGATTGGGGAGATGGTTTCTTTGCTGTCGGGCAATTCATCAAAGCCAAACAAACCAGCGGCCAACTAGGGATCAGAAACCCTTCTGAGGGTTACGCGTTCGGCATACGTTTGGGCTACCAATATTAAGCACCTATGCGCAAATACCTGATCGGCTTATTGGCATCCACTCTTGTGTCTGGTTGTGGAGGCGGTGGCACAGACCCCATCTCCATTCCCCTGACTGACATCGCACAGTTCACTGGCGTTTGGACATATGCGAACACCGCTTATGAACAGTGCTATCCCACTTACGACATTGACAACAACTTTGTTTACGCCCTGAAATACGGGCCCGTCACACAGACCCATCGCCTGCAGCAAACTGAGTATTATTTTTTCTCTGATGCAAACTGCAATCACCAAATGGGAACGATTGCCGATGTCTGTGACATCACTTGGTCAGTCGCAACTGGCGGCACTGACCTGACGAACACGGTCCGAATGCAATGCGCCAACTACACCCGAACTTTCATTGGCATCACACCTCAAGGCCCTGTCAATGCCAACTATGTTTACAAAGACCTCTGGCACATCAGCGATAACCAGGTGTATTTAGGCGTTTCCACTGGGCCCTTGAATGATGGCGGCTACCCAACACAGCTGGAAACCTTTGCGACATATAAGAAGTAGCCAAAACACTTATTTAATTTTTTTCATCCCCACTGTCGCACTCTTCACAGGTCTAACGCACACCTCGGGCTACCATCTGTCTCAAATTTAGGAGACACCCCATGCCCGTGATTACCAACATCGAAGACTTGCGCGTTTTGGCAGAAAAACGCGTGCCCCGCATGTTCTATGACTATGCCGACTCTGGCAGCTGGACCGAAGGCACGTACCGCGCCAACGAAGAGGACTTCCAAAAAATCAAGCTGCGCCAGCGCGTGGCCGTGAACATGGAAAACCGAAGCCTGGCCACGAAGATGGTGGGCATTGATGTGAAGATGCCCGTGGCCATTGCGCCCGTAGGCCTGACCGGCATGCAAAGTGCGGATGGCGAAATCAAAGCTGCCCGCGCTGCTGAAAAATTTGGCATTCCGTTCATCTTGTCCACCATGAGCATTTGCTCCATGGAAGACGTGGCCGCGGCCACCACCGCGCCCTTCATCTATCAGCTTTACATGATGCGCGACCGCGAAGCCATGGCCAACATGATTGAGCGCGCCCGCAAAGTCAAGTGCAGCGCCTTGGTGCTGACCCTTGATTTGCAAGTGATTGGCCAACGCCACAAAGACCTGAAAAATGGCCTGACTGCGCCACCCAGCCCCACCATTGCCAACATCATCAACCTGATGACCAAGCCCCGTTGGTGCCTTGGCATGGCCGGCACACGCCGCCACACGTTTGGCAACTTGGTGGGCCACGTCAAAGGGGTGAGCAACATGAAGTCGCTCTCCTCATGGACCAACGAACAGTTCGACCCACGCTTGTCGTGGGAAGACGTGGCTTGGGTCAAAGCACAATGGGGCGGCAAGCTCATCCTCAAAGGCATTCAAGACGTGGAAGACGCCAAGCTGGCCGCACAAAGCGGTGCAGATGCGATTGTGGTGAGCAACCACGGCGGTCGCCAATTGGACGGCGCGCAGTCGAGCATCGAAGCCCTGCCCGCTATCGTGGCCGCTGTGGGCGACCAAATTGAGGTGTGGATGGACGGCGGCATTCGCTCAGGCCAAGACGTGCTCAAAGCTTGGGCCTTGGGCGCACGCGGCACGTTGATTGGACGCGCCATGGTGTATGGCCTCGGCGCGATGGGCGAAGAAGGCGTGACAAAAGCACTGCAAATCATCCACAAAGAGTTGGACGTGACCATGGCGTTTTGCGGCCACACCAACATTCAGAACGTGAACACCAACATCTTGCTGCCGGGCACGTTTCCAACGGCGTGAGCTTCTGATTGAGGCACATGGATTGAGGCACACTTAAGGGATGAGTGAAGACACAACATCCCCTGCAGCGTCCCCCAAAGCATCCACCGGCGTCAGCGCTTGGTGGCGTGCCCTGAGTATTTTTCTGGCCCTCGTGGTGTTCATCGGCTGGGCGTTCAGCGCCAGCATGTATGAGCAATTGAAAGCGCAAATCCACCACTTGGAAGCCAAGCTGGTTGAGATTCCGCAGGTGCGCGAAGTGTCTGTGTTGTTAGACGACGCACAAGCCCCCGCCATGCTGCTGACCTACGACCCGAAAAATCAAAAGCTACAAGTGCAACGCCTCAACGACGTGCTCGAAGGCCGCGAACAAGCCCTGCATGTCTGGGCCATCGCCGAAGACGACACCCCACGCATGCTGGGCGTGCTGGCCAACAAATACAAAACCCAACAGCTTGATGTGCCGACCCAAGCCCTAGAGGGCGCACGCAGCTTAGCCATCAGCGTGGAAAACAAAGACCGTGGCCCGCGCGACGGGAAGCCACGCCAGCCTTTTCTCTTCAAAGGCTGGTTGGTGCAAAAAGCAATTTAACTCGGTGCAGCCCGGGTTGATGAGGCTGAGCTATGACCACCTCGCCTGACACAACGCACCAACGCCGCATCGCCCACCTCGACATGGATGCGTTTTATGCATCTGTCGAACTGCTGCGCTACCCGCAGCTCAAAGGCTTGCCGGTGGTGATTGGTGGGGGTCGCCGCCGCATTGACGACATGCTGGACCGCTTGCGTGAGGCGCACCCCGACTACGCATGGTCGCAAGACAAGCTGCACGAAATCCCCCTTGACTTCTTTCCGCGCATCGCAGGCTACACAGGACGGGGCGTCATCACCACCGCCACCTATGCGGCGCGACAGTTTGGCGTGGGCTCGGCCATGGGTGTGATGAAGGCCGCCAAGCTCTGCCCCGACGCCATCCTGCTACCCGTGGACTTTGACCAATACCGACACTACTCTCAGCGCTTCAAAGCCATCATCACCGACATCGCGCCATTGATGGAGAACCGTGGCGTAGACGAGGTCTACATCGACTTCACCAACGTGCCCGGTGGCCAACGCGAAGGTGGGCGCGTGTTGGCACGGTTGATTCAAAAAGCCATCTTTGACGACACAGGCCTCACCTGCTCGGTGGGCGTGGCCCCAAACAAGCTGCTAGCCAAGATGGCGAGTGAGTTCAACAAACCCAATGGCATTTCCATCGTGCTACCCGCCGATTTGGAAACCCTGATTTGGCCCCTGCCCTGCCGCAAGATCAACGGCATTGGTCCCAAGGCCGAAGGCAAGCTGGCGAAGCATGAGATTCACACCATTGGCGAATTGGCCCAACGCGACCGCGTGTGGCTGATGCAGCACTTTGGCAAGAGCTATGGCGCATGGCTGCACGACGCGGCCCACGGCAAAGACGACCGCGCGATTGAAACCGAAAGTGAGCCCGTCAGCATCAGCCGCGAAACCACGTTTGAGCAAGACCTGCACGCCGTGCGTGACCGTGAAGCCCTCAGCGCCATCTTCACCAAGCTGTGTGAACAAGTGGCCGCCGACTTACAACGCAAGGGCTATGTGGGCAAAACCATTGGCATCAAGCTGCGCTATGACAACTTTCAAAGCGTCACACGCGACCAAACACTTGGCACTTATGCCAACCAAGCCCATGCCATTCGCGCAGCCGCTGGCCAGTGCCTCAAGCGTGTGGATCTCTCGCGGCGCTTGCGTTTGCTGGGCGTGCGCGTGGGCTCGTTGATGAAGCTAGAAGACTGGCAAGCACAAGGCTTACGGGCGGATGAAGCCCCAAGCCAGCCCTACACAGAATCCTTGTTTGGGGATGAATTACACCAAAAGTGATCAATGCAAACCACAGGCGAAAATAACAAAATCTACAACGTAGGATTTTGCAAATGCACGCTCTCAAACGAACGCTATTTGGACTTTTTGTCAGCGCCTTGTTGGTAGCTAGCGCAGCAAATGCGGCTTGCTTGGGTGAACAAAGCAGCACCAAGGTCTACACCTTTGACGTGGTACCTCAGCACACGGCCGCCAAGATTTACACCACTTGGTCGCCCCTGCTGCAACGTGTGGGCCAAGAAGCGGGTTTGTGCTTTGAGCTGCGCGTGGCTGCCACCATTCCGGAATTTGAACAAAAGTTGCTCAAGGGCGAGCCCGAGTTTGTGTTTCTCAACCCGTACCACGCTGTACTGGCCAACCAAAAGAAAAAATACCAACCCATCTTGGCTGACAGCGAAGATTTGCTGACCGGCATCTTGGTGGTTCGAGCAGACAGCCCCATCAAAAGCTTGGATGAACTGAAGGGAAAGAACATTTCCTTACCCGCACCCAATGCTTTTGCAGCCTCTTTGTTGATACGCGCAGAAATGGCCAAAAGAAAGATCGACATCAACCCCGTGTTCGTGAAGACACACAGCAATGTCTACCGCTCGGTCATTGGCAAAGACGCCATCGCTGGCGGCGGCG
Organism: Limnohabitans sp.; assembly: GCF_031539105.1. Classification (GTDB taxonomy): domain Bacteria; phylum Pseudomonadota; class Gammaproteobacteria; order Burkholderiales; family Burkholderiaceae_C; genus Limnohabitans. The sequence continues at coordinate 14,932 of NZ_JAVKLM010000009.1, forward strand.
TGAACTACACGCTCGACAACGAAGTGCCTGAAGTACGCCAGCAATTGCGGGTGTTGTTTGAATCACAGGCATATACCCCACACCCTGTGGCCACACACCCTTCAGTGCCCGCCGCTGTGCGTGAGCGCTTCCTCAAAGCCATGCTCAAACTCACGCAAGACGAAGAGGGGCGCAAGCTGCTCGATGGCATCAACCTCAGCAAGCCCCAAGCCGTGACGTATGCCAAGCATTACAAACCGCTGGAGTCCTTGCATCTTGAAAAGTTTTTGGTCTTAACCGGACAGTGACATGCGCCAACGTTTGAGCTCTGCGCAGTGGAAAAATATCAAGCCCGCCCTCTTGATTGGGCTGGCTTTGGCGCTGCTGCAAATTGGCTCGGGTGTGGCAGCGTATTACCAATCCAAGAGTTTGTTGTGGGAAGGTAAGTACCAAACCTCACAAAATTTGTCGCGCGGCTTGGTGGTGGCGGTGGCTGACCAAATGGTGTTGAAAGACTATGCCTCGATCGAGTCGCGTATTCTGCAAACCATGTCCAACATCGAAGTGGCATCGGTCATATTGACCGACACCACGGGCAAAGTGCTGTCAGCCCTCAAACGTGCACCTGGTCAAGAACCGCGCTTGATGTTTGACCCCCAATGGGTCACCACACCAGAGGTCGATCAAGCTGTTTTGCAATCTCGCGACAAAGACTTCATCACCACCTGGGTCAAGGTGAGTTTGGGCTCTGACCTCGGTTGGGTGCGCTTGCAAACCTACAACGAACTCGACAGCGCCGACCTAGGCAGTTTGCGGCAACAAAACTTGCTGCTGTCTGTGCTGTCGGTAGTTTCGGGCATCGTCATCTTGGGCGTGTTTTTGTGGCGTGCGTACTTCACAGTGGTCAAGCGTGAACACATGTTTGAAGTCAAGCTCGACGAGGCCACCAAACGCTTGCTGCAGTCAGAAAAACTCGCGTCTTTAGGCGAACTGGCAGCGGGCGTGGCCCACGAAATCAACAACCCCGTCGGCTATGTGTCGTCCAACCTCACCACCTTGCAGAAGTATTTGACGGTCTATGAAAAAGTGCTGGATGCACCCCAGGCAGACAACGATGAAATGACCGCGCTCAAGAAAAAGCTCAACTATGCGTTCATTCGCGACGACTTGCAAAACTTGGTGAAAGAAACGCAAGAAGGCGTGGGCCGCGTCAAGGCCATCATCCAAGACTTGAAAGACTATGCGCGCACCAATGCGGCCACGCACTATGTGGCGTCTGACATCCAAGTGGGATTGAAATCCACCCTCAACATTGCCCGTGTGCAACTGAAAAACCGCTGTGATGTACGCCTGGAGTTGGGCAAGCTGCCTTTGGTCGAATGTGCACCTTCGCAAATTGACCAAGTTTTTTTGAACCTCATTGTCAATGCGGCGCAGGCCATGCCTGAAGGCAAGATGGGCATGATTGACATTCGCACCGACGCCGATGACCAGCAGGTGTGGGTTGAGGTGAAAGACAACGGCCCCGGCATTCCACCCGACGTGTTGAAAAAAATCTTCGATCCGTTTTTCACTACCAAAGACCCAGGCACGGGCACGGGTCTAGGGCTTTCTGTGTCGCAAAACATTATTCAGCAGCATGGCGGCACCCTCACTGTGGACAGCACGGTGGGCGTGGGCACCACATTCAAAATCACACTTCCCATCAAACGCCCTGAGGCCAAAGGATAACGATGAGCGATACCCACGATGCATTTGATGCCAGCCAATACAAAGTATTGTGCGTAGACGATGAGCCCAATATTTTGTCGGCCCTGCGCCGCATGTTGTCGCTCGAAGGCTTTGAAGTGTTCACCGCCGACAGCGGTGCACAAGCCTTAGAGCTGCTGGCACGTGAGTCTGTGAACGTCATCATTTCTGACATGCAAATGCCGGGCATGAACGGCACTGAGCTGCTAGAAAAAGTACGCCAGCAATGGCCACACACGATGCGCCTGATGCTCACTGGTGCATCCGATGTGTCGGGTGCGATTGAGGCCATCAACCAAGGTGCAATTTACCGCTACACCGCCAAGCCTTGGAACGATGAAGAACTGCTGAGTACCCTCAAGTCAGCCATTGCTTTTGGCACCTTGGCCAACGACCACGACCGTTTAGAAGCGCTGACTGTGGCGCAAAAAGAATCGCTCAACGAGATGGTGGACACGCTTGAGTCACGTGTGCAAGAGCGCACAAAAGATCTGCGTGCAGCTTATGTGGCCTCGATCAAAGCCTTTTCCAATATCTTGGAATTGCGCCGTCCCGACTTGCTGCCCCACTCGCGTCGCGTGGCCACACTGTCCATGAAAATGGCCAAGCTCGTGGGCCTGAGTGATGACGAATGTCAATCGGTTTACATCGCAGGCTTGCTGCACGACATTGGAAAAATTGGTTTGAGCGACCGTGTGCTCAACACCAAGTTCATCGAGCTGCCTTTGGCTGACGCCAAGGTGTACCGAACACACACCACCATGGGCGAAAAGACACTCAACACCTTGGATGACATGCAAGTCGTGGCCGCCATCATTCGCTCGCACCACGAGTACTTCAACGGCACGGGATTCCCTGACGCGCTGTCAGGCAAAGCCATTCCCATCGGCGCACGCATCGTGGCCATCGTAGAAGCCTACGAAGAACTGCAATCTGGCGACTACGCCAAAGCCCAGAGCACACCGGCAGACGCAGTGCGCGTGATTTTGAGCAACAAGGGCACGCTGTTTTGCCCCGAGATGACCGACGTATTTGTAAAGGCGTTACGAAGCTAAGTGCGCTGCATCACTGGCGAGCTGTGCGCACATTAGACGGCATGGGCTGCGGGTGGCTGGTGCGCCACGGGTTGATGTCCAAGCCACCGCGACGCGTGTAACGCGCATACACCTCTAGGCGCAGCGGTTTGCAGCGACGCGTGATGTCCATGAAGATTCGCTCCACGCATTGCTCATGAAACTCATTGTGGTTTCTAAAGCTCACGATGTAGCGCAGCAAACCCGCTTGGTCAATTTGCGGTCCGGTGTAGCTGATGCGCACACTGCCCCAGTCGGGCTGGCCGGTGACCAAGCAATTGCTTTTCAACAAGTTGCTGGTCAAGGTCTCAGTCGTGGGCGCTTCGTTGAAGTTGGCTGTGAGCAACTCGGGGTTGGGTTGGTATTGATCACACTCCAAATCTAAACGGTCCAAGCTCAGGCCATCCAGTTCATGCACGGGTTCGCGGTCAAAGTTCTCGGGCATTACCAGTTGCACACCCACGCTGGCTTTGACGGACTCGCCATGCCAAATGCCCGCACTCAGGTCTTGCCGCAGGCGGGTTTGTAAATCAGCGATGTCATCGATGCGCGTGTTGTTGAAGCTGTTCAAGTAGAGCTTGAACGATTTGCTTTCGATGATGTGGGTTGACTCAGCCGGCACGGTAATGCGCGCCAAAGCCACTTGGGGTTTGCCGCGCGTGTTGAGCCAGCTCAACTCATACGCGGTCCACAAATCAGCGCCAAAAAATGGAGGTTGGGCAGGAACGCCGATTTCATCGCGCTTAGCTTGGCGAGGAATCGGAAACAACAAAGATGCGTCGTACTGGTCCACATAGGATGACGATTTACCCAGCTGGGATTGTTCAGGGGTGTTCATTGATTCAAACCTCTAATTTGCGGCGAAACACTTTGCGGTCAGGCTCAGACACTGCTGCGTCAAACGCATAGCCTTCGAGGTGAAAGCCTTCCAAACCTTTGGGCGTTCTGACTTGGTGGCTCACAGCGTAGCGCGTCATCAAGCCACGTGCGCGCTTGGCGTTGAAGCTGATGATTTTGTATTTGCCGCCTTTGAAGTCTTCAAAAACGCACTCAATCACGCGGGCTTTGAGGGCCTTGCGGTCCACCGACTTGAAATACTCTTGCGAAGCAAGGTTGACGATGATGGGCTCTTGCTCAGCACTCAGGCGTTCGTTCAAATAGTTGGCGATCTGCGAGCCCCAAAATTTGTAGAGATTGCTGCCTTTGTCGTTGGCCAATGCCGTGCCCATTTCCAAGCGATAGGGTTGCATCCAATCGAGGGGGCGCAGCACACCGTAGAGGCCGCTCAAAATGGCCACATGCGCTTGCGCCCAGTCCAAATCTTTGGGCTTCAAGGTTTTGGCGTCTAAGCCCTCGTACACATCGCCGTTGAACGCCAGCACGGCTTGCTTCGAATTTTTCGCCGTGAACTTCGGCGCCCATGCTTGGTAGCGGGCCACGTTCAAGGTCGACAGGGCATCACTCAAGCTCATCAAGCTGGCAATGTCTTGTGGGGATTTTTCTTTGAGGATGTCGATCAACTCAGCGGACTGCTTCACGAACAACGGTTGCGTGTGCGGCACATCGCCGGCAGGGGTGTCGTAGTCAAGGGCTTTGGCAGGTGAGAGCAGGAACAACATAGGGCAACAAGGCTTCGCGAAGGATGCATGAATTATCAGGGGTGACGCCTGTTCCCCTAGGTAAAATCTGGCTTTTGCCTTTAGGCTCAACGGCAGCAATGATGCATGCCGTTTTTATTTGTCAAAGACCCCCATGAGCAACACGCCCTCCACCCCAATCGAACAACCCGGCCTTGAGCGCTTGTCCAAATCGTTCGAACCCGCCGCCCTGGAAGCCCATTGGGGCCCCGAGTGGGAAAAACGCGGCTACGGCGTGGCAGGTTTCCGTGGCACGGGCACACCCGCAGCAGACGCACCCGCATTTGCCATTCAGCTGCCGCCACCCAACGTGACCGGCACGCTGCACATGGGCCATGCGTTCAACCAAACCATCATGGACAGCCTGACGCGTTACCACCGCATGTCTGGCTTCAACACCGCATGGATTCCCGGCACTGACCACGCCGGCATTGCCACGCAGATCGTGGTGGAACGCCAGCTGCAAGCCAAAGGCATCAGCCGCCATGACATGGGCACCAGCCCCGCCGAAGCGCGCAAGAACTTTGTGAGCAAGGTGTGGGAATGGAAAGAAGAATCGGGCAGCACCATCACCAACCAGATGCGCCGCATGGGCGACAGCGTGGACTGGAGCCGCGAATACTTCACCATGGACCCCAAGTTGTCCAAAACCGTGACCGAAACCTTTGTGCAGCTCTATGAGCAAGGTCTGATTTACCGCGGCAAGCGCCTGGTCAACTGGGACCCGGTGCTGATGAGCGCGGTGTCAGACTTGGAAGTCGAGAGCGAGGAAGAAGACGGCTCGATGTGGCATATCCGCTATGACTTGGCCGATGGAAGTGGCTCGCTCACCGTCGCCACCACCCGCCCCGAAACCCTGCTGGGCGACGTGGCCGTGATGGTGCACCCAGAAGACGAGCGTTACAGCGCTTTGATCGGCAAACAAGTCAACCTGCCTTTGTGCAACCGCACCATCCCCGTGATCGCCGACGACTACGTGGACAAAGAGTTCGGCACGGGTGTAGTGAAGGTGACCCCAGCACACGACACCAACGACTACGCGGTGGGCCAGCGCCACAAGCTGGACATGATCTGCGTGCTCAACCTTGACGCAACCATCAACAGCAACGCCCCAGAAAAATACCGAGGTCTCGACCGCTTCGTGGCCCGCAAAGCCGTGGTGGCAGACCTTGAAACCGCAGGCCATTTGGTCGAGGTGAAAAAACACAAACTCATGGTGCCCCGCTGCGCCCGCACCGGCCAGGTGATTGAGCCCATGTTGACCGACCAATGGTTTGTCGCCATGAACCAAGTAGGCAAAGGAGACGCCACAGGAAAAAGCATTGCGCAAAAAGCCATCGACGCTGTGCAAACAGGCCAAGTGAGCTTTGTGCCCGAAAACTGGGTGAACACCTACAACCAGTGGATGAACAACATTCAAGACTGGTGTATCAGCCGCCAACTGTGGTGGGGCCATCAAATTCCGGCCTGGTACGACGAAGACGGCAAGGTGTATGTGGCGCGCGACGAAGCTGAGGCGCAAGCACAAGCGGACAAGGTATCGCCTGGCAAGACTTTGAAGCGCGACGAAGATGTGCTCGACACTTGGTACTCGTCAGCGCTGGTCCCCTTCTCCACGCTAGGCTGGGCCGCTGGCTCCGAAGGCGTGGGCACTGGGGATGGGCGCAGCGACATTCTGAGCGAAGCGAAGAGGAGCAAGACCGTCTCCGGTGCCCACGCCCTCGGAGCCAGTGAGAGCCAACAAAGCGATTACGACCTGTACTTACCAAGCAGCGTCTTGGTCACCGGCTACGACATCATCTTCTTCTGGGTCGCCCGCATGATCATGATGACGACTCACTTCACAGGTCGCGTGCCGTTCAAGCATGTGTACATCCATGGTTTGGTGCTCGACGCGCAAGGCAAGAAGATGAGCAAGTCTGAGGGCAATGTGCTTGACCCCGTGGACTTGATTGACGGCATCACGCTTGAGCCCTTGCTCGACAAACGTACCCAAGGCTTGCGCAAACCTGAGACTGCGCCCAAGGTGCGCAAGCAGACCGAAAAAGAATTTCCAGAAGGCATTCCTGCCTACGGCGCTGATGCGCTGCGCTTCACTTTTGCGGCACTCGCGTCATTGGGTCGCAGCATCAACTTCGACAGCAAACGCTGTGAGGGCTACCGCAACTTCTGCAACAAGGTGTGGAACGCCTCACGCTTTGTGTTGATGAACTGCGAAGGCCAAGACTGCGGCCTCAAAGAACACACCAAAGCCGAGTGCGTCGTCGGTGGCCCAGCCCATGGCTACTTGAAGTTCAGCCAAGCCGACCGCTGGATTGTGTCCAAGCTGCAACGCGTGGAAGCCGACGTGGCCAAGGGCTTTGCCGAGTACCGCCTCGACAACGTGGCCAACACGATTTACGACTTTGTGTGGAACGAGTTCTGCGATTGGTATTTGGAAATAGCCAAGGTGCAAATCAACACAGGCGACGACGCTCAGAAACGCGCCACGCGCCGCACCCTGATTCGCACGCTAGAAACGATTCTGCGCTTGGCCCACCCCATCACCCCCTTCATCACCGAAGAGTTGTGGCAAACCGTGGCGGTGGTGGCCGGTCGCGTGAAGGCGGACGACAAAGCGGCTTCCATCAGCATCTCGGCTTACCCCGTGAGCCAGCCTGAGCGTATTGACGAACACGCAGAGGCCCATGTGGCACGTGTCAAGTCTCTGGTCGATGCTTGCCGCAACTTGCGCGGCGAAATGGGTGTGTCACCCGCCACCCGCATGCCTTTGTTTGCATTGACTGGCAGCGCTGAAGAACACGCGTTCATGCAAGGCGTCGCACCCGTGTTGCAAGCCTTGGCCAAGCTCAGCGAAGTCAAAGTGTTTGACGACGAGGCCGCTTGGTCTGCCGCTGCACAAGCCGCGCCTGTGGCTGTGATTGGTGAGTTGCGCGTGTGCTTGTTCATCGAAGTGGACGTGGCTGCCGAGAAGATTCGCTTGGGCAAAGAAGTGGAGCGCTTGCAAAACGAAATCACCAAAGCAGGTGCCAAGCTCAGCAATGAAGCTTTCGTGGCGAAGGCCCCGCCCGCCGTGATTGAAGAAGCCAAGAAGCGCGTGGCCGAATTCACGGCCACCTTGACCAAAGTGCAAGAGCAGCTTGTCAAATTAAAGTCATAAAGACTCCCTAAAATTGTCACAAACATAATTTTCAAAAAACATGACAAAACCACTCACCAAAGCCGTTTTTCCTGTCGCAGGCATGGGCACACGCTTTTTGCCCGCCACCAAAGCCAGTCCCAAAGAAATGCTGACTGTGGTGGACAAGCCGCTCATTCAATACGCGGTGGAAGAGGCTTATGAGGCTGGCATTCGTGAAATGATTTTTGTCACGGGCCGCAGCAAACGCGCCATTGAAGACCACTTTGACATGGCCTACGAGTTAGAAACCGAACTCGAAGCCGCTGGCAAACAAGCCCTGCTCGACATCGTGCGCAGCGTTCAACCCGACGACATGCAATGCGTTTACGTGCGCCAAGCGCGTGCACTCGGACTAGGCCACGCTGTGTTGTGCGCCGAGCACTTGGTGGGCGACGAGCCTTTCGCCGTGTTGCTGGCCGACGACTTGATGCGTGGCAAAGCCGGCGGCCCTGGTGTGTTGAAACAAATGGCAGAGGTGTTTGCACGCACGCAGTCGTCTGTGTTGGCTGTGCAAGAAGTACCACTTGAGCATGTGCACCGCTACGGCGTGGTGGCAGGTACGGACATTGGCAACCGCTTGGTCGACATTCAACAAATGGTGGAAAAGCCCAAAGCTGAAGTGGCGCCATCACGCACCACAGTGGCGGGCCGCTACATCTTGACGCCAGCGGTGTTCGAGCGCATCCGCGCGGGCGGTCGTGGTGTGCAAGGTGAGATTCAGCTCACCGACGGCATTGCCGGTTTGTTGGCCACCGAAAAAGTATTGGCCTACTCCTACGAAGGTAAGCGCTTTGATTGCGGCAGCAAAGTAGGCTTCTTGCAAGCCAGTGTCGAGTTGGCTTTAGAGCACCCAGAAGTGGGCGCTGAATTCAGCGATTACCTCAAGCAACTCAAGGTCGCATCATTCAACGCCGAATGATTCAACGCCGCTTGAGGATGTGAATGAAGTCGCTGCCCTCTGTGGTTTGCGACAACAACTCATTGCCGGTTTGCTTGGCAAACGCCGCAAAGTCACGCACCGAGCCCGTGTCAGTCGACACCACCTTCAGCACCTGACCGCTCTCCATGGCGGTCAGCGCTTTTTTGGCTTTCAAAATTGGCAGCGGGCAATTCAGGCCGCGTGTGTCCAGTTCAACATCGATGTTCATGCTGGGAACACCCCTGTCGACAAATAACGGTCACCTCGGTCACACACGATGAACGCAATCGTCGCGTTCTCGACCTGCTGCGCGATTTGCATCGCCACCCAGCAAGCCCCTGCGGCGGAGATGCCGGCAAAAATACCTTCTTCACGGGCCATGCGGCGACACATTTCTTCGGCGTCGTCTTGGCTCACATAGACCAACTCATCCACATGGCTGGCATCGTAAATTTTGGGCAAATACTCTTGTGGCCATTTGCGAATGCCAGGAATGCGCGAGCCTTCTGAGGGCTGCGCACCGATGATGCGAATGGCAGGGTTCTGCTCTTTCAAAAAGCGCGACACACCCGTGATGGTGCCCGTGGTACCCATGGCGCTCACGAAATGCGTGATGCGGCCCTGCGTTTGCGCCCACAGCTCTGGGCCTGTGGTCTCGTAGTGGATGCGTGGGTTGTCTTCGTTGGCAAATTGATCCAACACGCGACCTTTGCCTTCTTTGGACATGCGCTCCGCCAAATCACGGGCGTATTCCATGCCGCCGCTCTTGGGCGTCAAGATCAGCTCGGCACCAAACGCCTTCATGGTTTGGGCGCGCTCGATCGACAAGTCCTCGGGCATGATGAGCACCATGCGATAGCCCTTGATGGCCGCAGCCATGGCCAGCGCAATGCCGGTATTGCCCGAAGTCGCTTCAATCAGGGTGTCTCCAGGCTTGATGTCACCGCGCTCTTGGGCCCGCTGAATCATGGACAAAGCGGGACGGTCTTTGACAGAACCAGCAGGGTTATTACCTTCGAGCTTGCCCAACATCACGTTGCCGCGTTGGGCGTTGTCTGCAGCGCCAATGCGCTGCAGGGCAATCAGCGGCGTCTTGCCAATGGCATCTTCAATGGTGGGGTAAATGGGGTGTGAACTCATAGACCGATACTGTGCCACAACTCATGCACCATCGGCCAGCACTCAGCCAGTGGCTGACGTGGTTCTTTTGATTTGAATTCCCTTGAAGGGCGCACGCGCCGCATCAGGAAAATTATTATTTTCCACATAGGCACTGGCGTAGTCACCCATGTACTGATCACCCGCACCATGCGACCCTGTTTGACTTGGAATGTACAAAGCATCAGACACAGCACGACGTAGGTTGATGACACACATCCACAGCCGTTTAAAAGCAGCCATACTCGACCCCTTTTTAAAGATACAAACAGTTTATACCGTTTAATCAACTATGCAACTAATTTTGATCAAAGAGTTGGTGTCATGCAACACAGCATCGACCGGCTTTCATTTTTGAAATTTATGCCAATCAACGACTAGACAGTTGATCAACGACGAACGTTGTAAAGTCAAGGCACCAACGCTCGGAAATGTTTCAAGCGCGTTCGAAAGCACAGCCATGATTCTGAAAATTATCGACATCACCCTGCCCATATTTTTACTGGCGCTGATCGGGTTTTTTTATAGCAAACGTGTCAGCCCTGATTTATCAGGCGCCAACAAATTGATCGTTGACATTGCACTGCCCATCCTGATTTTTATTTCTTTGTCTGCCAAGTCGTTCGATCCAGTTTCTGCTCTCACCTTCACTGGCGCATCCGTTGGCTTGATATTGCTCAGTGGATTGATTGCCTTGCCACTTGCCAGGTTTTCAGGCGCGTCACGACAAGCCTTTTTGCCTTGTGTGATGTTCACCAACGTTGGCCCTGTTGGCATTCCTTTGATCGCTTTGGCCTATGGACCCGAGAGCGTCGCATTCTCTGTGGTGCTGCTGGTTATCTCTAATGTGTTGCATTTCACATTAGGCGCAGGCGTCATGAGTGGCAAAGTCGATTGGCGCATGGTTTATGCCAACCCTTTGATTTGGGCCACCGTACTTGGCGTGTTCAGTTCTGAAATGGGATGGGTACTGCCCACAGCACTTCATACATCTTTGACGATGATTGGTAACGTTTTAGTTCCGATGATGTTGATATCTTTGGGCGCGAGGCTCGCAGGAAGTCAGATTAAGGATGTCAAAGTGGGCGTCCAATCCAGCCTCATGATTTTGGGCATTCGGCTGCTTGCGACGTTTGTACTTTTGTCATTCATTCCATTACAAGGGATTGAGCGCGGCGCCCTCATCTTGTTTGCTTGCTTGCCGCCCGCAGTTTTCAACTTCATGCTCGCCGATAAATTTCAAGTCGAGCCCAACAAGGTGGCTTCGTCAGTCATCGTGGGGCATATTTTTAGCTTGGTATTTTTGCCGCTGGGTATTTGGTTGGCTTTCTAATAGCGGTCTAACTAAGCACGCTGATAGATGCAGAAGACTAAGGCAAGGTCTAAAGCCACCACTCAAGCCCGCCCCGCTCGCGCCGATACAACAGATAAGTGTCATCCCATACGGTCCAGCACTGCCCACCCGTTGCCCAACCAACCTCATCGCAGCCAACAACACACCATGGCGCAAGTTTTCTCACTGCAAGCCTGAACGATGAAAAATCTGTGCCATAATATTGCTCTTCTCTCCCGTGCCCGGGTGGTGAAATTGGTAGACGCAGGGGACTCAAAATCCCCCGCCGCGAGGCGTGCCGGTTCGATTCCGGCCCCGGGCACCATCGGTAACTCCTTACCGTCCTGACTCGATAGCGACGCCTTCAGATCTTATGAATGACGACGACTTTTCCGGCATAGTCAGAAGTGGCTCACAGCACAGCGTCTCCGTCTCAGAGCACACTGGCAATGCCAAAAAACCAAAAAATATCGTCACTTCCAACGCGGAAGAAACCGAAGCGCGCAAACTTGCGTTTGAAGAAAAAGCCTTAGCAGCTCTAGAGGCAGAGAAGGCACTGTCAGCTGCATTGGCTGAACACACAGAGCACGTTGCAACAGACGGAGAAGTTGCTGACGCCAACATCCAAAAAGTCAAAGCCAGCCAAGAGGCAGCCAATCGCCAAGGCATTCCCACCGATGGCGCAGCAAAGCCCAACGTCCAGAACGTCTCGACAGACGTTCTAGAAGCAAATAACCAAAAGGTTGGCAACGACAAAGGCATAGCTGCCAACCTGCAAAACGTTGGCAGCAGCAACATTGCCACCAACAAGCAAACTATTGCAGGTGAAAAAGCGATGGAGGCCAATCGCCAAGGCATCACGACAGATGTGATTGCCCCCAATCAGCAAAACGTCGGTGGCGGCAATATCGCGGCCAACAAGCAAAACATCTCAGGCGAAAAAGCGATAGAAGCCAATCGCCAAGGCATCCCCACCGATGGGATTACCTCCAATGTGCAGAACGTCCCCGTTGGGAATATCGACGCTAACGTACAAGACATCGGCAACAAATCACTGGCCGACAACAACCAAGCCATTGGGCAAGACGCACCCGGGCTTAACCGTCAAGGCATTGCCAACGACTCTGTCGCTGCTGCTAATTTACAAGCCATTCCCAAAGACGATGTGGCAGCCAATCGCCAATCGCTAGGCCAAGATGGCAATGCCAAAAACCAACAAGGCATCGCGACAGATGCTTCTGACGCGAACCAGCAGAAATTGGCCAACTTGGGCGGGCAAAACAACCAACAGCCACTGAAACAAGACGGCCTTGCAAACAACCAGCAAGCCATCCCGCAAGGCCCAGGCATGGCGCCAAACAACCAGCCAATCGGCACGGATGCCGCTTCACTGAATCGCCAAGCAGCGCCACAAGATGCACCAGCGGGCATCAACCGCCAAGGCGTGGACAACGGCAAGATTGAGTCGCATTTCGAGCAACTGCCCTCTGGCGAGGTTGATCGCAAAAAGGTCGACTTTCCAACCAGCACACCTAGTGGCCGCAGTGCACCAGCCTCAGTCAATCCAGCCACCTCAGTTGTGGCGAAGCCTTCACTGCTCGCCGCTGCGCCACGCACACCGCTAACCTCAGAAGAACAACAGCGACTGGCCAAGCTCAAACGCGAGCAGATAAACGATGCGTTTCATGGCCGTCTTGCAGGCATCAAGCACAACGTGGACGCACTCAACGGTCGCTTGACGGACTTTGAAGAGAAAGTTCACAAAGAAGATGGCAAGCTCGACAAAGGCAACCCAGAAGATTTCGATATTGACCTTCACTAAGGGGCTTGTCACCCAGATGCCACGGCCTTTGCGCATCTATGATTACGATCCCTGCCTGCCTCAGCCGCAGGCATTTTTGTTTTTGGAGTTTCTGTGAGCCACCTTTTTTCTGAATTTACCCTCACCTCGCCACGTGGCCCACTCAACTTGGCCAACCGCGCCATCGTGGCCCCCATGTGCCAATACTCGGCAGACAACGGCCAAGCGACCGATTGGCACTTGACGCATTGGACCAGCCTGCTCAACAGCGGCGCTGCCATGTTCATCATCGAAGCCACCGCTGTGGTGCCCGAAGGCCGCATCACACCTTTGTGTTTGGGTTTGTGGGATGACGCGACCGCTGCGGCCTTGCAAGACAAGCTGCACCGCGCGCGCAAACTCGCACCCAAGGTACCCGTGTGCATTCAGCTTGCCCATGCGGGCCGCAAGGCATCGAGCGCAGCGCCTTGGCAAGGTGGTCAGTTGTTGACCCCAGCACAAGGTGGCTGGGCAACAGAAGCCCCCTCTGCCATTCCTAACTTAGCGCAAGAAACAGCACCACACGAGCTGGATATCCAAGGCCTAGAGCGCATCAAGCAAGCCTTTGCCAAAGCCGCCCAACGCGCCGAGGCCATGGGCATTGAAGCCATCGAATTGCACGGCGCACACGGCTACTTGCTGCATCAGTTCTTGTCACCCATTGCCAACCAGCGCACCGACGCCTACGGCGGCAACTTTGACAACCGCACACGTTTTCCAATGGAAGTGTTTGAAGCCGTGCGAGCGGTTTACAAAGGCACATTGGGCATGCGCATCTCGGCCTCTGACTGGGTGGACAACGGCTGGACGCCAGAGGAAACGGCCGACTTCTCACTGCGCTTGAAACTCGCCGGCGCAGACTTCGTGCACATCTCTTCGGGCGGTGTGGCAGCGCAGCAAAAAATTGCCATTCGCCCAGACTACCAAGTGCCTTTCGCCAAACTGGTGAAACAAAAGACAGGCATGCCCACCATCACGGTTGGCCTCATCACTGAGCCCCAACAAGCCGAAGACATCTTGACCCGCGGGGATGCCGACCTCATTGCACTGGCCCGCGCTTTTCTTTACAAGCCACGCTGGGTCTGGGAAGCCGCTGCAGCTTTGCATGGCAAGGTGCAAGCCAGCCCGCAATACTGGCGCTGCATGCCGCGTGAGGCACAGGGCATTTTTGAAGCCGTGCAAATGGGGCAACGATAAAAACCAATAGGAGAGATCACATGAAACACCTCACACGCCGCAACCTCAACGCCGCATTGATTGCCACCACCGTCATCAGCGCAGGCGCCTTCATCGCGCCACTCGCCGCGCATGCACAAGCCGATGTCTACCCAAACAAACCCATCACCTTGGTGGTGCCCAACCCACCCGGTGGCTTGGTGGACACCTCGGCCCGTTTGGTCAGCGAGCCCTTGGCACGCCTGACCGGTCAATCGGTGGTGGTGGACAACAAGCCTGGCGGCAGCGGCAACTTGGCCTATTCCAACGTGGCACGCAGTGCCAAAGATGGCTACACCGTGTTGGTGTCGTACTCGGGGTACCACATTGCCAACCCCATCTTGATGGACAAACTGCCTTGGGACTTGAAAGACCTCACGCCCATCGGTCTCATCACTGTGGCGACCAACGTGATTGCGGTTCACCCCTCCGTGCCTGCGAACAACTTGAAAGAGTTCATCGCGTGGGCCAAACAAAACCCAGGCAAGCTCAACTACGCCTCACAGGGTAATGGGTCGGTTTCGCACATCGGCACGGAAATTTTCAAACAACAAACCGGCATTGACATGACCCATGTGCCCTACAAGGGTTCAGGCCAAGCCATTCAAGACGTGTTGGCGGGCCAAGTGCAAGTGTTCATCAGCACGCCGCCCTCGGTCATGGGCCATGTGCAAAGTGGCAAGCTCAAGGCTTTGGCGGTAACCGGTAAAACGCGTCACCCCCAACTGCCACAAGTGCCCACAGCTTCAGAAGCGGGCTTAACTGGCTTTGAATTGGAGTCATGGGTGGCCTTGTACGTGGCCAACGGCACGCCTAAAGATGTGGTGCAAAAGTTGTCAGCTGATGTCAAGCGCAGCATGGAAATGTCCGAAACCAAGCAACGCGCCGATGCTGCTGGCGTGGAAGTGCGCTACCTCACACCCGACAACACCACCAAGCTGCTAGAGCGCGACACCGTCAGCTGGGCAAAGGCTATCAAGGCAGGCAACATCAAGTTTGATTAGGCCAATCCATCCTGCACGCGCGGGTAGTGCAGCTGCAAACGCAGCTCGCGCTTCATGCGCGTGTTCACCATGCGGCGAGACTCACTCATGAAACTCAGCTGCATGGCAGGCAGTTCAGTCTGCGCTTGATCACGGCTAATGCGCGATGGCTTGGCTAAGCCATACAAACCCGCCGCCATGTCAAAGTAGTCACCCATCAACAGC
Source organism: Limnohabitans sp. (assembly GCF_031539105.1). Classification (GTDB taxonomy): domain Bacteria; phylum Pseudomonadota; class Gammaproteobacteria; order Burkholderiales; family Burkholderiaceae_C; genus Limnohabitans. Next base: position 30,224 of record NZ_JAVKLM010000009.1, read on the forward strand.
TGGCTGTCGTCGTTCACGTTGTACATGCGCTGCGGCTGACCTCGCCACAGCGCTAGCTGACAGGCGCGTGCCAAGTCATTGGCATGGATGTGGTTGGTGAACACATCGTCCTCGCGAGCCAGCACGGGCGTGCCGCGCAAAAGACGGTCACGCGGTGTGCCGCCCTCGCGGTCAGGTGCGTAGATGCCAGGAATGCGCAGCACACTCACCCGCACAGCACTCGATCGCAAGCGTCCTAAATGACGCACGCGCGCTTCAGCATCCACGCGGCGCTGGGCTCTGGGTGTGATGGGGTTCACCCTGCGGCTCTCATCTACCCACGCACCCGCACAGTCGCCATACACACCGCTGGTAGAGCCATACACCACGCTGCGAGGGGCACTGCGGCGCATGAGCATTCGGTTCAGCGCCAAAGTGCGCGGGTCTGTGCTGCCCCGCAATGGCGGGGGTGCCAAGTGCAGCACTCGCGTGGCCCAGCCCGCTAAGCGTTGCAATGAGGCAGGTGCATCCAAATTGCCCACGATGGGCGTCACACCTTGGGCACGCAAAGCAGCCACACGTTCAGGGCTAGAGGTGAGCGCCACCACGCGCACATGGCGCTGCACGCGCACCACGCGCTGGCCCACATCTCCGCAACCGATGATGAGCAAACGCTCGCGCTTGAAGCGAGAAGGCAAGGCGCCGAGGGGGGATTGATTGGAAGGCAAAATACACCCTATAAAAGTTCAAGGATACCCAAAGATGAGTTTCAACATCACGGTCCAGCCCAGCGGCCGCGCATTCACCGCCACTTCAGACGAAACCTTGCTGGCCGCCGGCCTGCGCCAAGGCATTGGCCTGCCCTATGGCTGCAAAGACGGTGCTTGCGGCTCCTGCAAATGCAAAAAGATTTCAGGCGAAGTCACCCACGGCAAACACCAAGAAAAAGCCCTGAGCCCTGAAGAAGCGGCCAACGGCTTTGTGCTCACCTGCTGCGCCACCGCCCACAGCGATGTGGTGCTGGAGTCTCGCCAAGTGGTGGAAGAAGGTGCATTCCCCATTAAGAAAATGCCTGTGCGCGTGATGTCGTTAGAGAAAGCCTCACACGACGTGATGATCGTCAAGCTGCAACTGCCTGCCACCGACCCCATGAAATTTCACGCGGGTCAGTATGTCGACTTTTTGCTGCGCGATGGCGACCGACGCAGCTACTCGATGGCCAATGCGCCTCACACCTTTGTGGAGGGAGCGCCCGCGATTGAGCTGCACATCCGCCACATGCCCGGTGGCAAATTCACGGACCACGTGTTTGGCGCGATGAAGGAAAAAGAAATCCAACGCATCGAAGGCCCACAAGGCAGCTTCTTCTTACGTGAAGACTCTGACAAGCCTTTGGTGTTCTTGGCGTCTGGCACTGGCTTTGCGCCTATCAAGGCTATTCTTGAACACATGCAACACAAAGGCATCACTCGCCCAGTGACCCTTTACTGGGGTGGTCGTCGCCCTGCGGACCTGTACATGCACAACTGGGTGCAGGCACAAGCTGCTGCCATGCCTAACCTCACCTACGTGCCTGTGGTGTCTGACGCTTTGCCTGAAGACCACTGGACAGGTCGCACAGGCTTTGTGCACGCCGCCGTGTTGCAAGACCACGCAGACCTCAGCGGTCATCAGGTGTACGCCTGCGGTGCACCCATCGTGGTGGACTCAGCCCGTGCGGCTTACACCCAAGCGGGTTTGCCATCGGATGAGTTCTATGCGGACTCGTTCACTTCAGCGGCTGACAAAGCCTAAATCCAAGAAAACCATGCAAAGCCTTCACACCTTTCCACGCCGCCATCTGCTTCGCCTCTTGCCGGCTTTGATGAGCTTGGGTGTCGGGCTTTGCACCTTGGGTGCACACGCACAAAACTTTCCAAGCAAACAGATCCGCTGGGTCGTGGTGGCACCCGCAGGTTCCTCTCTTGATGTCATTGCTCGCGCCATGCAAGACAAGCTCAAAGACAACTTGGGGCAGACCGTTGTCATTGAAAACAAGCCACAAGCAGGCGGCACCCTAGGCACCAACGAAGTGGCTAAGTCGCCGCCCGATGGCTACACCTGGGTCATGTCGTACAACGGACCTTTGTCGTTTGCGCCTTACCTGTACCCCAAACTGCCCTATCAGCCGCTGAAAGATTTGCAGCCGGTGATGACCACCACATCACAACCCAATGTGATTGCTGTGAACGCCCAGTTGCCTGTGGGCAATATGCGCGAAGCCGTCGCACTGATGAAAGCATCCCCCGGCAAATACAACTTTGCATCGGTAGGCAACGGCAGCTCGTCGCACTTGACGATGGAATACATCAAGGCTGTGACCAACACCTTCGCTGTGCACATTCCCTTCAACGGCAGCCCGCCCGCCGTGATGGCCACCATGTCGGGTGAGACACAGTTCATGGCCTCAGTTCCTACCGTCATTTCACCGCAAGTCAAACAAGGCCGCTTGAAATATCTAGCCGTCACCAGCGCACAACGCTACCCACTGCTGCCCGATGTGCCCACCGTCGCTGAAAGCGGTGTACCTGAACTCAAAGGTTTTGAGGCTTTGGCGTGGAACGGCGTGCTCGTGGCCGCAGGCACACCTCGCGCGACGGTAGACCGCATCAACACCGCTTTGAATGCGGCCTTGAATGACGTGTCAGTGAAAGAACGCCTCAAGTCGGCAGGCCTTGAGCCTGTGGGCGGCACGCCGGAACAATTTACTCAATTGATTCATGATGAAGCTGTCAAATGGGCGCCCATCATCAAGCGCTCAGGCGCGCGCATAGACTGAACCCCATGCAACTCATCACACGCCACCCAGCCCTTGAGGTCAAAGACATTGAAATGATCAGACCCATGCACTGGCTCGCATTGGCATGGAAAGACATGGAACGCTGCCCCACAGCAGGCGTGACACATGGCTTGATTCTCGCCACCATCGGTGCTGGTTTGTTTTGGTTTGCACGTCACGATTTTTGGTGGATTGCCGCGATGCTGTCAGCTTGCATGATCGTGGCCCCCTTGCTGGCTATGGGCTTGTACGACATCAGCCGACGCTTAGAGCGTAACGAAGAAGCGACCTTGACAGACGCTTTTCGCATTTGGACCTGTGGCGACAAACGTTTGATTCAATTTGGTTTGCTGTTGGCGCTGTCCAGTGCAGGGTGGTTGGTGTGCTCTGCTGCATTGATTCACTGGATGTTGCCCGCCATCGTGCACACGCCCGCTGACTTCATTCGCCTGGTGGTACTACAACCCGAATTTGGTTTGTTTGAAATTTGGGTGCTGATGAGCGCGTTCATTGCTGCACCCATGTTTGCCTCTACCTTGGTCACCCTTCCTTTGCTGATGGACCACCCCACACTCAGCGTGCAACAAGCGGTGCTCACCAGTTGGCGCGTGGTGGCGATGAACCCATTAGCCATGGCCTGCTGGGCAGGCATTTTGTGCCTGTTCACTGCGCTGGGGATTGGCTCTGCATTTTTAGGTTTGCTCGCTGTGGTGCCAATGCTGGGCCACGCCAGTTGGCACGCTTACCGCGACTTGGTTGTTTACGACCCAACGGCGCACTGAGCTTGTATGACAGAAGAACAATTCGCCCAATTCGGGCTGACATTTGGCGTGGGCGGCTTCATGCTGTACATGCTCTTCATCATTTTTCAGCTTGCGCGTGAATCCAAGGCCGGTAAGTTCGGCACCTTTGTGTTGTTCTTGGTGTTGGCCTTTGGCATGCTGGGCTTTGTAGCCAAACAAGTGTTGATTTGGATGATGGAGGGCTAAGCCCTCCTCTCTTCAAAGCGCAGGCTTATTCGCCCAGATAAGCCTCACGCACTTTGGGGTCGTGCAACATCTCATGCGCGTCGCCACTCAAGGTGATCAAGCCCGACTCCATCACATAACCACGGTCTGCAATTTGCAGCGCACGGCTGGCGTTTTGTTCGACCAACAACATCGTCACGCCTTGGGCGGACACCTCTTGAATCACTTCAAAAATCTTGTCCACCATGATGGGCGACAAACCCATCGATGGCTCGTCAAGCAACAACACTTTGGGGCGGCTCATCAACGCACGGCCCATGGCCAACATTTGCTGTTCGCCACCCGACATTGTGCCTGCGAGTTGATCACGACGCTCTTTGAGGCGGGGAAAGGTGGTGAACACACGTTCAATGTCGTCGGCAATCGCTGCGTTGTCGTCGCGAATGTAGGCGCCCATTTGCAAGTTCTCCACAATCGTCATACGTGTGAACACACCGCGACCTTCGGGCACCATGGCCAAGCCTTGTTGCACCAAGTCCCAAGGGCCTTGGCCATCAATGGTTTTGCCCGCCAACGCAATGTGGCCACCGCCCAAGGGCAATAGGCCAGTGATGGCTTTCATGGTGGTGGTTTTGCCTGCACCGTTTGAGCCGATGAGCGAGACCAGCTCGCCCTCGCGCACCTCTAGGCTCACACCCTTGACGGCTTGAATGCCGCCATAGCCCACCTTCACATCCTGAACGCTCAGCAGCACCGCTGCATGGTCTTGCTTCATCTCAATGCCCTCCCGTGCCGAGATAGGCTTCAATCACTTGCGGGTTGCGCTGCACCTCAGCCGGCGTGCCTTGGGCAATCACCTTGCCATAGTCGAGCACGGTCACGCGGTCGCACAAGCCCATGACCAACTTCACATCGTGCTCAATCAACAGCACGGTGCGGTGGTCACGACGAATTTTGTCAATCAACTCGCGCAGCTGCACTTTCTCAGTGGCGTTCATGCCAGCGGCGGGTTCGTCTAATGCAATGAGTTGCGGGTCGGTGGCCAAGGCGCGGGCGATTTCTAAGCGACGCTGGTCGCCATAGCTCAGCGTGCGCGCTTTGTAGTCGGCCAATTTGGCAATGCCCACATAGTCCAGCAGCTCGCGGGCGCGTTGCTCAATCGCCAGCTCTTCGGTTTTGAATTTGGCAGTTCTGAAGATCGCGCCTAGCAAGCCAGAGCGCGTGCGCACATGTCGGCCCACCATCACGTTTTCGAGTGCCGTCATCTCGGCAAACAAACGGATGTTTTGAAATGTGCGTGCAATGCCCGCTTGCGCCACCAAGTGCACTTCGGTCGGCTCATACGGCTTACCTGCCAACTCAAAGCTGCCGCTGTCGGGTGTGTACAGCCCCGTGATGACGTTAAAAAACGTGGTCTTGCCAGCGCCGTTGGGGCCAATCAGGCCATAGACCTGACCGCGCTCAATTTGCATGCGCACATCCGTCAAGGCTTGCAAACCACCAAAGCGTTTGGAAATGCCCGAGACATTTAACACGAGGTCGCTCATCGCGCACCTCCTTGTGGGTTGAGGTTCTTGCCGTGTTCAGGCGTGGGCCATAAGCCGCGTGGACGCCACAACATGATGGTGACCATGGCCAAAGCAATCAGCAACTGGCGCAAGATGGCGGCGTCTAAGCGGCCATCCGTCATGGCTTGCAAGGGGCCAGCCACATAGCGAAGCATCTCGGGCAACGCGGCCAACAACACCGCGCCCAAAATAACGCCGGGCAAATGCCCCAAGCCACCAAGCACCACCATCGCCACAATCATCACCGACTCCATGAGGCTGAACGATTCAGGGGACACAAAGCCTTGGAAAGCGGCAAACATCGCACCCGAAACGCCACCAAACGAAGCGCCCATGCCAAAGGCCATGAGCTTCAAGTTGCGCGTGTTCAAGCCCATGGCCTTGGCTGCAATTTCGTCTTCACGAATGGCCATCCATGCGCGGCCAATGCGGGAATATTCGAGGCGGTGACACACCACCACACTCACGACCACCAATGCGAGGAACAGGTAGTAATACAAGGTGACCGAGGGCAACTCGATGAAGCCCAAATCCAAACGCTTGGACAAGGGATAGCCAAACACACGCACCGCATCAATCTGCCCTAAGCCCTTGGGTCCGTTGGTGATGTTGACGGGGTGGTCAAGGTTGTTCAAAAACACGCGAATGATTTCGCCAAAGCCCAAGGTGACGATGGCCAAGTAGTCGCCACGTAACTTCAAAGTGGGCGCACCCAACAGCAAACCAAACAGACCCGCCAAACCAGCCGCCAGTGGCAACACAAGCCACAGGCTCAAGTGCAAGCCATCCGGAAACATCACGGCAATCCACGGAAATACATCGGTCAAATGGGGAGATGCCAACAAACCAAATAAATACGCGCCCACGGCAAAGAACGCCACATAGCCCAAGTCAAGCAAGCCTGCGTAGCCCACCACAATATTCAGCCCCAAAGCCAGCAACACATACAGCAGCGACATGTCTGCAATGCGCACCCACGCATTGCCAAAGCTTTGCAGCACAAGTGGCAAGGTCAACAACACAGCGGCCATGAGCCAACGGTTAGAAAATATTTTGTGTCGCAACATACTCAAGCCCTGTCTGCCACGCGTTCACCCAACAGGCCTGAAGGGCGCAGCGTGAGCGTGACGATCAACACCACAAACGCCAAGATGTCGGTGTAATGGCTACCCAGCACACCGCCCGTCAGCTCGCCCAAGTAGCCAGAACCGATCGATTCAATCAAGCCCAACAGCAGACCACCCAACACCGCGCCACCCAGGTTACCGATGCCACCAAACACGGCAGCGGTAAAGGCTTTGAGGCCAGGCAAGAAGCCCATGGCGTGATGTGCCGTGCCGTAATTCATGGCCCACATCACACCCGCAATCGTGGCCAACACGGCGCCGATGATGAAGGTGGCAGAAATCACGACATCGGGCTTCACGCCCATGAGACTAGCCACACGCGGGTTCTCTGCTGTGGCACGCATCGCGCGGCCCAGCTTGGTGCGGTTGACCAACCACGACAGCACCGCCAAGGCAACCACCGTGAGGCCCAAGATCATCAGCTGTGTGGGCGTGATCACCGCCTCGCCAATTTCAAACGGCGTGGTGGGCAACAGTGCAGGGAAAGGCTTGTAGTTGGGCTTCCACACAATCATGGCCAGCGTTTGCAGCAAGATCGACATACCAATGGCGGTGATCAGCGGTGCTAGCTTGGGCGCATTGCGCAGCGGGCGATAGGCAATTTTTTCAATGGCGAAGTTCAGTGCTGCCGCAGCAATGGACGCCAAGACCATGGAGATGATGAGCAACACCCAGCCCGGCGTGTTGGGCATGAGCGGCTGCAAAAACCCGATGACCGACCAGCTACACAAAGCACCAATCATCAACACCTCGCCATGCGCGAAGTTGATGAGGTTGATGATGCCGTAGACCATGGTGTAGCCCAAAGCCACCAACGCGTACATGCTGCCGAGCACCAAGCCGTTGATGACTTGTTGAAGCAAGACGTCCATTTGTTATTTACCTGCTTGTTGGTTTTTGTCGCGCAAGTGGCGCAATTTGTCAGCGATTTTGATCTCTAAACCGCGCTCCACAGGGCGGTAAAAGCCCGTATTTTCTAGACCCTCAGGCATGTAGTTTTCACCCGCAGCAAAGCCATCTTCTTCGTCGTGGGCATAGCGGTAGCCCTTGCCCCAGTCCATATCTTTCATCATCTTGGTCGGCGCATTGCGCAGGTGCATGGGCACAGGGCGCGTGCCGTCTTTTTTGATAAGGGCTTTGGCTTCGTTGTAGGCTTTGTAGACCGCGTTCGACTTCGGCGCGACCGCCAGATACACCACGCACTCGGCCAAGGCCAACTCGCCTTCGGGCGAACCGAGACGCTCGTACACCTCTGCCGCGTCCAGTGCCAAACGCAAGGCGCGGGGATCGGCCAAGCCAATGTCTTCGGCGGCCATGCGAATCAAACGGCGCGCCATGTATTTGGGCTCGGCACCGCCATCCAACATGCGGACCAGCCAATACAACGCTGCGTCGGGGTCAGAGCCACGCACCGATTTGTGCAACGCACTGATGGTGTCGTAAAACTGTTCGCCACCTTTGTCGTAACGGCGCATGCGTTCGCCCAACACACGCATGAGCCATGCGTCGTTGATTTCTTCTAGCTTCTCGCGGTTGGCCGCAACCGACAAGGTTTCTAGCGTGTTGAGCAAGCGACGCGCATCGCCATCGGCATAAGCAATCAGTCGCTGTAAGGCGGCCTCTTCCAACGCAGGCACAGCACCTAGCGCTTGCGCTTTGGCAATGATTTGCGTCAGGTCTTCCACACTCAGAGACTGCAACACATAGACCGCGGCCCGTGATAGCAAAGCGGAGTTCACTTCAAACGAAGGGTTCTCAGTGGTCGCGCCAATGAAGGTGAACAACCCCGATTCAACATGCGGCAAAAAAGCGTCTTGCTGGCTCTTGTTAAAGCGGTGCACCTCATCCACAAACATGATGGTGCGTTTGGGATCCAGCGAATCGCGGGCGGCAATAGCTTGCTCCACCGATTCACGAATTTCTTTGACCCCGCCAAGCACAGCGCTGATGGACAAGAACTGCGCATCAAACGCATCCGCCATCAAACGGGCGATGGTGGTTTTACCCACGCCGGGTGGGCCCCACAAAATGCAGCTGTGTGGTTGGCCTGACTCAAACGCCACACGCAGCGCCATGCCTTCGCCCAGCAAGTGTTGCTGGCCAATGACATCGCCCAGCGTGCGCGGGCGCAGGCGTTCGGCGAGTGGGATGTGGGTGGATGACACGCTAAAAAAGGCTTTGATTGGAACGAGCTCTGAGTGTAGCGAAGGGCTTAGCTTTCGACTGGCAACATGTATCCACTCAGCTCAATAAACCTGCCGCTTGAAACACCTCACGCCAAGCCTCGCATTTACGCGCGAATGTCCAGCTGGCATGCGCAGGGCTGGTCGATGGCAGTCGGTACACGGACAAACCCAAAGCGCGGGTGAGCTTGGCGTGCTTGAAGCTTTCACCGCCGTTGTGTGCAATCGCCACCAAGTCAGGGCAATGTTCGCGCAAGCTTTGCAAATCGTTAGATTGGGCATTTTGAATGTGGGCATCCAAGCTGCCCACGCGTTCACACGCGGCATACACATCCCACAAACCCACGCCATGGCTGAGCAACCATTGCGCACGCTCGGTGTAGGGCATAGCCAACACCTCTGCTGCATTGGGCGACAACAGCGTGGCCATGATTTTCCAAAATTGGTTTTGCGGGTGACCGTAATACTGCTGCGCTCGCAGCGAAGCCACACCAGGAAAGCTGCCCAGCACCACCAAGCGTGTGTTGGCGTCCAGCAAAGGTGATAAGCCTTGCAACACGGGCTTGGCCTGTGTTGGGATCGCGCTCATGCTCAAGGTCGAATGACGCTAACGCCTTTGGGCACCGCAAAGTTGAACTGCGCTGCGCCTAGGTTGGCTGGATTCACTTCAAAACGCTCAAAGCTGAGTACCGAGCGCTGGCCCATGGCGTCAAAAATTTCTAATTTAGACAGGCTAACCTGTGCACCATCGGCTCGCAGGCCCATGCGCACCGATTGGATGGTGCTCTCGCGGTTCTTAGGCGTGGCTTGCACCCATTGCAGCCCATCAGCATCGGCTTGCGCCTCTAGGCTGAATTCTTTTTGCAAGGCACTCAAGTCCACCGCAGTAGCCACCAAGGCGGCAGGGGTGCTGCCTAAGGCTTGCGCTTGTTTGCGTGCTGTTACTTGTTCTAGGTCGGCGTCATACAGCCACAAGGTTTGACCGTCGGCCACGATGACTTGTGGAAAAGGTTTGACGTAATCAAACCGAAAACGTGTAGGACGCATGAACGAAAACTGCCCTGTGGACGTTTTGCTACGCACCGTGGTCTGCCCTGCTTTCGCAGGTGGTGTGACCACTTGCGTGAAATCAGAGCGGCCACTCTTGGTGAATTTCAAAAACGTTTCCAGTGTGTCGAGGCTGTTCGCGCAGGCCAAGTTTGCGCTCAGTAGCAACGCCGCCAAAGCAGCACACTTATTCATCACGCTTAGGCACCAAAATTTCACGCTGACCATTGCTGCTCATGGCGCTGACCATGCCCGCCTTCTCCATGTCTTCCACCAAGCGTGCGGCGCGGTTGTAACCAATCTTCAAGTGGCGTTGGACCAACGAGATGCTGGCCTTGCGATTCTTCAGCACCACCTCTACGGCTTGGTCATACATCGGGTCTTTTTCAGCCGACACTTCGCCAAACAAATCAGGGCCAGAGGCATTGCCGTCACCATCGACCGTGCCGCCTTCGAGAACGCCTTCGATGTAATCAGGTTCACCTTGGCTCTTCAAGTAGTTCACCACGCGGTGCACTTCTTCGTCGCTCACAAACGCGCCATGTACACGCACCGGAAAGCCTGTGCCGCTGGCCATGTACAACATGTCACCCATGCCCAACAGCGCCTCAGCACCCATTTGGTCAAGGATGGTGCGGCTGTCAATTTTGGAGCCTACCGAGAACGCAATGCGCGTGGGGATGTTGGCTTTGATGAGGCCCGTGATCACATCCACACTGGGGCGCTGCGTGGCCAAAATCAAATGGATGCCCGCCGCACGCGCCTTTTGTGCCAGACGTGCAATGAGCTCTTCAATCTTCTTGCCCACCACCATCATCAAGTCGGCCAACTCATCAATCACCACCACGATGTGTGGCAGGCGTTGCAGTGGCTCAGGCTGTTCGGGTGTCAAGCTGAAGGGGTTGTAGATGAACTCTTCACGCGCTGCGGCTTCGTCAATCTTGGCGTTGTAACCGGCGAGGTTACGCACGCCGAGTTTGCTCATCAGCTTGTAGCGTTTTTCCATTTCGCCCACGCACCAGTTCAGGCCGTGCGCGGCTTGACGCATGTCGGTCACGACAGGGGCCAGCAAATGTGGAATACCTTCGTACACCGACATTTCCAGCATCTTGGGGTCGATCATCAGCAGGCGCACATCGCGTGCTTCGGCCTTGTAGAGCAAGGACAAAATCATGGCGTTGATACCCACCGATTTGCCCGAGCCCGTGGTACCCGCCACCAAGACGTGAGGCATCTTGGCTAAATCGGCCACGATGGGATTGCCCACAATGTCTTTGCCCAAACCCATGGTCAGCATGGACTTAGATTCGTTGTAAACGTCCGAGCCCAAAATCTCACTCAAGCGAATCGACTGACGCTTGGCGTTGGGCAACTCCAGCGCCATGAAGTTTTTACCAGGGATGGTTTCGACCACACGAATCGACACCAGCGACAAAGAACGCGCCAAGTCTTTGGCGAGGTTCAACACTTGCGAGCCCTTCACGCCTGTCGCGGGCTCAATCTCGTAGCGGGTAATCACAGGACCGGGCGACGCAGCCACCACACGCACTTCCACGCCGAAGTCTTTGAGTTTTTTCTCAATCATGCGGCTGGTCATTTCCAGCGTTTCGGGGGCCACGGTGTCTTGGCGAATCAGCGGATCGTCCAGCAAGTCGACTTGCGGCAAACGCGAATCGGTCGCGGCATCGGTGAACAAGGTTTTTTGGCGCTCTTTGGCAACGCGTGCACTCTTGGGCACTTCCATCATTTCCGGCTCGATGTGCACAGCGATAGGCGGGTGTTCTTTGATTTCCACACGCTCTTCAAACACCACCTCTTCGCGCTCGCGGGCAGCCACGAGGCCATAGGCCACGTCTTCTTCGCGCTCGCGGCGCTCGCGCCATGTTTCGTACCAACCGTCTAGCAAAGCGCCCATGTTTTCGGCTGTTTGTCCCCATGAAAAACGGAACACCCACGAAGCACCGACCACACCGAACACAATAAATATCAAGCCCGAGCCATTGAAACCCAGCCAGTTGAGACTCGATGGACCCACCAGATAACCCAACACACCGCCACTGCTGTGACCGGGCAAGCGGTCTTCGAAGCGGTACATGCGCGTCCACTCTAGACCGGTGCTGGAAATCAGCAACAAAGCCAAGCCCATCCAGAACGCAAAGCGGGTGTAGCGCCAGCCTGTGTGTTCGGGGGCTGGTTCGTCTTCATCACGCAAACGGTTAGCCAAAGCCGCCAGCCAAGCCACCAAAGCAGCGGCATAGCACCACCACACCGAGTAGCCCAGCAAGAAAAAGCTCAAGTCACCAAACAAAGCGCCTAAGCGGCCGCCAAAGTTGCGTACCGTGCCGCTTGCACCCGAGGTCGTCCATGCGGGGTCTAGCGACGAATGGGTGAGCAGAGCCAGCAACCAAAAGGTCATGAACACAAAGCCAGCCGTCAGCGCAATTTCTTGCGCAAAGCGGCGAAAACCTGTGGGCTTGTGGTCCCCATCGGCCGAAGATGCGCGTGGGTCGTTCTTTAATGTATTGAGCGAGTAAGTCATGTCTAGAGGCAGAGCTTACCCGAGCGGCAACCTTGCGCCGTCAGGGGTAAAGGGAGAGGTTCTTACAATCTTGCCTTTATTGTCTCTTTGATTGCGCTCCTCAAATGTCTACCACCCAACACGCCCAAGTTTTGATTCTCGGCTCCGGCCCTGCTGGCTACACCGCCGCCGTTTATGCGGCCCGCGCTAACCTCAAGCCGCTGTTGATCACTGGCATGGCCCAAGGCGGCCAATTGATGACCACCACCGAAGTCGACAACTGGCCCGCCGACGTGAATGGTGTGCAAGGCCCAGAGCTGATGCAACGCTTTCAGCAACACGCTGAGCGCTTCAACACCCAAATCGTGTTTGATCACATCAACAAGGTCGATTTCTCCAAGCGCCCCTTCACTTTGACTGGCGACAGCGGCACCTACACCTGCGACAGCCTCATCATCTGCACCGGAGCGTCGGCCAAGTACTTGGGCTTGCCCTCTGAAGAGGCTTTCATGGGCCGCGGCGTGTCGGGTTGCGCCACATGCGATGGTTTCTTCTACCGCGACCAAGTGGTCAGCGTGGTCGGCGGCGGCAACACCGCTGTGGAAGAAGCCCTGTACCTATCTAACATTGCTTCTAAAGTGCACTTGGTGCATCGCCGTGACACCTTCAAGGCCGAAGCCATCATGATCGACAAGCTCATGGAAAAAGTCGCCGCAGGCAAGATCGTGCTCGAAACCAACAGCACCTTGGACGAAGTGCTGGGCGACGCTTCGGGCGTGACAGGCATTCGTTTGAAGAGCACAGCCGACGGCAGCACCCGCGACATTGCCACCCAAGGTTGCTTCATTGCCATTGGTCACTCACCCAACACTGGCATTTTTGAAGGCCAACTGGCCATGAAAGGCGGCTATTTGCTGACCAAGAGCGGCTCAGAGGGCTTTGCCACCATGACCAGCGTGCCCGGCGTCTTTGCGGCTGGCGACGTGCAAGACAACATTTACCGCCAAGCCATCACTAGCGCGGGCACGGGCTGTATGGCCGCCTTGGACGCCCAACGCTTCTTGGAGCAAGGCGTCCATTAAAAGACGCTACAATCTCAGGCTTTGCTGAATTCAGTGAAGAGATGGGTTACCGCCACCCTTTTTGGCGAGGTGAGGCGCTCGTGGGAACGACCGCCGTTGATATGGAGTGTCCACATGGCACGCGTATGTGAAGTAACGGGCAAAGGCCCAATGTCTGGGAACAATGTTTCCCACGCAAACAACAAGACAAAACGTCGTTTTTTGCCTAACCTGCAATACCGCCGTTTCTGGGTAGAGACTGAGAACCGTTGGGTGCGCTTGCGCGTTTCTAGCGCAGCTCTGCGTTTGATCGACAAAAACGGCATCGACGCCGTGTTGGCTGACTTGCGCTCGCGCGGTCAAGCTTAATTCCAGTTACTGAAAGGACACGATCATGGCATCCAAAGGCGGACGCGAAAAAATCAAGCTGGAATCGACAGCCGGCACAGGTCACTTCTACACGACCAGCAAAAACAAGAAAACAATGCCCGAGAAAATGTTGATCATGAAATTTGATCCCAAAGCTCGCAAGCACGTTGAATACAAGGAAACCAAACTGAAGTAATTCAGATTGGCCCAATAAAAAACCCGCCTAGGCGGGTTTTTTATTGTCTGTGCGTTTTGTGTTTACACGCGTGCAGCACGCATTTGCATGGAGAACTCTTGCAAAGCAGCAATGCCGCTGGCCTCAGCGCGTTTGCACCATGCTTGCAGGTCAAGCGCCAGCTGGGCACGGTTGTGGTTGGTGTTGAGCCAGAGTTGGCGCAATTCTTCACGCATCTTCACCATGGTGTCCACGTTGGGCAAGGCAGCGCGGGCTTGAGCCAGTTGCTCTGCCACGGTGGCAGGCACTTTCTCGGCGTCGCGGTGCATCCAGCGTTTGGCGGCAGCCAAAACAGAATCGGCAGGCAAGATCGGCATGTTGGACAGCTCTTGGTTCATGGCCAAGCGCAATTGACGGGCGTAATTGGCCATCACTTCGTAGCGGTTGGCAATGACAGCTTCCAACGTCTTTTCGTCGGCCACGGGCTTGATGTCACCAAAGGCCAACTTCGGCACTGTTTTCTTCACAGTAGCCAAACCGCAGGTTTCCAAAATGCGGATGTACAACCAGCCCAAGTCGAACTCGTAAGGCTTGACCGACAACTTGGCCGATGTGGGGTAGGTGTGGTGGTTGTTATGCAACTCTTCGCCGCCAATGAGGATGCCCCATGGCGAAATATTGGCGCTGGCGTCTGGCGCCTCAAAGTTGCGGTAACCCCAGTAGTGCGCTGCGCCATTGATGATGCCAGCCGCAGTGATGGGAATCCACATCATCTGCACGGCCCACACGGTCAGGCCCAAGGCGCCGAACAAAGCCAAGTTGATGACGAGCATCAACGACACACCCAGCACCGAGTGAGGGGTGTAGACATTGCGTTCAATCCAGTCGTTGGGCGTGCCGTGGCCAAAACGCTCAAGGGTTTCGAGGTTCTCGGCTTCTTTGCGGTACAACTCGGCGCCCGTGAACAACACGGTTTTGATGCCGTGCACATGGGGGCTGTGTGGGTCATCCGCTTGCTCGCACTTGGCGTGGTGCTTGCGGTGAATGGAGGTCCACTCTTTGGTCACTTGGGCCGTGGTGAGCCACAACCAGAAACGGAAAAAGTGCGACACCACAGGATGCAAATCCAAAGCCCGGTGTGCGGAGTGGCGGTGCAAATAAATGGTCACGCTGGCGATGGTGATGTGGGTGAGCACCATCGTGACGATGAAGACTTGCCAGCCAGAGAAATGCAGCAAGCCGTAGCTCAGCCAGTTCAACGTGGCGTCAAGCCAAGCCCAATTGGGTAACAACATGTAATGTCTTTCAACGTGTAGAGATCAACTGTCAATTTTAAAGTTTTGGGCCTTATTTGGCTACCCAAATCGCAGCAAAGAAGCCGTCCGTGGCATGTATGTGGGGCCAAAGACGCAAATACAAGCCGTCTGTCGTACAAAGAGATGCGGCATTGGCTACTTTTAGTTCGGTCAAGGTGTCGGCTGCTGACAACGGCTCAAAGTTAGGGTGCGCTGCGCCGAAGGCTTGGGCAATGGCCTCGTTCTCTTCGGGCAACACGCTGCACGTGGCATACACCAAGCGGCCACCCGACTTCACCAAGCGCGCGGCGCTGGCCAAGATGGAGGTTTGCTTTTCAGTCAGCTCTTGCACAGCCTTGGGTGATTGACGCCATTTCAAGTCAGGGTTGCGGCGCAAGGTGCCAAGGCCCGAACAAGGCGCATCGACCAACACGCGGTCAATCTTGCCGCTCAGGCGCTTCACGCGCTCGTCGCGTTCGTGCGCAATAGCAGATGGGTGCACGTTGGACAACTTGCTACGTGCCAAACGAGGCTTGAGCGATTCCAAGCGATGGCCCGAGGTGTCAAACGCATATAAGCGGCCGGTGCTGCGCATGGACGCGCCAATGGCAAGCGTCTTGCCGCCCGCGCCCGCACAAAAGTCGACCACCATCTCGCCGCGCTTGGCATCGAGCAACAAGGCCAACAACTGCGAGCCCTCGTCTTGCACCTCAATCGCGCCACGCGAAAACGCGTCAAGCCCCGACAAAGCTGGCTTGCCTTCAATGCGCAAACCCCAAGGCGAGAACGGTGTGTCCACGGCCTTGATGCCCGCGAGCTTCAACTCGTGTTGCACATCGGCGCGTTTGTCGGTGAAGGTGTTCACGCGCAAGTCCAGCGGTGCGCCGCCATTCAGGCGCGCGACCAAAGGCCAAAAGCCCTCGCCCACTTGGGCTTTGAGCGGCTCCACCAACCACTCGGGCATGTTGTGGCGATGGCGCTCCATCAGGTCGGCAGGGCTGACCGCTTCGCAGGCTTCGAGCCAAGCGGCTTCTTGTTTGTTCAAAGCGCTGTTCAGAAAATCGAGCGGGCTGTTGTTGGCATGCTTGGCGCTTTTGGGTGCGTTGTTGGCAGGCGCTTGGTCTTTCAAGTGCTGGGCAAAGCCAAGGATGGCCAAGCGACGCTCTTTGGGGCCAGAGCCCGAGGGCGCAAAGTGGTCGAAGCGCAGTTTGTTGCGCAACACGTTGTAGGTGGTTTCGGCCAAGGCCGCACGCTCGCGCGGGCCGAAGGCATAGGTTTTACGGTAATCACGGAAAAACTTAGACACCACTGCGTCGGCAGGGTGGTCAAACTTCAAAGTGAGGCGAACAAGCTCAGTACAAGCTTCAAGGAGGGCTTTTGGATGCATAGGGTGTATTGTCCCACCCTATGAACGACCAAGACCTGCCCCCATTGCAAGAAACTCCCATCGGCCTCTACCGCCACTACAAAGGCGGCCAATACGAGGTGATTGGCACCGTACGCCACAGCGAAACACTAGAACCCATGACCCTGTACCGCGCCCTCTACGGTGCGCACGGCCTGTGGGTGCGTCCTGCGGCCATGTTTAACGAACAAGTGTTGATTGACGGCGTGATCCAGCCGCGTTTCGTTAAAACCAACTAAGCCGTGTATGCAGCGGCGTTGCCTGCCCCGCGATAATTCGCGGCAATGAAAAACATCGTCATCCTGATTTCTGGCGGCGGCTCCAACATGGCCGCCATCATTCGCACCGCAGAAGAACAAAACTGGGCCAAACGCCTCAACGCCCGCGTGAGCGCCGTCATCAGCAACAAAGCCGACGCCGAAGGCTTGGCCTTTGCCAAACAACACGACATCGCCACTGCGGTGGTCGACCACAAAGCCTTTGCCGATCAGCCACAACCCCGCGAAGCCTTCGACGCCGCCTTGATGACCGAGATCGACCAACACCAGCCCCACCTTGTGGTTTTGGCTGGCTTCATGCGCATACTCACCCCAGGCTTTGTGGCGCACTACGAAGGCCGACTCATCAACATCCACCCCTCATTACTGCCAGCCTTCACAGGCCTCAACACCCACGCACGCGCCATCGAAGCCGGCTGCAAATTTGCCGGAGCCACGGTGCACCGTGTGACCGCCGAACTAGACCACGGCCCCATCCTCGCGCAGGCGCTAGTGCCCGTGCTGCCCAACGACACCGCAGACACACTGGCTGCACGGGTGTTGACGCAGGAACATTTGATTTATCCCAAGGCAGTGGCGGCGTTATTGGCAGATTAACAACCACCGATTGAAGAAGCCCGCAGCTGAGAGGGATATGGGCAGCTGACGATTTCTGGTACCCCAGCATGAGGAAGCTGCCCATATCCCTCTCGGCGGAGCGTCAGAAACGCAAGGCAAGCCAGACAGGATCAAGCCAAGAGCCGAGAACTCTTAGGCACATGCGCCATCAAAAATTCCATCTGGTCCGCCAAGATACGGCGATTGCGCAAGATGAAGTCCTCCCACAACGAAGGCTCATAAGGCGTGTAAAGCAAAGGCATACGCGCTTGCTCAGGCGTGCGGTTGCCCTTGCGGTGATTGCACGATTTGCACGCCGTCACCACATTCATCCACACATTGGGGCCGCCTTGGCCAATGGGTCGAATGTGTTCGCGGGTGAGTTCTGACTCGTGGAAGTGGTCACCGCAGTAGGCGCAAACGTTGCGATCACGGCTGAAGAGTTTGTCGTTGGTCAGACCCGATTTCAAATCAAACGGGTTGATGTTGGGCACGCCCTTGGTGCCGATGATGCTGTTGACCGTGATGATGGACTGCTGCCCCGTGATGGCATTGGTGCCGCCATGAAACACCGCCACCTCGCCGCCAGACTCCCAGCGTACTTCGTCGGCCGCGTAATGGAGGACCGCTTCTTCCAGCGATATCCACGACTGCGGCAGCCCTTGGGCAGACAGTTTCAAGACCTTCACACCTCACCTCCATTCGCTAAAAAACGACCGATTGGGAATGCACATCTATCGCTGACAATATACCTTTATTGGGTGACGGTTTCATGTTCGTCGCCCCACACTCAAACCATGCAAATTTTTCGAGGTTTTCATCACCCCCAGTTGGCTTCAGCCTGCGCGCTGACGATTGGCAACTTTGACGGCGTGCACCGTGGCCACCAAGCCATGTTGGCCCTGCTGAAAAATGAGGCACGCCACCGTGGCGTACCCAGTTGCGTGATGACGTTTGAGCCTCACCCGCGCGACTTCTTTGCCAAGCAGCACCAACAGCCCGACCTGGCCCCCGCCCGAATTGCCTCACTGCGCGACAAGCTCAACGAGCTGCGTGCGTGCGGCATCGATCAATGTGTGGTGCTGCCGTTTGACCAAGCCTTTGCCTCTCAAGAGCCTCAGGCCTTCATCGAAGACGTGCTGGTCAAAGGCCTCGGCGTGAAATACGTGCTGGTGGGTGACGACTTCCGCTTTGGGGCCAAACGCGCGGGCGACTACGCCATGCTGGACGCCGCAAGCGCCAAGCTCGGCTTTGATGTGGCCCGCATGAACAGCTACGAAGTCCGGGGCTTGCGCGTGTCCAGCTCAGCCGTGCGCGAGGCCATGGGCCGTGGCGCGATGCAAGAAGTGGCGCAGTTGCTGGGCCGCCCCTATGCCATTTCGGGCCATGTGGTGCATGGCCGCAAACTGGGCCGCGAGTTGAACTGCCGCACGCTCAATCTGCGTTTCAGCCACTGGAAGCCCGCTGCCAGCGGCATCTTTGTGGTGCAGGTTTACGGCCTGAGCAATCAGCCCTTGGCAGGCGTCGCCAATTTGGGCATCCGCCCCTCGCTCGACACTTCAGATGTGAATGGTGGCCGCGTCCTGCTCGAAACCCACTGCCTCGACTGGCCCGCCAGCCTAGGCCCTGAGGGGGGCTACGGTAAAATTATCCGCGTGGAACTGCTGCACAAATTACACGACGAGCTGAAGTACGACGGTCTGGACGCCTTGATGCAAGGCATACACAAAGACTGCGACGATGCACGCGCTTGGCTCGCAGCCCGAATTTGACGGGGCGTGCAGCCCCCTCTTGCTGCACATTGCCCCGCATCTGCCTGATTTAGCTAGCTGCCCCGCTTTTGGGTTTAGCAGCCAGCCTCCTCTTAATGCCTCCGACCTGAGATAGCCATGACAGACAAAGCCACCCCAACTTCCACGGACTACCGTTCCACGCTCAACATGATGGACACCTCGTTCCCCATGCGTGGTGACTTGCCCAAACGCGAACCCGCATGGGCCAAACAGTGGAACGAAGAAGGCTTGTACAAAAAACTGCGCGTCGCCCGTCATGGTGCACCGCTGTTTGTGTTGCACGACGGCCCACCCTACGCCAACGGCAAACTGCACATTGGCCACGCGCTGAACAAAGTGCTCAAAGACATGATCGTCAAGTCCAAGCAATTGGCTGGCTTTGACGCGCAATACATCCCCGGCTGGGACTGCCACGGTTTGCCGATCGAGAACGCCATCGAAAAACTGCATGGCCGCAAACTCAGCCGTGACGACATGCAGGCTAAGAGCCGCGCCTTCGCCACTGAGCAAATCGAGCAACAGCGCGAAGACTTCAAACGCCTCGGCGTCTTGGGTGACTGGGAACGTCCCTACCGCACCATGGACCCCGCCAACGAAGCGGGCCAACTGCGCGCCTTCAAACGCGTGATGGAGCGGGGCTTTGTGTACCGTGGCTTGAAGCCCGTGTACTGGTGCTTTGACTGCGGCTCGTCACTCGCTGAGTTTGAAATTGAATACGCCGACAAAAAAAGCGACACGCTCGACGTGGCTTTCTTATGCGCACAACCCGAGAAGCTGGCTGCTGCGTTTGGTTTACCCAAGCTCGACAAAGAAGCCTTTGCGGTCATCTGGACCACCACCGCATGGACCATCCCTGCCAACCAAGCGCTCAACATGAAGGCAGACATCACGTACGCCTTGGTCGACACCGAGCGGGGTTTGTTGATGTGCGCGGCCTCGTTGGTGGAGAAATGTCTGGCGCGTTGGAAGCTCGAAGGTCAGGTCATTGCGACCACCACGGGCGACAAACTGGGCCTGATTGAATTCAACCATCCGCTGTCACATGTAGACGCCGGCTACCAACGCACCGCCCCCGTGTTCTTGGCCGACTATGTGGGCGAAGGCGACGGCACAGGCATCGTGCACAGCGCGCCAGCCTACGGCGTGGATGACTTCAACTCATGCATGGCCAACGGCATGAAGTACACCGACATCTTGAATCCTGTGCAAGGCAACGGCGCCTACGCGGCAGATTTTCCGTTGTTCGGTGGCCAGCACATCTGGAAAGCTGTGCCCGTCATTCTGGAAGCCCTGCAAAACGCAGGCCGCTTGATGGCCACACAAACCATCACGCACAGCTACCCCCATTGCTGGCGTCACAAAACGCCCGTCATCTACCGCGCGGCTGCGCAGTGGTTCATCCGCATGGATGCGTTTGACAGCACCACCGAAAAAACCACGGGCAAGTTCATCACCGACAAGTCGAGCAAGTCGCTGCGCGAACTCGCGTTGCACGCGATTGACCAAACGCACTTCTACCCAGAAAACGGCCGCGCACGTTTGCGCGACATGATTGCCAACCGCCCCGACTGGTGCATCTCGCGCCAACGCAGCTGGGGTGTGCCCGTGCCGTTCTTCTTACACAAAGACAGCGGCGAGTTGCACCCACGCACCATGGCCATCATGGACCAAGCGGCGGACATCGTCGAAAAAGGTGGCATCGAAGCCTGGAGCCGTGTGACGGTGGAAGACATCCTCAACCAGTCCGGCGACGACGCAGCCAGCTACACCAAGAGCACCGACATCTTGGAGGTGTGGTTTGACTCAGGCTCCACCTTCCAACACGTGCTGCGCGGCAGCCACAAAGATGCCTACAACTTTGGCGTGAACCACCGTGCGCCTTTCCATGTTTCGCCAGACAACTCCACACCAGAGGCTGACCTGTACCTCGAAGGCCACGACCAACACCGCGGCTGGTTCCACAGCTCGTTGTTGCTCGGCTGCGCCTTGTACGACCGCGCACCCTACAAAGGCCTGCTGACCCACGGCTTTGCCACCGACGGCCAAGGCCGCAAGATGAGCAAGAGCTTGGGCAACACCGTCGCACCACAAGAAGTGAGCGACAAGATGGGCGCAGAAATCGTGCGCTTGTGGGTGGCATCGACCGACTATTCGGGCGACCTCAACATTGACGACAAAATCTTGGCCCGCGTGGTCGATGCGTACCGCCGCATTCGCAATACGCTGCGCTTCTTGCTCGCCAACGTGAGCGACTTTGACCCAGCGACAGACGCCGTGGCGTTTGATGACTTGTTGGAAATCGACAAGTACGCGCTGTCTCGCGCTGCGCAAGTGCAAGCCGACATTCGCGCGCACTTTGATGCGTATGAGTTCCACCCCGTGGTGTCGAAGTTGCAGCTGTATTGCTCAGAAGACTTAGGCGCGTTTTATTTGGACGTGCTCAAAGACCGCCTTTACACCACAGCACCTAAGTCGCTCGCACGCCGCAGCGCACAAACCGCGTTGCACCAAATCACACATGCCATGCTGCGTTGGATGGCGCCGTTCCTCAGCTTCACCGCTGAAGAAGCTTGGACCACGTTTGGTAAATCTGAGTCGATCTTCTTGGAGACCTTCACTGACCTCAGTGCAAGCAACGCCGCGATGATGGACAAGTGGCGCGCTGTACAGCACGTGCGCGAAATTGCCAACAAAGAAATCGAAAACAAACGTACCGAAGGTTTGGTGGGTGCATCGCTGCAAGCCGAGTTGATCATCCACTGCGATGGTGCGGCTTATGAAGCCCTCGCCTCTCTGGGCGACGACTTGAAGTTTGTGTTCATCACCTCTAAGGTGGCACTCGTCAAAGGCGAAGGCTTGACCGTCGAAGTCAAAGCCAGCGAAGCCAAAAAGTGCGACCGCTGCTGGCACTACAGCGATGACGTGGGCAGCAACCTCGATCACCCCACCCTGTGCGGCCGTTGCGACAGCAACTTGCATGGCAGCGGTGAAGTGCGTCACTTCGCTTAAACATCGCTAAGTCTCAGCGCCCAACGAAAGCACACATGGCACGCCACACCTTCATTCGCAACACCACGTCTTACTGGGTTTGGCTTGGCATTGCTGCGGTGGTATTGATTGCTGACCAATTCACCAAAGTGCTGATCGTCAGCACGTATCAGCTGAGTGAAGGTTTTGCTGTCAGCAGCTTTTTCAACATCGTGCGCGTGCACAACGAAGGCGCTGCGTTTTCGTTCCTCGCCACGGCGGGTGGCTGGCAGCGTTGGTTGTTCACGGGCCTTGGTGTGGTGGCCACTTTGGCGATGGTGTGGATGTTGAAGAAACACCCAGGCCAAAAGCTGTTTGGTTTTGCCATCGCCTGCATCCTAGGTGGCGCAGTGGGCAATGTGATTGACCGCGTGCTGTATGGCTACGTGGTGGACTTCCTTGATTTTTATTACGCTGGCATCCATTTTCCCGCGTTCAACATTGCCGACAGTGGCATCACCGTGGGTGCAGCCTGCCTCATCTTGGATGAAGTGCTGCGCGTGCGCCGCGGAAACTAAACATGCAAATACTTCCCCCAAAAACTGTTGACGTTGCCGAACTGAACACCGCGATTACACAAAAAGGCTACGGCATGCTCAACGCCGCCAGCGTGGCGCAATGGGCAGGTTGCACGGTTGACGCGCTGAAGGCTCTGTCGCCCAGCTGGAACGACATGCCGCCCGACAACTACCTCAAAGACGGTGGCCGCTACCGTCGCCGTTTGCACAGCAGCTTTGTGTTTGAACACAGCACACTCGCCCAAGTCCCCCATCGCGCGCATTGGCAGTCCGTCGACTACAACGCGCTGCACGGCGGCATGGAGCGTTGGTTCGAACCTATGCACGCCAACACAGTGGCTGCACCTGCGTGGGCACAATTGCTCACCGCACTGGCAAACACCGCAAGCCAAGTGCGCGGCACACCCAACACCAAGTGGTGCATCGAAGCCCATCAGTTCCGCATTGACACCACCGACGGCATTGGCCGCCCCACACCCGAAGGCGCGCATCGCGATGGCGTGGATTTTGTGGCGGTCTTCATGGTCAACCGCACCGACATCAAAGGCGGCGAGACGCGCGTGTTTGAAGCCAACGGCCCCCAAGGCGAACGCTTCACACTGAGCGAGCCTTGGTCGTTGATGTTGTTAGACGACACCCGCATGATTCACGAAAGTACGCCCATTCAGCCCTTGGCTCTCGGCGGTCATCGCGATACGCTGGTGCTCACCTGCCGGGCAGACAAGTTTCAGGACGCCGAACCCAGCGCCTGAAACCCCTGCGCTGTCATCACAAAGTGATGAGGGTGCAACCCGTGGTCTTGCGGGCTTCCAAGTCGCGGTGCGCTTGGGCAATGTCGGCCAAGGGATAAGTTTGGTCGATGTGAATCTTCACCTTGCCGCTGGTCACGGCTTCAAACAAATCGTCAGCCATCGCTTGCGTGCTTTCGCGCGTGACGATGTGGCTGAACAAAGTTTGACGTGTGAGGTAGATCGAACCCTTGGGGCCCAAGATGCCAGGGGCAATGGGGGCAGGTGCACCAGAGGCATTGCCAAAGCTGGCCATCAAACCAAACGGTGCAATGCAATCCAGTGACTTGTCCCACGTGTCTTTACCCACTGAGTCGTACACCACTTTCACGCCTTTGCCGCCTGTGATTTCTTTCACGCGCACAAGGAAGTCTTCGGTGTTGTAGTTGATCACGTGTGCTGCACCATTGGCTTTGGCCAATTCGCATTTGGCATCGCTGCCTGCAGTGCCGATGAGTTGATAGCCCAAGGCCTTGGCCCATTGACAAGCAATCAAGCCCACACCGCCAGCGGCAGCATGGAACAAGATGAAGTCACCCGCGTGCAAGCCCCCTTGTGGCAAGGTGCGCTTGAGCAAATACTGCGCCGTCAAACCTTTGAGCATCATGGCTGCGCCGGTTTCAAACGAAATGGCGTCTGGCAATTTGCACACGCACTTGGCGGGCATTACGCGCTCTTCGCAATAGCTGCCGGGTGGTTGGCTGGCATACGCTGCACGGTCGCCCACTTTGAGGTGGGTCACGCCTTCGCCTACGGCGTCGATGATGCCGGAAGCTTCCATGCCCAAGTGCAAGGGCATGGGCAGTGCGTACACGCCGCTGCGTTGGTACACATCGATGAAGTTGAGGCCAATGGCTTTGTGGCGAATGCGAATCTCGCCTGGGCCGGGTTGGCCCACGGTCACGTCAACGAGCTTGAGCTCTTCGGGGCCGCCGTGTTGTTCGATGATGACTGCTTGGGTCATGGGTGATGCTCCAGAGATAGGTAATTTTTCAGACGCCGAATCCTGCCACGAATTAGGTGCCTTGCGTGTCGCACAGGTTATCAGGCACCTCGGGTAAAGTGCTGCCCTTATGCCTGTTGTTCCTCACGCTCTCACGCCGCGCAATGCGGCGCTTTTATTGATTCCTCCACTGCTGTGGGCAGGCAACGCCGTGATTGGCCGCATGATTTCGGACCAGATTCCGCCCATCACGCTGAACCTCTTTCGCTGGGCCTTGGCCTTTGTGCTGGTGCTGCCGCTGGCGCACAGTATGTTGCGCCGCACCAGCCCCTTGTGGGCACACTGGAAACGCTACGCCTTGTTGGGCTTGCTGGGCGTGGGCTGCTACAACAGCTTGCTGTATTTGGCGCTGCAAACCTCCACACCTATCAACGTGACGTTGGTGGGCTCCAGCATGCCCGTATTCATGTTGCTGGTGGGTGCGCTGTTCTTCAAGCAAACCGTGCGCAAACGCCAGATGGCAGGTGCACTGCTGTCCATCCTCGGCGTGCTGGTGGTGCTGTGCCGTGGTGACTGGCATGCACTGGCGAATGTGCATTTGGTGCTGGGTGATGTGTTTGTGCTGATGGCTACGGCTGCATGGTCTTGGTACAGCTGGCTGTTATCGCGCACCCAAGAGCCGTTAGAGGCGCGGAGCAATTGGGCCAACTTTTTGATGTCGCAAAT
The DNA here is from genome assembly GCF_031539105.1 of Limnohabitans sp. Classification (GTDB taxonomy): domain Bacteria; phylum Pseudomonadota; class Gammaproteobacteria; order Burkholderiales; family Burkholderiaceae_C; genus Limnohabitans. Next base: position 55,407 of record NZ_JAVKLM010000009.1, read on the forward strand.
GGTGTTTGGTTTGTTTTGGTCTGCAGCGTTCAGCGGCGCGGAGTGGTCGGGCCTCACGGGCATTGCCGATGCACACATCAGTTGGAGCTGGCCTTTGATCGCCGCGCTGATATATGTGGCTGTCGGACCAGCCGTGTTGGCTTACCGCTTTTGGGGTTTGGGCGTGCAGCGCGTGGGGCCCAACATTGCAGGCTTTTTTGTGAACCTGATTCCTGTGTTCACCGCCACCTTGTCAGCCTTGGTGTTGGGCGAAATGCCGCAGGTGTATCACGCAGCGGCATTTGCGCTCATCATCAGCGGCATTGTGGTGTCGTCGCGCAAGTAACTTAGTAAGTGCCTGGGTACAGACCACCATCGGGCAAGATGTTTTGCCCTGTGATGTAGCTAGCTTGCACAGAGCACAAGAACGCACAGATGGCACCAAATTCTTGCGAGTTGCCAAAGCGGCCCGCTGGAATTTGCGCTTCTTGCACAGCACGAATGTCAGCCAGGCTTTGGCCCATTTTCTCAGCGGCAACTTTGTGCGTGGCAGCCAAACGGTCCGTATCGAATTTTCCTGGCAACAGGTTGTTGATGGTCACATTGTTGGACGCTAGTTTTTGCGTACGAGCAGCACCCGCCACAAAACCAGTCAGACCTGAACGCGCACCGTTGGACAAACCCAAGATGTCGATGGGCGCCTTCACCGCGCTTGAGGTGATGTTGACGATGCGGCCAAACCCACGCGCCGCCATTCCGTCCACCGTGGCTTTGATGAGTTCAATCGGGGTGAGCATGTTGGCGTCCACCGCCTTGATCCAATCGTCACGCTCCCAGTTGCGAAAGTCACCAGGCGGCGGGCCACCTGCGTTGGTCACCACGATGTCAAAATTTTTGCCGGGTCCGCCAGCCACTGACCAAATCGCTTCACGGCCGGCCACTGTGGTGATGTCTGCCGCCACGGCGAGGATGGTGGTGTCCAGTTTGCGCAACTCTGTGGCCGCAGCCTCTAGTGTCTCAGCACCACGCGCGACGATGACCACATGCACGCCTTCACGCGCCAGAGCTTGCGCGCAACCAAAGCCCAAACCTTTGCTTGCACCACCCACCAATGCCCATTTGCCTTTGAGTCCTAAATCCATCACTTCACTCCGTACTTAGAAACAATAAATACACCGCTCACCACCAGCAGCGTGCCCGCGCCAATCCATATATTGAGTGGCTCGTCCAACAACAACACACCCAGCGCGATGGTGGACATGGGGCCAATCATGCCAGTCTGCGCAGTCAGTGCGGCACCAATGCGCTCTATCGCCATCATCACCATGAGCACAGGGGCAACGGTGCACGCCACGGCATTGAGCACGCCGAGCCACAACACCTCGACTGGCACCACCGCCGTCGACAGCGGACGCAGCACCACAAACTGTGCGATGCAGCACACACATGCCACACTGGTGGCCCAGCCCACCAAACGCAACGAGCCGATGCGCTGCACCAGCTGGCCGCTGTAAAGCAAATACACGGCATAGCTCACGGCGCTGCCCAATACCAAGCTGCTGCCCAAGGCAACATGGCCCCCTGCCAACGACAGCTCGTGCGAGAACACCAACAACACGCCGCTATAACTGATGGCCATGGCCAACATACGGATAGGGTGAATTGGTTTCTTGTAAACCGCCCACCCTAGCAACACCACCAAGGTGGGGTTGAGATAAAGGATGAGTCGCTCTAGGCTTGCTGTGATGTACTGCAAGCCCAAAAAATCAAGGTAACTCGACAAGTAGTAGCCTACAAAACCCAAGCCCACGATGTCCATCACATCACGTCGCGTCAGCGGCTTCTCACGCGCAATGGCTTGACGCTCGGCCCACAAACCCATGGCAATGAAAAACGGCAACGCAAACAGCATGCGATACATGATGACTGTGACCGCATCTACCCCGTACAAATAAGACAACTTGACGATGATGGCTTTACCGCTGAAGGCAATCGCACCAGCTGTGGCAAGCAGAAGCCCTGACAGAGCAGGACGTTGTGAATGGGGCATGAAAAAAAACAGTGGTTTTCATTGGAGAAAACCCGAGTTTATGTGAGGCAACAAGACCAAGTGTCACCAACGCTCAGTACCATTAGAGGGGTATGTCATCCCTTGAACTCACCCTGCTGTACTTGTGCGCTGCTGTGGTCAGCGTGGTGGCATGTCGCCTGCTGCATTTGCCCGCCATGCTGGGCTATTTGTTTGCGGGTGTGGTGATTGGCCCCAACGCTTTGGCGCTGGCCAAAGAATCGGTGGCGGTTGAACACTTGGCCGAATTTGGTGTGGTGTTTTTGATGTTCGTCATCGGGCTGGAGTTCAACCTGCCCAAGCTCATGCGCATGCGCAAACTGGTGTTTGGTTTAGGGCTAGGCCAAGTGGTGTTGACGCTGATCGGCGCATTTTTGTTCAACCTTGCGGTGGGCTTTGCGCTCAAAGAGTTGGGCTACATCTGGCGCTTGAGCTGGCAAGCGTCTATCGCGCTGGGCAGTGCGCTGGCCATGTCAAGCACAGCGATTGTGGTCAAGCTCATGGCGGACCGCGTGGAGATGGAGTCGCCCCACGGCCAACGCGTGATGGGCGTCTTGCTATTTCAAGATTTGGCCGTGGTGCCGCTGCTGGTGCTTATCCCCGCGCTGGCTGACATGGGTGAGCACAACATTTGGCGCGTGCTGTCCATCGCCATGCTCAAAGCCACCGCGCTGGTGGGCTTGCTGCTTTGGGGTGGACAACGCGTCATGCGGGCTTGGCTGCGCGTGGTGTCGCGCCGCAAGAGCGATGAACTGTTCATGCTCAACCTGCTGTTCATGACGCTCGGCCTAGCATGGCTCACCGAGCTGGCGGGCTTGTCTCTGGCCATGGGTGCGTTTTTGGCCGGCATGCTGATTGCCGAGACCGATTTCAAACACAAGGTGGAGGCAGACATTCGCCCCTTCCATGATGTGTTGCTGGGTTTGTTCTTCATCACCATCGGCATGAAGCTCGACTGGGAAGTGTTGATCGACAGCTGGGCGTGGGTGCTGCTGCTGTCGCTGGTGCCATTGTTTCTCAAAGCGGGTTTGGTGTTTGTGCTGGCCCGCCTCACGGGTGCCCCTGCGGGTGTGAGCCTGCGCACCGCGCTGTACCTGGCGCAAGCCGGTGAATTTGGTTTTGTGTTGTTGACCTTGGGCCTGCAAAACGCACTCATTCCCGCCGCGTGGATGAGCCCCATCTTGGCGTCCATGGTTTTATCGATGATTGCCACGCCGTTCTTGGTGATGAACGCCGACCGCATCGTCAACCGCCTCATCAGCAACGACTGGTTGCTGCAATCGTTGGCGCTCACGGGCATGGCACAACGTTCGCTGAAGATTGAAAACCACGTCATCGTTTGCGGGTATGGGCGCAGCGGTCATAACTTGGCTGACTTACTCACCTTAGAGAACATACCCTTTGTTGCACTGGACTCTGACCCTGAACGCGTGCAAATGGGCCGTGACCACGGTCACCTGGTCGAACTGGGCGACGCCACCCAATTTTCTAGCCTGATGTCCGCAGGCTTGGTACGTGCATCAGCCGTGGCCGTGACCTACCCCGACTTGCCCTCGGCGCTGAAAGTACTGGCGTGGGTAAAAGAACACGCACCTCACGTGCCCGTGATTGTGCGCACCCACGACGACGAACACCTCGAAGAACTGCGCGCTGCAGGCGCTGCCGAAGTGGTGCCTGAAGTGATTGAAGGCAGCCTCATGCTGGCCAGCCAAACCTTGGCGCACATTGGCATTCCCCTGAAACGCGTGATTCGCTTGGTGCAAGGCCAACGTATGACGCGCTACGCGCTGATGCGCAATGCCTTGAAGCACAAAGAAGGTTTGGGCGAAGTTGAGCCCCGTTAACTCAGCGGCTCAAGCGATTCATCTCTGAATTTTTTCAATGCTTGGCAGCTTTTGCCAAGAAATCACGCCAGGCCTGCAGCACAGCGTTCACCTCAGCCAGGGCAAACCGGCCTTCGGGCAAATTCCACCAGTCCGTGTCTTCTGGCCCCACATTGCTTTGGTTGAACTGCACGCCATTGGTTTTGAAATCCACGCAAAACATGTCGCCATCGGCAAACCACTCGGTCAGGCTGTGGTTTTGTAATTGCGCCAAGGCGCTCAACGCTTCGTCGCAACGCACCACGTCCGCCATGTCACTGGTGAGCCAACTGCACACAAAGCGGTTGAGCGGATGCTGGGCATCATCACTGACGTGCCCCTTAGGCGCACGCCATTCACACACGGGATAGGTCACGGGCTTGGCTGTTGAGCCTGGCACTGGTAATTCTTGGTGGTGGAAAAAATGAATGTGTTGCATGGTCATTGGCTCATCATTTGGCATAGACGGGATACGCCGTGACGCGCGGTGCGGTGTAGCCCTCGACACGCACACCGCTGGGCGTGAGGGCACTCCACTTGTCACCACGGATGGTTTTGTTCGGACTGCTCCAAGCCGCATCGAGTTCAGACACCACACGCTCAGCCGTCCACGCTTTAGGAAACATGGTGTTTTGCATGGGCTTGCCGTTGCGGTCTGTTTTGGTTACCCACTGACCAGGGCGCGTGGGGTCTGCCATTTGCACATGGGCACGGTACACACCCGTGGCATCGGGTGCTGATTCACTGCCGGGAATCACGCGCACATCGCCACTGAGCAAGGTGTGCCCGCCTGTGGGCAGCCCAGTGCGGCGATTGAAATCAGCGCCCAAAATGTGTTCCATGTCGATGGGTGAACGCGCACTGGCCAAGCCAGACATGGCCAACAAGCACACGGTCAACGCCAGCAACACCGTGGCTCGCCACGCACCGATTAAATTTTTGTTCAAAAACATACGTCACTCTCTCTTGTTCATCACTCGCCCAACACCACGCCTTCGCGGCGAGGGTCAGCGCCGCTGATCCATTCAGATTGGCCAGATTTGTTTTGATGCACCACGGCTTGCAAGCCGCTGGTCAATGCTTGTTCGCGAACCTCATGACCGCGCTCACGCAAGGCGGCAAGGTTAGCAGGTGCGAACCGCCCGCTTTCCAACACCAAGGGTCCGCCCACACTGCCAAAGTTGGGCAGCGCAATGGCTTGCTGCGGGCTTAGGCCCCAGTTCAACACACCCACCAAAGTTTTGGCAGTGAAGTGAATGATCATCGCGCCACCGGGGCTGCCCACACTCATGATCAACTGGCCCGTGGCTTTGTCAAACACCAAAGTGGGCGACATCGACGAACGCGGGCGCTTGTTGGGTTGCACGCGGTTGGCCACCATACGCCCTTGCGCGTCGCGAGGGGCAAAGCTGAAATCAGTCAGTTCGTTGTTGAGCAAAAAGCCTTTGACCATTTGACGCGAGCCAAACGCGTCTTCAATCGTCGTGGTCATGGCCAGCGCGTTGCCCTGCCCGTCGACGATGCTGATGTGGGATGTGCCGTATTCGGGCTGATCGGCCATCGGCGCAAAGCTGCTGCGCTGCGCATGCACAGGCACGCCGGGCAAGGCTTGCAGCATGGCGGTGGGACGAATGAGTTTGGCGCGCTCGCGCAAATAAACGGGTGACAACAAGCTTTGCCACTCACCGCTGGGTGCGGGCGCAAAGTCGGGGTCGGCCACATATTGGGCGCGATCGGCAAACGCGAGGCGGGAAGCCTCGGTGTACAGATGCAACCAACGCGGGTCTGGGTTGCCATCCACCGCATCGGTGGGTGACGACATCAACGAAGCAGGCGTGTGCTGAAGCATGCCTAATATTTGGCCCATCGCAATCGCGCCCGAGCTAGGTGGCGGAAAACCGCACACGCGGTACACACGACTTGCGGCTGCATGGTCAAAGCACAGTGGCGTGCGTTCTTTGGCTTGGTAATTGGCTAAGTCGCTCAACGTCAAACGGCCAGGATTGCTGGGATGCTGCTGCACTTTGCGCACCACGGCCTCGGCTACCTCACCGCTGTAAAACGCTTGCACGCCCTCAGTGGCGATGCGTTGCAGCACAGTGGCCAGTTCTGGGTTGCGCAGCAGATGGCCGACTGCGTGTGGTTCGCCATTGGCTTGGTAAAAGTAAGCGCGTGCCGTTGGGTCTAAGCGTAAATACGCATCGGCCTTGAGCTGCGCATGCAAGCGCGGACTGATGGCAAAGCCTTGCTTGGCCAGTGCAATGGCTGGCTCAAACAACTTGGCCCACGGCAGCTTGCCGTGTTGTGCATGCGCTTGCGCCAACATGCGCAAGACGCCGGGCGTACACACAGCACGGCCGCCGACCACCGCTGCATGAAACGCGAAAGGTTTGCCATCGGCATTGAGCAAAAGGTCTTCGGTAGCTGCGGCAGGCGCTGTTTCGCGACCGTCGAAGGCTTGCACTTGTGGACTGCCTGACCTGCCATGAGTGGCGCTGCTGTGCAACAAAAACGCACCACCACCAATACCGCTTGACTGCGGCTCGACCAAGCCCAACACCATTTGCACGGCAATGGCAGCATCCACTGCCGCACCACCTGCCTTCAGCACATCAAAGCCTGCTTGCGTGGCCAATGGGTTGGCCGCAGCCACGGCAAACTTGCGGGTAAGCACATCGGCTTTGCGTGTGAAACCTGTGGCAATCTCGGGTTGCAGCGGTGCATGACTTGTGGTGATCGGTGTGGCGCACGCACCGAGCAAAAGCAAGACAGCGACAGCGAAGCTGCGACGCGAAGCGCTTAAGCAAGCAAAACGACTTAGCCTGCACTGCGGCTTGAACAAGCTCATGCCAGGCTCACCTGTCACTTCTTGAATACTTTGTTGTGTAGTCGCCGCATCGACAACCAAACGATCAAGCCCACAAATGGCAAAGCACAAGCGGCTGTCAGATCGGGTGAAAACGGCCAGCCCACTCTCTCGGCGCCTTTGGCTAAGTAGTTGACTAAGCCCGTGAAGTAATAGGTGATGGCCGCCACCGACAAACCTTCCACCGTGGACTGCAGCTTGAGCTGCACGTCTTGGCGTTGGTTCATGGTGGTGAGCAACTGTTGGCTGCTTTCTTGCTGCTCAAAGTCCACGCGCGTACGCAGCAAATTGCTCATGCGTGAGACGCGTTCAGACAAAGCATTTTGGCGACGCGCTGCCCAATCGCAAGTGCTGCGTGCGGGCGACAAGCGGCGCTCCATGAACTCGGCGATGGTTTGCATTCCGGGCAAGCGCGACTCGGCAATGTCGTGAATTCGACGATCGACCAACTCAAAATAAGCACGCGTGGCAGAGAAGCGTGAGTGGCTGCTAGCGTATTGCCCTTCCACCTCTCCCGCCAAGCGGGTAAGGCGATCAAGCAATCCTGCCTCATCAGCACTGCTGGCATTGCGAATGGCGTTCGCCAATGCAGCCAATTCGCGTTCAGCATCGGCCAGTGCGTGCGAAGCTTCTCGGGCGGCAGGCACACCCAACAAAGCGGCCATGCGGTAGGTTTCGATCTCTAGCAGCTGCTGCACCAAACGCCCATGTCGACGCGGCGTGAGCGAGCCCGTGAGCAACACGATGCGCGAATAGCCATCAGGATGTAGTTGAAAGTCGGTGTAGACCTCGCCATGACCCTCGGCCACAGTCGAGGCCACCAAGGTGTCGTCGTGCAGAACCTTGGGTATGTCTTCATGGATGTCCACCGTCGACGAAGGCAGCAGCCACACATGCAAACGCGCCAAGCATTCGCCCGGCAGCTGCGTCAGCCATTTTTGAGGCACGGCTTGCACCGCCGTCATGGGATCGGACTGCGCGAACACATCCGAGCTCACAGGCCGCATGAAAGTCCAAGACACAAACTCGGTGTGCAATTCCCACCGCAGGCGATACGCGCCTAAATCCATGCGCACATGGTTGGTATGGGCGTCGGGAGCAGGCAAATGGTGGTCACGCAAGAGCTGAGCCAAATGATCGCGGCTCGCTTGCGCACTGGCACGGTCCACCCACATGACCACGCGCGAAATCACCTGTGGCGCTTGCATGGGCTCGGGCGGGCGTGCGTGCACTTCGTTGTGCAGGGCCAGTCGTTGGGGGTGGTCGATCATTGCGGCCTTTCAGACAAAACTTATTCAGGCATCAATATAAGCGATACCAAATCATGCACCCATGAAAAACGGCACCCGAAGGTGCCGTTTGAAGGTTGAAACAGTTTGAACTGAATTACTCTTCCACGAAGGCTTCTTCGCGTTTGGACTTGATGGACGGCAACAGCACGATGACCAAGAGCAAGGCAGCGGCAGCCAACAAGCCAGCAGACAGAGGACGTGTACCAAATACGGTCCAGTCACCGCGCGACAGCAACAGCGCACGACGCAGGTTTTCTTCCATCATCGGGCCCAAGATGAAGCCCAGCAGCAAAGGCGCAGGCTCCACACCCAACTTCATGAAGGTGTAACCCACCAAACCAAAGCCAGCCACCATCCAGATGTCGAAGGTGTTGTTGTTGGTCGAGTACACGCCGATCGCGCAGAACAGCACGATGGCGGGGAACAAGAAGCGGTAAGGCACAGACAACAACTTGATCCACATGCCGATCAAAGGCAGGTTCAGAATCACGAGCATCAAGTTACCAATCCACATCGAGGCAATCAGACCCCAGAACAACTCAGGGTTGCTGGTCATCACCTGTGGGCCGGGCTGGATGTTGTGAATGGTCATCGCACCCACCATCAAAGCCATCACGGCGTTGGGTGGAATACCCAAGGTGAGCAATGGAATGAAGGAGGTTTGTGCACCAGCGTTGTTGGCCGCTTCAGGAGCTGCCACACCACGGATGTTGCCTTGACCGAAAGGCACTTCGCCTGGACGTAAGCTGGTTTTTTTCTCGATGGTGTAAGCCGCAAACGCAGCCAACAACGCACCGCCACCAGGCAACACGCCCAGCAACGAACCCAGCGCTGTACCGCGAAGCACCGCAGGCATCATGTTCTTGAAGTCTTCCTTGGTGGGGAACAAACCTTCCACCTTGGCCGTGAACACTTCGCGCTCGTCTTCGGGTTGGGACAAGTTCGAAATGATCTCGCCGTAACCGAACACGCCCATCGCCACCACCACGAAGCCAACACCGTCGGTGAGTTCGGGTATGTCAAAGCTGAAACGTGCCACGCCAGAGTTGACGTCGGTACCGATCAAGCCCATCAAGAGACCCAACACGATCATGGCAATCGCTTTAAGCAAAGAGCCCGAAGCCAACACCACCGCGCCGACCAAGCCCAAAATCATGAGCGAGAAGTATTCGGCAGGGCCAAACTTGAAGGCGAGTTCTGTCAAAGGAGGCGCGAAGGCCGCCAAGATCAACGTACCCACAGAACCGGCGAAGAACGAACCCAAACCGGCTGCAGCCAAGGCTGGGCCAGCGCGGCCTTTACGAGCCATTTGGTAGCCGTCAATGGTGGTCACCACCGAGGAAGATTCACCAGGCAAGTTGACCAAAATCGCGGTGGTTGAACCACCGTATTGGGCGCCGTAGTAAATACCAGCCAACATGATCAGCGCCGACACAGGGGGCAGCGCGTAAGTGGCGGGCAACAACATGGCGATGGTCGCCACGGGGCCGATGCCTGGCAACACGCCAATCAGCGTGCCCAAGATACAACCGATCAAGGCATACATGAGGTTGATAGGCGTGAACGCCACACCAAAACCCAATGAGAGGTTTGCAATCAAATCCATTTTTTATTTCTCCCGGCTCAACCAGTGATGAAGGTGGGCCACACAGGCATCTGCAATTTCAGCAGCATGATGAAAGCCAAGTAGCTTCCGGCCGACAAGACAGTGGCCAAGATGAGCACGTCTTTCAAAACAAACGTATCGCCTGCTTTGCTGGCAATGATGACCAAGGCGAAGATCGCAGCGATCAAGCCCATGGCAGGAATGCCAAATGCAGGCAAGCCAGCGAGCAAGATGCCAAACACAATGTTGGCACCCAATACAAAGACGATGGGCTTCCAAGCAAAGGCGCCAACAGGCTCGCCGTCTTCGGTGTGCTCAACCAGTGAGTAAAACGTGATGAACGCACCCAACACGGCCAAGAAAATTCCTAGCAGTAGTGGGAAGTAACCGGGGCCCATGCGTGCGCCCGTACCCACGTTGTAATTGGTTGCGCCCCAAGCGAAACCTGCACCGACCAATGTGAACATCAGGCCGGAGAAAAAGTCTTTTTGACTTTTGATCATTTCATCTCCTCTATTCAAAAGCAAATATGCGCTGAATTATGGGGGCCCCACTGTGTTGCCTCTGATGTGGGTTACACCTATTTTTAACAGGACAAAATTCAGGGGTAAACCCTTAATCCATCAGGCTTTCAAGGGCTTGAACACCCTTAACCACTTGGTCGCAGGCAAAGGCCAACGCGCTTGAATGGCCTCGGCACGCGCCATGAGTTCAGCACGCTTCGGTGCACTGGGTGTGCGCTGCGCCAGCACCACCGTGTTGCCCTCACGTGTGGGCTTGAACGCCCACAATGCATCCGTGCCAAACGCCTTGGCCATCTTGGCCAAACTTTGCTCGTAGCTTGAACTGCGCCCAAACAAGTTCACTGTCATGCATCCTTCGTCCGTCAGCAAGCTGCGGCAGTCGGCATAAAACTCAGCGCTGTCGAGCACAGGGGATGCGGCTTCATGGTCATACAAATCAACTTGCAGCGCGTCAATCTGGCCACGCCAGTGGTCGTGCTTGGCCACCTCGGCAGCGTCGCCCAACACCACTTGCAACTTAGCGCTGTCGGCGGGCAACTTGAACCACAGGCGGCAGGCGGCCACCACTTGCGGGTTGAGCTCGATGGCAGTCGTTTTCATGCGCAGGTGCTTGAACGAAAACTTGGTGAGCGACGCCGCGCCCAACCCCAGCTGCATGGCGTGCAACTTGCCAACTTTGTCGAGGTCCACAAACAAGAGCCACGCCATCATCCGCTGCACGTATTCAAGGTCGATGTCAAAAGGCTTGTCGATGTTCATCGAGCCTTGCACCCACGGCGTGCCGAGGTGCAGGTAGCGGGTGTCGCCGTAGTCAGAGAAGTTGACTTCTGGGAGTTCTAGTTTTTTCTTGGTTGCCATTGCGTAGTTTTCGTTTTTTATTCAGCCATGCCTTCGACCACAAAGCGCACGCGTTTGTTGCCCTGCCATTCATCCGCCTCTAAGCGAAACGCCAAATGCGCCAGCGGGGGCAAGGGGTCGACGCGACCAAACCAAATGCCGTCCACCGGCTGACCGTGGTGGCGCAGTTTGAGCGCCAAATGTTTTTCACCCACCAGTCGTTGGCCCAACACCTCCACCTCTTCGCTGAACGTGGGCGGTGCAAAGCCTTGCCCCCACACTTCACGGGCCAAGGTGTCGGCCAACTCGGGGCGGCGGTATTCGGGCAGCAAAGGGCCATCGGTTTCTAAGCGGCGTTGCAAGGTGGCTTCATCCAGCCACTCTTGCGCGACTTGCTGCAGGGCTTCTTCAAAGGTGGCAAGGTTGTCTTCTTCCAAGGTGCAACCCGCCGCCATGGCGTGACCGCCAAAGCGCAGCAGCACTTCGGGGTGACGCTTGGCCACCAAGTCCAACGCATCACGCAAATGAAAGCCGGGGATAGAGCGTCCCGAGCCCTTCAGCTCATGTCCTTTACCCGCCGCTTGGCTAGGCGCAAACACAAACGTGGGTCGATGGTGTAAGTCTTTGAGCTTGGCCGCCACGATGCCCACCACACCCTCGTGAAAGTCGGGGTCGAACACACACAAAGCTGACGGCGGTTCTTCTTCGGGGTCAAACATCTCTTGCGCCAGCTCTAGGGCTTGCTCGCGCATGTCGCCTTCAATCTCGCGGCGCTCGCGGTTGATGCGGTCTAGCTGTGTGGCCAACTCGGTGGCGCGTCCCACGTCGTCGGTGGTGAGGCATTCAATGCCCAGCGTCATGTCTGACAAACGCCCTGCAGCATTGATGCGGGGGCCAAGTGCAAATCCAAAATCTTGCGAGGTGCATTTCTCGCTGGTGCGACCCGCTGCTGCAAACAGCGCGGTCATGCCCGCAGGCATTTGCCCCTTGCGCACACGCGCCAAACCATGGGCCACCAAGCGGCGGTTGTTGGCATCGAGCTTCACCACATCTGCGACTGTGCCCAGCGCAACAAGTGGCAACAAGGTATCTAGTTTTGGCTGTTGCTCCGCTGTGAACACACCGCGTTTTCGCAACTCCGCACGCAAGACCAGCAACACATAAAACATCACACCCACACCGGCGAGCGCTTTGCTTTCAAACGTGCAACCGGGTTGGTTGGGGTTGACGATCGCATCCGCCTCAGGCAACACAGCCGCGGGTAAATGGTGGTCGGTCACCAGCACTTGCAAGCCCAGCCTGCGCGCCGTGGCCACACCCTCCACGCTGGCAATGCCGTTGTCCACGGTGATCAGGACATCCGCACCACTGGCTTTGACGCGCTCGGCAATCGTTGGCGTGAGGCCATAGCCGTCCACCACGCGGTCGGGCACGATGTAGCTCACCTGCTTCGCACCCAGCAAGCGCAAACCGCGCAAGGCGACGGCGCATGCAGTGGCACCGTCACAGTCGTAGTCGGCCACGATGCAGAGTTTTTTATTGGCAGCCATGGCGTCGGCCAACAACACGGCCGCAGCTTCAATACCTTTCAAGCCCGTGGGCGGCAACAAGTGCGCCAGCGATGCATCGAGCGTGGCCGCATCTTGTATGCCGCGTGCGGCATACAAACGCGCCAACAAGGGATGCACACCCGCTTGCTCGAGCGCCCAAATGCTGCGCGGTGGCATGTCGCGTGGGATGAATTGCATGGGCTTAGTCTTTCAAAGGCGCAACGGCCAGCACGGTGTCTAAAGAAGTCGGGGCGAAGTGTGTGCGCACGCGTTGCCACAAGGATGGCGAAGCGCTGTCGTACACATGGAATTCATACTCGCCGCACAACACCAAACGTTGGGTTTCGCCTGCGGCCACGCGCGACAACATGGGTGCGACGACGTGGGCATCGACGTGTTGCCAGCCTTCAAGCCAACCGATGAGGTCTTGTTGCAAAGCACTTGCGCGCAAGGTTTGGATGACGGCAGGCTCTTGCTTGCGACCAGTTGTATCACTAGGAAAAGCGCCCGTGCCGTGTATCCAAAACGAGTTGATGGTCAAGCTCCGACCCTCATTGACGGGATGGGTGTAGAGCAACATTTGCATTTCGTTTTGCAAACGGCGCAACACTTTGGCGGCGGGGCTGAGCGCGTCGGCAGCCACATGGCTGCCCACCAACCACGGGTCGATGTTGCGGCCAATCACACGGTCTAGCGAAGCGGTGGGCAAGTCAGCCAACAACGGCGACTGCGCCAGCCACTGACCAGGCTTGTAAGGGTGCAAGGCAATGCCATCTTCGGCAAAGAAACTTTGCATGGCTTTGAACAACGTGGCGTCTGTGGCGTCGTCGATTTGCAAATACGCGGGGTCACCCAGCGTGACTTGGCCGTTGCTCACATGCCAGTTGCACAGGGTCATGAAGGCCCAGCCGAGTGACGATGCATCCGTCGCTGCAAGGCCGTGCTCAGCCGCCGCACGCGCTGCCCAAGGCAAGCCACCATCGGTCGCAGGCCAGCCGATGGTTTGCGCCCAGGCGCGTTCATGCGGCGGCGATAAGGTGGCCAGCAAGGGCTCTTGCGCCTTGTCCACTTGCACATCCACACGCTGAGCTTGCGCCAGCCAAGCACGCAAATGGGGCAGCTCGGCCTTGGCCAACACCGATGCCTCTGGGCCGTGGGCAGTCCACAACGAAAAGGGAATCAGAGTTGTTTCGCGCGCAGCGTTGAGTGGCGCAGAGGTCAGCACAGAAGTCATAGCCTTGATTGTCCGTGATGCAGCCAGACGCTGCGAAAAGGCATCCTTTCCTCTACGGGATAATCAAGCCCACATGCAACCCACCTCCTCCAAACTCCCCTACGAATTGCTGATTGGCTGGCGTTACACACGCGCGGGTCGCGTGGCAGGCCGCAACGGTTTTATTTCGTTCATTTCGGGCGTGTCCATGCTGGGCATTGCACTGGGGGTGGCAGCGCTCATCATTGTGTTGAGCGTGATGAATGGCTTTCAAAAGGAAGTGCGCGACCGCATGTTGGCCGTGGTGTCGCACGTCGAACTGCTCGCCCCGGGTGGCGAAGGCTTTGCCGATGTGAAGGCGCTCATGGCCCAAGCCAAACAAAACACCGAGGTCATGGCCGCCGCACCCTTCGTGTCACAACAAGCCCTGATGGCGCGTGGCGAAGACATGCGCGGCGCGATGGTGCGCGGCATTGACGCCGAGCCCGAAACACAGGTGAGCGACTTCACCCTACAAATTCCGCCCGAGGTGCGCGCCACCTTGCAGCCTGGCAGCTTCAAGGTGGTGTTGGGTGGCGAGTTGGCCACGTCAATGGGCGTGCGCGTAGGCGACCAAATCACACTGATTGCCCCCGGCGGCCAAGTGACGCCCGCAGGTGTGATGCCGCGCCTCAAACAACTGCATGTGTCGGGCGTTTTTGATTCGGGCCATTACGAATACGACGCCTCTTTGGCACTGCTGCATATCGAAGATACGCAGCGCATCTTCCGCCTCGAAGCGCCCACGGGTGTGCGCCTGAAAATCAAAGACAGCCAGCAAGCTCGCAGCGTGGCTTATGACTTGGCCATGCAGCTTGGCCCCGATGTCATCGTGCGCGACTGGACTCGCCAGAACCGCACTTGGTTTGCGGCAGTGCAAGTGGAAAAACGCATGATGTTCATCATCCTCACACTGATCGTGGCTGTGGCCGCATTCAACCTCGTCACCACCTTGGTGATGACCGTGACCGACAAGCGTGCCGACATTGCCATTTTGCGTACGCTGGGCGCGAGCCCCCAAAGCATCATGGCCATTTTTGTGGTGCAGGGCGCCACGGTAGGTGTGATGGGCACTCTGGGCGGATTGCTGCTGGGCCTGAGCGTGGCATTCAACATTGATGTGATCGTGCCCGCCATTGAACACCTGTTGGGCGCGAGCTTCTTGCCGCGTGACATTTACCTCATCAGCCGCATGCCCAGCGACCCACAAGCAGCCGATATTTGGCCTATCACCCTTATCTCTTTGGTGTTGGCGTTCTTGGCCACCATTTACCCCAGTTGGCGCGCCAGTCGCGTCAACCCGGCTCTTGCCTTGCGCTACGAATGAGGCAAAACATGAACCACGCACCTGTTCTCATAGCCAACCACATCAGCCGTCGTTTCCATGAAGGCCCGCTGGATGTGACCGTGCTGCAAAACGTAGACCTGTCAGTCAACGCTGGCGAAACCTTGGCCATCGTTGGCTCATCGGGCTCGGGCAAAAGCACCTTGTTGCATGTGTTGGGCGGCTTGGACGCGCCCACCGCAGGCACCGTGTCGTTGATGGGTCAACCCTTGGCGGGTTTAAGTGCCAGGGCCTTGGGCGAGCTGCGCAACCAACACTTGGGTTTTGTGTATCAGTTCCACCACCTGCTGCCCGAGTTCAGCGCACTCGACAACGTGGCCATGCCCTTGTGGATTCGCCGCATGGACCGAGCCGCTGCCAGCGCACAAGCGCAGGCCATGCTGGAAGCCGTAGGCCTGGGCCCCCGCATGCACCATCGCCCGGCAGAGCTGTCAGGTGGCGAGCGTCAACGCGTGGCGATTGCCCGCGCTTTGGTGACGCGCCCTGCATGTGTGTTGGCCGACGAACCCACGGGCAACTTAGACCGCAACACCGCAGACAACGTGTTTGCCCTCATGCTGAAACTGGCCCGAGAGCACAACACCGCATTTGTGCTGGTGACGCACGATACCGCTTTGGCTGCGCGTTGCGACCGTCAGTTGCACCTGAGTGCTGGCGTGCTGCAAGCCAGCTGAACCGCAGCGATACGTAAAGCGCTCAGTCACGGACTAAATATTTAGCCGCTGAACAAACGCCCACGCGCGTTTTGTGTGATGGCCGCCACGCAAGGGTGGGAAATTCGGCGCTCCACCGACACCGCAAAAAACTCTTCCACCAGCTCTTCGCTGCGGCCCAACACCTCCACGCCAAATTGCGCCACAGTTTCGTTTTCCAAGATGCTGGGCGACATGAACAGGCCCCGCCCTTCGCGTCCAAACGCGGTCATCAATGCGCCATCGTCAAACTCACCCACCACGCGCGGCTGAATTTTGTGACGCACCAACCAACCATCGAGCTGCTGGCGCACTGAAGAAGACGAGCCTTGAATCAACATGGGCGCGTCGTGCAGACACTGCGGAAATTTGCCTTTCAAAGTGGCGCGCAATGCAGGCGTGCAAAAAAAGCTCATGGGCGTGGTGCCCAACGCGTGGTTAAACGCCTTCACGCTGATGCGCTTAGACAGCGGTTCGTCGGCAATCACCAAATCGAGCCGATGCAACGCCAGCTGCGCCAGCAGGTCTGGAAATTTGCCTTCGCTACCGATCAAGCGCACGGGCTCTGCAATTGACAAAGCGGGCTCGAGCAATCGATACGCCACCGACTTTGCCACCGAATCGGCCACGCCAACCCGAAACTCCAGCGTACGCACCCCTGATTGGGTGTTGGACATGGCGGTTTCTAGCTCTGAACCCAAGGCAAAAATATCGTCGGCGTAGCTGAGTGCCTTGCGCCCGTCTTCGGTCAGCTCGAGCTGGCGACCACTTTTACGAAACAGCTGGCGACCCAAACTTTCTTCCAGCAATTTGATCTGCCCAGACAAGGTTTGCGGCGTGGTGTGTAACTGCTCACCTGCGCGCATGATGCCGCCCGCGCGAGCTGTGACCCAAAAATAGTACAAATGTTTGAAATTCATGACGCTATTAAACTTCGATTTTTTCGAATAAATAAAACAATAAATACGAATTTACACGAAGTAAATTTCTGCGTAAAGTCCTCTCACTACCGATAGGAGGACTCCATGCGTTTAAGTACCAAAAGCCGTTTTGCCGTGACTGCCATGATTGACATGGGCCTGCGCCAGCACCAAGGCCCTGTGTCATTGGCTGCCATTAGCCAGCGCCAACACATCTCAATCTCCTACCTCGAACAAATCTTCAGCAAGATGCGCCAGCATGGCTTGGTGGAAAGCACGCGCGGCCCGGGTGGCGGCTACACCCTCAACCGCGACGCGAATCACATCAGCGTGGCCGACATCATTTATGCAGTGAACAGCCCTGATGAAGCAGAACAGCTGCCCGCCGACGCCGAACAAAACGGCTATGTATCTGCCGAAGAGTTGTGGTCTAGCCTGAACCAAAAAATGGACGACCACATGCAAGCCATCAGCTTGCACAGCCTCATTGCAGCCCAGCTCTCGAAAGGCGGCAGCGCACCCAGCAACAACTCACCCAAGCGCGGTGTGTTTGCGCAAAAGCCAGCTGCATCAACTCTGCCCAAAGTGCCTAACTCAGTCTTTGCGCTGGGCAACGCTTAAGCTCAGTCAGACTGACATTTGCACTGATTCATGTGGATTGACACGCACGCGCACTTAGACGCTGCTGAGTTTGAGACCGACCGCGCTGCCGTGCATCTGCGTGCACGCGCAGCGGGTGTGGCCAAATGCGTGATTCCCGCTGTCGAAGCAAGCAACTTTGACACCGTGCGTTTGCTGGCACATACCCAACAAGACGCCTACGCGCTGGGCATTCACCCGCTCTACACACCTCAAGCCACTGACGCGCATCTGTCGCAACTTGATGCCGCATTGCACGCTCACCGAGATGACCCAAGATTGGTGGCCGTGGGTGAAATTGGCCTCGATGGTTTTGTGCCCGAGCTCAACACACCCGAGGCCTTGGACACACAAAAAAAGTTTTACAAAGCCCAACTCAAGCTGGCCCAACAACACCAGCTCCCCGTCATCTTGCATGTGCGCCGCAGTGCTGACTGGCTGCTCAAAGGTTTGCGCGACACGCCTGTGGTGGGTGGCATTGCCCACGCCTTCAATGGCAGCTTGCAACAAGCCCAAGCCTTCATCGCCTTGGGCTTCAAGCTGGGCTTTGGCGGGGCACTCACGTATGACCGCGCGTTGCAGCTGCGCCGTTTGGCCAGCGAGCTACCGCTCTCAGCCATCGTGCTGGAAACCGACGCGCCTGACATTCCTCCGCACTGGCTCTACACCACCGCCGAGCAACGCGCCGCAGGCCAGCCCCAAGGCCGCAACGAACCTGCCGAGCTGCCACGCATCGCCCAAGTGCTGGCCGACTTACGCGGCATCCCTTTAGACGCGCTGGCGGCAGCCACCAGCGCGAATGCACGAGAAGCCTTGCCACGCCTACAATGAAGGCGTGACTTCATCCATCCTCAACGCCGACCTACACTGCCACTCCGTGGTCTCGGATGGCACGCTGACACCTGAACAATTGGCCGCTCGCGCCAAGGCCAACGGTGTTGAACTTTGGGCTTTAACCGACCACGACGAAGTGGGCGGCCAAGACCGCGCCCTGGCTGCTGCTCACACCCATGGCATGAAGTACCTCACAGGCGTGGAAATCTCCATCACCTTTGCCAACAAAACTGTGCACATCGTGGGCCTCGGATTTGACGCGCACGACCCACAGCTGAACACAGGCTTGCGCCAAACACGCGGCGGCCGTGGTGAACGCGCCAAAGAAATGTCTGAAGGCCTTGCAAAAGTTGGCATTCACGGCGCCTACGAAGGCGCTCTGAAATACGCAGGTAATCACGCGCTAATTTCGCGCACCCACTTTGCACGCTTCCTCGTTGAAACAGGTGTGTGCCAAGACACCAACGAAGTATTTCGTCGCTTCTTGACCGAAGGCAACCCGGGCTTTGTGCCGCACCGCTGGGCTTCGCTCAAAGACGCGGTGCAATGGATTGTTCAGGCCAAAGGCATGGCGGTCATCGCCCACCCAGCGCGCTATGGCTTCACGCCCAATGAAGAATTTGCACTCTTCACCGAATTCAAAAACCACGGCGGCCAAGGTGTCGAAGTGGTCACGGGCAGTCACTCGGTGGCTGAATATGTGACCTATGCCGACATGGCCAAAGAGTTTGACCTCTTCGCCTCACGCGGCAGCGATTTCCACAGTCCCTCGGAGAGTCGCATTGACTTAGGCACCCTGCCTTGGCTGCCCGGCCAACTCACACCCGTGTGGGAAGCGCTCGCACACCGAATTCAATAGTGGCTCAGTTTCTTCAAGTTCACCCCGATAACCCTCAACCCCGTCTGCTCAAGCAAGCGGTGCAGCTGTTAGAGCGTGGCGGCATCGTGGCCGTGCCCACCGATTCCAGTTATGCCTTGGTCTGCCACCTCGACGACAAAGCGGCGGTCGAACACATGCGCCGCATTCGCCAAGTGGACGACAAACATCACCTCACCTTGATGTGCCGAGATTTGTCCGAGCTGGCGAATTACGCCAAGGTGGACAACCGCCAATATCGCTTGCTCAAAGCGGCCACGCCCGGGGCTTACACGTTTATCTTGGAAGCCACCAAGGAAGTACCCCGCCGCGTCAGCCACCCACAACGCAAAACAATCGGCCTGCGCGTGCCATTGAACAAAACCCTGCTCGACTTGCTCGAACTCCACGGGGCACCACTTCTGGCTACCACGCTCATCGCCCCTGGCGAGACCGACCCCATGAACGACGCCGAAGAAATTCGCGACCGGTTTGAGCACGAGCTGGCCGCCGTGATTGACGCCGGCGCTTGCGCGCTAGAACCCACCACCGTGGTTGACCTCACGCCCATGGACGGCGGGGGTGACCCCGAGGTCATCCGCGAAGGACGAGGCCCGCTGAGCACTTTGGGCCTGTAAGCCGCCCCACAGCTAGCCCCAAAGTGTTGAATGCGACAATGACACCGTGAATTTCCCAGAGCTGATTCAAACCATCCTGATCTATGCCTTGCCCGTGGTCTTTGCCATCACGTTGCACGAGGCCGCGCACGGCTACGTGGCGCACAAACTGGGTGACAACACCGCGTGGATGTTGGGCCGAGTCACCTTAAACCCCATACCGCACATCGACCCGTTAGGCACAATTGCGATGCCTGTGTTGCTTTACCTTGCCTCGGGCGGCAACTTTTTGTTTGGCTACGCACGTCCTGTGCCCGTGCGTTTTGGCAATTTGAACTACCCCAAACGCGACATGATTTGGGTGGCGCTGGCGGGACCCGCCATCAACTTCTTTCAAGCACTAGCCTGGTTGTTGGCCTTCTATTTGATGAAGCATTTCGGCGTGACCGAAACCTACTTTTTGAAAATGAGTTTGGCTGGCGTCGTGGTGAACGTGTCGATGTTTGTGTTCAACCTGTTTCCGCTGCCACCGCTTGATGGTGGCCGAGTATTGGTCGGCTTGTTGCCATGGCGCGCCGCAGTGTGGCTGTCCAAGGTTGAGCCCTATGACATTTACATGGTGTTGGCGCTGGTGGCGTTCAACCAACTCGACGATATTTGGATGGGGCCCTTGATGAAGTGGACCGTGTTCGCTTTATCGCTGTTGCTCAGTCCTATTGAATTTTTGTTGCATCCCTGATTTTGAAAAGTAAGCACGATATGAAAGAACGCGTTCTCTCCGGCATGCGCCCCACGGGTGCTTTGCATTTGGGTCACTACCACGGCGCTTTGAAAAACTGGGTGCGTTTGCAGTCCGAGATGGATTGCTACTACTTCGTAGCCGACTGGCACGCCCTCACCACCCACTATGAAAACCGTGAGGTGATTGAGAAGAACGTGTATGAAATGGTCATCGACTGGCTCGCTGCTGGCCTTGACCCCAACGCTTGCACCATCTTTTTGCAAAGTCGCATTCCTGAGCATGCCGAGTTGTTCACACTCTTGGCCATGGGTACCCCGCTGGGATGGCTCGAGCGCGTGCCCACTTACAAAGACCAACAAGAAAAGCTCAAGGACAAAGACCTGTCCACTTATGGCTTCTTGGGCTATCCCTTGCTGCAAGCTGCCGATATTTTGATTTACAAAGCCAAGCATGTGCCTGTGGGCGAAGACCAAGCCAGCCACGTCGAGCTGACGCGCGAAGCCGCACGGCGCTTTAACCACTTGTATGGCCGCGAAATCAACGCCGAAGAAAAAGTCCAAGCTTCACTGGCCAAACTGCCAAAAGACAGCATCAAGCGTTTTGAAAAATCGCGCAAAGCCTACCAAGAGACCGGTGACGCCAAAGCTATGGAAGGTGCGCTTGGCTACATCGCCTCCACGCCCGAGCTCGACGCACAAGACCGCGAGCGACTAGAGGGCTACTTCAAAGGCACAGGTAAAGTCATCTTGACCGAGCCACATGCCCTGCTGACCGAAGCCAGCAAGCTGCCAGGCTTGGACGGCGCGAAGATGAGCAAGAGCTACAACAACTCCATCGCCATTCGCGAAGACCGCGCCACGATTGAACAAAAGGTCAAGCGCATGCCCACCGACCCCGCACGCCAAAAGCGCACCGACGTGGGCAACCCAGACAAATGCCCCGTGTGGCAATTCCACATGGTCTATAGCGATGTGAGTCAACGTGAATGGGTGACACAGGGCTGCAAGACGGCAGGCATTGGTTGCCTAGACTGCAAACAACCCATCATTGAGGCTATCTTGCGCGAGCAGCAACCCATGCTCGAACGCGCAGAGCCTTACATCAGCAACCCCAAGATTGTTCGTGACATCGTCGATGCTGGTACGGATAAAGCACGCATCACAGCTCAGGAAACCATGAAGGAAGTCCGGTCCGCAATGGGGCTAAACTACTAATATTGATTCAGGAGTAATAAAAATGATTATGTACATCATTGACGACCATCCTTTGGTGCGTCAAGCCATCGCCATGTTGTTGCGCCGCATGCGTCCCGCATCGAAAGTCATCGAATTAGAAAAGTTCAGCGAATTGCAAGCAGCCATCATCAAAAATGGTGATCCGGAATTGTTTGTGCTCGACTTGTTGCTCCCCGGCGTCAAAGGCACCTCAGCGGTCAAAGACATCAAAGGCATGTATGCCACCGTACCTTTGGCTGTGATTTCTTCCATGCCTTCTGGCGAAGCTGAAGAAACCTGCATCGAAGCCGGTGCTGACATTTATATCGAAAAGTCCAGCCCTGCCAACGAAATTTCATCAGCCATCCAAGGCCTGTTTGCTGCCGAAAACGGCGACGAAGAGGTGGTGGCCATCGGTGAGACCAAGTTGTCTAAGCGCCAAAAACAACTCATCGTGATGTTGGACCGTGGCTTGAGCAACCGCGACATTGCTGCCGAGTTGGACATCAGCGAACACACGGTGAAGGTTCACTTGTGGCGCTTGTTCCGTCGCTTGGACGTGAAGAGCCGCACACAGACGCTGCACTTTGCACGCATGAACGGCTTGCTGTAAGTAGTCAGCGCTCATCAAACAAAGGCCCCGCAGTTTTTAACTGCGGGGCCTTTGTCATGGTGCAGCCTGCAAGGTGTCACGCACCATCAAGTTCAAGCCTTTGCTGCCTGGCTTCACAGGCGTCAAGCTGACACCGTAGTCACCGGGCTGCGCCATGGCCTGGCCGCTCTTTGAAATGCGCACACGCACCGTCACCTCGTCCATGCCCGAGAGCTTGACCGCGGGATTCATGGCAGTGCTGTCGTCGAGCACAAAGTCAAAAGGCAATTTATCAGCCGTGGTGCGCACGATGGCCACGGGCATGCGTGAGCCTGCCACGGGCGTGGCATACACAAACACCGTGTCGGTAGACGCGACCAAGCCTTGAAGCTCTTTCACCAAAGTCACTCGGCCACTGATGCTGGTAGCGGATAGAGCAGCCTTGCTGACTTGTGTCTCAGCGGCACTGAGCGCGCGAGCGGGAATCGCAGGCAAACCCATCTTGCTACGGGCTTCGGCGATGGCGCGGTCTAACTCGGGTGCATCAGGTGAATCAGCGGGCACCACTTCACGCGCACGCTCCCAGTAGCGCAAGGCGGTGTTGAAATTCATCTCGGCATAAGACGCACTGCCCGCCAAAAACAAAGCGTTCAAGTGGTGCGGATCAGCCGTGAGCACGCGCTGAATGATGGACCAAGGCTCACCCGCAAAGCTGCCGCCGTTCTTTTGCGCCAACACTTCGGCACGCTCAATCAACAGGTTGTCATCGCGACTCAGCGCCAAGGCTTTGGCATAAGCCTCTGCAGCCTCTTCAAAGTGGCCACGCGCACGCTGAACGCGTCCGAGCATGACCCAGCCATCCATGCTGTTGGGTTCGTCTTGCAAACGACGCGTGAGTGCGGTGGCCATCTCGGTCAGTTTTTCTGGCGTCACTTCAGCAGACGTATCCACGCCTTGCTTGAGCGCCATGGGGTCGAGCGCGGCAGGTTCACCCAACACGCTGTACATCAGCAGGGACGATACGGGCACCACAAACACCAGCAAGCCAATGGCCAGCCAAGGCTTGTGCCACAGCACTGCGCCAGAAGCAGCAGGCGCATGAGCCGCAGCCGAATGGGTTGAGCCCTGGGTGCCGACGTCGGCCAACAAGCGTTGCGAGAGTTCATCACGCGCGGCTTTGAGCTCTTCGTAGTTGAGGTTGCCCATCACAAATTCGCGGTCGAGCTCAGCCATTTGGTCGCGATACACCGCGGCGTTGGCTTGGTCGGGGTTGTTGATGGCATCTGCTTGGTGCGCCGCCAAACGTGCACCCTGTTGAGAACCACGCCACAGCGCCACGCTCAACACCAGCATCACCACAGCCATCATGGCCACGGCAACATAAATAAAAGCGAGTGCAGGATTCACATCAACCTTTCAACAGTTGCTTGGCGCGTTCGCGCTCGTGGTCACTCATGGCTGCAGGTGCAGCTAAAGCGCGGCGTTGACGCAAATACACACCGAGGAAGATGGCAGCGATCACCAGCAACACAAACGGACCAAACCACAACACCCAAGTCAAAGGCTTGACCTCGGGGCGGTACAACACAAAGTCGCCGTAACGAGCGACGAGGAAATCTTTGACTTCTTGGTCTGACTTACCTGAACGAATGAGCTCGCGCACTTCGTTGCGCAAGTCGTCGGCCAACTCGGCATGCGAAGAAGCCAAAGATTCGTTTTGGCACACCATGCAGCGCAGCTCTTGCGAGATGTCAACCAAGCGGGCTTCGAGCTTGGGGTCTTCGGCCATAGGCACGGCCTCGCGACCAATGCTTGCAGAAGCAAAAAACACCATGCTGACCGCCATTGCGGCATTCAGAATCAAACGTTTCATGACTTGTTCAACTCCGAAATCAGCGGCAAGATTTTTTCAGCCAACAACGCGGGTGTGACCGCGCCCACAAACTTGTAACGAATCACGCCGGCCTTGTCGATGACGTAGGTCTCGGGCACACCGTACACACCGTAATTGATGCCCACGCGACCATCGAGGTCCATGACTGTGGTGGTGTAGGGGTTGCCGTGGCGCTTGAGCCAGACTTGGCTGCGCTCTCGCGCGAGCTTGAGCTTCTCATCAAATAGGGCTTTGTACGCGGGGTCTTGCGGCTGAATTTCTTTG
The DNA here is from genome assembly GCF_031539105.1 of Limnohabitans sp. Taxonomy (GTDB): domain Bacteria; phylum Pseudomonadota; class Gammaproteobacteria; order Burkholderiales; family Burkholderiaceae_C; genus Limnohabitans. The sequence goes on from NZ_JAVKLM010000009.1 coordinate 79,852, forward strand.
TAGCTCAGACCCACGATGGGCACTTGGTTTTTTTCTGAAAACGCCACAAGTACCGGATGTTCCTCACGACAGGCCACACACCAAGTGGCCCACACATTGAGCATCCACACTTGGCCTTGCATGTCGATGGGTGAGAACTTGGCGTCGCCTTTGTCTAAGGTAAACAAGGTGAAGTGCGGCGCAGGCTTGCCAATCAAGGGGGAGGGAATTTCACGCGGATCGCGCTTCAAACCCACAGCCAAAAATACAACCAGGCCAAAAAACAAAACCAGCGGTATGAGTACCTTTTTCATTTGCGGTATCTCCGGTCTAGGGAGGCTAACACACCACCAAAGACCATCAGCAACACACCGCCCCACAGCCAAGGAACAAAGGGCTTGTAGTACACGCGCATGCTCCACTCGGTACGGGCATCGTTCAAAGGCTCGCCCAGCGACACATATAAGTCGCGCATGAAGCCCGAATCAATACCCGCTTCTGTCATGGCCATGGCCGATGAAAAATAGCGGCGTTTTTCGGGCTGCAAAATTTCAATGATTTTGTCGTCGCGCAACACCTGCACATCAGCACGCACGGCTTTGTAGTTGGGGCCACGCACTTCGTCGAGTGAATTCAAGCGGAAGGCGTAAGGCGCGATGGTGACCACATCACCAATTTGCATGCGTACATCGCGCTCGACCTCGTAACACTTCACACCGGTAATGCCGATGACCAACACCGCCATCCCTAGGTGAGCCGTGTGTTGCCCCCAGAAAGATGCGCCAATACGGCCGGGCTTGCCCACACGCTCAATGACTTGCTGGGCTGTACCCAAAGCCACCCAGCAACCAAGAAACAAACCAAACACAGCGCCGATGGACCAGCCTCCCAGCACAAACGGCAAAAGCACTGCCAACGCCAGAGCGCCTACAAATGTCCAACGCAACTTGTGCGCAATCTCGCGCACATTCGCATCACGCCAACGCGCCACAGAACCTGGAACCATCAAAAACACGGTGGGCACCAGCAGCGGTGCAAACACGGCATTGAAATAAGGAGGCCCCACCGACAGCTTGCCCATGTTGAGCGCATCAATGATGAGTGGGTAAATCGTGCCCAGCAACACCGCTGCGGTGGCCACCACCAGCAACACGCTGTTGGCCAACAAGAACGACTCACGCGACACCAGCTCCATGCGACCACCCAAGGCCACACGTGGTGCACGCCACGCAAACAGCGTGAGCGAGGCGCCCACCACCACCGCCAGGAACACCAAGATAAACACGCCACGCTTGGGGTCTGACGCAAACGCGTGCACCGAAGTCAACACACCAGAGCGAACCAAGAACGTGCCAAGCAAAGACAAGGAAAAAGCCGCAATGGCCAATAAGACAGTCCAAGCCTTAAAGCTGCCACGCTTCTCGGTCACCATCAACGAGTGAATCAGTGCCGTGCCAACCAACCAAGGCATGAGCGAGGCGTTTTCTACCGGGTCCCAAAACCACCAACCGCCCCAGCCCAATTCGTAATACGCCCACCAAGAACCGAGGCCAATGCCAAAGGTCAAAAATGTCCACGCCACCACCGTCCATGGACGCGACCAACGCGCCCATGCGGCGTCCAGGCGACCGCTCATCAAAGCAGATACCGCAAACGCAAACGCCACGGCCATGCCCACGTAGCCCATGTAGAGCATGGGTGGGTGAATCACCAAGCCTGGGTCTTGCAGCAAGGGATTTAAATCTTTGCCGTCTAAGGCCGCAGGCAGCAGACGCTCAAACGGGTTGGAGGTGGTCAAGATGAACAACAAAAAACCCACCGAAATCAAACCCAACACACCAATCACACGCGCCACCATGTCGAGAGGCAAGCTGCGCGAGAACAACGCCACCGCCACCGTCCACAAGGACAGCAACAACACCCACAGCAAGAGCGAGCCTTCGTGCCCACCCCACACCGCCGCGAATTGGTAGGGCTTGGGCAGCAGCGAGTTGGAATGCTGCGAAACATACAGCACAGAAAAATCGTTGTTTAAAAACGAAGTGGCCAACGCACCAAATGCAAACGCCACCAAGGCAAACTGCAATGCGGCCGTCGGACGCGCCAACGATTGCAAGGTAACTTGCATTTGCGGCTGGCGCACCAAAGTGCCTGCGATGGGCAGCACACCTTGCATCACCGCCACCAAGGCGGCGAGCATGAGTGCGAAATTACCGAGTTCTGGAATCATGGATTGGCCTTAGGGGTTGGCGCTTGCACAGACTTGGCGGCTTTTGCCGCAGCAGCTTGGTCCATCGCGTGTTGGGCTTCGGGTGGCATGTAGTTTTCATCGTGCTTGGCCAGCACCTCGGTGGCCACAAACAAACCGTCGTCCCCCAGCTTGCCCTGCGACACCACGCCTTTGCCTTCTTTGAACAAATCGGGCAACAGGCCCACATAGGTCACGGGCATTTCATGCACAGTGTCGGTGATGACAAAGCGCACGGTGTTGCCATCGCGCACCAAGCTGCCTTCTTTCACCATGCCACCTGCGCGAAAGGTACGACCCTTAGGTGCTTCACCGTTGCTCACTTGCGTGGGCGTGAAGAAAAACACCAAATTGCTTTGAAAGGCATTCAGCACAAAAGCCGCTGCCGCACACAACACCACAATGCCAGCGGCAATCAGTGCAAATCGTTTGGTTCTTGGTTTCATCACATCAATTCTTCAACAGGTAATTGAGCCACCGCCTGCTCGGCTTTCAATTGATTCAGCACAAGGCGATGCGCCCAACGGGCTTGCCACACTTCCACGGCCAATAGCAAAGCCGTCACACCCACGCTGCCCCACACATAGATGGCATAGCCGCCCATGGCCCAAAACTGGCTCCAGCTTTCCCACCTCATGGCTTCACCTCATCGAGTTCATGCACCCAAGTGGCGTGGCTCTCGCGCTGCAAGATGAGCGTGCGCACCCGGTAAAGCACCAAGGCCACGGTGTAAAACCAAAACGCCAAGGCCATGAGCAACATGGCCCACAACATGATGGCCGCCATGCTTGAGCCTTGCGTCACCGACACCGAGGCACCTTGGTGCAAGGTGTTCCACCACTTCACCGAGAAGTAAATGATGGGCACATTGATCGCACCCACGATGGCAATGAGCGCGCCGGCACGGTCGCTGCGGCGCGTGTCGTCAATGGCAGACGTCAAGGCGATGTAGCCCAAGTACAAGAAAAACAAAATCAGCTCAGACGTGAGGCGTGCATCCCACACCCACCAAGCACCCCACATGGGCTTACCCCAGAGCGCACCAGTCCACAGCGACAGAAACGCAAACAACGCACCGGTAGGTGCCAAAGCGCGCGTCATCATGCCCGACAGGCGTGTGTTGAAGGTCAAGCCCAACACACTCCAAAACGCCATGGCCAAGTAAATGACCATCGACATCCAGCTCGCAGGCACGTGCACGAAGATGATGCGGTAGCCCTCGCCTTGCTGAAAGTCAGTAGGCGCTACAGCAAAGCCCAGCCACATACCAGCCAGCATCAGCGCTGTGGCTAACGCGGCAAACCAAGGCCACGCTTTGCCTGCCAAACCATAAAAGGTGTGCGGTGCAGCGTAGTGAAACCAATTGATATTTTTCATTCCAACGCGATCCGTAAAGCCGCTGCACATGCAAACGGGCTGAAAAATGCAGCAGGCAACAACAGGGCCATCAAAATTGAAAAGTGCGCCTGCGCACCCAAACCGCTCGCTTGCGCTTCTACGGCACCTGCACCAAACACCAACACAGGGATGAACAAAGGCAACACCAGCAGCGACAACAACACCCCGCCACCGCGCACACCCAAGGTCAACGCGGCACCAATACCGCCGACCAAAGACAAAATAGGCGTACCCAACAGCAGTGCCAATGTCAGGGTGACCAAGGCCTCCTCCGAGAGGTCAAATTGCAGCCCTAAAACCGGGGCCAATAATACCAACGGCACTCCTGACACCAGCCAATGCGCCAAGAGTTTGGCACTGATCAGTAAGGGCATTGGCGTGGGTGACAAAGCCATTTGCTCCAGCGTGCCGTCGCGGTAATCGGCCTCAAACAAACGCTGCAAAGCCAACATGCTCGACAGCAACGCCCCCACCCACAGCACGCCAGGAGCCACCAAGCGCAAAGTGTTCAGCTCTGGGCCAATGCCCAACGGAAACAAAGCTGCCACCACCACAAAGAAAAACACCGCCGTCAGCACTTCGCTCTTGCGGCGCATGGCCAAGAGCAAATCGCGCCGCAACACGGCCATGAACGCGCCGCCACTCATGCCATGCCTTTCAATCGGTAAGTTTGCACATCGACCGACGCGCCATTGGCGGTGGTCAGTGCGAAAGGTTGATGGCTGGTGAACAGCACCATGCCACCGTCGGCCACATGTTGGGCCAGCAGGCCGCGCAAGCCGTCAACGGCTTTGGCATCCAAGGCCACAAAAGGCTCGTCCAACACCCAAAGCGGCGATTGGCTGGCCAGCAACCGCGCCAAAGCCGTTCGGCGCTTTTGACCTTGCGACATCACGCGTAGCGGCAAATGCTCGCGGCCACGCAAACCCATACGCGCCAAAGCCACCATGGCTTGTGCTTCGCTGAGGGTGCGCCCAGACACTGCGGCATCCGACATGAGGTTTTCTAAAGCCGTCAACTCTTCTTTGAGCGACAAACCGTGGCCTAAATAAAACAGCGACGAACGAAACGCTGCGGCGTTTTGTTGGATGGTTTTGTCATGCCAACACACGTCGCCCGCATCAGCGGGTGACAAGCCGCAGAGGATGCGCAGCAAGCTGGTTTTACCCACACCGTTGTCACCCTCGAGGTGCAAGGCTTGACCTGCTTTCAACTCGAAACAGACATTGGCAAACAACGGCTTGTTGCCTCGGCTGCATGAGAGGTTGGAGACGCGCAGCATAGCTTAAATGAAGGTTCCTGCGCAGGTGAGCACTTGGCCGCCGGTGCTCATCTTGAAACGCGCAATGCCTGCGCTGCGCGTGGTGTTGACACCGCCGAGGTCGAGCTTGCGCACACCGCGCTCGCGCAAGGCTTCAATGCCTTTCCACAAAATCAAATTGTGAGCGTGCAAGTCGCGGCCGGCATCGCTGGTCCAGCCCACTTGGTAGGTGGCAGCTTCGCCGTGAATCAAAAACATCATGCCCGCCACGCGATCGCGGCCCACGTCAGCACGCATGGTCAAAATGGTTTTGGCAGGTTGTTGGCGCGAGGGCACATACAAGTCAAAGAAGTGCAAAGGTAAGCCATGCAAGCCGCGTTGCTCGCGCTGCTGCATTTCCGCGTCTAACAACCACCGGTATTGGCCAGCATTGGTGCCCACGCGGTGGATGGTGAGCTCGGAGTTTTCTGCACCACCCAAGCGGTGACGCCAACGCTTGTCGAGCTGCGCGCGCAACTCGTCCATTGACGGGGTGAGGTCAAGCATCACGGTACTGTGGCCTGTCATCACACGACGCCAGCGCGAGAGGCCAAGCTCTGGGCCTTGCGCCTGTAGCGGCGTGAATGCGACCACACGCAAGTTCTTTAATGGAATGGTTTTCTTGAGTGCTTTGTAAACATGCGCTTTCTCAGCGCCCGAGAACGGCTGCAACCACACTGGCCCCAAGGAGCACAGCGCCATATTGGCCAAGCCGCCTGCAAATCGGCGCACGATGAACTGAGCCAAGGCCACGGGTGCCCCGTCTTGGTCCACATATGCACGCAGCACACCCACACCTAGCGTTTTCATGCACGCCCCGTAAGCCCAGTCTTGTTGCAAGGGTGCAGCGGCGGTGGCATGGTGTGCGTCCCACTCGGGATAGCTCAAGGTGTCCCAGTTGACGTTCATGCGCCTAAAATCCTTGCACCATGTTGAACAAACTTCGCCTTCGCCGACAAGCCGAGACCGTGATGGGTCATCGCTTGGAAGAACCCCGCCTCACGCTGATGTTTGTGCTGTGGGTGTTTGTGTACGTGGGTTTGCCCCTGCTGGCCATTAGTAGCGCGGTGGATTTGCTCATTCAGCAAATCACGGGCAACTGCACCGGTTTTTGGTGCTGGTTTTAAAAGCAAAGCCATCATTGTTTGCACGGCCTTAACGGGGCATGCCGCAAGGCCCCGTGATGCTGACACGAACTTTTTTACCCATGTAAGTGGTGTCAGTAAAAGCCGTCACGATCACTGTGGCTTGCTCAATGCGAATCTCTGACTCTGCGCCCGTGACCTTGTGTTTGCGAAACGCGCCCATTTCTTTAGCCGTCGTTAAGTTTTTACCTGTGTACTCTTCGGTGGCCAAGCTGTTGGCGACCAACATATAAGGTTCGGGGCCGTTCATCTTGAGAAAGATGTTTTTGCCCATGGATTGAATTTCAATCACGACTTTTTGCGGTTTGATCTTGAGGTCATCCATGGCTGGAATGACGCCCTCCACCTCACATGGCATTTTGAAAGTCTGGGCATACACAGGCGCAACAAAAACAGCCATGCACAACAGTGTGGCTTGCAGCAAACGGGTGAGGTTCATGGTCATGGTTCCCATTCTAAGAAGACTGAGACGGCGCATCGGTCTTGCGGTGCGCTACGCGCTGAGCGCGGTAAATGCCGTTGTGCCCCGAGCACACATAGCTAATCACACAAGCCAGCGCGGCAAACACACCAATCTCTGCGCCAAATAACTCCATGGCCATCAAGGTCGAGGCGATGGGCGTGTTAGCAGCCCCTGCAAACACAGCCACAAAACCCACCGCGGCGAGCAATGCAAATGGCACATCGAGCAAGGGTGCCAAGGCATTGCCTAAGGTCGCGCCGATGAAAAACAAAGGCGTCACTTCGCCGCCTTTAAAACCTGAACCCAGCGAAGCAATGGTGAACACCATCTTGCCCAAAAAGTCAGTCGGCGCGAGTGGGTGGGCAAACGCTTCCACCATCACGGGAATGCCCAAACCGATGTAGCGGTCAAAACTACCCCACATCACCACGGCGGCGATCACCGCGCCTCCTAGCAAAGGGCGTAACGGTGCGTAGGCGATGTGCTTTTTCATCAGGTCACTCAGCGCGTGCGTGCTGTTGGCAAACAGCTTGCCGGTTAAACCAAACACTGCGCCTGCCAACACCATGGCCGCCAACAACCACGCTGTGATTTGTGGCACCAAGCCCACTTCGTACTGCGTGTGTTGCACGCCCCACAACAAGCCCACTTGATCGGCCAGCACAGCCGCCATGACACAGGGCAACAAAGCCTCGAGACGCATGCGACCAATGGCCAGCACCTCTAAGGCAAATACCGCGCCCGCCAAGGGTGTGCCAAACACCGAAGCAAAGCCTGCGCTGATGCCAGCCATCAACACCATGCGGCGGTCCGCCGCATTGAGCTTAAATAAGTGGGTGAGCTGGTCAGCCAAAGCGCCGCCCATTTGCACGGCAGTGCCTTCACGTCCGACCGACGCGCCAAACAAATGCGACACCACCGTACTGACCAACACAAACGGAGCCATGCGCAGCGTCACTACTTTTTTGGGGTCGTGAATTTCGTCAATCAGCAAGTTGTTGCCGGCCTCAACGTGCTGACCAAACTTGAGATACACCCAGCCCACCAAGAAACCCGCCACGGGCAAGCCCCAAATCAGCCAACGGTTGGCTTCGCGGGTCAGGGTAGCCCAATCAAGCGCAAAGAGAAACAGGGCTGAGGCTGAGCCGGCAAGAACAGCCACCAACGTCGCCAAGGCCAACGCCTTCAAGACATATTTAAAGAGATCGATCGACGCGTGGCGACTAAACAAGTGCATGGGCGTATTTTGGCCCATTCACAAACTCAGCAAGCGTTACAGATAATCCTTTAAACCCGTATAAATCGACATCGCTGTCGTGCCAGCGGCTATGAGGCTGCCACCTATTTCTTCTATTTTTTGAATCTTCTCGTGCATGTCCATTGGCGAAGTACTGCCATTTGAAAACTTTGACACGAGGGCGCTTAAAAACGGCCCGTCTTTCTTTTTCACCACCCGATGAGCTCTGTGATAAGCCACTCCGCCCAACAGCATGCCCGTTAAGAAGCTGAGCGTGATGCTGGCTGCATACTCCAAAAACTCGCGCCACTCAATCATGCTTTGCGGCAGGATGGGCGTGTGGTCTACCCAAGCCGTGATGGCGCTCATGCCAATCACAGACGAAGCGGCCAAAAACGCCGTCGCAATGAACCACCCCAACAGCGAACGCTTTTGTGTCTTAAATAGGTAAAAAGCAAAAGGTAAGGGCAATGCCACAGAGGCTATTCGCAAATAAAGCATGTTGATGTCGTAAATCACGACGATCAATGCGTGCGCCAACAAAAGCAAAGCCAAGGGGATGAAGATGAACTGCCCCACGTCTGTGATCAACCGCCAAGGTGTGGCTTCTTTTTTATCCATGCGTGACCGCTCAGCGACCAACAACGCCTCTAGCTCATCCACCCTGGCTTGTAATTCAACCGGGTCTTGATGCTCGGCCAGTTTTGTTTCCAGCTCTTTGACTTTTTCAAGCAACGGACGGAACAAATACAAATCACGTGTGCAAACCTTGCACACATTGGCTTTGTCATCAACTGCGCTGAGACAGTACACGCACTGCATTACTTAACAACCACCAAAGTCATCACGGTATTGGATTCACGACCATCAACATCTTTCACGGTGATCTTCACTGCGTGTTCACCGGGTGGCACTTCGGCTTTTGCAAAGTCAATGCCGTTTTCTGTGATTGCCCCTTTAAGGCGCGGTGTCAAATCAACTGCCGTGGCCTTGAGGTAAGTCACCTTCACAGCCGAGGCATCGATCTTGTTGCCGCCACGGCTTTCAAACACCACCTTCAAATCGAACGGGCCTTTGATTTCTGGTGCAGTCACATCAGGAGAAATCACCTTGATACCAGGGCCACGCGCAATGCCACGGGTCTTAAGCTCGCCGCTGGCGGCTGGCATTTGCGCTTCTTTGGGCGTGATCAAAGGCGCTGCCATGACGGTGACCGCGGTCAAGGCGAATGACATGCCCAAAGCACACATGATTAGATTTTTTTTCAACATACCAACTTTCTTTTATGAAATGAACTCAATCCCCAACCACCACAAACGGAGCCCAGAACAAGGGGTGCGCATAAGAATATTGGCTTTTCCCCTTAGCGTCTTGAGACCCAGAGCCTAAGTTATCAATCATGTTAACCATAGAGGCTTGCAAATACTCCGCCTTGTTTTGGCCTTGCTTTTGCTGCTGTCGTTTGAACATATCTGTCATCAACTTACGGGCTGCTTCGGAGTCCACCGGCCAGTTTGACACCAACAAGGCCCGCGCGCCTGCATAGAAAAAAGCGCGTCCCAAACCAGACACAGCCTCAGCACCCGCACCTTCGCCAGAAGCGGTGTTACAAGCAGACAAAACCACCCAATCGGCATTGAGTTTGAGGGTCAAGATTTTTTCCATGGTCAGCAAGCCATCGCCTTTGACCTCACCCGTCACACTGGGCGCACTCAAAGCTAAGGCGGGTTGTGACAAACCATCCAGCTCTCCGGGAACCAAACCGTGTGTGGCAAACATGACCACTTGTCGCTTGGACAAGTCCATTTCCATCACACGGGCCACACTGGCATCTTTGTTGAGAAAGATGTCTTGGCTTGGATCCGCCGAGAGGGCTTTGCCAATTTCTTGCAACTCTTCTTTGGTGTCGGGCAAGCGCGGTAGCAATGCCAGCTCTGCACTGCTGACACCTGCCGTCTTGGGTGCGCTGCGCAATTTGAGTGGAATACCGCGTGTGGCCATTTGATTACCCGCACGGGCCGCTGTGTTGGCTGCGATCTTGGCTTGCTCATCGCTGAAAAATGGATCACCAAAACCCACAAATGTGCGGCGATCCGTCGGTGGTGCTGGCAAATTGCGCAACGCAGCCAAGGCGGTGACCGAAGGCAACTGGGCCACAGCAATGTCTTTGATCAACCAAGCCGTTTTACGGTACTCCGTAAAGTCGCCACCCTTGGCTTTGGCAGGCTGCGCATCTAGCTTCGTGGTGAGAAGAGCCAATGGCAGCTGGCCGAGCTCGGCGTGCGGCACGGTCAGCATGACTTTTTTGCCCTGTAACGCGGTGTGCACTGGCTCCAAAATGGTGTTGTACAAGCTGTTGGATAACGCCACATCAAAGGCAGGAATCTCGTCAATCGTTGCAACGCCAGCATCGAGTGACTTTCGCAGTTTGCTCACAATCTCAGCCATTTTTTCCCGGCCCAAAGGGAAGCTGTGAAATTGAGGGGCGCCCGTTTTGGTAATGGCCCAAACAAAACCCTCTTTTTCAGCAAAGTACCACGACACCAACACCTCATCGGGCTTTAACAGCTGACGCGTGCGCTCGATCGTGGATGGCTTGGGGTTGACCAAGTCGGCATAGTCTGGGAATTTTTGTTCAATCTCTTTGCGAAATTTTTCGCGATCCGCTTTAACTTGGACGATGTCAATTCTTAACTTAGCCTGAATTGCTGGCAACTGCTGCTCTGTTGGCGCAGACATAAGCCCTGTTAACACGCCCTCTAAAGATGCCGCACGGCGCTGCGCATCTTGTTCTTTTCGGGCTAAGGCTGCCAACTGTGGGTCTTTGATATTGGCACGCGCTGCGCTCGCATTGAGTGCGCGTTGCACACTACTGCCTCGCGCTAAATCTGCAAGGCTAAAGGCTTCTGCGGCAACTTGAACCGCAATTTGTGGATGAGTTTTGGTTTGTTTTGCCAACAAAGAAATGTTGTCTTCCAATATTAAGACAGTGCGCTCTTGTTGCTTGGTCGAAGCGGTTTGATTTTCAGCATCGTTACGTACACGATCAATCAACTTGGGCATGACCTTGTGATACATCTCACGTGCTTGGTCATCTTTGCCTGTGGCGTGAATGGCCATGGCGTTGAAGGCTTGCAAGTAATTTAGACGACCTTCTGACACATTCTCTTTTTTGGTGGCTGCAGTGAGCATTTCGTGCGTCATCGCATGCGCATCATTACCCTTGCCCAGTTTGAGCATGGCGATAACCCAATCTAAGTCAGCGGCTGAAATGTTGTGGCCCTCTTGCTTGGTATGGGCAATGTCGGCCTTCATTTTTGAAAAGACCTTGTCCGCGTCGGCATATTTGCGATCGGACACCAAGGCAGCACCTAAAGCTTTGCGGCTATTGACCAGCGATAAGGATTCATCGGAAGCGCCACTAGCTTCAAAGGTTTTGATCGCCTCTTGTGCCAACAGCACCGCCTCAGCAGGCCTACCTTGCTCAGAAATAATCCGTGCAAGTCGGTTCAGAGCAGAACCGACCTCTACAGAATTGCGGCTAAATGTTTTGAGAGCCAAGTCCAAAGCCTCTCGGACTTGAGTTTCGGCATCGACAAGACGGCCTTGCATCATGATGGAGTGCGCCAAATCGAGCTGTCGTGCAATTTTGAATTGCTTTGTATTTTTCAACGATCTAGCGGCACGCTCCTGATCAGGACTAGGTGGGGAATTTGACTCACGTTCAAAACGCTCAGTCATCACCTCCATTTTGCGAATACTCAATCGCGATGAACGTTCCGCTTCTATCCAGCGACCTTGCGCCATGAAATTGAAAGAGCGAGCGGCATCAAGATCAGACTCCCAAGATGGGCCAAGATTGGTGAAATTAGGACTTCTCCTTAGCAACACCATTGAGCTATCCGCGTCTCGCAACGCAGTCTCCGAAGCCTCAAAATTACCTGCTTGTGAATAAGACCCGACCAATAACCTGTTGGTTGACATGTAAAAACCAAAAAGTGATTGGGGTATAGCGGCCTTAGCTTGCTCAAACGCGGTGATCGCGTTTTTTAAATTTCCGCCTCTTGATTCATAAATACCTAAGTCAAGCATTGCCTCGAGGTGTGATCGTGGGCTCTTACTTTTGTATTTGTCCGTCGCCGATTTGATATCAACAATTGCAAGGTCATTTCGACCAATCATTTGATAAGCCGTTGCACGCTGCTTGTAATAAACATGCATTTGCTCTACATCTGAGCCATCGGGGACCGGACTGGCTATGGTTGCTTTTGCCTTAGCAAGTACTTCAGGATCTGACTTGGTACGCTCAACAGCGTTTAGGACATCCTTGACAGATCGAGGTGGCGCTTTGATGACAATCTCTTCTTCAACAGGATCGACTGATTTCTGGTCTTGCGCAAAAACTGACATGGCCGTCAGCTGCAAAACCATTGCACCGATGAACCAAAATTTTGAATGTGTGAAATGACGCATATGCACCCCGAACTGGTTGTCGCCAATAATCTTTAATATCGTTAAATATGATAAATGCTTACCAAGCTAATGCTTAGAACAGATTTGTAAATTTAATATCAGCGATTGACCAATGAAAAAACCCCGAGAGCTAGGCTGTCGGGGTCATTCAATTGGCGGAGAAGGAGGGATTCGAACCCTCGGTAGGGTCGCCCCTACGCTTGATTTCGAGTCAAGTACATTCGACCACTCTGCCACTTCTCCTGATTCGGTGTCGTTTGTCGAAGCCGTAATTCTATCAGGGGCGACGTGCGCCGGCCCCGCCCAAGGGCTGAACCACCACACCGGCTCCCGCAGGCGCTCCGCTTGTGCTACCTACAGGACTGACTGTCATTGAAGCCAGCGATCCGTTGAACAAACCACTGTCTTCAATTTCGATGGTGGCCGCGCGGTCTGCACGGGTGAATACCAGCAAACTCTTTTTCCCACGCACCGAAGCCACCATGGTCCAACCTTGGCGAGGCAGTTGCTCAGCAAAGAAGTTGTAACTGGCATTGGCGTCTGTCGGCACCTCAAACACCGCACGACCCAACCACCCCTCACCCACACCAAATATCAGCGACTCGGCTGTGCGCAGCTTGGTGCCCGAGGGCATGGGCATGCGGCCAAACTGATCCATGCTGGGACGCTGGGCATTCTCCGAATTGCTTTGCGAATCGGTGGTGGTGCCGCACGCGGTCAGCAACGCTGTCGCCAACAAGAGAAGAAGTTTTTTCACAGCGTTCTTTCTTTCAATTTTTGCGAACTGCATCAACCACGCAACTCAGTCACGCCACCCATATAAGGGCGCAGCGCTTCAGGCACGCGCACACTGCCATCGGCTTGTTGGTAGTTTTCGAGCACGGCCACCAATGTGCGGCCCACGGCCAAGCCTGAACCATTCAAGGTGTGCACAAGCTCGTTCTTGCCTTGGGCGTTTTTGAAACGCGCTTGCAAACGGCGCGCTTGGAAGGCTTCGCAGTTCGACACCGAGCTGATTTCTCGGTAGGTGTTTTGCGCAGGCAGCCAGACTTCGAGGTCGTGCGTTTTGGTGGCGCCAAAGCCCATGTCGCCGGTGCAGAGCAACATCACACGGTAAGGCAAGCCCAGCTTTTGCAGCACAGCCTCGGCGTGACCCGTCATTTCTTCCAAGGTCTCGTAGCTCTTGTCTGGGTGCACGATTTGCACCATCTCGACTTTGTCGAATTGATGCTGGCGAATCAAGCCGCGTGTGTCGCGGCCAGCACTGCCTGCCTCAGAGCGAAAGCATGGCGTATGTGCGGTGAGCTTGATAGGCAACTCGTTTTCAGCCAAAACCACGTCGCGCACGAAGTTGGTCAACGGCACTTCGCTGGTGGGGATGAGGTAAAGCGCCGTGCTTTCGCTGGTGACTTCGCCTTCTTGACCGCCCTTTTTGGCTGCAAACAAGTCTTCTTCAAACTTAGGCAACTGACCTGTGCCTTTGAGGCTGTCGGCATTCACGATGTAGGGCGTGTAGCACTCGGTGTAGCCGTGCTCTTGGGTTTGCACATCGAGCATGAACTGAGCGAGCGCGCGATGCATACGGGCAATTTGCCCCTTCATCACCGTGAAGCGTGAGCCAGAAAGTTTGACGCCCATTTCAAAGTCGAGGCCCAAAGGCTCGCCCAAGTCGACATGGTCTTTGGGTTCGAAGCCCAAAGGTGCGGGGTCGGTGCCAATGGGGCTCCAGCGGCGCAACACCAAGTTGCCGTGCTCGTCTTCGCCGGTGGGCACGCTGTCGTGCGGCAAGTTGGGCACAGCCAGCAAAAGCGATTGCAGCTCTGGCTGCAAGGCATCTAGGCGCAGCGCCGAAGCATCAAGTTCAGTTTTGATATCGGCCACTTGCGCCATCACGCCATCGGCGCTCTCGCCTTTGGCTTTGAGCATCCCGATTTGCTTTGATAACGCATTGCGGCTGGCTTGCAGCTCTTCGGTGCGGGTCTGCAGGGTTTTGCGCTCAGCCTCTAAAGCTTGGTACGCGTCCACATTCAGAAAGGCCTGTGGGTTCTTGCGAGTTTCGAGTTTGGCAATGACACTGGGCAAGTCGCGGCGCAGTTGGTTGATGTCGAGCATTGAATTTCAGTCCTTTTACTTCAGCCCTTTGGGCAGAGGGAATTTGATGGTTTCTTCCACGCCATCGAGGGTTCGCACAGACACGGCACCCAAGGCGCGCATGCGGGCAATGACTTGTTGCACCAAGATGTCGGGGGCCGATGCACCAGCGGTCAGGCCAACGCGGGTCACGCCTGCGAACCACTCTTCTTTGAGTTCGTCGGCGTTGTCGACCATGTAGCTTTGTGCGCCCGAACGCTGCGCCACATCGCGCAAACGGTTGCTGTTGGAGCTGGTGGGGCTGCCCACCACGATGACCAACTCCACCTCATTGCTCAACACCTTCACCGCGTCTTGGCGATTTTGGGTGGCGTAGCAAATGTCTTGCATCTTGGGCTTGCGAATATTTGGAAAGCGTGCCACCACTGCATCAGTGATGTGCGCGGCATCGTCCACGCTGAGCGTGGTTTGTGTGACAACGGCCAGGCGTTCGGTTTGCTTTGGAGACACATGCGCCACATCGACCACGTCTTCCACCAAGTAAATGCCGTCCAACAACTGGCCCATCGTGCCTTCGACTTCGGGGTGGCCTTTGTGGCCAATCATGATGAACTCAAAGCCCTCTTTGTGCAGCTTCGCCACTTCCACATGCACCTTGGTCACCAGCGGACAGGTGGCATCAAACACGGTGAAGCCGCGTCGCGCTGCTTCTTCTTCCACAGACTTGGGCACACCGTGGGCGCTGAACACCAGCGTGGCCCCTGGGGGCACGTCTGCCAAATCTTCGATGAAGATGGCACCGCGCTGTTTGAGATCTTCCACAACATACGTGTTGTGCACGATTTCATGGCGCACATACACGGGCGAACCAAACTTCTCGAGTGCACGGTCCACGATGTCGATGGCGCGGTCCACGCCGGCACAAAACCCACGGGGTTCGGCGAGGACGATTTCTTGTAGCTGGTTACTCATGGCGACTTACAAAATACCGATGACGCGCACTTCAAACGTCACGGGCTGGTTAGCTAAGGGGTGATTGAAGTCAAACAGCACTTGGTCGTCGCTGACTTGCTGCACCGCGCCAGCGAAAGAGCCTTGACCCGTGGGCGCAGGAAACTGCACCACATCGCCCACGTTGTATTGCTCGTCAGGGTCGCCAAATTCTTTGAGCAAGCTCTTGCTCACCCATTGCTGCATTTCGGGGTTGCGCTCGCCAAAGGCTAAGCCAGCGGCCAGCTCAAACGTGGTGTGTGCGCCCTCTTCGAGTCCCAACAAATGCTGTTCCAAGGCAGGCGATAACTCGCCCGATCCCAGCGACAGCGTGGCAGGTTTGTCGTTGAACGTGTTGATCACGTCGCCTTGCGGTCCCGAAAGCCGATAGTGCAGCGTTAAAAAAGAATCGGGGCCGATGGTAGGGTGAGCGTTGGATGCAGTCATGGGACTCTCTGTGTTGAACCACCTATTGTAGAAAGCTCTCGCCATGGACCGAATGCCCGAACCCATGACCATTGCGCAACTCCCTGTCGAGATGCGCCCGCGCGAAAAACTGCTCAAACACGGGGCAGCGGCGTTGACGGACACCGAGCTGCTAGCCCTCTTCCTGCGCACAGGCATCAAAGGCAAAGGTGTGTTTGTGATGGCCCAAGAGTTGCTGGACCGCTTCAAGGGGTTTGCTGGCCTGATTCACGCCAGCGCGGCTGAGCTCAAAACCTGCAAAGGCATGGGCGGAGACGCCAAACGTTCTCAACTGGTGGCAGTGCTGGAAATGGCGCGCCGCGCCCTGACCCAACAATTAACTGAAACCACTGTGATGAATTCGCCCAATGCAGTGAAACAATACCTGCAGCTAGAACTGGCCCAACTCAAACACGAGGTATTTGCAGTTTTGTTTCTTGATGCCCACAACCGACTGCTGTCGTACCAGCCCATGTTTCGCGGCTCGCTGTCGCAAACCATGGTCTACCCACGCGAGGTGGCCAAGACCGCCCTAGCTTTGGGCGCGGACGGCGTGGTGCTGGCCCACAACCACCCTGGCGGCACCGTGAAGCCATCGCAAGCCGACATGAAACTCACCCGCACGCTGCAAGAAGCGTTGGCACTCATTGACGTGACCGTGCGCGACCACATCATCGTGGCGCAAGGCAAGTATTTGTCGATGGCCGAAGAGGGGCTGCTGTGAAAGCTAAATCCTTGCAAGACTTGGGCGCGATTCGCCAACAGGTGAACGATGCAGCCGTGGCCGCCGCTGCAGCGGAAGAAGCCCGTCGCGAAGCAACCCGTCGTGCTGAGGCAGAGCGCAATTTATTCACCAGCACGATTGGCAAAGTCAAACCCATTGCAGCCAAAGACCGTGTGTTCATTGCCCCACCCCGCCCTGCGGCACGCCCCTTGCAACAAGACTTAGACGACCAAGCCGCGCTGGTGGAAAGCATGAGCGACGAGTTTGATGTGACCACCCTTCTTGACGTGGATGACCAACTCAGCTTCAGACGCCCCGGCATCGGCACTGACGTGACGCGCAAACTGCGCAAAGGCGAATGGAGTCTGCAAGGCCAGCTTGACCTGCACGGTCTACGCAGCGATGAAGCTCGCGAAGCACTGGGCCAATTTGTGCGTGACTCAAAGCGCATGGGCTGGCGATGCGTGCGTGTGGTGCATGGCAAAGGCTTAGGCTCGCCCGGCAAAGAGCCTGTGCTGAAAAGCAAAGTGCAGCGCTGGTTGGTGCAGAAAAACGAAGTGCTGGCCTTTGTGCAGGCCAAGCCTTCGGATGGGGGGGCTGGGGCGTTGGTGGTGTTGCTGGGGCCGAGCAACCTCTGAACACGCAAAGGCTTAAACGCCTTTGTTACGCATCCAATCTGCGGTCTGAAAGAAACTGGTTTTCAAACGGGTGCGCAAGTCTTCAGGCACGCCGGTTTCACCCATCGCCTGGTCCATGCACGTCACCCACTGGTCGCGTTCTTTGATGCCAATGGCAAACGGCATGTGGCGCATGCGCAGGCGCGGGTGGCCGTTTTTTTCAATGTAATAGTCGGGCCCGCCCAACCAACCGCACAAGAACATGAACAAACGTTCACGCGCGTTGGCCAACTCAGGGCCATGCGCAGCACGCAGTTCTAGGTAACCCGGCTCTAGATCCATTAAGTCGTAAAAACGGTCGACCAACAGCTTGACGTGCGGCTCACCGCCTATCCATTCAAACGGGGTTTCAAAAGGTGGTTTTTCTTCGGTTTGCATCAGCTAATTTTCAATCAAGGTGTTCAGTTCGTGGTTCGCCACATCAATGACTGGCTTGTCGTAGTGTCTGTACGACAGGGCGGCGCAGCACATCACGCAGGCCCCACCAACCTGCGGCCAAGGCCAACAGCGCCCCCACCACCGCACCCAACAAAGGCACCCACGGACTGGCAGTCCATTCAAACTCAAAGGCAAATCGGGCCAAGCCCCAGCCCATCGCCATGGCCACACTCGTCGCAAGCAAGCCCGCCAGTGCGCCGACGCCTGCCAACTCGGCCCGTTGCACACGGGCCAACAGTTGGTTCGACGCACCTAAGGCACGCAACACAGCGTACTCACGCGCCCGCTCTTCGCGTGTGGCGGTGACGGCCGCAAACAACACCACCAAGCCCGCAGCCAAGGTGAACAAGAACAAAAACTCCACCGCACTCACCACTTGGCCGAGCACGCTTTGAACTTGGTTCAACGTGGCGCCCATATCCACATTGGTGATATTTGGGAAGTTGCGCGTGAGTTGGTTGTCAAAGCTCTGCCCCGTTACGCGCGGCGGCGCACGAAATGCGGCAATGTAGGTGGTGGGCACATCAAAACCCGCATCCGTCGTCAAGCGACTGATGGGGTACATGACAAAGAAGTTCGCGCGCATCGATGTCCAGTCCACTCGCCGCACCGACGTGATGTGAGCTTCGCGCGTCATGCCTGCAATGTCAAAGCGCAGGCTGTCGCCCAGTTTGAGGTTCAAGGTTTTAGCAATGCCTTCTTCAATGCTCAAGCCTTTGGGGTCTTCGGCTTGCCATGTGCCAACCACCACTTTGTTGTGGGCAGGCTGCTCGGCGCTGTAGGACACATTGAACTCGCGGTCCATCAAACGCTTGGCGCGTTCATCGGTGTAGCTGTCAGGGGTCACGGTGTTGTTGTTCACCGCCACTAAGCGGCCGCGCACCATGGGGTACCAATCCAGTTTGTTCACACCCGCTTCGCGCAGGTTTTGTAAAAACGGCTCTGACTGCGAGGGCTGAATGTTCAGCACAAAACGGTTGGGTGCATCGGCCGGTGTGGCGTTGCGCCAACTGCTGATGAGGTCGGTGCGCAGCAACACCAACAAGGCCAAGGCTAACAAGCCAACAGCCAATGCGCTCACTTGCACCATGGCATACACAGGGCGAGCGCTGATTTGTCGCGTGGCCAACATGAGCCAAGGCGGCGCAGCGCCCTCCACCACACTGCGGCGCAATAACCACACGGCCAGCCAAGCCATGCCTGCAAACACCAACACCGCACCCGCAAAACCACCCACAACCATGAGGCCGAGTTTCACATCGCGGCTCACGGCCACCAACAACACGGCAAAGCCTGTGAGGCCTAAGGCCCACACACTCAGCGTGGTGGCTTTGAGTTCACCCACATCGCGGCGCATCACGCGCAGTGCGGGCACGCTGGCCAGCTGCAACACCGGCGGCAAACCAAACGCGAGCAACAAGGTCAAACCTGTCCCCAAGCCATACACCAGTGGCCACACGCTAGGCGCAGGCAAAGCAGTCTCGACCAAGCCTTTGAGCAAAGCCACGAACACCAAATGCACGGCATAGCCCAAGGCCAAACCCAGCAGGCTGGCAAAGCTGCCCACCCACACAAACTCTGCGGTGTAAGACAAGGCGATGTGGTGCTGGCTCAAGCCCAGCACGCGCAGCATGGCGCAATCGTCCAAATGGCGTGCAGCAAATGCGCGTGCGGCCAAGGCCACTGCCACTGCACTGAGCAAGGCCGCGAGCAACGCAACCAAGTTCAAGAACTTACCTGCACGGTCCAAGGTTTGGCGCATCTCGGGGCGTCCTGCATCCAACGATTCGACACGCACGCCACGCACCTCAGGCTTTTGGCATTCGGCCTGCGCCCATTCTGCAAAATCAGCCACAGCGGCTTCGTCGCCCACCAGAGCCAGCCGCCAACTGACGCGGCTGGCGGGTTGAATCAAACCTGTGGCTTCGATGTCGTCCATGTTGATCATCACGCGCGGCGCAAAGTTCATGAAGCCCGCGCCACGGTCAGGCTCGGTCACCAACACTTGTGAGATGCGCACACGCCTCTCACCCAACACCAGCGCATCGCCCACATCCAAGCCCAAAGCCTCCAAGCCCCCTGCATCGACCCAGGCCTGACCCCGCTCGGGCACTTGCTTGGTTTTACGCGACGCTTGCACACCAGCAGGTGTCAAAGGAAGTTGAGCTTGCATAAGGTTGTCTGCCACGCGCAATTCGCCGCGCAGCGGATAGCCCACCTCCACCGCTTTGAGCGCCACCAATTTGCTGTTACCCTCACCACCCGCTGCGGGCACGCCACGCGCCATGGTGGGAAACGTCAGCGTGGTAACGCTTTGCAAACCCGTCTGTGAGGCGCGTTGCGTGAAGTGGCTGGGTGTAGGGTAATCGCTCGCCACCACCACGTCGCCGCCTAAGAGTTGACGTGCATCACGTTGCAAGCCGCCGTTCAGACGGTCAGCCAAAAAACTGACCGAGCTGAGTGCGGCTACACCCAAAGCCACCGCCACCACCAGCAAGCGCAGCTCACCCGCACGGGCATCACGCCACAGCGTACGCCAGGCTTGTGCCCACCACGTCACACCCGCATTCATACGCTGGCCACCTTGTGCACGCCGCCAACTGCCAGCGAGGGATCCAGCTGCACACGCTCTCGCGCGGTGTAGCAGAGAAAGTGTTTATTCGTTGCGCGGCCTATCGTGCACAACTGCAATCGGGTCGCCACGTCGTAGCCCATCTGCGTGATGCCGCTACGTGACACCACCACAGCAACGCCCATTTGTGCCGACTTCATCACCATCTCGCTGGTCAAGCGGCCTGTGGTGTAAAAAATCGAATCGGCATCAGCGACCACGCTGTGCATCCACATCCAACCCGCAATGGTGTCGATGGCGTTGTGCCGACCCACGTCTTCTACAAAGATTTGCATGTGCTCGCCGCTAAACAAGGCACAGCCGTGAACCGAGCCTGCTGATTTGTAAGTGCTTTCTTGCACGCGAATGGCGTTGAGCAACGCATACAAACGCGCTTGGCTGATGCGTGCTTCTGGCAAAGACAAGGTGTCGATCTCGCCCATCAAGTCGCCAAACACGCTGCCTTGTCCGCAACCGGTGGTGACCACACGTTTTTCGGTGCGTGCCGCAATGTCGGCAATCCCGTGGCGGGTTTTGACAGCAGCCACGCCCGCGCCGTCCTCGCCTGCATCCCAATCGACGGTGATGGATTCGACCTCGCTCACATCGCCCACCAAGCGCTGGTTGCGCAAGTAGCCCAACACCAACAGCTCAGGGTGTGCGCCCAAGGTCATGAGGGTGACGATTTCACGTTTGTCCACATACACCGTCAGCGCACGCTCGGCAGGAATAGACACTTGTTCGTGCACACCGTGCTCGTTGACCACCTCAATGTGGCGAGTCAGTTCGGCTTGGGCTTGGGTGAGATGAGGGAACACAGAGGTAGAAGAGGCTAAAGACATAAGCAGACTAGGCTACAACAAAAAGGGCCGTCACCTTTCGGCGCGGCCCAATGAACAGCGAAGCTGTATGGTTTACTTTTTCACCGGAGCAGCAGCTACAGCAGGAGCCGAGGCAGCCGCTACAGGCGCAGAAGCTGCAGCCTCTGGCGGGGTGTAAACAAACTTACCGGGGTCAGCACAAGGTGCTGTGGCCACTGGCTTGCCAGCTTGTGCTTTGTTGGTCTTTTGCACATGGGCTGCCACTTTGTCTTGTGACTTACACAGCAAATAGGCGTCAGTTTTGCCAGCATGGGCTGTCTTGGCGGCAGCTTCAGCAGCTTTGGCTTTGGCTTCGTCGGTCGGTGCGGGCAGTTTGGCAAAGGCCGTGGCGCTGACCGCGGCCAAGATCAATGCAAGAAGTGCTTTATTCATAGTTGTTCTCCTGTTCAGCGCCTCAAGCGTGCGCTGTGGTGCCCGATTTTTCTTCTGAGCGATGGGCGGGAATCTTGCCCGCTTTGATGTCGTCATGCCAAAGTTCGTGGTGTTCTTTGGCCCATGTTTCGTCCACATAGCCAGTTTTCATGGCTTTGTAAGCGCCTTCCATGCCGACCGTGCCCATGTAAATATGACCGATGAACATGGTCATCATCAACAAGGTTGCTACAGCATGAATCATGTGTGCGATTTGCATAGTGCCGCGCTCGTACACAAGGAAAGGAATGATTTTGTCGAGCACAAAGCCCGACGCCACCACCACCAAGCCCAGGCCAAATACGCCGCCCCAGAACACCACTTTTTCACCGGCATTGAAGCGGTGTGAAGGCACTTCTGATCCACCGAACATGCCACCAGCTTTGATGATCCAAACCCAATCTTCTTTGCTAGGCCAGTTGTCTTTCAAGAAAGTGAAAAACACCACCGTCAACGACACAGCAAACAAAGGGCCTGCGAAGTTGTGTGCGTTTTTGAGCAAGTAAGTGATGAAACCAAACAGCGAATCACCAATGATGGGCTGCATGAAGAACTTACCAAAGGCCATGGTGATGCCAGACAAAGCCAACACCACAAAAGCAATCGCATTGGTCCAATGGGCTGAGCGCTCAAACGGTGTGAAGCGTTCAATCTCCACCCCTGTAGGCGTGCCATGCAGCATCATCGTGCCCTTGCGCCAGTAGAAGACACCGACAGCGCCCAACACGATCAACAGCAGCGAACCACCATAAGGAATGATCCAGTTGTTGCGCACTTGACGCCATGCTTCACCACCGTTGGTGAGGCGTGAGCCAGGGTATTGCACAAACGGTTGAATCAACACGCCAGCCTCGGGCGCTTGTGACTTGGGCAGGCTGCTGTAGCCTTCCACGCCAGCACCCACGCCGCGCCACATAGGCGCGTTGTTGCCGGGTTGGACTTTGCCACGTTCGCCGTTGGTTTGCTCGGCATAGCCAGGCGCATCGCTGGCGTCAGGCTTGACGTCTTGGATATTGACGCTT
The DNA here is from genome assembly GCF_031539105.1 of Limnohabitans sp. Taxonomy (GTDB): domain Bacteria; phylum Pseudomonadota; class Gammaproteobacteria; order Burkholderiales; family Burkholderiaceae_C; genus Limnohabitans. Next base: position 102,405 of record NZ_JAVKLM010000009.1, read on the forward strand.
TTGACAGCCAAGGCTGCCGCAGGCGCTTTGTCTTGTGCGACAGCCGACAGTGCGAACACCGTCAGGGCTGCACACAACACCGATTGAAAAGAGCGGTACATGATGTGCCCCTTGGTTTACGGTGCGCGACTGTGGTCGTTTTGGCCGTATTGGCCGCGTGCACGCAGATGTTGCTCCCAGCTGGTTTTGTCGCCGGCTGTCCAGCCTGCTTCCACAAAACTATTGGTTGCACCGCTGTAAGCAGTCGCGTCGTTTTTGGTGCCGAGGCTTTGGGCTTTCTCACCGCAAGCAGTGAGAGCAGCCACACTCAACACGATGAGTGACATGCGTTTCATCATTTCTTCACTCCTTCAACTTTGGCGGGCGCTTGGCCTGCTTGCTTAGAGCCGTAAGCCGTGCCCCAGCCCCACACTTCCGCACCCTTGTTGCGCTTGACCACGCGGTTACGGAAGATGTCGGCCACCATGTCGCCGTCACCGGCGAGCAAAGCTTTGGTCGAACACATTTCGGCACAAGCAGGCAACTTACCTTCGGCCAAACGGTTGCGACCGTATTTTTCAAACTCAGCATGGCTACCGTTGGCTTCTGGGCCGCCGGCGCAGAAGGTGCACTTATCCATCTTGCCGCGTACACCGAAGGTGCCTTGGCTTGGGAACTGAGGTGCGCCAAATGGGCAAGCGTAAGAGCAGTAGCCGCAGCCAATGCAAATGTCTTTGTCGTGCAAGACCACGCCTTCGTCAGTCTTGTAGAAGCAGTTCACGGGGCAAACAGCCATACAAGGCGCGTCCGAACAATGCATACACGCGACAGAGATTGATTTCTCGCCGGGTACACCGTCGTTCAACGTGACCACACGGCGGCGGTTCACACCCCATGGGACTTCGTGTTCATTTTTACAAGCGGTGACGCAACCGTTGCACTCGATGCAACGCTCTGCGTCACAAATAAATTTCATGCGTGCCATTTAATTCTCCTTAGGCGCGTTCGATGTCGCAAACGGTGGTTTTGGTTTCTTGCATCATGGTGACGCTGTCATAACCATAGGTGGTGGCCGTATTGACGGCTTCACCGCGCACGATAGGCGCAGCACCTTTGGGGTAGTACTTGAGCATGTCTTCACCTTGCCAGCGACCTGAGAAGTGGAAAGGCATCCAAACGGTGCCAGTGTCCACACGCTCGGTGACCAAGGCTTGCACGTTCAAACGTGCGCCGGTGGGGCTCTTCAACCACACGCGCTCGCCGTTGCGAATGCCACGGTTAGCCGCTGTCTTGGGGTTGATCTCGACAAATGCTTCTTGTTGCAACTCGGCCAACCATGGGTTGGAACGGGTCTCTTCGCCGCCACCTTCGTACTCGACCAAACGGCCAGAGGTGAGGATGAGTGGGAACTTCTCGTGCACCTTGTCGGCGATGTTTTTGTCTTGGATCGTTTTGTACAAGGTGGGCAGACGCCAGAACGCTTTTTTGTCGGCGTGCGTGGGGTACTTTTCCATCAAGTCGGGGCGCGTGCCATACAAAGGCTCGCGGTGCTGAGGGATTGGATCTGGGAAGTTCCACACAACGGCACGCGCTTTGGCGTTACCGAAAGGATGGCAACCGTGGTTTTGCATGAACACACGCATCATGCCGCCCGAGTTGTCAGTCTTCCAGTTCTTACCTTCGGCCAATGCTTTTTCCGCATCGGTGAGTTCGTCCCACCAGCCGAGCTTCTTGAGCAACACGTGGTCGAGTTCAGGGTAGCCCGTGGTGATGTCAGCGCCTTTGGAGTGCGAACCATCTTCGGACAACAAGTTTTTGCCATCTTTTTCCACACCGAAGTTGGCGCGGAAGTTACCGCCGCCTTCCATGACGTGTTTGGAGGTGTCGTACAGGTTGGGTGAGCCTGGGTGCTTGAGTTCGGGCGTGCCGTAGCAAGGCCAAGGCAGGCCGAAGTAGTCACCACCAAAGTCGTAGCCAGTTTCTTTGTCTTTGCCGCCTTTGGACTTGAGGGTCTTCACGTCGAACAAATGCATGTTCTTCATGTGAGCCTTCAAGCGCTCTGGGCTTTGGCCGGTGTAGCCAATGGTCCAAACCGACTTGTTGATTTCGCGCAAGATGTCTTCGACCATGGGTTCGTCCATGCCTTTGACTTTTTGCAGCTTGTAGTTCTTAACCAGCTCAGGGCCAAAGCCCAGTTTTTGCGCGAACTGATACATGATCATGTGGTCAGAACGGCTCTCCCACAATGGCTCAATGACCTTCTCACGCCATTGAATAGAGCGGTTCGATGCCGTGCATGAGCCACTGGTTTCAAACTGCGTGGCAGCAGGCAACAGGTATACCGCGCGGTTGGGGTTGAGGTCTTCGGCTTTGCCGGGCATGGCTGCCATGGCGGCAGTCGCTGATGGATAGGGATCAACCACCACCAACAAGTCCAGCTTGTCCATGGCGCGCTTCATCTCCAAACCACGGGTCTGCGAGTTGGGAGCATGGCCCCAATAGAACACTGCCTTGAGGTTGCTGTCTTGGTCGATGAGTTCGTTCTTCTCCATCACGCCGTCGATCCAGCGTGACAAAGTGATACCGGGCTTGCTCATCATGGCAGGTGAAGCAAAGCGGCCTTTGATCCAATCAAATTCAACGCCCCACGCTTTGGCGAAGTGCTTCCATGAGCCTTCCACCAAGCCGTAGTAGCCAGGCAATGAATCAGGGTTAGGACCCACGTCGGTCGCGCCTTGCACGTTGTCGTGACCACGGAAAATGTTGGTGCCGCCGCCGGACTTGCCGATGTTGCCTAAGGCCAACTGCAAGATACACGAGGCACGCACGATGGCGTTACCTGTGGTGTGCTGTGTCTGGCCCATACACCACACCACGGTACCGGGGTTGTTTTCGTGCAGCATCTTGGCCACGAGGGTCACTTGTTCAGGTGACACGCCGCAGACTTCTTCGACTTTGTCGAGCGTCCACTTGGCCATGACTTCTTCTTTGACCTTGTCCATGCCGAACACGCGGTCGTTGATGTACTTTTTGTCTTCCCAGCCATTTTTGAAGATGACGTGCAACAGACCAAAGATGAAAGCGATGTCAGAGCCTGAACGGATGCGAACGTACTCATCAGCCTTGGCTGCTGTGCGCGTGAAACGCGGGTCGACCACGATCATCTTGCAGCCGTTTTCTTTGGCGTGCAGCATGTGCAACATCGAAACGGGGTGGGCTTCTGCAGCGTTAGAGCCGATGTACATTGCGACCTTGCTGTTTTGCATGTCGTTGTACGAGTTGGTCATCGCGCCGTAACCCCAGGTATTGGCTACACCAGCAACTGTGGTGGAGTGGCAAATACGGGCTTGGTGGTCACAGTTGTTACTACCGAAGTAGCTGACAAACTTGCGCAGCAAATAGGCTTGTTCGTTGTTGTGCTTGGAGGAACCAATCCAGTACACACTGTCTGGACCAGAAGTCTTGCGCAAGTCGATCAACTTAGCACTGATCTCTTCCAATGCGGTATCCCAGCTGATGCGTTCGTACTTGCCGTTCACCAATTTCATGGGGTAACGCAAGCGGAACTCACCGTGGCCGTGCTCACGCAGGGCCGCACCTTTGGCGCAATGAGCGCCGAGGTTGATGGGGGAATCAAACACGGGCTCTTGGCGCACCCAGACACCGTTTTCAACCACGGCATCCACAGCGCAGCCCACCGAGCAGTGGGTACAAACGGTGCGCTTGACTTCAATCTTGCTTGCGCCGTCGCTAGAAAACGCGCCAGAGGCATTGGCTTTTTTGACCAAGCTCAGCTGCGTGGCAGCCAAGCCCACACCAATGCCCAAACCAGAGCGGCGCAAAAAGCCACGACGGTCAAGGGTTGGCAAAGCTTGTGACAAGCCGCGTTGCAAGCGGCCTACAAAGGCTGAGCTGCCAGTGGTTTGGGCAGCCGAATCGGTTTTACGGGTTAATAACATGTGGGCTCCTTCAGACGCGGGTGGTCTGGTAGTAACGCTTGACGTGTTCGCTCAAGCTGTAGCCGCCACCGTTTTCGGGCGCGGGGGGGAGTTTGTTCAGTTCAGCAGAAGGGGTGCTGAGGCCGGGCATCGCAGTGACTGCGGCAGTGGCCGCACCGACAGCAGCGGCACCCATGAAAAAGCCACGACGCGACGGTGTTGGTTGCGAATTGGCTTGGTCTTTAGCTTGTTCTTTTTGCATTTAGAGCTCCTCGTGATGTCGTGGGTATGCACGACTTTGCATAATGTACCAATGATGTGAGTTCGCGCAGTACGTAGAAACGTCAGTAAGCCCAAAACTCGGTCGGGATTTGTGACAAAAAAATGTTTTTTGTCACGTAGGCGTCTCACGCACCTATCAAAAGAAAAAATGAGGTCCTGTCATCCTTAAGCCAGCATGTCAAAACCCTGGGCTTCCACACTGACAAACGCACGCGTCAGCTCGGCCAAGACGGCATAAAAACGTGCACGCGGCGTGGCTTGCAAGGCATCACAAAACGCAGGCAACCAGGGTTGCACATGGGCGGCAAAAAACTTGGCTTGCTGCGTGAGGTTAGACACGGACACATCATCGCCCGCCACCAAAAAGCGCATAACCTCAAACACATAAGACACATGGTCTTCAGTTTCAGACATGGTGGTGTCGTCGCGACCCAAGCCCAGTGCGGCCAAATCGGTACGCAATTGCGCCAAGGGCTTTTCATTCAAAAAGCCAGTTAAAAAGTGCGAAGCAAACACATACACCTCGGGCTTGCCCACACCGCCAAACAGGGCGTTGTGCTCGGCTTGGATGGTCTGGTCGTCCATGTCGCGAGCCACACCCACCAGCTGACGCCAAGGCTCTTCCAAAAAACCACCTGAGGCAGGCGCATCAGTTGCGGCTACACGCAACTGCGCCAACAGCTCGGGGCGTGCGGGCGCGTAAAACAACTCGGAAATCAAACCGTACAGCTCGGCGCGTGCGGTTTCTTCGTCAAGGGCAGAGGACAAATGAGGTTCGGTCATACAAATATTTAAACGATTTTTTGCTCGTCGCCGGCAGAGTAAATGTCAATCACGCGGCAGTCACCGCACATCTTGAGGCGCTCCAACGCGGCGCCCTGAAACATGGAATGGCCAGCCAGTTTGCCAATCATGGCTTCGATGCCTTTGAGCGTGCCAAAGGGTTTGCGGCAACGCACGCAGCCGTAGGGCTGGGTTTCGTTGAGCACACGCACTTCTTTGCGTTGAGGCGTGAGCAACAAACGTGGCACAAGGCTGAGCGCTTTTTCGGGGCAGGTGCTGACGCACAAGCCGCACTGCACGCAGTTCTTTTCAAAGAAGCGCAACTGAGGCGCTTGTTGGTTGTCTTGCAGCGCGTTGGCGGGACAGGCGCTGACACAGCTCATGCACAAGGTGCAACTGTCTTTGTTGACCTCAACCGTGCCGAAAAGCGAGCCATCTTTGGGCAATGCCAAGGCTTCTGGGGCGGTGGCAGTTTTCAAAACTGGCGCGTGCTCCAGTAAGTGGTCGATCACCATGCTCAGCGTGCTGCGTTTTTCAGCCATCACCGCAAACGTGGCGGCGGGCACGGAGCTGCTCAGTCGTTGTTTGCCTGTGGTGAGACGTTGCAGTTCGCCATCGAGCTCCATGGCTTGTGAGGCGTGCACCAACTGCACGGACATCTGGCCAGCCTTGGCGTAGCCCAAGCCTTCGAGCATGGTCTGCGCTTGTGCCATTTGCGCTTGTAAGCCGTCGGCATATTGCGGCGCTTCTTCGGCCGTGTTGAGCACCAGCACTTGCGCGGCGCCATAGGCCAAGGCCGTGAGCCACACATCCAACCCAAGGCTGGCGGTGTGCCACAACGACACGGGAATCACATGCGCTGGCAAACCTTTGGCCACTTTGAGCTGTGCCGCACGGCCCAGTTCATTCACCAAGGCAAGGCCCGCGTCTTGGCTGTGCAACAAGATGACTGCGTCTTTACCGCCTGCTTTTTGGTAGGTGCCGAGCAAGGTCTTGAGCTTGACGCCTTGCTCGCTTGCACGTGGGTAAGCGTAGGTCAAGGCACCTGTGGGGCACACCGTGGTGCACGCACCGCAGCCCACGCACAGGTTGGGGTTGACCTTGATTTGTTGGCGCGACTTGTCAGAACTCACCGCTTCGGCAGAGCAAATGTCTACGCAAGCGTTGCAGCCCACTTGTTCGTTGCGGCTATGGGCGCAGAGTTTTTGTTTGTAGTCAAAGAACTTGGGCTTTTCAAACTCACCCACCAACTCGCGCAAGCGCAGCAAGTTGGCGGCCGTGGCGCCACGGAAATAGCCTTGGGGCAACGCGTGGCGGTTGAATGCGGTTTGCTCGCGCAAATCGAGCACGAGGTCAAACTCCGCCGTTTCTTCTTGCGCCTCGCGCTGAAAATTAATTGCACCAATCGCACCGCACGCTGTCACGCAGTCGCGGTGCGAACTGCATTTGCTCAGGTCAATTTGGTAATCCAAACCAATCGCTTGCTCGGGGCAAGCGGCCACGCAAGCGTTGCAGCGTGTGCACAGATCTAGGTCAATCGGGTTGTTGTTTTGCCAAGTGAGCTTGAACGCACCCAACCAGCCGTCCACGCGCAGTACCTGGCCGCCCAGCACGGGATAACGGCGGCTTTGTGCGCCGCCAGCCACGCCAGCGCCTTGGGTGAAGATCGTCACGTTCAGCGTATCGGCCAGCAAGGCTGCGGCTTGTTCGGCTTCATCCATCTGCCCCAAAATCAGCAGACGCCCTGCACTCTTAAAGGTGACGGTGGGCACGGGCTCGGGGTCAGGCAAATGCGCAGCGGCTAAGAGTGCTGCAATTTTGGGAGATGCGTTTTTGGCGTCTGCACTCCAGCCACCGGTCTCACGGATGTTGACAAATTTAATGACCGATGTTTTGGCTTGCGCCTCCACAGCCAAGTCGCCAAACAGGCGTTGCTCTTGGGTGCAGGCCACCACCACGTCGTCCGTGCCTTGCACGGCTTGGATGAAAGCGCCCGCTTCACGGCGGCACAAAGCGGTGTGCAGCGTGAGCGGCTCAGACAGGCTTTGGCTCAGTGCCTTCGGGTCTAGCGGTTGGGTCTGGTTGCAGTCGCAAATCAGCGTGGTCATGCGTGTTGGGCTCAGGGTTAGAAGTATTTTCAGCAGGGACGGACTGTGCCACGACTTTGACGTCGTCTGGCTCGTCATCAAATAAATTCAATGTTTTGGCACTGGTCATCTGGCGCAACATGGCCAAGGGCAGCGGGTCGGGGATGCCGTAGTCATCGATGTAAATGTCTAAGCGGTCCATCACATTGAAGTGCGGGTCGGCAAACAGCTTTTTCATGGCTGCGTTTTTCACATCAGGTGCGACGCCTCGGACCATGAAACCCGTGAAGTCAGACTCAGGTGTGAGTTGCTGGGTGTCGGCCAAGGTCGGAACAGGCGCGGGAGTTGTTGGATGCACCGATGTTGGCAAGCTCGCTGACACATGGACAACTTCTGCCACAGCAGGTTTGGGCTCGTCTAACGGACGCCCCTCACGCACATCAATTTTGCGGCGTGACCAGCGGCTTAAAAAGCCAGCGGGGCTGTCATCGTCATTGGCCATGACCGCCTCCGTTGTGCTGGCCGCCACCGCGAATTTTTTCAGTGCTCACGGACGCCGGGTTGCCAAAGCGGTCTTGCAAAGTTCGGAAGCTGTCAGGCCGACGGCGGCGCTTGGCTTCGACCACCCGGTGTTCGTCGATGAATTCACGCATCCAAGCCACCACTTCGCTGGGGGCGGGCACTTGATCTACGTTTTCTTGGGCGTCTAGCCAGCGGCCAGCGTCGTGATAACTCAGACTGACCATGGTGGGCACAGCCATCACGTCGTCGCCGATGCTGGGCTCTTCTTCCATCCGCCACAACACAAACCAGCACGGCGCAGGTGACGAAGCGTTGAGGTAGTAGCCCTCGGCATCGTCTTTGAACAGCTCCACCGTGAAGCCAGGGTGCAGCCAAATTTGTTCGTCATCCGTTTGGCGCATGCAGCGCGGCTCGGTGCCAAAGTGCTCGGCATGCGGCTGCACGTCGTGACCCGTCACGTCGTGCAGCACCCAACGCCAAGGCTGCCATCGGCTCATGTCGCCGGGCACGCGCTCGCGGCGCATGACGACGGCGACTTGGAGGCTAGGACGTTGCGTCATGTTGGACATCAAGTCTCTTTGGAGATTTTGATACTCGGGAACTTGCTCGAAAAGTCTTTGGCTTTCGCGGCAATCTTCACCGCCACTTGACGAGCCACGGCCTTGTAGATGGTGGCAACTTCGCCATCAGGATCGGCCACCACGGTCGGTTTGCCGCTGTCGGCTTGCAGGCGAATTTGCATATTCAGGGGCAATGCGCCCAAATAGTCCATGCCGTCTTTTGCGGCCAATTTCTTGCCGCCATCTGCGCCAAAAATGTGTTCAATGTGTCCGCAATTCGTGCACACGTGCACGGCCATGTTCTCGACCAAACCGAGGATGGGCACGCCCACCTTTTCAAACATCTTGATGCCTTTTTTAGCATCGAGCAATGCAATGTCTTGCGGTGTGGTGACGATGACCGCGCCGGTCATGGGCACGCGTTGGCTCAGTGTGAGCTGAATGTCGCCCGTGCCGGGGGGCATGTCGACGATCAAATAATCCAAGGCTTTCCAGTTGGTTTGGCGCAGCAGTTGCTCCAGTGCTTGCGTGGCCATGGGGCCGCGCCAAATCATGGCTTCGTCTTGGTCCACCAAGAAGCCGATGGACATGACTTGCACGCCGTAGTTCTCCATCGGATCCATGGTTTGGCCGTCGCTGCTCTCAGGGCGGCCTTCAATGCCCATCATCATGGGCTGGCTGGGGCCGTAAATGTCGGCGTCCAGCAAACCCACGCTGGCGCCCTCGGCGGCCAAGGCCAAGGCCAAGTTGGCGGCGGTGGTGCTTTTGCCCACGCCGCCTTTGCCCGAGGCCACGGCAATGATGTTTTTGACTTGAGGCAACAAGGCCACACCGCGCTGCGCGGCGTGCGCCACGATATTCATGGTGATGTTGGCCGACACGTTGCTCACGCCCGGCACGCTCTTGGCAGCGGCGATCAGCTCTTTGCGAAAACCCGCAATTTGGCTTTTGGCGGGGTAGCCCAGCACCACATCAAACGACACGTCGCCGCCGTTGATTTGCAGATTTTTCAGCGCTTTGGTGGTGACAAAGTCTTTGCCCGTGTTGGGATCGATGACCGTCTGCAGGGCGGCAGTCAGGGTTTGTTCATTCAGAGACATAAAAACTTCTTAATATTGAAATAGGAATTGCGGGCAAGTCTATCGCGCCACGTTTGACCGCACGCAGCAGAGGCCATCCCTGCGACTGAGCGCAGATAAAAATAAGGCTCGCGCTAGCGCCGATCAGGCGTTTTTGCGCGCGACCCAATAAGTCGCGCCTTCGGCGCCGTAGCGCTCCGCATGTGGCAGATCGGGCTTTAACTCAAAAATAGAGCCTGGTACGAGGTGCTGAGTCTGGCCATTCATGGTCAGCCACATCTCGCCTTGTGTCAGCAAGGCGTGCACGCCAAACGGATGCGCGTGGGTGTCCAACACGGTGTTGGGGGCCCATTCGCGCTCGATCACTTCGTCATAGCCAGCAGCTAGGGCTTTTTGTTGAAATTCGTCAAAGTTGGGGAGGTCCATGGGTAGATTCTCCAGGAACTAAAATCGACCCCTTCGCCTTAAGGTCTTGTTCTCAAATGTCCCAGCGCCAGCTTTTCGTCACCACCGCCCTGCCCTACGCCAATGGCAACTTTCATATCGGTCACATCATGGAGTACATCCAGGCCGACATCTGGGTGCGTTTCCAGCGCATGCAGGGCCACCAGGTCGATTTCGTGGGCGCAGACGACACACACGGCGCGCCCATCATGATTGCCGCCGAGAAGGCGGGCATCACCCCACAACAGTTTGTGGCCAACATCGCCGCAGGTCGCAAACCTTATTTGGATGGCTTTCACATCCAGTTTGACAACTGGCACAGCACCGACGCGCCCGAAAACCACGAACTGGCTCGCCAGATTTATCGTGACTTGCGCGACATCCCCGAATCTGAAGGTGGCTCGCTGATCGAACGCCGCACCATTGACCAGTTCTTCGACCCCGAGAAGAACATGTTCTTGCCCGACCGCTTCATCAAAGGCGAATGCCCCAAGTGCCACGCCCACGACCAATACGGCGACAACTGCGAGGTGTGCGGCGCGGTCTACGCCCCCACCGACCTGATCAACCCGTTCTCAGCCTTGTCGGGTGCCAAGCCTGAGCTGAAAAGCTCAGAGCATTTCTTTTTCAAGCTGTCCGACCCACGCTGCGTAGCATTCTTAGAAAAGTGGACACAAGACGGCAAGCTGCAACCCGAGGTGGCCAACAAGGTCAAAGAGTGGTTCAGCGTGCGCACCAACCCCGATGGCACAACCAGCGAAGGTTTGGGCGATTGGGACATTTCGCGTGACGCGCCTTACTTCGGCATTGAAATCCCGGATACGGCTATCAATGGGGCGCCAGCCAAATACTTTTATGTGTGGCTCGATGCGCCCGTGGGCTACTTGGCTTCGCTGAAAAACTTGCTCGACAAACGCGGCGAAGATTACAACGCCTACATGGCGAACGACAAGCTGGAGCAATACCACTTCATCGGCAAAGACATCGTCACCTTTCACACGCTGTTCTGGCCCGCCATGCTGCATTTCAGCGGCCGCAAAACGCCCAACAACGTGTTTGTGCACGGCTTCCTCACCGTCAACAACGGCGAGAAGATGAGCAAGAGCCGTGGCACGGGCCTGGACCCACTCAAGTACCTCAGCCTGGGTATGAACCCCGAATGGCTGCGCTACTACCTGGCCACCAAGCTGAACAACAAAAACGAAGACATCGACTTTAACGCCGAAGATTTCATGCTGCGCGTGAACAGCGATTTGATTGGCAAGTTCGTCAACATCGCATCGCGTGCGGCGGGCTTCTTGACCAAGCGTTTTGAAGGCAAGCTCACACAAAGTTTTGGCGAACAAGGCACCGCGTTGTTGAGTGATATTCACGCCGCCAAAGACAGCATCGCCCAAGCCTACGACGCCCGCGAATACGGCAAAGCCGCCCGCGAAATCATGTTGCTGGCCGACAAAGTCAATTCGTATGTGGACCAACACAAACCTTGGGACTTAGCCAAAGACGCCGCCAACAACGAGGCCTTGCACCAAGTGTGCTCGTTGCTCATCAACGCGTTTGCCGAGCTGAGCCGCTACTTGGCCCCTGTGTTGCCTTCATTGGCCCAAGCCGTTGAAAGCTTCACTGGCACCAGCATGCAAAACTGGAACGCCACAGGCAACGTGGCCAACATTCAACCCTACCAACACCTCATGCAACGCGTCACCCCAGAACAACTCGAAGCCTTGTTTGAACCCCCAGCCGTGGTGGAAGAAAAAGTCACCCCGGGTGGCGAAGAAATCGCACCCACCATTAGCATCGACGACTTTGCAAAAGTCGATTTGCGCATTGCCGAAATCGTCAACTGTGAAGCGGTGGAAGGGTCCACCAAATTACTGCGCCTCACGCTCGATGTGGGCGAGGGTAAAACGCGCAACGTGTTCTCAGGCGTGGCCAGCATGTACAAGCCTGAAGACCTCAAAGGCAAGCTCACGGTGATGGTGGCTAACTTGGCCCCGCGCAAGATGAAATTTGGTGTGTCTGAAGGCATGGTGCTGGCCGCCAGCCACGCAGACGACAAGGCCGATGCAGGCATTTACGTGCTGCACCCATGGCCCGGTGCTAAACCTGGCATGCGTATCCATTGATGCTTCACTTCTTCCGCCCCCATGTTGTTGATTCGCTGAAGGGCTACACCCGTCAGCGGTTTTACCAAGATGTGGGCGCGGGCATCACGGTGGGTGTAGTGGCTTTGCCACTGGCCATGGCGTTTGCCATTGCGTCGGGACTCAAGCCGGAGGCGGGTTTGTTCACCGCCATCATTGCGGGCTTTTTGATTTCCGCTTTGGGAGGCAGCCGCGTGCAGATTGGCGGGCCAGCCGGTGCGTTCATCGTCATCGTCTATGGCATTTTGGAACGCTACGGCTTGGCCAACCTCATCATCGCCACCGCCATGTCGGGCGTGATCTTGTTTGTCATGGGCTTGCTGCGCTTGGGCACGCTGATTCGCTTCATTCCCGTGGCGGTAGTCATTGGTTTTACCAACGGCATTGCGGTGCTCATCATGGTGTCGCAGCTGAAAGACTTTTTTGGCTTGCAAGTCAAAGCCATGCCAGCGGACTTCTTTGGCATCTTGCGCACACTGAGCGACAGCTTTGGCACGCTCAACGGCGAAGCTTTGGGTTTGGCTGTGGTGTGTTTGGCGGTGTTGGCATTTTGGCAACTGGCCTTGCCGCGCATGGCAAGCGGCATACCCAGCACCAAGAGTTTTTCTACCATCCCCGGCTCCATCGTGGTGTTGGTGGGTGCCACAGTCGCCACAAAAATGATGGGGCTTGAGGTCGACACCATCGCCTCACGCTTTGGCAGCATCCCCAGCAACCTGCCTGCCTTGGCATGGCCCGCCTTCAGCTGGGACACCGCCAAGTTTTTGCTCATCCCCGCCACCACGCTGGCCTTGCTGGGCTCGATTGAATCCTTGCTATGCGCACGCATTGCCGACCAAATGATGGCCGATGGCCCCTATGGCGACCGCCACGATGCCAACCAAGAGCTGATGGCCCAAGGCATTGCCAACATCATCACGCCCTTCTTTGGCGGCATGCCCGCCACGGGCACGATTGCCCGCACCGTGACCAACGTGAAAAACGGTGGCAACAGCCCCGTGGCCGGCATGGTTCACGCTTTGACATTGTTGGTGGTCATGCTGGTGGCCGCGCCCTTGGCAGGTGATGTGCCTCTGGCGGCGCTCTCAGCCATATTGATGTTCGTCGCTTGGAACATGGGCGAGTGGCACGAGTTTGTGCATTTGCGCCAGTTTCGCCTGCCTTACCGCGCTACGCTGCTGTCGGTGTTTTTGCTCACCGTCATTGTCGATTTGACGGTGGCGGTCGAAGTCGGCCTCATTGCGGCCTGCCTGACATTCATCTACCGCATCTCTAGCCTCAGCCGCGCTGAGCATATGCAAGCCAATGCGTTTCCTGAACTGGCAGGCAATGAAGCAGCAGTGCACGCCCACCGCTTGTATGGCGCTTTGTTCTTTGGTGCGGTCAAGCTGGTCGAAGCCATTGAAGAAAGCCTGCCCGCGCAAGCCGTGGTGTTGGATCTGAAAAACCTCATTTATGTGGACTCGTCAGGCGCTGACGCGCTGCTGGCCTTGGCACGCACTTGCAAGAAAAAGCATGTCCGCCTCATCGTCTGTGGCCTGGGCCACCAACCGCTGGACATGGCGCAACGCAGTGGCCTGTTGCACGCCTTACCTGACACAGACCTTGTGCCAGATTTGAGCCACGGTTTGGCCTTGGCCCTCGGTCGTTAAAATCTACGCAATCTCAAGATATCCAATTAGGAAGCCCACCATGTCGATTTTTCAACGTGACAACTACACCTCAGAAGCCACTCAGTTCATCGAGTCGCTCAAGGTCAAAAACCCACTGCTCGAAAAAGCCCAACGCGATGGCCGCGCTTTGCTGTGGGACAAGCAAGTGAACACAGAAATTCAGCAAGACGTGCAAGCTGGCCGCGTGGCGCAAAAGCCTTACCCTTACCAAACGAACGCTTAAAGCGTTCAGTTTGTTTTAAGCGCCCAACGTGCATCCTGCCGACTCCACCCTGCCTAACGACGAGGCACACATCGCCTCTGTCATGCCAGAGGTGATCGACAACGTGGCCGTGGCCCGCCTGTATGGCGAGCCGCTGTTTGCCATGCCGCAGGATTTGTATATCCCGCCAGACGCGCTGGAAGTTTTCTTAGAGGCTTTTCAAGGCCCGCTGGATTTGCTGCTGTACCTCATCCGCAAGCAAAACTTCAACATCCTCGACATCCCCATGGCTGCGCTCACGCGCCAGTATTTGAGCTACGTGGACGAGATTCGCAGCCGCAACCTTGAATTGGCCGCCGAATACCTGCTGATGGCTGCCATGCTGATTGAAATCAAATCACGCATGTTGCTGCCGCCTAAAAAGGTGGCCGAAGGCCAAGAGCCCGAAGACCCACGCGCTGAGCTGGTGCGCCGCTTGCTCGAATACGAGCAAATGAAGTTGGCTGCTGCCAAGCTCAACGAAGTGCCGCAGTTTGGCCGTGACTTTTTACGGGCACAGGTCTACATCGAACAATCGCTGCAGCCCCGCTTCCCCGATGTGCATGTGGTCGAGCTTCAACAAGCTTGGGCCGATATCTTGAAGCGTGCCAAGCTGGTGCAACACCACAAAATCAGCCGCGAAGAACTGTCGGTGCGCGAACACATGAGCATCGTGCTGCGCCGCCTACAAGGTCAACGCTTTGTGGAGTTTGAAAAACTCTTCGAAGCCGAACAAGGCGTGCCTGTGTTGGTGGTGACCTTCATCGCCCTGCTTGAGCTGGCCAAAGAAACGCTGATTGAAATCACGCAGGCCGAGGCTTTCGCACCGATTTATGTGCGTTTGGCCTATACCCCCACATAGAAGACCCGCGTAAACTTCACCTCCTCTTGGCAACACAGGACTGGCTTTGCGCCACACACGTTCTATGAGCAACACACACGCTTCGCCCTACGGCACTTTGCCCCCTGCCTCCCCCGTCGCCGCCCGCAAACCCATCAGCCTGCCAAGGTTGAACGAGCTGCGCGCTCGCGGCGAAAAAATCACCATGCTCACCGCTTACGACGCGACCTTTGCGGCTGTGGCCGATGCGGCGGGTGTGGAATGCATCTTGGTCGGCGACTCGCTGGGCATGGTCTGCCAAGGCCTAGGCAGCACCGTGGGCGTGACACTCGACACCATGCTCTACCACGTGGAAAGCGTGGCGCGTGGCATTCGCCGCGTGCAAGGCACGGCATGGATCATTGGCGACCTACCCTTTGGCAGCTACCAAGAATCCAAAGAGCAAGCCCTCCGCAGTGCAACGGTTCTGATGCAGGCGGGCGCTCACATGGTCAAGCTTGAAGGCGGTGGTTGGACGAGTGACATCGTGCATTTTTTGGTCGAGCGCGGCATTCCTGTCTGCGCCCATTTGGGCCTCACCCCACAAACCGTGCATGCCCTGGGCGGCTACCGCGTGCAAGGCCGTGGCGACTCGGCCACCCAACTGCGCCAAGAAGCCCTGGCCCTGCAAGCCGCAGGCGCCTCCATGCTGGTGCTGGAAATGGTGCCCGAGCCCCTGTCCACCGCCCTGACGCAAGAGTTGCCCACCTGCCACACCATTGGCATTGGCGCGGGCAACGGCACGGCGGGCCAAGTGCTGGTCATGCACGACATGCTGGGCGTCAACTTGGGCAAGAACCCAAAGTTCGTGCATAACTTCATGGAAGGCCAAGCCAGCGTGCAAGCCGCTATGAGCGCCTATGTGGCCGCCGTCAAAGGCGGCACTTTCCCCGACAACGCCAAACACGCGTGGGCCTAATTTGCAAATTGTTCACACCCTCGCGGACCTGCGCAGCGCTTTAAAGCCGGCCGCCCTGCGCGCCTTTGTGCCCACCATGGGCAACTTGCACCAAGGTCACTTAGAGCTGATGCTAATGGCCCGCCAAGAGGTCGATCAGCGCGCCTTAACCGGCGGCATGACCGTGGCCAGCATCTTCGTGAACCGCCTGCAATTTGGCCCCAACGAAGACTTTGACACCTACCCCCGCACCCTAGAAAACGACTGCGCTTTGCTAGAAGCCAACGGCTGCGACGTGGTGTTTGCGCCCAGCGAAAAAGATCTCTATCCCGAGCCCCAAGTGTTCAAGGTGCAACCACCCAACGAGCTGGCTGATATTTTGGAAGGCGCGTTCCGCCCCGGCTTCTTTGTGGGCGTGAGCACAGTGGTGCACAAGCTCTTCAACATCGTGCAGCCAGACTTGGCCGTATTTGGCAAGAAGGACTACCAACAGCTCATGGTCATCCGTCGCATGGTGGAGCAAATGTCGCTGCCCATCGAGATCATCGGAGGCGAAACCCGCCGCGCTGAAGACGGCTTGGCCCTGAGCTCACGCAACGGCTACCTCAGCGTCGAAGAACGCGCCGAAGCCGTGCAACTGTCGATGGCTTTGAAAGGCTTGGCTGCTGCGGCACGTTCTGGCAATACGGCTGGGAAGCTGGATGTGGCCGCTGCCGAGGCCGCTGCGATGGAAGCCCTGCGCCAACGCGGCTGGGCCCCTGACTACATCACCCTGCGCCGTCAACACGACTTGTCACCCGTGAGCGGCCCCTGCGCTGAGCCTCTGGTGGTATTAGGTGCAGCTAAGTTGGGTAAGACGCGGCTGATTGATAACCTCGAAGTTTGAGGTTTTTGTTTGGCTTGGGTTTTGGTGTTTGTGGTGGTTTTCTCCGGCTGAGGTCGTGTGCGTGAGGCACGGCGGCCGCCTCATGCTGGCGTACCAGAAATCGTTGGCCGCCGCACCTCACGCACACGATATCGTTAGATAGAAAAATCTCGGCTCAAAAAACGCAATATCAAAGCAATTGCATTCCGCCAAAAACAGTCAAACCACACGTCTGCAAGCCGCAGTCTTCTTGTCTAGGGATTGAGCGGGTGACGATTTCTGGTACCCCAGCATGAGGAACCCGCTCAATCCCTAGGCGAGAAGCGAGCACAGCAAAAAAGCGACGCTTATTCGCCCTTAGCCCCACGCCCCATCAGCAAGGCCACAGCTTGCGCAGGTGTGATGCTGCCATCAAGCAGCGCCACCACAGCCTGTGCAATCGGCATGTCCACACCCAAGTGCTGCGCACGTTGCACCACGGTGCGGGCGCAATACACACCTTCAGCCACATGACCGAGTGAATCCACCGCTTGTTGCAGCGTCAGGCCTTGCGCCAGGGCTAGGCCCACTCTGCGGTTGCGGCTCAGGTCCCCGGTGGAAGTCAGCACCAAATCGCCCAAGCCCGACAAGCCCATGAAGGTTTCGGTCTTGGCACCCAGCGCCAGACCGAGGCGGGTAATCTCGGCCAAGCCGCGTGTGATGAGTGCGGCGCGGGCATTTAGCCCTAGCTGCAAACCGTCGCACAGACCGGTGGCGATGGCCAGCACGTTTTTGACTGCGCCGCCCACTTCCACGCCAACGATGTCGTCGTTGGCATACACGCGCAGGCTGGTGTTGTGAAAAGCTTGCACCATGGCGTCTCGCGCCGCAGCGTCGCTGCTGGCGGCCACCAAGGCGGTAGGCATGCCGCGTGCGACTTCTTGCGCAAAGCTCGGGCCGCTAAGTGCACCACCACGCAGCTCGGGGGCCACTTGGGCTTTGACTTCGTGGGCCATTAAACCCACGTTGATTTGTGACGCGCCTGCCTGCAACCCGATAGCAGGCAACGCTGCATTCGTTTGAGCTTGGGCCGCTTCAAAGCCTTTGCATAGCCACGCCACTGGCACGCTGCTGCCCAAGATGGGCGCGAGTTGCGTGAGCATGCCGCGCAAGCTGCTCATGGGCGAACCGATGACCACCAAGTCTTGCTCGGCCAACCAAGAACCCAAAGGGGCTGAAGACACGTGCACGCCTGCGGTGAAAGGCAAGCCAGGCAAGTAGCGCGTGTTCACGCGCTCGGCTTGCATGGCTTGAGCCTGTGGCACATCACGTGCCCACAGCGTCACGGTGTGGTGTGTGCCAGCGTTGATCGCCAGCGCTGTGCCCCACGCGCCTGCACCTAAAACGGCAATCTTCATGGCCAAGCCCGTGCGCTTTATTGCTTGGTGGCTTCAGCCGCTTGTTGCTGCTGTTGTTCGTACATGGCTTGGAAGTTGATTTCAGCCAGGTGCACGGGTGGGAAGCCAGCGCGTTGGATCACGTCTGCCACGTTGCCGCGCAGGTAGGGGTAAATGATTTGTGGGCAAGCAATACCGATGATGGGGCCCATTTGATCTTCAGGCAAGTTGCGCACTTCGAAAATGCCAGCTTGTTTGGCTTCGACCAAGAACACCGCTTTGTCTTCAATCTTGGTGGTCACAGTGGCAGTCACCGTCACTTCCACAATGCCGTCAGCCACTTGTTCCATACCCACTGCCAACTGAATGTCAACCGACGGTTGCTGGGTGCTGGTCAGGATGGCGGGGGAGTTGGGTTGCTCCAAAGACAGGTCTTTCAAATAGACGCGTTGAATTTGAAACACGGGTGTTGCTTGTTCTTCTGACATGGGTTTTTCCTAAAACAAAAAATGCCCGCATCGGACACGCCGAAGCGGGCAACAAATCGGGATGGCTGAATTATGTCAGCTCAAGATTGCAACAAAGGCAGCAAACCACCTTTGGCATCCAAGGCCACCAAATCGTCACAACCGCCCACGTGCGTGTCGCCAATGAAGATTTGCGGCACCGTGCGGCGGCCCGTGATTTCCATCATGTGAGCACGCGCTGTGGGGTCGGTGTCGATGCGGATTTCTTCGATCTGCGCCACGCCCTTGGCGTTCAACAATTGTTTGGCGCGAATGCAATACGGGCAAACGGCGGTGGTGTACATCTTGACGGCGGGCATGGCGGGTTCTCCGAAATAATTCAAGCCAAAAAATTAAGCTTTAGCAACAGGCAGGTTAGCTTCTTTCCAAGCTTTCAGCCCGCCGTGCAGCGAATGCACCTTCTCGTAACCCAGTTTTTGCGCGATACCTTGGGCACGCTTAGAGCGCGCACCTGCGGCGCACACCATGATGACCGGTGTGCTTTTGTTTTTCACAGCCTTGTCCAAACGGGCTTCCAGCTCATCCAAAGGCACGTTCACTGCGCCTTTGATGTGGCCTTGGGCGTATTCGTCTGCACCGCACACGTCAATCACCACGCCTTTTTCGCGGTTCATGCATTGCACCGCCTCTGTGGGCGAAATACCGGTGGCTGCGGCGCCTTGCACCACGGGCAGCAGCAAAAAGAAGCCAGTGCTCAGCGCAATGGCAATCAACATCCAGTTGTCGAGAATAAATTTCACAGGGGAATCCAGTTCAAAAAAGCAAAAAGGGAGATTAAAAGTATCGCGTCAGGGCAGCATTCTAAAATCACGATCAATCTTTCACTGACTTTGTTTGAATCACCATGTACAAACTCGTATTAATCCGCCACGGCGAATCCACTTGGAACCTTGAAAACCGCTTCACCGGCTGGACCGATGTGGACCTCACCCCCACCGGCGTGGAGCAAGCCAAAAACGCAGGCAAGTTGCTCAAGGCCGAAGGCTACGAGTTTGACGTGGCCTACACCAGCGTGTTGAAACGCGCCATTCGCACCCTTTACCTCGCCTTGGACGAGATGGACTGCACTTGGTTGCCCGTCATGAAAAGCTGGCGTCTGAACGAACGCCACTACGGTGGCTTACAAGGCTTGAACAAAGCCGACATGGCCAAACAATACGGCGACGACCAAGTGCTGATTTGGCGCCGCAGCTACGACACCCCACCGCCTGAACTCGAAGCACACGACCCCCGCAGCGAACGCGGCGACGCCCGCTACGCCAAACTCGACCCCGCGCAAGTGCCACTGACCGAGTGCCTCAAAGACACTGTGGCTCGCGTGATTCCGTTCTGGAACGAATCCATGGCACCTGCCATCAAAGCAGGCAAACGCATTGTGGTGGCTGCACACGGCAATTCGATCCGCGCCTTGATCAAGTACTTGGACGGCATCAGCGACCAAGACATCGTGGGTTTGAATATTCCCAATGGCATCCCGCTGGTGTATGAGTTGGACGAAAACCTCAAACCCATTCGTCACTACTACTTGGGCGACGCAGAAGCTGCTGCAAAAGCCGCCGCATCAGTAGCCACACAAGGCAAGGCCTAATCGTCCCTTCACAGCGCGCCTTCAGGGCGCGTTGTATATTGAGCTCCTACCAAATTTGTCATTCCTCGAAGGCCACATGCGTCAAAAACTCAAGATTGCAGGCTGGGTCGCCATCGGCGCCCTGACCGGCGCACTGACCACCGTTTCGCTGCAAACTGCCGCACGCGCCAACATGGCGCCTTTGCCGCTGGAAGAGTTGCAACAACTTGCCGCTGTGTTCAGTATGGTCAAGAGCGATTACGTGGAGCCCGTGGACGAGAAAAAACTCATCAGCGACGCCATCACTGGCATGGTGGCCAGCCTTGACCCCCACTCGCAGTACTACGACAAAAAGTCATTCAAAGAATTCCGCGAAGGCACCACCGGCCGCTTTGTGGGTGTGGGCATTGAGATCACCCAAGAAGAGGGGCTGATCAAAATCGTGTCGCCCATCGAAGGCTCGCCCGCTTTTCGTGGCGGCATCAAGTCGGGCGACTTGATCACCAAGATTGATGACACCGCTGTCAAAGGCCTGTCGCTCAACGACGCCGTCAAACGCATGCGTGGCGAACCCGGCACCAAGGTGCTGCTCACGATCTACCGCAAAGACGAAAACCGCACTTTCCCCGTGAACATCGTTCGCGAGGAAATCAAAACCCAAAGCGTCAAGGGCAAAGTGATGGAGTCCGGCTTGGGCTGGATTCGCCTGAGCCAGTTCCAGGACCGCTCGGTGGACGACTTCACCAAGAAGCTCGAAGAAATTTACAAACAAGAACCCAAGCTCAAAGGCTTGGTGTTGGACCTGCGCAACGACCCAGGCGGCTTGCTGGATGCAGCCGTGGCTGTGTCTGCCGTGTTCTTGCCCGAAAACATTGCCGTGGTGTCTACCAACGGCCAATTGGCTGAAAGCAAGTTTGTTTACAAAGCCTCTCCCGAGTTTTACCGCCGCAACGGCAGCAACGACCCCGTGGCTCGTTTGCACCAAAACACCAAAGGCATTTACCGCACCGTGCCCTTGGTGGTGCTGGTGAACGAAGGCTCAGCCTCGGCCAGCGAAATCGTGGCCGGTGCTTTGCAAGACCACAAACGCGCGACCATCATGGGCAGCCAAACCTTTGGCAAAGGCTCGGTGCAAACCGTGCGCCAATTGGGCCCCGATACCGCTTTGAAAATCACCACCGCGCGTTACTACACGCCAAGCGGCCGCAGCATTCAAGCCAAAGGCATCGTGCCTGATGTGTTGCTGGACGACACCGCCGAGGGCAGCCCGTTTGCCATTTTGCGCATGCGTGAAGCCGACCTCGACAAGCACCTAGAAAGCGGCCAAGGCAAAGACGCCAAAGATGCAGCCAAGGAAAAAGAAAAAGAAAAAGCCCGCGAAGAAGCCATGAAGCGTTTGGAAGAAGAATCCAAAAAGCCCAACAGCGAACGCCGTTCGCCCGAATTTGGCAGCGACAAAGACTTCCAACTCGAGCAAGCCTTGAAACGCCTCAAAGGCCAACCCGTGTTGGCCAGCAAGACGCAAAGCGAGCGCCCTGCTGCCGAGAAGAAAGACAAGTAATTCACGGGTAGGCCTGCGGTGAACGACGACCAACTGCTGCGCTATTCGCGCCACATCCTGCTTGACGATGTGGGCATCGAAGGTCAGCAGCGCTTGGTCGACAGCCATGTGCTGGTGGTCGGTGCAGGTGGCTTGGGTTCTCCCGTCGCTTTGTACTTAGCCGCCAGCGGCGTAGGCCACATCACGATTGCCGACCACGATGTGGTGGACCTCACCAACCTGCAACGCCAAATTGCCCACACCACCGCGCGTGTAGGCCACCCCAAGGTCGAGTCAGCTGCGCAGGCCATGTCGGCCCTCAACCCCGAGGTGCGCGTGACCGCGCTGGCCCACAAGCTAGACGTGGCTCAGCTAGACACCCTCGTGCCCACTGTGACAGTGGTGGTGGACTGCTGCGACAACTTTGAAACCCGCCAAGCCGTCAACGCCGCGTGCGTCAAACACCAAGTGCCGCTCGTCTCTGGCGCGGCCATTCGCATGGATGGTCAGCTGGCGGTGTATGACGCGCGTGACGACAAATCGCCCTGCTACGCCTGCATCTTCCCGCCCGACCAAGCGCCCGAAGAAGTGCTGTGCGCCACCATGGGCGTGCTCGCGCCACTGGTAGGCGTGATTGGCACCATGCAAGCCTTGGAAACCGTCAAGCTCATCACAGGCATGGGCTCGCGCCTGACAGGCCGCCTGCAAATGCTGGATGGCCGTGCCATGGAATGGAACGAAGTGCGCTTGCAGCGCAACGCTAGCTGCCCGGTGTGTGGCACGACCCAAAGCGTTTCCTGAACCACCTCGGCTGCAACGCACGCCCATCTGAAAACAAACCCAAGTGCTGCGTTTGCGCTTGCATCTGCAGCGCCTCATACGGACCTGCATTGTGTTTGTAGCTGTACGACCACGCATAACCCTGCCCCACCATCCACGCGCCGACATCGTTGCCTTGGCGGCTGAGCTGCGCCAGCAAACGGCCGTAGGTGTCGCGTGTGCGGGCCGTCACCTCCACCACTTGGCCTTGCAGCGCAGCGTGCAATGCGGCGCGTGACTGTGGGCCCCACGGTTGACAAATTTCGGGGGCGTCGATGCCCAGCAGCCGCACCTTATAAGCCTCACCACCTTGCAGCGGTTGCACCCACACAGTGTCGCCATCACTCACGTGTGTGACCACGCCGGGCCAGGCCAGCGCAGTACTAAGGGTGCTCCAAACCACGACAAAAAAAGCACAGCTGCGCCACAGCCTCCAGCGTTGTAGCGCGTTGCGTTGTTGGAAAAGAAAGGCCACAGTGATTCGAGCTATTGAAGTTATCCAACATTAAACCCCCGACGATCCGACTGCACAGTGAGTCCGACCTACAAGTGGGCTCAGCCTATGCATCGCGCTGATATGTCGACTTAAGATGTGGCATGGCGTTTTTAAAACAGTTTTTTCGTTCGACAACTTGGCCCGTCTTAACCCGTGAGTTTGCCCGCACTGAGTTGCTGGCTGGCTTGACTGTGGCATTGGTCATGGTTCCGCAGGCAGTGGCTTACGCGAGCTTGGCTGGTATGCCTTTGGTGACGGGCCTCTACACCTGCTTGATCCCCGCTTTGTTGGCTTTGCTGTTTGGCAGCGCCAACCGCTTGTCGGTCGGACCTGCCGCTTTGACGTCTGTGCTGATTGCAGCTTCGCTCAATGGTTTAGCAGAGGCCGGAACGCCCGAATGGGTTGCGCTGGCAGTGTGGCTGTCGCTCATGTCGGGCGCCATTCAACTGGCCTTGGGCTTAGGTGGCTACGGCTGGTTGCTCAACCTCATCAGCGCCCCTGTGCTGATGGGCTTCACGCAAGCTGCCGCGCTGCTCATCATGGCCTCGCAAGTACCCGCACTGCTGGGCGTCAAAACTTGGCAATGGGACGTCGCACTTTGGGGTAATTGGCTGCAAGGCTGGCCTGCTTTGTTTGGCTTGGCCAGCTTGGCACTCTTGCTGTTGCTGCGCCGGTTTGCGCCGCGCTGGCCGGGCATCATGCTGGTTGTAGGCTTAGCCTCGTGGTTGGGTTATGTGAGCGACTACAGCCAACACGGCAGTGTGGTCGGCCTGCTGCCAAGCGACTTGCCTGCTTTGTACTGGCCCGAATGGCCAGGCTTGCACGCCCTCAACCAACTTTGGGTGCCCGCCATGGTGATTGCCTTGGTGAGCTTTTTAGAAACCGCGTCCAGCGCACGCATTGAGTGCCAACGCGATGGCAAACGCTGGAACGACAACCTCGAACTGATTGGCCAAGGCTTGGCCAAAATGGCCTCGGGTTTGTGCGGCAGCTTTGCCACCAGCACCTCGTTTTCACGCTCTGCGCTCATGCTGTATGCAGGCGCACGGTCTGGCTGGGCTACCTTATTCAGCATTGGGTGCGTGTTGGTCAGCCTGTTGTTTTTGATGCCCGCGCTGCAATTTGTGCCCCGCGCGGTGCTGTCAGCCGCAGTCATCGTGGCTGTGCTCAACCTGTTTCAACCCAAGCACTTTCGAGCGCTGTGGCAAGTTTCACGCGCTGAGGCCATCACGGCTGGGCTGACCTTTGTCATCACCCTCATCAATGCCCCCGCCATTTACTGGGGCGTGCTCGCAGGTGTGCTGATGACCTTGGCTCACTTTTTGTACCAACGCCTGCACCCCCGCATCATCGAAATTGGCCTGCACGCCGACGGCAGCCTGCGCGATCGCCACCTTTGGAAACTACCGCCCTTGGCCCCCAACCTTTACGCCCTGCGCATGGATGCCGAGCTAGACTTTGCCGCAGCCAGCAGCTTAGAGCGCGCCGTGGTCGAGTACGTCAGCCTGCACCCACAGACCCAACATGTGTGCCTGTTTGCCATCCCCATCAACCGCATCGATGCCACCGGCGTGGAGATGGTCAGCAAACTCGAAGCCATGCTGCGCGAGCGCGGCATCAGCCTGCACATCAGCGGCATGAAACTACCGGTAGAAACCGTGCTGCGCCGCGCAGGCTGCCTACAAGTCCGTTCAGGGCTGTACATGTATCGCACGGATGCGGAGGCAATTGCGCAATTGAGGCAGTTGGAGACGCTGCCTGCGGATATGGGGTGGTGTATTTAACTGTGAGCTGCAGAGCGAAGCACTTCGCCGGCCCACTGGTTCAAACTCTTCCCCGCTGCCTGCGCAGCCACCAAAGCCGCGCCATGTGTTTCAGGGGGAACCCGCAGCATAAGCTTGCCTGATGCAGGCTTCTCGGGCGTGATCCCTTGCGCTTTGCAGTCGTTCAAAAAATCATCAATGGTCACTTCAAATTCGTGACGAAGTTCAGACACGGTTTCGCCATGAAAACTGATGATGCTGCGCAGCCCCAGAACGCGACCAACAAAGATGTTGTCGCGCTCATCAAACTCAATGCGAGCAATGTAGTTTTTGTAGGTCATGGTGCTCATGGCTTCACTCCGATTCGTTCTAACAACTCGCGCACTTCTTCCACCTGATACCGCTTGGCTTCTTTGCCTGGGTGCGGGCGGTGACAGCGCCATTGCTCGCTCTTGAGGATGATCTTGACGCGTGAGCCCTCTCGCTCATGCACCTCACCACCTTGGGCCACCAGCAGCGACTCAATGTCTGCAAACACCAACGAGGCCGAGGTGGGTTTGGCAAACACAGCGCGCAGCGTTTTGCGGTGTTTGGTGTTGACGCGGACAATGCTATCAAAAAGTGCAATCATAGACAACACTCTCTTAAGAATTACTGTGTTTAAATACAGCATTTATGCTCCGCTCCCTCTTCGTCGACTTCAACAGCTACTTCGCTTCGGTGGAACAGCAGCTCAACCCCGCGCTGCGCGGGCGGCCTGTGGGCGTGGTGCCAGTGCTGGCCGAAACGTCGTGCTGCATTGCTGCCAGTTACGAGGCCAAGGCGCTGGGCATTGGCACGGGAACGGGAGTGGCCGAGGCGCGGCGGCTGTGCCCCGACATTGCCATCGTGCTGGCAGACCACGCCAAGTATGTCGAGATGCACCACCGCGCCGTGGCGGTGGTGGACACGCTGGCCCCCGTGCGCCAAGTGCTGTCGATTGACGAGATGGAGTGCGAGCTAACCGGCCGCTGGCAACAGCGCGAGCTTGCGGTGGGGCTGGCCGAACGCGTCAAGGCCGAGGTGGTGGCGCAGCTGGGCGAGTGCATGCGCACGTCGGTGGGCATTGCGCCCAACACGCTGCTGGCCAAACTCGCGTCGAACATGCAAAAGCCCGATGGGCTGACGGTGATTGAGGCACACGAGCTGCCACAGCGTTTGTATGGGCTCAAGCCTAAGGCGATCAACGGCATTGGCCCACGCATGGTGCAGCGGCTAGAGCGCTGCGGCATTCACACGATGGAGCAGCTCTATGCCGCGCCACGCGAGCTGCTGCGCACGGCATGGGGCGGCGTGGCGGGCGCCGAGATGTACGACAAGCTGCGCGGCCAGTGGTATAGCCCGCGTGAGACGGTGGCCAAGTCGCTGGGCCACTCGCATGTGTTGCCGCCCGACCTGCGCAACCCCGCGGGCGCGTTTGCGGTGCTCAACCGCCTGACGCAAAAAGCCGCCATGCGCCTGCGCAAGCAAAACGTCTACGCCACCAGCATGAGTGTGCATGTGCGCTGCCGCCACGGCTATGGCGGCAACCGTGGGCTGATGGGTGATGACCGCGCCGCGCATGTGGGCGAAACCCAAGACACCGCTTTTTTGCTGCACACGCTAGAACAGCTGTGGCACAGCGGCCTGCACCTGCTGCGCCAGCCTGTCAGCGTGGGTGTGCAGCTGCATGGCCTGATTGAAGCGGGTCAGCACACGGGCGATTTGTTTGGGTTTGATGAAGCTGCGGCGGATGGGGCAATAGATGGGTTGGCGGCAGGCATTGCGCCAAGCATTTCAGGCTCGTTGTCTGCCCGCATCGCCCCTGTAAAAGACCGCCGCAAACTGCTGGCAGCGATAGACACACTTAACAATAAGCACGGCAAAAACACCGTGTACTTTGCCAGCGCACACGCAGGGCTAGACCACGCGCCGATGCGGATTGCGTTCAATCGAATTCCTGATTTGGAGTCGGAGCGTTAGGCGTTTCAAGCCGTCACGATCCAGCCTTCCAACGGGTCACACGCAGGCAGTCCGTATTGCGCATGCCCTGCCTCGTGCTGGGCTTGCGCCCATGCAGCTTGCACCATGCAAAGCACAGCGTCCAAACAGTCGCCGCTGGCATCGTCCACCAGCGTGTCGTGTTGGGCATGGCTGAGTTTGAGGCGCAGACCCAAACGAGTTTGCCCCACCTCCAAAGCTTGCAGCTGCTGTTTGCGGGCAATCAAACGCTCGGGCGTTTGTTTGGCTTTGTCGTCGCTTTTGTAACTGGTGTTGCCAATCAGCTCACGCGCCAGCAAGCCGGGGTAGGCCTCGAGCGCAATGCGCCTCGGTGTGGATAACGCAGGCGTTGACGACTCGTCGATCAACGCGCCAGGGGTGTACAACGCTGGCAGCGTCACGCCCGCCTCAATCAACAACGGCACACCTGCGTGCAGCATGTAGGCCACAGGCGGGTTGACCCACTTCATCGACGGGCTCGAGCCCGCAGGTGTGTCGGTGGCGCGGTGGGCAAACTTGCCGCCGACAGGGCGCGCATCGCAAAAAGCTTTGAAGGTGGCGCGGATGTCAGCGCGGCTGAGTGCGGTGTAGTGCTGCATGCAGGACAGCCAGTCGTTGGGCCAGCCCAGCGTTTCGACCAATTCACGTGGTAGACCAAAAGGCAAATCGAAACCACCCACCCACGTTTGCGGAAGTTTCAGCCAATCGGCAAATGAAGCAAGGGTGTCAAACCTCAACAGGCTTTGCAACTGCACGCGGCCAGACTTGGCGTGGCCGACCGCCACGACGATGGGCTTGCGTTTGGAGGGGCTGCTGCTGAAGTCGCAGCCAATGAGAATAGGTGAAGCAGTCATGCAATTCCCAACATGGTCACACCACCTGCAATGAGCAGAGCCCCCAGCACACGAAGCCCACGATCACCCTCACCTAACAAATGACCACCAATGAGCGCAGCAAACAACATAGAAACTTCACGCGCAGGCGCGACCAAAGACAAAGGTGCAGTCTGCATGGCATACAACACCAACACATACGAAATAGGCGTCACCGTACCCACGATGAGTGCGTATTTCCATTGTTGATGCCACAACACCCAAGCGGCAGGTCGATCGCGCAACACCACAGGCATCAAAAGCACCCCACGCACCACGTTCTCAACATAGTGCATCAATATCGGGGACAGCAGCAGCACCTTCACTGCATAGCCGTCGACCACGGTGTAACTGGCAATCAATACACCCGTCAAAAGTCCATAACGCAAGCCTACGCTACGAAGACGTTGAATAGTCAGATTGGGGCCACCTGCAATTAAAAACACACCGCCAATCACGCAAGCAATGCCGAGCGCCCCCATGAAGGAGATAGTTTCGCCGAACCACACAACGGCAGCGAACGATGAAAGCAAAGGGCCAGTTCCACGTGCCAAGGGATACACCACAGTCAAGTCTGCAAAACGATAGCCACGCAGCAGAACAACGAAATACAAGATACGCAACAGCGCGCTGCCAACGACAAAACACCACACCCCAACACTCCACTGTGGCACGACATCCCAGCCTAACCATATCCCTACAGGCGCCCAAACGACGGCACCTGTGACTGCGGCGAAACAAGCGAAACGTGCGTCAGCGCCAGCTTTTTTGGCCAGAATATTCCACAAGGCATGCAGCAGCCCTGCGAGCAAAACAATAGAAAGAGCGTTGGCGCTCAAGCGCTAACTAACTGGCGCGTCAGGCGCGGCCGACGATGGACGCAGTGGCCATCAGTTCTTCTAGCAACGCGAACGACACTTGGCCCGACACACCGTAAGGGTCGAGCTCGGGCGTTTCGGAGTACTTCAACACGATGGACGGGTTCAGTTTGTCCAAGCGCACATGGCCCATGGTCCAACCGCCAAAGCGGCGTTCGGAAATTTCTTCGTAGGCCAAGATCACCACGTCTTTGTGCCGCGGGTCTTTGACGATGTGGGTGTACAACGCGTTGACCTGGTTGCGACCGCCTTCGATGGCTTGCAAATAAATGCCGCCACCAAAGCACAGCACGCCGGTAATGCCGTTGCTGATGTTGTGCTCGCGTGAGCTGGCCAAGATGGATTCAGTTTCTTCGGGCGTTTCGGGTTTGACGGAACGGCTCACATACAACAGACGAACGAGCATGGCATCAACCTTTAGGAATGAGAGACAAAAATTCGCGGCGCAAGTTGGGGTCTTTCAAGAAAGCACCGCGCATGACCGAGTTGATCATCTTGCTGTCCATGTCTTTCACGCCGCGCCAAGACATGCAGAAGTGGCTGGCTTCCATGACGATGGCTAAGCCGTCAGGCTGTGTTTTGGATTGGATCAGATCGGCCAGTTGGACCACAGCCTCTTCTTGAATTTGGGGGCGACCCATGACCCACTCGGCCAAGCGGGCGTACTTGGACAGGCCAATCACGTTGGTGCGTTCGTTGGGCAACACACCAATCCAAATCTTGCCGATCACGGGGCAAAAGTGGTGGCTACACGCGCTGCGCACAGTGATGGGGCCGACGATCATCAGCTCATTCAAATGTTCGGCGTTGGGAAATTCGGTGATGGCGGGTGCCTGCACATAGCGGCCTTTGAAGACCTCTTGCAAATACATCTTGGCCACGCGACGGGCGGTGTCGCCAGTGTTGTGGTCGTGATCGGTGTCAATCACCAAGCTGTCAAGCACGCCCTGCATCTTGACTTCGACTTCGTCGAGCAAGGCCTCTAGTTCGCCGGGTTGGATGAAGTCGGCAATGTTGTCGTTGGAGTGAAAACGCTTGCGTGCGGCGGCAATACGCTCGCGGATCTTCACAGAAACCGGCGTGCCTTCGAAGTTGTCTTTTGCAGTCATGGGGATGATGGTATCAGCGAAGCAAAAACCTTATTAACGCCCCGTTCAGTAACGTTTGCCGGTCAAAAACACGCCAAAGCGGAGCACTGCCGAGGCAAAGGCATCCACCGTGCGCTCGCGCCAGCCACGGCTGAGGTAAGTGTGCGGGTCAACGCGGTCAGCGCTGCGCTCCATCGCATCGACCAAACTGGCCTGCAATGCCAGCGCCATCGGCGGGTCGTGCGCCACCACATTGGCCTCACGCGCCAGCATCAGGCTGAAGGGGTCAAGGTTGGATGAGCCCACCGTCAGCCACTTGCCATCCACCACCGCCACTTTGGCGTGCAAAAAGCTGGCGTGGTATTCGTAAATTTCAACGCCCGCCGTCATCAGCTGGCCATACATCTGGCGTGCAGCGCGGTAGGGCAAGAAGTATTCGTACTTGCCTTGCAGCAGCAAACGCACACGCACACCACGCCGTGCCGCCATGATCAGCGCACGGCGCAAGCGCAAGCTCGGAAAGAAATACGCATTGGCCACAATGATGTCGTGACGCGCCGCACCAATGGCTTTGCGGTAGGTGCGCTCAATGTGCGCACGGTGGCGCACGTTGTCGCGCAGCACCAGTTGGATTTCGCCCCGTGCAGGCAAATGCAAACTCTGCTTGGCGCCGCGCAGCGCGTCTAGCGCACTGCCCAAATCTTGGCTGCGCAATTCGCGCACCGCCTCGATGCGCGACCACAGCTGCGCCATGGTCGTGCGCACCGCGCCCACCAGCGGGCCTTGCAGGCTGACGGCATAGTCCAGCCTTGGCGCCTTCAACAAGCCTTGTACATGCGGGTCTAAATAATCGTCCAAGATATTGATGCCGCCGCAAAACGCCACCGTGTTGTCCACCACGCACAACTTGCGGTGCAAACGCCGCCAGCGGCTAGGCAACCAAAAGCCAAGGCCTACGGCAGGCGCAAATACACGCATTTGCACGCCTGCCTGCTCAAACTGCGATGCCCACTCAGCAGACAACTCGCCGGTACCAACGCCATCCACCACCACATGCACCTGCACGCCACGCGTTGCGGCACGCATCAAAGCGTGCGCCACATCAGCACCCGCACCTGCAAAGTCAAAGATATAGGTTTCTAGCAACACCTCATGTTGCGCAGCATCCATGGCTGCGACCATGGCCGCAAACAAATCTACACCGCCTGTCAGTAAGCGCATGTTGTGCGAATGTGCATGCGGTCGTTTCAAGGCGCGTCCCACGCAAACTCCACCAACAGTGGCAAGTGGTCAGACATGCGGCCCCAAATAGGCCCACGCGGCACCTGCGTGGCCACACGATGTACGCCACGCGCGTAGACATGGTCCAGCTGCACCAGTGGCAAGCGCGATGGGTAAGTGGGGTATTGCTTACCCATGTTGGTGTGCAGGCCCACGGTGGCCATCATGCGCAACACAGCGCTGCCCCAATCGTTGAAGTCACCCGCCACCAGCAGCGGTGTATGGGCAGGCACTTCGCGCTCAATAAAGTCGTGCAGCTGCTGTGTTTGACGCAAGCGGCTGCCAGGCAACAACCCCAAGTGAATGACGATCACATGCAGTTCGCGCTCTTGCACTTGCAGCGTCACATGCAACAAACCGCGTTGTTCAAGGCGGTGGTCCGACATATCTTCGTGGCGCTCCTCCAGCACCGGCCAACGGCTGAGCAACGCATTGCCATGCTCGCCGTGTTTGGTGATGGCGTTGGTGCGGTACACCGGCGTGTAACCCTCGGGTGCCAAAAAGTTGGCTTGGCCTTGATCGGGCCAGTGCTTAAAGCGGCGGGCTTGCTGGCGATTAAACGCACGCACTTCTTGCAGGCACACCACATCGGCATCAAACTGCTCCACCGCATGACCGAGGTTATGAATTTCCAAACGACGCGCGGGCCCTAAGCCTTGGACGCCTTTGTGAATGTTGTAAGTAGCGACTTTGAATGTTTTCATGTTCTGCGCTGAAGTGTGCCTGAATGCAGCGAGGCTAAGGAGGCTGGCCTCTATGATGCCGCCATGCTCACACCCCTAGACAACTTACCTACTTGGCGCGCCGAAAGCGGCGCTGCCGCCCCGCGCCGCGTAGTAGCCGCTGACGACACCATGTCGGCCGACACAGCCTACCGCTTGGCCTGCGAGGGCACGGGCCTGTTGTGGCGGGGTGACTTTCACAACGCACGCCAACTGCTTCAAGCCTTGGCACGCCGCACCGAGCGCAAGCCTAAAAAAAGCAAAAAGCCAGAACTCGAAGTTGCGCCCTTGCAAGCCTTCAATGCGCACCGCCAAGCGCTGGGCCAACGCGCACGCATCTTGGCCATGGTCATCGTGCCCATGGACGGCGACTACACCATTCCTCTGCGCCGCGCACCCGACATGAAGCTGGCCTGCACCGAAGCCTGGGGCCCTGCAAGCGGCGAAGCCTGCATGGTGTCGATGCGCGAATTGCTAGGTGTGGTGGGCGCACACGAGTGGCGCAAAAACGGTGTCGAAATAGCCGCCTTGGGCGACGCGCCTCACAACCGCATTCACCCGCACTACGGCGTGTTCTCGCCAGTACGCGGCGAGTATGTGGACCTCGTGGCCAACGCTCCCATCCAAAACAAAGCCCTCGCGTTTGACATTGGCGTGGGCACGGGCGTGTTGTCGGCCGTGCTGGCCAAGCGCGGGGTGCAACGCATCGTCGCCACCGACCAAGACCCACGCGCCCTCGCCTGCGCGCGCGAGAACTTGAAGCGTTTGCAACGCATCGACAAAGTAGAACTCGTGCAAACCGATTTATTTCCTGAGGGGCAAGCGCCGCTGATTGTGTGCAACCCACCGTGGGTGCCTGCCCGCCCCAGCTCGCCCATCGAGCATGCGGTGTACGACGAAGGTAGCCGTATGCTGCGTGGTTTTCTCAGTGGCTTGCGTGCGCACTTGGCACCTGGGGGCGAAGGCTGGCTCATCTTGTCGGACTTGGCCGAACACTTGGGGCTGCGCAGCAGAGACGAGCTAATGGGTTGGATCAGCGAAGCAAGCTTGCAAGTGCTGGGCCGCACCGACATCAAGCCGCGTCACGGCAAAGCCACCGACGACACAGACCCACTGCACGACGCGCGTGCCAAAGAAGTTACTTCTTTGTGGCGCCTAGCAGCTGCCGCTTGAGCCACGACAACCAGCCAGTTGAAAGAGCGCGACTAGGCTGCTGAATATTCACGGGCTGCTCAGCTGACTGGGTAAGCTGCTGTGCTTCAGGTGGTGCGACAGGCAGCTGCGTTGGTGCCATCACTTCCACCGACTGCATCACCTCCACAGGCACATCGGTCACCACCGACGGCTGTTGCCAAACTGGCGCAGCTTCTAGCACCATGTCCATTGGCTCATAAGCCTTGGTTGGCTCGGCTTTGGGCGCTGACGCGTCAGGAAAATCTAAACACTTCAACACAAACTTATTCACTGCCGCGTTGAACGGCACAGGGTGCGCTGCCCCCGCCACCTCTAGCACTTTGGCTCTGGGAAATTCGCGTTGCACGTCTTTCACCTGCTGCGCGGTGCACACGCCTGATTCGCTGCCGTGGATCAAGCGCAACGGGCCTTTGAAATCGCTCAGCAAATGGCCAAACTTCATGCCCTTCCAGTCTTTGCGGTACGACAAGTCAAAGTGCGAAGGCGACTGC
This sequence comes from Limnohabitans sp., assembly GCF_031539105.1. Lineage (GTDB taxonomy): Bacteria > Pseudomonadota > Gammaproteobacteria > Burkholderiales > Burkholderiaceae_C > Limnohabitans. The sequence continues at coordinate 135,413 of NZ_JAVKLM010000009.1, forward strand.
ACCGCCAGCACCGCACCCAAGCTCACGTTGAACTTGACAGCCATCTCTTCTGGCGTAGGCAAGCGGCCAAATTTTTTCAAGCCGTCGTACAAGCCGTAAATCGACATCCACGGCAAGTCCAAACCAATGTCGTTCAAGTACAAACCGCTCACTTGGTTGTGCGTGTCGCAGGCCAGGTACATGCCCAAGATGCCACCCATGCTGGTGCCCAACACCTCAATGCGTGGCACGGGCTTGCCCTCGGGCATCAGCTCGGCGCGAATGAAATGCTCAATGTCTTCTAAATACACCTGCATGGTGTAGCCCTTGTCACCAGGCAAGAGGCTAGAGTCGCCACGCCCGCACAAATCAAGGCTCACCACGCGCAGGCCATGCACGCCCTCGGCGTCTTGCAACAGCGAATCAAAGGTGGCACGGGTTTCTAACAAGCCCGGCAAACACAGCAACACATGTGGGCTATTGGCCGCACCTATCGTGCTGTAGGCCAAATGACGGTGAGCCTTGGGCAGATGAAATTGGAGCGCAGGAAATTTTGAGATGGTCATAACTGTGAAGCATCCTAGTTCATGGCTATGAAAGAACTGCAACCACCTGGGCATGACAATCTAAGGCAGCGCGTTCACCACGATGACACCATGCCAACGACCACCACATTGCTAAAAGTCGAAGCCCTCATCCATGGCTCCATTCACAATTTGTGGTGCGCAACTGGAACGATGCGCTGCTTCAAGACTTGGGCGACGCGCTTGACATGCACACACATCGAGACAAGCGCCTCAACATGCTGTCCACTGGCAGTCGCCGCAAGGTGATGGTGATGGCAGCCCTTGCGTCGGGCGCAGCGGTCACCTTGTTAGACCAACCTTTTGCCGCGCTCGACTTGATGTCGATTCGCATCATCCAAGAGTTTTTGCACGAAGCCGCCAATCACCCCAGCCGCGCGTGGATCGTGGCTGACTACGAAGTGCCTGCGAGTTTTCAGAGCACGCGCGTGCTTCAGCTGACTTAAAAGCGATCCGCGTTCATCACCTGGGTCCAAGCGGCCACAAAGTCGCGGGCCAACTTTTCGCGGTTGTCGTCTTGCGCATACACCTCGGCGTAAGCTCGCAAAATGGCGTTGGAGCCAAACACCAAGTCCACCCGTGAGGCCGTCCACTTGGGCTTACCTGTTTTGCGGTCGCACACGTCGTACGAGTTTTTACCGGTGGGCTTCCACTGGTAGGCCATGTCGGTGAGGTGCACAAAGAAGTCGTTGCTCAATACGCCCACGCGCTCGGTGAACACACCGCACTTGGACATGCCGTGGTTGGTACCCAAAACACGCATGCCGCCCACCAAGGCTGTCATTTCAGGCGCAGTGAGTCCCATAAGTTGTGCGCGGTCCAACAGCAGTTCTTCGGGGCTGAGGGTGTCGTGTGTGCCAACCCAATTGCGAAAACCGTCGTGCACGGGTTCGAGCACGGCAAACGATTCAGCATCGGTCATGGCTGCCGTGGCATCGCCGCGGCCTGGCTTGAACGGCACAAGTATGTCAAAACCAGCCGCTTTGATGGCTTGCGCTACGCCCAGGTTGCCAGCCAACACAATCACGTCGGCCATGCTGGCCCCTGTGTCTTTGGCGATTGACTCAAGCACAACCAGCACCTGGGCTAAGCGAGCGGGCTCGTTACCTGCCCAGTCTTTTTGCGGAGCTAAGCGAATGCGCGCACCGTTGGCACCGCCGCGTTTGTCGGAGTGGCGGAAGGTGCGGGCACTGTCCCACGCGGTGGCCACCATGTCGCTCACGCTCAAACCGCTGGTCGCAATTTTGGCGGCGACCGCAGCTACGTCGTAGTTGGTGTTACCCACAGGCACCGGGTCTTGCCAGATGAGGTCTTCTTGCGGCACTTCAGGGCCGATGTAGCGGGCCTTGGGGCCTAAGTCGCGGTGGGTGAGCTTGAACCACGCGCGGGCAAACACGTCAGCAAAATAGGCTGGATCTTTGGCAAAGCGCTCCAAGATCACGCGGTACGCTGGGTCCATCTTCAAAGCCATGTCGGCGTCGGTCATCATGGGTTGCACGCAAATGGAAGGGTCTTCCACACCCACCGGCATGTCTTCGGGTTTGAGATTGATGGCTTTCCATTGCGAAGCACCTGCGGGGCTGCGTGTGAGCTCCCACTCGTAGTCAAGGAGCATGTGGAAGTACCCGTGATCCCACTGCGTGGGGTGTGTTGTCCATGCGCCTTCGAGGCCGCTAGACACGGTGTTGCGGCCCACAGCGCGGGTGGTGTGGTTGATCCAACCCAAGCCTTGCTCAGCCACATCAGCAGCTTCAGGCACAGGCCCCAAGTTGAGTGCGCTGCCGTTGCCGTGTGCTTTGCCCACGGTGTGGCCGCCTGCGGTGAGGGCCACGGTTTCTTCGTCGTTCATGGCCATGCGCTTGAACGTGAGGCGCACGTCTTGCGCGGTTTTTAAAGGGTCGGACTTGCCGTTGACGCCTTCGGGGTTCACGTAAATCAAACCCATTTGCACAGCGGCCAAAGGGTTTTCAAGCGACTCACGGCTGTCGCTGTCGTAGCGCGTGGCGCCCAGCCACTCTTTTTCAGCGCCCCAGTTGATCTCTTGCTCTGGGTGCCAAATGTCTTCACGGCCAAACGCGAAACCAAAGGTTTTGAGGCCCATCGATTCGTAGGCCACATTGCCCGCCAGCACGATGAGGTCAGCCCAGCTGAGCCGGTTGCCGTATTTTTTCTTGATGGGCCACAGCAGGCGACGGGCTTTGTCGAGGTTGACGTTGTCGGGCCAAGAGTTGAGCGGCGCAAAGCGCTGGTTGCCGGTGCCCGCACCGCCACGGCCATCGGCAATGCGGTAAGACCCAGCTGAGTGCCACGCCATGCGAATCATCAAACCGCCGTAGTGGCCCCAGTCAGCGGGCCACCAATCTTGGCTGTCGGTCATGAGTGTGGTGAGGTCTTGCTTGAGCGCGGGCACGTCGAGCTTTTTAACTTCTTCGCGGTAGTCAAAGCCCGCATCCATCGGGTTGGTGTTGGCGTCGTGCTGAGCCAAGATGTCCAAGTTCAGGGCATTGGGCCACCACGCCATCGGCGTGTTGGCGACTTGCGTATTGGCGCCGTGCAAGACGGGGCATTGCCCAGCCTCTGGGGTGGGGGCTGGTTTATGCGTGTTGCTCATGTCACTGATCTTTCGTGGCGCTGTTGGTTAAAAGATCAGTGTAGGAACAAGCATCACGCCGTGGGCGATATTTGCCCAAGAATGAAAATTGAGTTTTTTGTGTTCGGCAGCACACAGACAAACGCCACCCGAAGGTGGCGTTGACGAAGCGGCTTGCGACGCGAAGCGCTACAAAAAATTAAGCAGTTTTGGGTGCATCCAGATTGCGCAAGCGAATGTGCAATTCGCGCAATTGCTTTTCGTCCACAGGGCTCGGTGCTTGGGTGAGCAAACACTGAGCGCGTTGTGTCTTGGGGAAAGCAATCACGTCGCGGATGGATTCAGCACCGGTCATCAACGTGACGATGCGGTCCAAACCAAAGGCCAAACCGCCGTGTGGCGGCGCGCCGTATTGCAGCGCGTCGAGCAAGAAGCCGAACTTGAGCTGGGCTTCTTCGGGCGTGATCTTCAAAGCGTCAAACACTTTTTGTTGCACGTCAGCGCGGTGAATACGCACCGAGCCGCCGCCCATTTCCCAGCCGTTCAACACCATGTCGTAGCCCTTGGAGATGCACTTCTCGGGGGCGGTGACCATCCAGTCTTCGTGGCCGTCTTTGGGCGCGGTGAAGGGGTGGTGCACAGCGGTGTAGCGCTGGCTTTCGTCGTCGAACTCGAACATCGGGAAGTCGACCACCCACATCGGCGCCCAACGGTTTTCGAACAAACCGTTTTTCTTACCGAACTCGCTGTGGCCAATCTTGATGCGCAACGCACCGATGGCGTCGTTCACGATCTTGGCTTTGTCTGCGCCGAAGAAAATCAAATCGCCGTCTTGTGCACCTGTGCGCTCGAGCACGGCAGCCAAAGCTGCATCGTGGATGTTTTTCACGATGGGGCTTTGCAGACCATCACGACCTTTGGCCAACTCATTCACGCGGATGTAGGCCAAGCCCTTGGCGCCGTAAATCTTGACGAACTCGGTGTAGGCGTCAATCTCGCCACGGCTGATACCGCCGCCTTCAACCGATCCGTTGGGCACGCGCAGGGCCACCACACGGCCGCCCTTCATATTGGCAGCGCCTGAGAACACTTTGAAGTCCACATCGCCCATGACGTCGGTCAGTTCGGTGAACTGCAATTTCACGCGAAGGTCTGGCTTGTCTGAGCCATAGATGTGCATGGCGTCTTGGTAGGTCATGACAGGGAATTCGCCCAAGTCCACGCCGATGGTGTTGGTGAACACCCGCTTGATCATGCCTTGGAACATGTCGCGGATTTCTTCCTCGCTCAAGAACGAGGTTTCGATATCAATCTGGGTAAATTCAGGCTGACGGTCAGCGCGCAAGTCTTCGTCGCGGAAGCACTTGGTGATTTGGTAGTAACGGTCGTAGCCTGCCACCATCAACAACTGTTTGAACAACTGAGGTGACTGGGGCAACGCAAAGAAGTGACCATCGTGTACGCGGCTAGGCACGAGGTAATCGCGCGCGCCTTCGGGTGTGCTCTTGGTGAGCATCGGTGTTTCGATGTCGACAAAACCGTTTTCGTCCAAGTACTTGCGCACTTCCATCGACACTTTGTAGCGCAGCATCAGGTTGTTTTGCATGTACGGGCGACGCAGGTCGAGCACACGGTGTGTGAGGCGCGTGGTCTCAGACAAGTTGTCGTCATCAATTTGGAACGGAGGCGTGACGGACTCGTTCAACACGATGAGTTCGTGGCACAGCACTTCTATCTTGCCGCTCTTCAAACCTTCGTTGGTCGTGCCATCTGGACGGGCGCGCACCAAGCCTTTGACTTGGATACAAAACTCATTGCGCACGTTCTCGGCCACGTTGAACATGTCAGCGCGGTCTGGGTCGCACACCACTTGGACGTAGCCTTCGCGGTCACGCAAGTCAATGAAAATCACGCCGCCGTGGTCACGGCGACGGTTGACCCAGCCGCACAGGCTCACGGTTTCGCCAATCAAAGCTTCGGTCACCAGACCGCAATAGTGGGAACGCATTGCCATTTTTATTTTCTCTTTTCGTTGAGTGCTGGGGCGCTAGGAGACACAGCGCCCATGGAGATGACATACGTCAGCGCTTCGTCGACGCTCAAATCGAGCTCGATGACATCGCTGCGTGGCACCAGCAAAAAAAATCCGCTGGTGGGGTTGGGGGTGGTAGGCACATACACGCTCAGGTGTTCGCCCGTCAATTTGCTGGCCACTTCGCCTACGGGCGTGCCGGTTTGAAACGCGATGGTCCACATGCCTGCGTGCGGGTATTGCACCAACAAGGCTTGGCGAAACGCATTGCCGCTACTGGAGAACAAGGTGTCAGACACCTTCTTCACGCTGGCGTAAATTGACTTGACGATGGGGATGTTGGTGAACAACTTGTCCCACTGACGCACCAGCCATTTACCCAACACATTGGAAGCCAATGCGCCGGTGACCAGCAGCACCAGCAACACCAAGATCACGCCCAAGCCCGTCATGTCACGCATGGACGTTACCGTGTCTTGCGACACCAAGGGACGGAACTTGGAGAGGGTGTCGATGAAGATGCCATCCATGATGCCCACGAGCCATGTGAGCACCCAGACCGTGATGGCCAAAGGCGTCCAGACCAAGAGGCCTGCGAGCAGGTATTTTTTAATCGGCATGCGGTGCTTTGTGGTTTTGAAAAATCAGTGGCACGCGCAGCCCGTGGCGCAACCGCCCGAAGCGGTTGGCGTGGCGGGGCTGCTAGAGGCGGTGTCGGTGCTGCTGGCGGCAGGGCTGTCGCTGGTCGTCGAAGCGGCGGCTGTGCCCGCAGCTGCTGCGGGGGCAGAGGTGCCGCCCGTGCCGCCCTTGAAATCGGTGGCGTACCAACCCGAGCCTTTGAGCTGAAAGCCCGCAGCGGTGAGTTGTTTGGAAAATGTGGGCTTGCCGCACTCAGGGCAATCTGTCAGCGGTGCATCCGCAATTTTTTGCAAGACGTCCTTGGCATGGCCGCAGGAACCGCATTTGTAGGCGTAAATTGGCATGGCGAGGAGGGTTCGGTAAAACCCTGAATTATAGGCGCCCAACCCCTATTTCAAGGGCTGAGTTGGTCAGGCCAAGCCCACCAGCTTGTGGTGGGCGCTGTGGGCGTTGCGAATGGCTTGCGGCCCCAAAGAGCCCAGCACCATGCCCGTCAAACTGGCCAACACGCCCGCCAACTGGGCCGGGAACTCGTCGCCTGCGGGTGTGGCCAAGAACAGCCCCCAAGTCAGCAAACCCAAAGCCAGAGCAAAAATAGCGCCCTGTGTGGTGGCACGCTTCCAATACAGGCCAAAGGTCAGCGGCACAAAGGCACCCACCAAGGGCACCTGATACGCGCCCGACACCATTTCGTAAATCGACGTGCCCTGCATGCGAATGGCGTAGCCCAGCACCAGCATGCTGAACACCAACACCGTCACGCGCATGGCACGCAACTCTTGCTGGTCGCTTTGGTGAGGAAAGAACTGACGCCAAATGTTTTCGGTAAACGTCACGCTAGGCGCCAGCAAGGTGGCCGAGGCACAGGACTTGATGGCCGAGAGTAAGGCGCCAAAAAACAGCACTTGCATGACAAACGGCATTTGCGTCATCACCAAAGTGGGCAAGACTTTTTGTGGGTCATCGGCAATCAAGGTCGTGGCCTGCTCGGGCATGATGATCATGGCACTGACCACTAAAAACATGGGCACAAACGCAAACAAGATGTAGCACACGCCACCAATCACAGGTCCATGCGTGGCAGCCTTAATGCTGTTGGCCGACATGACGCGCTGAAACACGTCTTGCTGCGGAATGGACCCCAACATGATGGTGATGGCCGAGGCAAAGAAAAACAAAACGTCTTTGGTGTTGGGTTCGGGCCAAAACTTGAACATGTCTTGGCTGATCGCCAGCGCCAGTACCTTGTCCGCACCACCGGCCTGCCCTGCGGCAAAGAAAGCCAAGATAGAAAGGCCCACCACCAAAATGATCATCTGAATGAAGTCGGTGATGGCCACTGACCACATGCCACCAAACAAGGTGTAGGCCAAGATCGACACCACGCCAATGACCATGCCCAGCTCCATGCTGACCACGCCATCAGACAGCAGGTTGAACACCAAGCCCAAAGCCGTGACCTGCGCCGACACCCAGCCAAGATAGCTGACCATGATGATGAGCGAGCACACCACCTCCACCACGCGGCCATAGCGCTCGCGAAAGTAGTCGCTGATGGTGAGCAGCGTCATGCGGTAGAGCTTGCCTGCGAAGAACAGACCTACAAAGATGAGGCAAAAGCCCGCGCCGAAGGGGTCTTCCACCACGCCGTGCAAGCCACCGTTCACAAACTTGGCAGGAATGCCCAACACGGTTTCAGAACCAAACCACGTCGCAAACGTGGTGGTGATGACCATGGCCATGGGCAGGTGGCGACCAGCAATGGCAAAGTCAGCCGAGTTTTGAACGCGCTTGGCCGCCATCAAACCAATGGCGATGGTGACCAGCAAATAGACGATGACGAGTGTGAGCAGCACGGGTCAACTCCGCAAAGGGGTTAAAAAATGTGGTGCAAGCGCACAAACACTTGCATGGCAACGAGACCACCCAAGAAGCCACCGCCCACCCACATGAGACGTTGCAACATGCGGTTGGTACGGCGTTGCTCTTCGATGAGCTGTTGCAACTGGGCGTTGTCGTTGTTTTGGCGATGCTTCAAAAAGTCATGCACCAAGCGTGGCAACTCGGGCAAGAGCTTGGCGTAGCGCGGGGCTTCGGCTACCAGCTGCTTCCATAGCTTTTTGGGGCCGACTTGGTCGAGCATCCACGTTTCCAAAAACGGTTTGGCGGTGTTCCACAAATCCAGATCCGGATCGAGCTGGCGACCTAGGCCTTCGATGTTGAGCAGCGTTTTTTGCAGCAACACGAGTTGCGGCTGAATCTCAACATTGAAGCGGCGCGAGGTTTGGAACAAGCGCATGAGCACCATGCCAAGTGAAATTTCTTTCAGCGGACGGTCAAAGTACGGCTCGCAAACGGCTCGCACCGCTGACTCTAATTCGTCCACACGCGTGTCAGCGGGCACCCAGCCCGACTCCACATGCAGCTCGGCCACGCGCTTGTAGTCGCGGCGGAAGAAGGCCGTGAAGTTTTGCGCCAAATACTCTTTGTCGTGCTCGGTGAGCGTGCCCACGATGCCAAAGTCCAGCGAGATGTAGCGGCCAAAAGTGGCTGGATCGAGGCTGACTTGGATGTTGCCCGGATGCATATCGGCATGAAAAAAACCATCGCGAAACACTTGCGTGAAGAAGATGGTCACGCCGTCGCGTGCGAGCTTAGAAATATCCACACCTGCCGCACGCAAACGGTCCACTTGGCTGATGGGCACGCCCTTCATGCGCTCCATCACAATCACGTCGTCGCGGCAGAAGTCCCAAATCATCTCGGGAATCAACACCAAGTTGAGGCCCTCCATGTTGCGGCGAAGTTGCGCGGCATTAGAGGCCTCGCGCATGAAGTCGAGTTCGTCGTGGAGGTATTTGTCAAACTCGGCCACCACTTCGCGGGGCTTCAGGCGTTTGCCATCGGCAGAGAGACGATCCACCCAGCCGGCCATCATGCGCATGAGGCTCAGATCTTTGTCGATCACGGTCAACATGCCAGGGCGCAACACCTTGACGGCCACTTCACGGATCACGCCGCTGCGGTCTTGGATGACGGCAAAGTGCACCTGTGCAATGGACGCGCTGGCCACAGGTTGGTGCGTGAACTCGACAAAAATCTCATTCAACGGACGACCAAACGCACGCTCAATGGTGCCCACGGCAACGGCAGACGAGAAAGGCGGCACGCGGTCTTGCAAAAAGGCCAACTCATCGGCGATGTCTGGCGGCAGCAAATCGCGGCGGGTAGATAACACTTGGCCGAACTTCACAAAGATGGGGCCCAGGTGCTCTAACGCTTCACGCAAACGCTGACCGCGCGGTGCAGACAAATCGCGGCCCACCGACACAATACGGGCCAACAATCGCAAGCCCGGCTTTTGGAAACTGGTGAGCACCAGCTCGTCCAAGCCGTAACGCAAAACGATGAGAACGATGTAAATACCACGCAGCAAACGGGTCATCATGGCGCGGCCTTTTTGCTTTGTTGTTGCACAAAGCTGCGCAGGGCATCAACCGCACGCTTGGCGGTTTGCACCAAGGTGTGAGCGGGAGCGTCACCAATGAGTCGGGCCATATCTTCTTCGGGGTCCCAACGCACATGATCGATCAGCCAATTGACTTCAGCGGCCAACTGCACATCGCCTTCGATGCGAATGGCGGGCTTCTCGCCTTGCAACACGGTCTTGACCAACTCAAACGGTGAAGGCTCGTTCACACGCAGCACGAGGTCGGCAGTTTTGGTGCTGACATCAGGGCTGATGAACTCAATCAAACCTGCTGGGGTGAAGGCGCATTGAAACACTTGATCGCGCCAGCACACCTGCACTTGTCGGCCACGTTGGCGTTGCAAGCGGTCGCGTGCGGCGGGCTCTTGCATGAGCACGTGGTTCAACAAAAGGACCACGCGCTGCTGCACTTCCGCTACCGCCCATGGAGGTGGGGCGAAGGATTGCGGAAAATCTGCGGGGAGTTTGGCGCGCAACGTGTCTGCTGCATCGGCCAACCAAGAAAAAGGGGACTGTGTTGCCATAGTCCCCAATTATTCCTTGTTTGGGCGCTCTTCTCGGTGCGCCCTGATTTATCCGGTTTATTGCAAGGCTTGAACGCCTGCCACCAACCAGCCCAAGCTGCCGTCTTTGGGCTTGGTCATGTTCCACACTTCGCGGAACGGTGTGGGGCCAGAGGATGGCTCCTCACGGATCAGGCCCGAGAACTCCACGCTGGCCATGTAAGTGTTGCCCACCTCTTCGATGCCCAGGAGGTGCGCATCGAGCATGACCACTTCGGTGTGGTTCAGTTGGCCATTGGCTGTGGCTTCACGCTCAGCCAATTGGGCTTTGATTTCGTCCAACATGCTGTCGGTCATCATCACACGCAGGGCAGAGATATCAGAGCGGTCCCAGGCGTTTTGCAAGGTCATGAAGTTTTGCTTGGCCGCGTTGACAAAGCCTGCGGTATCAAAGTCAGCAGGGATGCCCCAAGTTTGGCTGCCACCCAAGGCAGAACCAATCATGGAGCCGCCGGCTGCAGGGGAAAAGTTGGCTTGCGTGTCCGTTGGACGAGCTGACGAATCGTTACCCACGTTCTTGGGGTTGTACTGCGGCAATGTGCTGGGGTTGGCGGGAGCGCCAGCGCCTTCGAAGGCGTAAGGGCTGGTGTTGCTGGCTTCAGGCTGTTGGCGGCGACGCATGATGGCACCAATGACCATCATCACGACCAAGGCCAACACGCCAAACATCAAGAACTGACCAAACTCAGCACCAAAGCCCATGGAGTGAGCCAGCCAAGCGAGGCCCAAACCGGCAGCCAAACCACCGAGCATGCCGCCCATGCCACCAAAGCGGCTAGGCGCAGCAGCAGGAGCTGCAGGCGCGTGCGGTGCGGCAGCTGGAGCCGCATTGGGCGTGGCAGCAGGTGCAGGCTTGGCAGCTTCACGCTGCGTCACGTTGCTGGACTGCTGGCCCATCGATTTGCCACCGCCCAAGCGCTTAGCAGCTTCGGCATGCATGGTGGCAAAAGCCATGGCCACCACAAAAATAGCTGTGAAAATTTTCTTCATCGCGTCGTCTCCTGTTGTCTCAATCGTTCAGCACTTGATTCCAACATGAAGTGCGACCACGCCGGCGCTCATGTTGTGAAAGTCCACATGGCCAAAGCCATTTTGTTTCATGAGGGATTTCAATTCCTCTTGGCCGGGATGCATGCGAATAGATTCGGCCAAATATTGGTAGCTCGATGCGTCGCCCGCAATCATCTGACCCAGCTTGGGCAAGATGTTGAAGGAATACCAGTCATAGGCCTTCTCCAGTGGCTTAGCCACCTTGGAGAACTCCAACACCAAAAGCTTGCCTTGGGGTTTGAGCACGCGGCACATTTCGCGCAAAGCGGCGTCTTTGTGCGTCATGTTGCGCAGGCCAAAGGCCACACTGACCACGTCAAAGTGGTTGTCGGGGAAAGGCAGTTTTTCGGCATCGCACACCAAGGTGGGCAAGACCATGCCGTGGTCAAGCAAACGGTCACGGCCGGTACGCAGCATGGCTTCGTTGATGTCGGTGTGCACCACGCGGCCGGTTGTTCCCACTTTTTTGGCAAAGGCCATGGCCAAATCACCCGTGCCACCTGCGATGTCGAGCACTTGCGAGCCCTCGCGCAAGTCAGCCACCATGACGGTGTAGCGCTTCCATATGCGGTGCAGGCCGGCGGACATGAGGTCATTCATCACATCGTATTTGGACGCGACCGAATCAAACACGCCACGGACGTGTTTGGCTTTTTCTTTTTCGTCGACGGTTTTGAAACCGAAATGGGTGCTGCTCATATTTGTAATGGTATCAATGCGCGTGTGTGCTACAGCCTGCGCCAGCTTTTTCAGGCATGGCGGCGTCGCGGTCCGTGCCGGCTAGCTGCAAGCGACGTTCATAGTCGGCCCAGAGTTGGTCTTGCTCAGAGCCCAAGAAATACAGGTATTCCCAAGTGAACAAGCCGCTGTCGTGGCCGTCGCTGAAGGTCGGCTTGATGGCGTAGTTACCAATGGGCTCTAGGCCTTCGAGCTCGACCAAGCGCTTGCCCGTTTGCAACACCTCTTGACCTGGGCCGTGGCCCTGCACTTCAGCCGAGGGGCTGTAGACGCGCATCAACTCAAACGGAATGCGAAACGCTGCGCCATCTGCAAAGCTAACTTCCAACACACGCGATGCGCCATGCACCGTGATGTCTTGGGGTGTAGGCGTGTGTTTTTCTAAGCCGGCCATAGGTGTCTTTCTGATTAAACCAACACGCGCTCAATGCCACCGGCATTGGCTTGGGCTACGTACTCGGGCATCCACTGCTCGCCCAGCATCTTGCGCGCCATTTCGACCACGATGTAGTCGGCTTCTAGCAAACCGTTTTGCAAGTCGTCGCCGTAGCGGCTCAAGCCTTGCAAGCAGCTGGGGCAGCTGGTGAGAATTTTCATGTCGCCCTTGGCTTCGCCTGTCATGGCGCGCAAAGCAGCTTCGTCTTTTTGCAACTCTTCTTCTTTGCGGAAACGCACTTGGGTAGAGATGTCCGGACGCGTCACACCCAAGGTGCCAGACTCGCCACAGCATCGGTCGCTCTTGCGCACTTGGTCGCCCAACAAAGCCTTGACCGTTTTCATTGGGTCTTGCTGCTTCATGGGGCTGTGGCATGGGTCGTGGAACAAATAGCCAGCTTGGTCAGCCGCGCTCAGCTTAATGTCCTTCTCGAGCAAGTATTCGTGGATGTCGACGATACGGCAACCTGGGAAAATTTTGTCGAACTCATAGCCTTGCAACTGGTCAAAGCACGTGCCGCAGCTCACCACCACGGTTTTGATGTCAAGGTAATTGAGCGTGTTGGCCACGCGGTGGAACAACACGCGGTTGTCCGTGATGATTTTGTCGGCCTTGTCAAACTGGCCCGAGCCTTTTTGCGGATAGCCGCAGCACAGGTAGCCGGGTGGCAGCACGGTTTGCACGCCCGCGTGCCACAACATGGCTTGCGTGGCGAGACCCACTTGACTAAACAAACGCTCAGAGCCGCAACCGGGGAAATAGAACACCGCCTCTGTTTCAGACGTGGTGGTTTTCGGGTCTCGGATGATGGGCACGTAATCGTTGTTTTCGATGTCGAGCAAGGCGCGCGCCGTTTTCTTGGGCAGATTGCCCGGCATTTTCTTGTTGATGAAGTGAATCACCTGCTCTTTGATGGGCGCGGTCCCTACGGTGGCGGGCGGTGCGCTGGTTTGTTTGCGCGCCACTACTTTGAGCAGGTCGTGCGCAAAACGTTGCAGCTTCATGCCCACACCCACCATGGCCGTTCGAGCGAACTTGATGGTTTCAGGATTGGTGGCATTGAGCATGAACATCGCTGCCGCATTGCCGGGACGGAAGGTTTTTTGGCCCATCTTGCGCAAAAGATTGCGCATGTTCATGGTCACGTCGCCAAAGTCAATCTTGACAGGACAAGGCGTCAAACACTTGTGGCAAACCGTGCAGTGGTCGGCCACATCTTCAAACTCTTGCCAGTGTTTGATAGACACGCCACGACGGGTTTGCTCTTCGTACAAGAAGGCTTCGACCAACAACGAAGTGGCCAAAATTTTGTTGCGGGGGCTGTACAGCAAGTTGGCGCGTGGCACATGGGTGGCGCACACGGGCTTGCACTTGCCGCAACGCAAACAGTCTTTCACGCTGGCGGCAATGGCGCCAATGTCTGACTGTTGCATGATGAGCGATTCGTGGCTCATCAAACCAAAGCTCGGCGTATACGCTTGACTTAAGTCAGCGTGACGCAAGGACGCATCTGTGTCTTGGTTGCGCAGCAAGTGGCCTTTGTTGAAGCGTCCTTGTGGGTCTACCTTGGCCTTGTAGTCTGCAAAAGGTTGCAACTCAGCATCGGTTAGAAACGACATCTTGGTGATGCCAATGCCGTGCTCGCCTGAAATCACGCCATTGAGCGAGCGCGCCAAGACCATGATGCGTGCCACAACTTCATGCGCGGTTTGCAGCATGGCGTAGTTATCACTGTTCACAGGAATGTTGGTGTGCACGTTGCCGTCGCCCGCGTGCATGTGCAGCGCCACCCACACACGACCTTTGAGCACGCGTTGGTGAATGGCATTGCACTCATCCAAGATGGGTGCGAGTTGTGCGCCCGTGAAGATGTTTTGCAACACTGCACGGATTTGTGTTTTCCAGCTGGCACGAAGGCTGTGGTCTTGCAGCTGTGGGAACAGTGCATCGCACTCATTGAGCCACTGCTGCCACAGACCACGAACTTCGCCAACGAGTGAGCGGGCCTGTTGCACGCGGTCTTCCAGCAACTCGGGTGTTGAAATATCAGCTGCATCATCCGACTTACCCAAAGGTAAATTGCCTTTGGCAAAAAAGTCGTCCAAGGCATCGCACAGCTCAATCTTGTTGCGCAGACTCAGCTCAATGTTGATGCGCTCAATGCCGTCGGTGTACTCGGCCATGCGTGGCAAAGGAATCACCACGTCTTCGTTGATCTTGAACGCATTGGTATGACGACTGATGGCAGCGGTTCGTTTGCGATCGAGCCAAAACTTTTTACGGGCTTCTGGACTCACGGCCACAAAGCACTCACCGCTGCGGGTGTTGGCCATGCGTGAGACTTCCGAAGTGACACGTGCCACTTCGTCCGCATCGTCACCCGCGATGTCCCCCACCAGCAGCATCTTGGGCAGGCCACCGCGCTTGCTCTTGGTGGCATAACCCACGGCGCGCAAGTAGCGATCGTCCAAATGTTCAAGGCCAGCCAACAATACGCCGCTGCGCTTTTGTTCGGCAAACATGTAGTCTTTGATTTCCACGATGCTGGGCACCGCGTCTTTGGCGTTACCGAAGAACTCCATGCACACGGTGCGTGTGTGGGCGGGCATGCGGTGCAAAATCCATCGTGCGCTGGTGATCAAACCATCACAGCCTTCTTTTTGGATGCCTGGTAGGCCGCTCAAGAACTTGTCGGTCACATCTTTGCCCAAGCCCTCTTTGCGAAAGGACTTGCCGGGAATGTCGAGGCGCTCTTGGCGAATGAAGGTTTTGCCGTCGGCTTGGTAGTACTTCAACTCGAAGCTGGCCATTTCGGCATCATGGATCTTGCCAAGGTTGTGGTCCACGCGAATGACGTCAAGCCACTCAGCATCAGGCGTGACCATGCGCCAGCTGGCCAAGTTGTCGAGGGCCGTGCCCCACAAAACAGCTTTTTTACCGCCTGCGTTCATGGCGATATTGCCGCCAATGCACGAGGCCTCGGCAGACGTGGGGTCGACGGCAAACACGAAACCACCGCGCTCAGCCGCATCGGCCACGCGCTGGGTGACCACACCCGCTTCGGTGTAAATCGTGGGCACTTTGTGGGCAATACCGGGCAGGTCGACCATTTCGACCTCGGTCATGGCTTCGAGCTTTTCAGTGTTGATGACTGCACTCTTCCAAGTCAGCGGAATCGCACCACCGGTGTAGCCCGTGCCGCCGCCGCGTGGGACGATGGTGAGTCCAAGGTCAATACAACCTTTGACCAAGCCCGCCATTTCTTCTTCGGTGTCCGGGGTCAGCACAACAAAGGGGTACTCTACGCGCCAGTCGGTGGCGTCAGTGACGTGGCTCACGCGCGAGAGACCGTCAAATTTGATGTTGTCATTGGCCGTGTGCTTTTTAAGCTGGCGTGCTGCTTTCTTGCGCAAAGCGGCAATGGCATCAAATTCAATCCTGAAGTCTTCCACAGCAGCACTTGCCGCTTGCAACAACTGGCCCACCATGGCATCGCGCTCGATGTCGGCATCAGGTGTGCGGCGCTGTTGCACTTCGCCCAAGCGGTGGTGCAAAGCATCGACCAACTGGTGACGGCGCTTTGGGTTGTCGAGCAAATCGTCTTGCAAATAGGGGTTGCGTTGCACCACCCAAATGTCACCCAGCACTTCGTACAACATACGGGCCGATCGGCCGGTGCGGCGCTCTTGGCGCAAACGCAACAGCAATTCCCATGCGTCGGCGCCGAGCAAGCGCAACACGATTTCTCGGTCAGAGAACGAGGTGTAGTTGTAGGGAATTTCGCGCAGTCGCGGGCTTTCTTCAGCCGTGGCGAGCAAGTGGTTCAGCGAGGTGGGAGCATTCATGGTGTGATGTGCGCGCTAAGGCGCATTGAGGCGCGAATTAAGGCCCGATTTTACTGCAGGGGTTTAGGTTCACTGAGGGGAGGGCCTTAGTGCACTTACTGGGGCTGGGGGTGTACGACATCAGCTTTTAAGGTTATTCGACAAGCCAAAGCTCAAGGCGAGTTGTCTGCGTGCGCGGTGAGCAAGATTCTGAGCGCAGCAAAGAAGAGCCAACGTGCACACAGGAAGCGCGCCTTGGGCGTCTTACATCAGCGCTGCCAGCCTTTGCACATCAGCCATTGAGCAGTACCGCAGACGATGACGAGGGCCGAGTAAGTGGCCATTTTCCCGTCAACACCCCACAAAACCAAGCCGCCAGCTAGGACGACCGTGCCTAAGACGCCACTCACCACGGCCTGTTTCATCAGGCTCCACCTGGCCAAGGGCAGCCACCAGCGTGCGCTCAGGCGGGTCAGCAGCACGCAAAACAGGGCCACACCCCATGCCGGGGCAATGAGGTTAAAAGTGTGAATGATTTGTTCTAAGGGGCCCATGTGAGTAAATTTTATAATGTGCGTTATGGCAGTCTGGGCTTTAGGCCTCAATCACACGACAGCCCCGCTTGATTTGCGGGGCCGTTTCGCTTTTGCGGTCGAACAAATGGGTCCGACCATCGCCACCCTGCGCCATTCTTTTGAGCCTGACAGCGAGGTGGCCATTCTCTCCACCTGCAACCGCACCGAGATTTATTGCGCGGGCGGCGAGGCCCAAATGCAACAGACTTTGACGTGGTTGGCCAAGTCCGGTGGCGTGTCTACCGACGATTTGAAAGGCCACACCTACGCCCTGCTCGAAGCCGATGCCGCTCGCCACGCCTTCCGCGTGGCAAGTGGCCTCGACTCCATGGTGCTGGGCGAGCCACAAATCTTGGGCCAGATGAAAGACGCGGTGCGTGCCGCGTCGGAAGCTGGAGCCTTGGGCACCACGCTCAATCAACTGTTCCAACGCTCGTTCGCTGTCGCCAAAGAGGTGCGCAGCTCGACCGAGATTGGCGCGCACTCCATCAGCATGGCAGCCGCTGCGGTGCGCTTGGCCAGTCAACTGTTTGAAGACCTCAGCGAAACCCGCGTGCTGTTTGTGGGTGCGGGCGAAATGATTGAGCTGTGCGCCACGCACTTCGCCGCCAAGAACCCCAGGGCGATTGCCATTGCCAACCGCACACTGGAGCGAGGCGAGAAGCTAGCCACCCAATTCAGCGGTGACGTCATGCGCTTAGCCGACTTGCCGGATCGACTGCATGAGTTTGATGTGGTCATCAGCTGCACCGCTAGCACCCTGCCCTTGATTGGTTTGGGTGCGGTTGAGCGCGCACTCAAACAACGCAAACACCGCCCCATGTTCATGGTCGACTTGGCCGTGCCGCGTGACATTGAACCCGAGGTGAAGTCGCTTGAAGACGTTTACCTGTACACCGTGGACGATTTGTCTGACGTGGTGCAAACCGGCCAAGCCAACCGCCAAGCCGCGGTGGCGCAAGCCGAAGCCATCATCGACGCAGGTGTGCAAAGTTTTGAACACTGGATGGACCAGCGCAGCAACGTACCGCTGATTCAGCAACTCAACGCCCAAGCCGAAGACTGGCGCAGCGCGGAAGTTGCGCGCGCCCGTAAGTCAATAGCCAAAGGCGACGATGTGGATGCGGTGCTAGAAGCCCTGTCACGCGGCCTGACACAAAAAATGATGCATGGCGCCATGGCCGAGTTGCATGCGGGTGACGCCGAGTCACGCGAACGCGCACGCCACGCGATTGAGCATTTCTTTTTGCGCGGCAACCGTTAGGCGCTGACCCCATGAAAGACTTTCTGCGCGCTCAGCTTGAGCGCCACACCCAACGTTTACATGAACTCGATTTCTTGCTGTCTCGCGAAGACATCATGAAGGACATGACGCAGTTCTTGGCTTTGTCACGCGAACACACCGACGTGACCGCCACAGCAGGCCGCTACGCTCGCTACCAACAACGCGAAGCCGATGTGCAAGCCGCGCAACAGATGCTGCAAGACGTGGGCGATGACGCCGACATGCGCACTATGGCGGAAGAAGAAATTGCCAGCGCCGAGGCAGAACTGCTGCAACTTGAAACCGAACTGCAACGCATGTTGCTGCCTAAAGACCCAGACGATGCACGCCCAGCGTTCATCGAAATTCGCGCTGGGACGGGCGGCGATGAGTCTGCTTTGTTTGCCGCCGACTTGTTGCGCATGTACATGCGCTATGCCGAGCGCCAAGGCTGGCGCAGCGAGATCGTGAGCGAATCACAAAGCGAACTGGGTGGTTACAAAGAAGTGGTGGTGCGCATGGACGGCGGCTCAAGCGGCGACGGCGTGTATGGCTGGCTCAAGTTTGAATCGGGTGGCCACCGCGTGCAGCGGGTGCCGGCCACCGAAACCCAAGGCCGCATCCACACCAGCGCGTGCACGGTGGCGGTGCTGCCCGAGCCAGACGAAGCCGAGGCCATCAAGATCAACCCGTCTGATTTGCGCATCGACACCTACCGCGCCAGCGGTGCGGGTGGCCAGCACATCAACAAAACCGACTCTGCGGTGCGCATCACCCACTTGCCCACGGGCATCGTGGCCGAATGCCAAGATGGTCGAAGCCAGCACAGCAACAAAGCGCAAGCGTTGAAAGTGCTGACCGCCCGCATTCAAGAAAAAGACCGCGCAGAGCGCGCTGCCAAAGATGCAGCCATGCGCAAAGGCCTGATTGGCAGCGGCGACCGCAGCGACCGTATTCGCACCTACAACTTCCCGCAAGGGCGTTGGAGCGACCACCGCATCAACCTCACTCTGTACAAACTCAACTTCATCATGGAAGGTGATTTGGGCGAGGCCATGCAAGCTTTGAAACACGCACATGAGGCTGAACAGCTGGCCGCGCTCGAAGGCAAAACATGAGTGTGTTGACCGTGACGCAAGCCGTAGCTTGGGCACAAACCTTGGGTTTGCCACGCCTAGAAGCGCAAGTGTTGCTGCTGCACAGCTTAGGCCGCGCACCACACGACCGCGCTTGGCTATTGGCGCACAGCGATGACGCGCTAGACGCTGCTGTGCAAGCCACCTTTGAAACCCATACTCAACGCCGCCTCAACACCGAACCCGTGGCCTACATCACCGGCCAAAAAGAGTTCTTTGGCTTGACGCTGCAGGTGGACCAGCGCGTGCTCGACCCACGCGCTGACACCGAAACCTTGGTGGAGTGGGCGCTGTCTTGCTTGGCCGACACGCCTTCACCGGATGTGGTGGACTTAGGAACAGGCAGCGGCGCGATTGCCTTGGCCATCAAACACACACGCCCTGATGCCCAAGTGAGCGCGGTGGATGCCAGCGCCGACGCCCTAGCAGTGGCCAGTGCAAACGCTGAACGTTTGGCATTGCCTGTGGACTTCCACCACGGTTCGTGGTTTGCCCCCCTGAACAATCGCGCCTTTGACGCGATTGTGTCCAACCCGCCTTACGTAGCCAGCGATGACGAACACTTGGCAGCATTGAAGCACGAGCCCTTGTCGGCGCTGGCTTCGGGCGTGGATGGTCTGGACGACGTTCGCACCATCGTGCGCGAAGCGACACAGCACCTCAAATCCAACGGCTGGCTGTTGCTCGAACACGGCTACGACCAAGCCCACGCCGTGCAAACCTTGCTGGGCAACCAAGGTTTTGTGAACGTACAAAGCCGTCCTGACCTTGCGGGCATCTTGCGCTGCACGGGTGGACAATGGCCAACAGTGAAATAATTAACTTTTATTTGGAGAGAACCCATGAGCGACACACAACAACGCATTGACGAACTCGTAAAAGGCAACGAGGTGTTGCTGTTCATGAAAGGCAGCGCAAGCTTTCCCATGTGTGGTTTTTCGGGTCGTGCGATTCAAGTGCTCAAAGCTTGCGGCGTGGAACCCAAAGCCATCAAAACCGTGAATGTGCTGGACGACGCCGAAATTCGTCACGGCATCAAGGAGTACAGCAACTGGCCCACCATCCCTCAGCTCTACATCAAGGGTGAGTTCATTGGCGGCTCCGACATCATGATGGAAATGTATGAGTCGGGTGAGTTGCAAAAAGTTATCAACGGCTAAGCAGCACTCGAGCTGGCTCAGACCAAAGAAAAGCCCGCAGCAGCGGGCTTTTTTATTGCGCAGGAATAGCCTGGGGCAGAGGAATGAGCAGCTCATCCGTTTTGCATCTGGCGTTGCCGTAACGCTGCGCACACAAATTAGCCGAACACGACGCAATGGCCATCTTGCGCACCGCTTCGTTTTGGTCGATCACCACGGTTTCTTGGTACGGGATGTATTCAGGGCGGGTGATGTCGTTGCAAATGGTGTGCACTTGGTCGCCGTCTCTGCGGCTGAAACAGTTGCGCATACCTGTGGCCACATGGATCACGCGCTGGCGCGTCTGCACCACTTGCATTTTGTTCTCTGGGTAGTCGGCCCAAGCTTGCGGCGCACACTCGCTCTCTACCGCGCGATAGGCTTTGGTGGCGCAGCCTGTCAACAGCAGGGTGACCAACACGAGTACCCACGTTTTCATTGCCACCCCTTTTGCGCTGCAAACACAGCATTTGGATATTGCATCTGACCACGGCTGCCGTTGTAGCGGCCAAGTGCCAAGGCCAGGTCTCCATTCTCAACGTTCAAGTAATGTCGCAAGATGACGCAACCAAAGCGTAAATTGGTTTGCGCTTGAAACAGCACGCTTGCATCGCCCTCGGCCAACACCCGCGTCCAAAACGGCATCACTTGCATGAAGCCCCTCGCCCCTGCGCTACTAATGGCAAATTTACGAAAACCACTCTCCACTTGAATCAAGCCCATCACCAAAGATGGCTCTAAGCCTGCACGCTGGCTTTCGTACCAAACGGTTTGCAAAAACTCGCGGCGCAAATGTGTGTTGGCTAATTCATGGGTCAGTAAATCAGGGGCGCCGTTTAGACCTGAAAAGCCAGCCTTGCGACGTTGCAGTTGCTTTTCTAAGCGAGCTTCAGTTTGTGTGAGCCAAAGCTGGAACGTGTTGACCGCTTTTTCGTCGGTATGAACCAAAGTCGGTGGTCCCGACTGATGCACCGCTGCGCTAAGTGACGTGCGGACCGAATCGATCAGAGGCACTTCTCGCTGAGGGCCCGCATGTGCCATGAATGCACATACAAGGCAAAACCACAGAGCAGCAGTGCGCGGCAGCATCACAAACCGAGTTTGGCCTTCACATGTACCAACACGTCGGCCACTGCTACTTTGGTCGATTCGCTATCGCGGCGGTGTTGGTACTCGACCACGCCCTCTTTCAAGCCCTTGTCACCAATAGTCACGCGATGGGGCACACCAATCAGTTCCCAGTCGGCAAACATGGCGCCGGGACGCTCACCACGGTCGTCCAAAATGACGTCCACGCCTAAGGCCAACAGTTCCTCATAAAGCTTAAAGGCTGCTGCTTTGACGTCTTCACTACGGTCCATGTTCACTGGGCAAATCACGGCTGTGAATGGTGCGATCGCGTCGGGCCAAATGATGCCGCGATCGTCGTGGTTTTGCTCAATGGCGGCCGCGGGCAGGCGTGTGACGCCGATGCCGTAGCAACCCATTTCCATGAATTGCGGTTTGCCGTTCACGTCTAAGAAGGTCGCGTTCATGGCTTGGCTGTATTTGGTGCCGAGGTAGAACACATGGCCCACTTCAATGCCGCGCTCAATAGCGAGCAGGCCTTGACCGTCTGGCGAGGCGTCGCCCGCCACCACGTTGCGAATGTCGGCGACCAAATCGGGCTCAGACACGTCGCGACCAAAGTTGACGCCGGTCATATGGAAGTCTGCTTCATTGGCGCCGCAAATCCAATCGGCCATCACAGCCACATCACGGTCAGCGACGATTTTCAAAGGTTGCTTCATCTTGACGGGGCCGAGGTAGCCGGGCTTGCAAGCAAAGTGGTCATCAATCTCAGAGGTGGTGGCAAAGCGGAAGCCGCCTTCAAAGCCAGGCAGCTTGCCCACTTTGACTTCGTTCATGTCGTGATCTCCGCGCAAGAGCAAGAGCCACACTTGCGACTTGACGACTTCGCCTGTGTCGTTGAGCGTGTCGGTGGCCAGCACCAATGACTTGACGGTGGTTTTCAACGGCACGTTCAACAAAGCAGCCACGTCTTCGCAGGTGCTTTTGCCAGGCGTGGCAGTTTTAGCCATCGCTTGTGTGGCTGCGTCGCGAGCGTGCGCTGGGGCCAAGGCCTCGGCCTTTTCCATGTTGGCGGCGTAGGTGCTGGTGGGACAATAGACGATAGCGTCTTCGCCCGTGGCGGCAATCACTTGGAACTCTTCGCTCAAGTCGCCACCAATGGCGCCGCTGTCTGCGGCCACGGCACGGTAGGTCAAACCGAAGCGGTCAAAAATCTTGCGATACGCATCGGCCATGACTTGGTAACTTTGCTTGGCCGAGACTTGGTCACGGTCAAAGCTGTAAGCGTCTTTCATGATGAATTCGCGGCCGCGCATCAAACCAAAACGAGGACGACGCTCGTCACGGAATTTGGTTTGAATTTGGTAGAAGTTTTTGGGCAGCTGCTTGTAGCTGCGAATTTCTTGGCGGGCGATGTCGGTCACCACTTCTTCGCTGGTGGGCTGCACCACAAAGTCGCGGCCGTGGCGGTCTTTGATGCGCAAGAGTTCTGGGCCCATCTTGTCGAAGCGGCCAGTTTCTTGCCAAAGCTCTGCAGGCTGCACCACGGGCATGCTGAGCTCAATCGCGCCAGCTTTGTTCATCTCTTCGCGCACGATGGCTTCGACTTTGCGAATCACGCGCAAGCCCATAGGCATGTAGTTGTAAATGCCAGCGCCCAGCTTTTTAATCAAGCCCGCGCGCATCATCAATTTGTGGCTCACTACCTCGGCATCAGCAGGGGCGTCTTTGAGGGTGGAAATGAGGAACTGGGAAGCTTTCATGCGTGCAATCGAATCGTCAATTTAATAGGGAAATTAGGGCAAATTCTGAGTGAAATGCTGCAGCTCTGTGCATAATCGACTCAGTTTAAAAATTTGAGGTTCGATTATGCTTGACCGAGAAGGGTTCAGACCCAACGTCGGCATCATCTTGCTCAACCAGAAAAATCAGGTTTTTTGGGGCAAGCGCATTCGCACCCACAGCTGGCAATTCCCACAGGGCGGCATTGATCGAGGAGAGACTCCCGAGCAAGCCATGATCCGTGAATTGCACGAAGAAGTGGGGCTCAAGCAAGAGCATGTGCGCATCGTTGCCCGTACCCGTGATTGGTTGCGCTATGAGGTGCCAGACCGGTTCATCCGCCGTGACGCGCGCGGTTTTTACAAAGGCCAAAAGCAGATTTGGTTTTTGCTGCAGATGGTGGCACCAGACCACCATTTGAATTTACGCGCCACCGACCATCCCGAGTTTGACGCTTGGCGTTGGAACGACTACTGGGTGCCACTGGACGCGGTGGTTGAATTCAAACGCGGTGTTTACGAAATGGCGCTGACCGAGCTGTCACGCTTTTTGCCGCGCAACGATATGCGCAGCCGTTATTTACGCGGTGGTGCACATCACCCCGCACAAGACAATGGCGGTATGCCCAAGCAATTTGGCGCCATCATGCACATGGAGTTGCCACCAGGCGCCACGTTTGATCCAGACCCGCAAGCTGGGTTGCGATAAAACCAACGCACACGTAAAAAAAGCCCATGTAAGTGGGCTTTTTTTATTTAGAGAGCACCATATTGTCTCGGTGCACCATCTCAGGCTCGGCAGCATAGCCAAGCAACTCAGCCATTTGCCCTGAAGGTTTACGGCACAACAAACGCGCTTCGGCCGCTGCATAGTTGGCCAAACCGCGAGCCACTTCTTGGCCTTGAGCATCCAGAATGGCAATCACTTCCCCACGCGAGAAATCGCCGTCCACGTGAGTCATGCCAATCGGCAAAAGACTAGAACCATCGCTCTTGAGCTTGTGGATTGCACCATCGTCGATGGTGACGGAGCCGCGCAGTTGCAAATGGTCAGCCATCCACTGCTTGCGGGCTTGTTGTTTTTGGGTTTGTGCCACCAGCAATGTGCCAATGGCTTCGCCTTGGGTCAAGCGCACCAAGGCATCTGGCTCTCGGCCCCACGCAATGACGGTGGATGCGCCCGAACCTGCAGCACGCTTGGCTGCCAAAATTTTCGTGATCATGCCGCCCTTGCCGATGCTCGAACCTGCGCCACCCGCCATGTCTTCGAGCTTGGCGTCACCCGCGCGGGCTTCGTGCACAAAAGTGGCTGATGGATCACGGCGTGGATCGGCGGTGTACAAACCTTTTTGGTCGGTCAAGATGATGAGGGCATCGGCCTCAACCAAGTTGGCCACCAGAGCACCCAAGGTGTCGTTGTCGCCAAACTTGATTTCGTCATTCACCACCGTGTCGTTCTCGTTGATCACAGGCAACACGCCATGCGTGAGCAAAGTCAACAAGGTAGAACGGGCATTGAGGTAACGCTCGCGGTCAGCGAGGTCGGCGTGCGTGAGCAAGACTTGGGCTGAGCCCAAACCGTTTTCGCGCAGCTTGGTTTCGTACATCTGGGCCAAGCCCATTTGGCCCACAGCTGCTGCGGCTTGTAACTCGTGTAGCTCTTGCGGACGCGTGGTCCAACCCAAGCGCTTCATGCCTTCGGCAATTGCACCGCTAGACACCATGATGACTTCGCGGCCATCGCGAACCAAGGCGCTGAGTTGGCGACACCATTCGCCAATGGCTTGTTCGTCCAAGCCTCGGCCTTCGTTTGTGACCAAGCTAGAGCCGACCTTGACCACGATGCGGCGAGCATCGCGCAACACGGTGGAGGTGGAAAGCGTCATGGCTGCTTATTCGGGGGTGGGCTCAGCAAAGCGTGGGTCAACATACTCGGGCGGCTGCTCAGCCACCTGTTGCGCTTTGATGTGTTTGTAGATGTCTTTGATCAAATGCTCGCAACCCTCACGCGTCAGCGCAGAGATTTGGAACACCGGACCTTTGTATTTCATGCGCTTGACAAAGTCGGCAACCAAGGCTTCGCGCTCATCGGCTGCGACCATGTCGAGCTTGTTGAGCACAATCCAACGCGGCTTGTCGTACAAGGCTTTGTCGTATTTTTTAAGTTCGTTAACGATGGCCTTAGCTTGCGCCACAGGGTCGACACCTTCGTCGAACGGTGCAATGTCCACAAGATGCAGCAACAAACGTGTGCGCTGCAAGTGACGCAAGAACTGATGACCCAAGCCCGCACCGTCAGACGCGCCTTCAATCAAACCCGGCACATCGGCCACCACAAAGCTTTGCTCTGCGGCCACACGCACCACGCCCAAGTTGGGGTGCAAAGTGGTGAAGGGATAGTCAGCAATCTTGGGGCGCGCATTGGAAATGGCAGAAATCAAGGTGGACTTGCCCGCGTTGGGCATGCCCAGCAAACCCACGTCGGCCAGCACCTTCAACTCAAGTTTGAGCTCGCGCTTTTCACCGGGCCAGCCTGGTGTTTTTTGGCGAGGTGCACGGTTGATCGCGCTCTTGAAACGCATGTTGCCAAAGCCACCGTCACCGCCCTTGGCGATGGTGATGACCTCACCCGGCACGAGCAACTCAAACAACACGTCGCCGGTTTCGACGTCGGTGATGATGGTGCCAACGGGCATTTTCAAAAGGATGTCGTCGCCTGCATGGCCGAACATGTCGGAGCCCATGCCGTGTTGGCCGCGTTTGGCCTCGTGGCGGCGTGAGTAACGGAAGTCGACCAGAGTGTTGAGGTTGGGGTCTGCCACGGCAAACACATGGCCGCCGCGCCCGCCGTCGCCACCGTTGGGGCCGCCGAACTCTTTGTATTTTTCATGACGGAACGAGACGCAACCGTTCCCCCCATCACCAGCGGCGATGTCGATATAGGCTTCGTCTACGAATTTCATGGGTGTCTTAAAGTAGTAAAGCCCCGACAAGTCGGGGCTTTGTCACAAATCAGTTTGAAAAAATCAAACCGGTGTGATGTTGACCATGTGCTTGTTCAAAGCGCCTTTAACGCCGAACGAGACGTGGCCATCAACCAATGCGAACAAAGTGTGGTCTTTGCCCAAGCCAACGTTAACGCCGGGATGGAACTTGGTACCACGTTGACGCACGATGATGGCGCCAGCGGAGATCAACTCACCGCCGAAAGCCTTCACACCGAGCATTTTGGGCTTGGAATCGCGCCCGTTTCGCGTAGAGCCGCCGCCTTTTTTCTGTGCCATGTCAAATGCTCCTTAGCCGTTGATGGAAGCAATCTGCAATTCAGTGAATTGCTGACGATGCCCTTGGCGTTTTTGATAGTGCTTACGACGACGCATTTTGAAAATGCGAACTTTGTCGTGTTTGCCATGAGACAAAACTGTCACTGTGACAGTTGCACCGGACACCAAGGGTGTGCCGACCTTGAGTTCAGCGCCGTTACCGACTGCCAAAACTTGATCGATCACAATCTCTTGGCCTACGTCCGCAGCAATCTGTTCTACTTTAATTTTTTCACCAGCAGCAACACGATACTGTTTGCCACCGGTTTTTATGACCGCGTACATGTGAGACCTCTAGATAAGAATCTATTTGGATATCTACGGACGGATTTCCGCAGAGCCCGAAATTATAGCAGTGATTAGTGCAAAACGCCAATCCCTATAATCCGACAGCGGTTCAACGCCTTTTGTCTCCTTTTTCCTAGTCACGCTTTGTCCACTACAACTGCAAACCCCTTAGCCCTGATCGCTGCCGATATGGCAGAAGTTGACCGCGTCATCGCGCAACGCTTGGACTCGGGCGTGCCATTGGTGGGCACCGTGTCGCAGTACATCATCTCGGCGGGCGGTAAGCGCATTCGCCCTGCCCTGCTTTTGCTCATGACCGGCGCCTTGGGCTACACCGACGCTCAGCGCCACAATTTGGCCGCCGTGGTGGAGTTCATCCACACCGCGACCTTGCTGCACGACGACGTGGTGGACGAATCCACCTTGCGTCGTGGCCGCCCTACTGCCAATGAATCGTTTGGCAACCCAGCCAGCGTGCTAGTGGGTGACTTTTTATATTCCCGCGCCTTCCAAATGATGGTCGATTCCGGCGAAATGCGCGTCATGGAAGTGCTGGCAGAAGCCACCAACGTGATTGCGGAAGGCGAAGTGCTGCAGTTGATGAACATGCACGATGCATCGCTTGACGAAGCTGGCTATTTGCGCGTGATTCGATCAAAAACCGCCAAACTCTTTGAAGCCAGCACCCGCTTAGCTGCCATCTTGGCGAAAAGCACGCCCGAAGTGGAAACCGCTTGCGCTCACTACGGCCAGGCCTTAGGCACCGCTTTTCAAGTGATCGACGACGTGCTTGATTACGACGGCGACGCCAAAGAACTGGGCAAGAACTTGGGTGACGATTTGCGCGAAGGCAAAAACACCTTACCGCTCATCATTGCCATGCAGCGCGGCACGTCCGCACAACGTCAAACCATCCAAAGCGCCATTGAAAACGGCGAAATGGATGCCTTGGCTGAAATTGTTGCAATCGTTCGCAGCACAGGCGCACTGGATGCCACACGCTCAGCCGCCAATGCAGAAGCGGAACGCGCCATTGCGGCATTGAGTATCTTGCCCGTTAGCCCTTACCGCGATGCCATGCACGCCCTAGCTGCACAACTGCTCGACCGTCGCAATTAACCTTTCAAACCCACAGAATGCACGATTTAGACAAACCCTATACCGACAGCATTCAGCAATGGGATATTGCCTGCGATTGCTTTAAATCAGAATTTAAATTCGACCCAAACGAAATTGTCACCATCGACACGATTCGTGAAATGTTTGCCGAAATAGTCGACGGACATGCGCTGTCACAAAACGCGTCCATCTCTTTGATGTTTGCTTTGTATTTCTTAGGCTATATCACGCTGCTAGAAATTATGAAAGCCAAAGACGAGGGCTTTGAAATTGGCGATATGAGCGATTTTTATTTGATACTGGACCGTGCAGACCAGTGGGCACACCAATCGGCAGATACCATCAAATTAGCGGAAGCAGCTGCGCCGATTATTCAAGCCACACAACAGATCATGCATAAGCTAAATCTGACGCGTTAAGTTGCGCGCGTCGGGTATTTATTCTTCGACCAATTTGCAGGGCATTCGGATGCCCTTTTCGACGCGCTTTTCTTCGCAATAACGCATGGCGCGACGCTCGCCCTCAGCCGACATTTTAATATGAATTGAGCAGCGAAACGCCATCTTTTCGCCATCAGAATGGCTATCAAAGGCGGTGGCGCAATGGCTGTTCTCATTCATTTCGGGCTTTAACTCTTTCCAGACGGACCGCAAAGAATCTGGTAACTCACTCAAATGAATTGAGGGATAGTTACCGATTGGTTTTGCCGCTGCCGCAAAACCAATCAGTGCCAAGGCACAAACCAAGTATTTAAAAGAATGCATGATTAAGTCTCGGCAATCAGTGAATTAAGCAGCCACTGCAGCGGGTGCAATCAAAGCACTGTCAAGCGTGCCAGCAGCCTTCAACGCTTGCACCCAAGTTGGGGAAACGCCACGGCCTGTCCAGGTTTGTTCTGGGTTTGCGGGGTTACGGTATTTAGGTGCCACTTTCTTACCCGCCAAGACGCCTTTTTTGGCTGCCTTGGGGGCCTTCGCTGCTTTAGCAGGCTTGCCTGAACTCAAGGCCTTGGCTATGTCAGCCGCTGTCAAACCAGCTTCTTTGGCCATGTTGACGATTTGAGCCAATACTTTTTCATGCGACTTTGATTTCAAAGCCTGCTCTTTTTTATCCAAAAGCTCGCGCTGTTTACGAATAGACGCGAGTTGATTTGCGACGGTGTTACGTGCCATGAGAGATATTCCTAGTTAATATTTTTAAAAGAACTTATTTTAAACACACTCTAGAAAACTAAAAAGCCCGCAGTGCGGGCTTTTATTAAGGCGGATTCAAGGACGAAGTGCAACAAAGATGAACTGGTTATAGGTGGCTGAGGATGCGAGAGCATCATGGCCGCTTTAACCGCCAAGTCGAAGTTGCCCAATGTACAAGCACCTCAGCCGAGAAGAACGATACCAAA
>NZ_JAVKLM010000010.1:0-108098 GCF_031539105.1 Limnohabitans sp.
GAAACCGTGACGGATGAGGAATTGACTATGATTGAAAACCGATTGAATCACCGCCCCAGAAAGCGACTAGGATTCAAGACACCTCACGAGGTATTCCATGCCTCGTTAAAGCGTGTTGCACTTCGTCCTTGAATCCGCCGGTTGAATTAGGCTCATCTGAACCTGAATATTCATCGCTTGCGCTCATGTATGAGCTTGGCAAAATTCGCGCCATGAACGCACACCCCCAACAAAATCTGGCGCACGCCATCCGTTTTCTCTCCATTGACGCCATCGTCAAAGCCCAAGAGGGCCACCAAGGCGTACCGCTGGGCATGGCAGAAATTGCTACCGCTCTCTACACCAGACACCTCAAGTACAACCCACAAGACGCTGGCTGGTTTGACCGAGATCGCGTAGTGCTATCTAACGGGCATGGCTCCATGCTCTTGTATTCGTTGCTGCACCTAACTGGCTATCCAGCGTTCCCCATTGAAGAAGTGCAACGCTTTCGCGTACTGGGCTCTGTGTGCGAAGGCCACCCCGAGCGTCCGCACGATAAGCCCAACGGCATTGAAGTGACCACCGGCCCGCTGGGCCAAGGCATTGCCAACGCCTTCGGCATGGCCGTGGCCGAGGCGTATCTGAGCGCGCGCTTTGGCAACGACTTGATCAACCACTTCACCTACGCGTTTGTGGGCGACGGTTGTCTTCAAGAAGGCGTCGGCCAAGAAATGATTTCATTGGCAGGCCACTTGCAACTGGGCAAGCTCGTGCTGTTGTGGGACGACAACCTCATCACTGATGACGGCAGCACTGATTTGTCCATCAGCGAAAACGTGGCTGAGCGTTTTCGTGTTGCGGGCTGGCATGTGGTGGAGTTAGACGGCCACGACATCGACGCCTTAACGGCAGCACTGGATGTCGCGCGGCTTGACCCGCGCCCTTCCATGCTGGCTTGCCGAACCGTCATCGCCAAAGGCATCGCACGTTTGCAAGGCAAACGCGGTGGACACAGTGGTCGCTTGTTTGAAGAAGACGCCCAAGCAGCACGTGACATGCTGGGCTGGCCGCATGGTCCGTTTGAAATACCAGCAGATGTGCAACATGCGTGGCGCAGTGCCGGTCAACGCAGTGCTAGCGAATATCGGGCTTGGCAAGCACGTGTGGCAGCTTTACCCGCGGCTAAACGAGAAGAATTTGAACGCGTCATGCGCGGCGAGTTGCCAGCGCAATGGCAACAAGTGCTGCTGGACTTCAAACAACAAGCCTTGCAAGCGCCACCCGCGCCCAGCGGCATATTCATCTCTGCAGAAATCAACGACTTGCTCACGTCCGTGTTGCCCGAACGCATGGTGGGCTGCGCAGACCTGGAAGCACCCACCAGCCACAAGCGTGGCCTGACCGCTTTCAACGCACAAGACCGCTCCGGCTCTTATGTGCACTGCGGCGTACGCGAGCATGTGATGGGCTCTATGGCAAACGGCATGGCAGCGCACGGCGGTGTGACTCCGCTGTCGGTCACCTATCTTGCGTTTGCCGACTACGAGCGCCCTGCCATGCGCATGGCAGCACTCATGGGATTGCCTGTGAAGTTTGTGTTCAGCCATGACTCGATTGGCATTGGTCGCAATGGCCCCACACATCAGCCAGTGGAAATACTCGCTTCGCTGCGGGCCATGCCCAATATGTGGGTCATGCGTCCGGCCGATGCAGTGGAAGCGGCTGAGTGTTGGGAGCTGGCATTGGCAAACCAAGATGGTCCTGTGAGCATGGTGTTTGCACGTCAGTCATTGCCATTGGTACGTCACACACACACCACCGACAACCTCACGCGCCGAGGTGCGTATGTTTTGCACGAAGCTGCCTGCGGCCTGCGCAAAGTAACCTTGCTGGCCACTGGCTCTGAAGTGTTGCTGGCTGTACAAGCGCGTGAACAACTCGAAGCAGCAGGTGTAGGTACGGCGGTGGTGTCCATGCCTTGCTGGGAACTTTTTAACGTACAGGACACTGCCTACAAACACAGCGTGTTAGGCACAGGCGTGCGCGTGGGCATCGAAGCTGCGGTACGTCAAGGTTGGGATGCCTACCTTGGTATCGATGGCGGGTTTGTAGGCATGAAAGGTTTTGGTGCTTCTGGCCCAGCTGACGAGTTATACAAATTGTTCAACATCACGCCCGAAGCGATGGTGGCAGAGGCCAAGCGCCTGCTTAAAATGTAAATTACTGCAAAAGCCCGGGATGCGCGGCAACGTGGTGCTCGCCCAATTTTTATGAACAAATAAAACTAGGGGACTCGGCCACGACTTGTTTGATTGTTTCTTTAGGACAAGTCCATGACCACACTGCTCATCCACCGCGCCCGCTGCATCGCTTTGCTCGACGATGCCAACACCGAACTCAAAGACGCCTCGCTGCTGCTAAAAGGTGGCCGCATTGAATGCATCATTCAGGCTGACGAGAACATCGACGAACTGCAGAAGCAAGTGGATGAGGTGATCGATGCACGCCGCCATGTGGTGGTGCCTGGCCTCATCAACACGCACCACCACATGGTGCAAAGCCTCACGCGTGCCGTGCCGCAGGTGCAAAACGCCGAGCTGTTCAGCTGGCTCAAAGGGCTGTACCCCATTTGGGCGGGCCTCACGCCCGAGATGGTGTTGGTGTCTAACCAAGTGGCCATGGCCGAGCTGCTACTGAGCGGCTGCACCACGAGCAGCGACCACCTCTACATCTACCCCAACGGCGTGCGATTGGACGACAGCATTGAAGCCGCGCACACCATTGGCATGCGCTTTACCGCCACGCGCGGCAGCATGAGCGTGGGCGAGAGTCAAGGCGGCCTGCCGCCCGACCGCGTGGTGGAAAAAGAAGCCTTCATCCTCAAAGAAACCCAACGCCTGATTGAGACCTACCACGACGCCAGCTATGGCGCGATGACGCATGTGGCCGTGGCCCCTTGCTCGCCCTTTAGTGTGAGCCAAGACCTCATGCGCGAATCCGCCAAACTGGCCCGCGCACACAAGGTGCGCCTGCACACGCACTTGGCCGAGAACGACCACGACATTGCGTACACGAAAGAAAAATTCAACTGCACGCCCGCGCAATACGCCGAAGACTTAGGGTGGGTGGGCCACGACGTGTGGCACGCACACTGCGTGAAGCTAGACGACGAAGGCGCGTATTTGTTTGCACGCACGCGCACCGGCATTGCCCACTGCCCGTGCAGCAATATGCGCTTGGCCAGCGGCATCTTGCCCCTGCGCAAGATGTTAGATACTGGTGTGCCTATTGGCCTAGGCGTGGACGGTAGCGCCAGCAACGACGGTGCGCATCTGCTGAACGAAGCCCGCCAAGCCATGCTGCTGGCTCGCGTGGGGCGAGCACTGGACGAACCGAGCGTCGTAGGCGGGCATAACGTATTCGGCTGTGACCGCGGCCCCTCGGAGATGACGCCCCGCGACGCCCTGCGCCTAGCCACACGCGGCGGCGCAGAAGTGCTGGGCCGCGCACACGAACTGGGGCAAATCAAGCCAGGCTACTGCGCCGACATCGCCATGTTCCGCACCGACACACTCAGCATGGCCGGTGGCGCCGTGCACGACCCCGTGGGTGCGCTGCTGCTGTGCGCCAGCGATAACGCTGACTACGTCGTAGTCAACGGCCGCGTGGTGGTGCGCAAGGGTGAGATTGCCACGGTGGACATGGGGCCGTTGATTGAACGGCATAACCAGCTGGCGATGCAGCTGGCGTTAGGTGCACACTAAATCGTCTCTGTTTTCATCACAAGTGTTTTGACAAGTCATCTAGCGGTAGCTTGTCTACACTGACCCCATGATCCAAGGCCTCGTCCAACTCTTCATCTTCCAAGCCCTCGGCGAACTCGTCTCTAAGTTCGCCCTGCCCTTCATTCCCGGCCCTGTCTTGGGCTTGGTGTTGTTGCTGGCGTATCTCATCGTGCGCGGCCACGTGCCTGCGGCAATTGATTTGGTGGGCGGCAGCGTTCTGCAGCACTTGGGGCTACTGTTCATCCCCGCGTCGGTGGGCGTGGTGCTTTACTTGCCGGTGTTGCAGGCTAACGCGTGGGCCATCAGCGCGGCGTTGGTGGTGAGCGTGGTGGCCACGGTGGCTGTGACGGCGGGCTTGCTCAAGGTGTTGGCAAAGCAGGAGCCGACCGATGAGTAACGAATTTCAAACGCACTTGCCGCCCATCTCTGACATTTGGGTGTACCTCTCGGGCAGCCCGCTGCTGGCTTTGGTGCTGACGCTGAGTGCGTATTTGCTGGGCCTCACCCTTTACGAGCGCAGCCAGCGCAACCCTTTGGCCAACCCTGTGTTGATTGCGGTGGTGGTGGTCACGTTCAGCATCAGTGTGCTTGACATGCCCTATGCCAAGTATTTCGAGGGCGCGCAGTTTGTGCACTTCTTGCTGGGCACCGCCACGGTGTCGCTGGCCATTCCGATCTACAAAGGTTTTGCGTCGCTCAAGGGACGCATGCTTGTGTTGCTGCTGTCGCTGATGACGGGTGGCGTGACCTCGGTGTTCACCGCCGTGGGCGTGGCGCGTTGGTTGGGCGTAGACGAATCCTTGGTGCGCGGACTGGTGGCCAAGTCGGTCACCGCGCCGATTGCGATGGGCATTGCCGAGCGCGTGCAAGCCTCGCCCACGTTGACCGCCATCTTTGCAGTGAGCACAGGCATCTTGGGCGCCATTCTTGGTCGCTACGTGCTAGACGCCCTGCGCGTCACGCAATGGTGGCAACGCGGCTTTGCCCTTGGCGTGGCCGCACACGGCATAGGCACCTCACGCGCATTCAGCGTGCACCCAGAGGCCGGCGCCTATGCCAGCCTAGGCATGGGCCTGCACGGCATTGTGGGTGCGGTGGTGATTCCGCAAGCGGTGTCTTGGTGGTTCTAACGCAAGACCGAACGCGTTAACGCGACAAGTCTTGCATCACCTTGATCAAATCCGACTTGCCTTCAAAGCCAATGCCGGGAAGGTCTGGCATGGTGATGTAGCTGTTCTCCACCTTCACGCCATCGGGAAAGCCGCCAAAGGGTTGGAACAAATCTGGGTAACTTTCATTGCCGCCCAGACCCAAGCCCGCTGCAATGTTCAGCGACATTTGATGGCCGCCGTGCGGCACGCAACGGCTGGCTGACCAGCCGTGCTCTTTGAGCATGTCCAAGGTACGCAGGTACTCCACCAAGCCATAGCTCAAAGCGCAGTCAAACTGCAACCAATCGCGGTCAGAGCGCATGCCGCCATAACGAATGAGGTTGCGCGCGTCTTGCATGGAGAACAGGTTTTCACCCGTGGCCATGGGGTTCTTGTAGTAGCTGCGCAGAGTTTGTTGCAGTTCGTAGTCGAGCGGGTCACCTGCCTCTTCGTACCAAAATAAATCGTATTGCGAGAGGGCTTTGGCATAGGCCACGGCGGTGTCGCGGTCAAAACGACCATTGGCATCCACACACAATTTTTGACCGTCTTGCAACACACTCAGGACCGAGTCGATGCGACGCAGGTCTTCGTCTAACGAAGCACCGCCAATTTTTTGTTTTACTACCGAGTAACCACGGTCGATGTAACTGCGCATTTCGTCTTTGAGCTTTTCGTGGTCTTGGCCTGGGTAGTAGTAGCCACCTGCCGCATACACAAACACACGGCGATTGGGCTGGCCATTGCCATAGCGGTCTGCCAGCAATTGAAACAGGGGCTTGCCTTCAATCTTGGCCACGGCATCCCACACCGCCATGTCGATGGTGCCCATGGCCACCGAGCGCTCACCGTGTCCACCGGGTTTTTCGTTGATGAACATCGTGGCCCAAATTTTGTGAGGGTCGAAGTTGTTACCAGTGTCGTCTAGCAAGCTCTCAGGCTTGGCTTCCAGCACGCGAGGAATGAAGCGCTCGCGCATCAACATGCCCTGCCCGTAGCGACCGTTCGAGTTAAAGCCGTAGCCGACCACGGGCTTGCCATCGCGCATCACGTCGGTGATGACGGCAACGAGGCTCAACGTCATTTTGGTGAAGTCGATGTAGGCATTGCGGATCGGCGAGCTGATCGGCAGGGTGACTTCTCGGATTTCTACGATCTTCATTCTTGATTCCTCGGGCATTCAAAGTTAACAACCAAGGAATGCTAAGGTAATTTCTGCTGGCGCAGGCCCATGTTTGAATCAAGGCGACATCGCTTGGCTTGCTAGGTTTCAGCGCTCACGTCAAGAACCTGCGTTTCAGCAGGGCATGACAAGTTCACGCAGAATCGGCAGTGTTCATTTTCATAACAGGAGACAAACATGCACATTGGTATCGCAGGCATTGGCAAGATGGGCGCAGCTGTAGGCGCTCGACTGTTGTCGACGGGGCATTCCGTGACCGTGTGGAACCGCAGCGCAGAGCGCGCCCAACCCCTGCTTGATGCAGGCGCGACATGGGCCGATTCGCCCAAGGCATTGGCTGAGTCTGTCGATGTGATCATCACCTTGCTGACCAACGAGGCCGCCCTCGACGATGTGTATGGATCGGCATCTGGTTTGTTGGCGGGCCATGTAGAAAACAAAATCTTCATCGACATGAGCACGGTTCGGCCAGCCAAACCGCAGGAATTGGCCAAGCGTGCACACGCCGTCAAGGCGACCTTTTTAGAGTGCCCGGTTGGCGGCAGTGTGGGGCCCGCCAAAGAAGGCAAATTGTTGGGTTTTGTGGGCGGCGACGCGCAGGACCTGGCCAAGGTGAAAGCCTTGCTGGATGTGATTTGCAGACGTGTGGAGCACGTTGGCCCACATGGCTCAGGCGCCACCATGAAGCTGGCCATCAATTTGCCCTTGATGGTCTACTGGCAAACCTTGGGCGAGGCATTGTCTTTGGTTGAGCCCTTGGGTCTCGACCCAAAGCGGGTGATTGATATTTTTTCAGACACCTCGGGCGGGCCCAATATGTTGAAAGTGCGCGGCGGCATGATTGCCCAAACGCTGAGCCAACACAAAAGCGATCAGATCACGGTCAACGTGTCGACGATGCGCAAAGACATGCAGGCCATGCTCGACCAAGGCGAAGCAACGCACAAAAACATGCCGCTGACAGCCTTGGCCTTGCAACAGTTTGAATCCGCCGCGCACAGCGGACTCGACGACCGCGATTGCACGGAACTGCTGGTGTGGTGGTTGTCGCAAGGCAGCCGCGCTTAAGCGCTCGAGAGCTGCCCCATGCGCCTCGTTATTCGAGGCGCATTTCGCGAATGATGGCGCGGAATTGATCCATCTGTCGACGCAGCATGGCATCTTGCTCGGCAGGGGTTGAGCCTACGCCCTCTGCGCCCAAGTCGTTCAAACGCTTCACCACATCGGGGTGGCGCACAGCCGCAATGACTTCTTTGTTCAAGCGGTCAATGATGTCCTTGGGTGTTTTGGCGGGTGCGAACACGCCGTTCCAGCCTTCGAGCTCCAAATTAGGAAAGCCCAATTCTTTGACGGTTGGGATCTCTGGCAGACCAGGAATGCGCTTCGAAGCGGTGGTAGCCAAGGCCTTCAATGTGCCCGCCTTGATTTCAGCCAAAGAAGACGACAACTGATCGCCACCCACTTGGAGTCGGCCCGCCAACATTTCTTGCTTGAGGGGTGCAGCACCTTTGAATGGAATGTGCGTGATGTCAACCTTGGCGTCTTTTTTGAACGCCTCACCCAACACGTGCATGGTCGAGCCTGGGCCGGTAGAGCCATAGTTGTATTGCAGCGCAGGGTTGGCACGCAGCAGGGCTGCCAACTCTTTCAGATCTTTGGCAGGCACGCTGGGGCTGGCTGTCCACACAAAAGGCACATACACCGCAATCGAGACGCCGGCAAAGTCGGTGTCCACATTGAAGGGCGAGCGGTTGGCCAGTGTTTGCGCCACGGAGGCGAGTGGGAACGACAGGTTGTGCATCATGATGGTGTAGCCATCGGGGGCTGCCTTGGCCATCATGTCAGCGCCAATCGCACCGCCTGCACCGCCACGGTTGTCAACCGTGACGGGCTGACCCATGGACTCGCTCATGCGCTGGGCCACCAGTCGGGCCACGATGTCGGTGGTGCCCCCTGCAGCAAAGGGCACGATCATCTTGATGGGTTTGTTGGGATAGGCCTGAGCCATGGCGACTGGATGAAGCGCCAAAGACAAAAGTCCCAGCAGGCCTGCGGCGCATGTCTGTCGCCATGGTTGGAAAAATGAACGCATGTTGTCTCCTTGTGTGATCGCCCTCTGATGGGTGAAATGGGGCAAAAACACTATCGCATAGGGCACAGGTTCACGCGCATCACCAAAGTGACATGCCTTTCACGCCAATGACTAGGTTTACTTAACCAGCGCCACAGACTTCACCTGCGCCCAAGCAGGCATGCCCACCTGCAACCCCAGCGCATGCACCCCACGCGATGTGACGCGCGCCAGCAGAAAGGTGTCGCCACAGCGCAAGCGCAGCAGGGTTTGCGAGGGATGCGCCTCAGGCGTGATGGCATCCACCACGCAAGGCACGTGGTTTTGAATGCTGGTGTGAGTAGCTTCGTGCAAGGTCACGCTCAC
Organism: Limnohabitans sp.; assembly: GCF_031539105.1. Classification (GTDB taxonomy): domain Bacteria; phylum Pseudomonadota; class Gammaproteobacteria; order Burkholderiales; family Burkholderiaceae_C; genus Limnohabitans. The sequence goes on from NZ_JAVKLM010000010.1 coordinate 8,539, forward strand.
GTCGCGGGCCAGCACGCGCAGGCGCACGGTTTGGCCAATGGCCAAACCACTGTCGCGCACCCACAGTGCACCGCCAGCAAAGCCTATTTGGGCCAAGTGCCATTGCGAGTCAATGTTCAACACGATGCCCGTGAGTAACGCGCCTGCATCCTCGCCCAACGCCACGGGCAAGTTGGCTTGGGTCAGCACTTCGGCCACGGGGCCGTTGGCTTGCACGCGGCCTTCGTTCATCACCACCAGCGTATCGGCCAAGCGGGCCACTTCGTCCACCGCGTGGGTCACATAGAGCATCGGAATATTCAAGTCATCGCGCAGTTTTTCTAACCATGGCAGCACTTCTTGTCTGCGAGCGTGATCGAGCGCGGCCAAGGGTTCGTCTAGCAACAGCAAGCGCGGCTGCGTGACCAGGGCGCGAGCAATGGCCACGCGTTGGCGCTCGCCACCCGACAGCTCGTGGCTGCGACGCTTGAGCAAGTGGCCAATGCCTAGCAGCTCTGTGACTTGCACCACCACTGCTCGGCTCATCGCATTGCGGTTGTTTTTTTCAGCACGTTGGTGGCCATAGGCCAAGTTACCCGCCACGTCTAAGTGGTCAAACAACGACGCCTCTTGAAACACATAGCCCAAGGCACGTTGGTGTGTAGGCAAGTTCACACCTTGCGCATCGTCTTGCCAAACTTCGTGGCCCAGTTGCACCACGCCACGCGCCGAGGGCTCTAGCCCTGCAACGCAACGCAACAAGGTGGTTTTGCCGCAGCCCGATGGGCCGTAAATCACGGTAATGCCATGCGCGGGCAACTGCACATCGACCGACACATCAAAGTCGGCACGCGCAATGTCTAGCTTGAGGTGGATGTTCATGCGCCCACCTTTTTGCGCTGATCAGCGCGTCGGTTGAACCAAGACAGTCCCAACAACACCACAAACGAAAACACCAACATCACGCCAGCCAAACCATGCGCTTGTGAATATTCCATCGCTTCCACATGGCCATAAATTTGGGTCGACACCACACGCGTTTTGTCGGGGATGTTGCCGCCAATCATCAGCACCACACCAAACTCACCCACCGTGTGCGCAAAGCTGAGCATGGCGGCCATCACAAAACCGGGCTTGGCCAAAGGCACAGCCACGGTGAAGAACGCATCCCACTTACTGGCTCGCAGCGTGGCAGCCACTTCCATGGGGCGCGAGCCCATGGCTTCGAACGCGTTGACGAGCGGCTGCACTGCAAACGGCAACGAGTACACGATCGAACCCAACACCAAACCCCAAAAGCTAAAGGCCAAGGTGCCCCAGCCCGCCCATTGCGTGAACTGGCCAATCGGACCATTGGGCCCCAAGGCAATCAGCAAATAAAAACCCAGCACCGTGGGCGGCAACACCAAAGGCAGCGCGACGAGCGAGGCCACAGGCGCGCGCCAAGCAGAGCGCGTGTGCGCCAGCCACCACGCAACCGGCGTGGCAAGCAACAGCAGCAGCACGGTGGTCACGCTGGCGAGTTGCAGCGTGAGTGCAATGGCTTGGAAATCTTCGGCGCTTAAATTCATGTCCACACTTTACAAGGCGTAGCCATATTGGCGAATGATGGTCTTGGCTTTGTCGGCTTGTAGGTATTTCAACAACGCGATTGCGGCGGCGTTGTCTTTGCCTGCGTTGAGCAACACGGCGTCTTGCTTCAAGGGTGTGTGCATGCTTTGCGGCACGACCCACGCAGAGCCTTGGGTGATGCGACCGTCGAATGAGATTTGTGACAAAGCCACAAACCCCAGCTGTGCATTTTCGGTACTGACGAACTGGTAGGTTTGGCCAATGCTTTCGCCTTGCACCAGCTTCGTCTTAACGGCAGGCCATACGCCGAGATGCGTCATCACCTCCATCGCTGCTGCGCCATACGGTGCGAGCTTGGGGTCGGCCAAGGCAATCTTGTGAATACCCAGTTTTTCAAAGCGGTTGCCGCGTAACACGTCGCCTTGATCGTCCACCAAGCTGGAGCTTTTGCTCCACAACGCCAAACGTCCGGTGGCATAAGTCAAGCGCGAACCTGCGACTGCCAAGCCTTCTTTTTCTAGGCGTGCGGGTGTTTCATCATCCGCAGCCAACAGCACATCAAACGGCGCTCCGTTTTTGATTTGCGCGTAGAACTTGCCCGTTGCGCCAAAAGCAAGCTGCGCTTTGTGCCCTGTGTCTTGCTCAAATGCTTGCGCGATTTTTTGCATGGGGGCGGTGAAGTTGGCAGCCACAGCCACAGTCACTTCACCCGCTTGAGCAGCAACAAAAAATAGAGAGCTGACGATTGCCAGCATCAGTCGCAATTTCATAGGCACTGATTATCTCAGCGCAGCGCCCGCCTCGTACCAACGCTTGATCACAGCCCGCTCTGCCTCGGTGATGCCGGTGGCGTTGTTCATGGGCATTTGTTTGGTCACGACGGCTTGTTGGTAAATGCCCAAGGCGTGTTGCTTGACGCCCTCAGCCGTATCGAAACGCACGTTCTTCATTTGCACTTGTTCACCGTGACAGCTGATGCAGCGCTGCACAAAGACGGCGTTAACTTCAGCAAAGCTCACGGGTGCAGCATTCACTGCAGTGGGGGCAGCGGTTGAAGTTGAGGCTGCAGGCCGCATCCACACAATGACACTCAGCAAAATCACCACGCCTGCAATGGCAAACGGCAGTGGGTTCTTGGCGCGGCCCAAGTGGTAGCCGTGACGTTGCACAAAAAACTGGCGAATCAGCGCACCCGCCAACATCATCATCACCAAGATGACCCAGTTGTTTTCGTAGGTGTACAAAAAGCTGTAGTGGTTGCTCAGCATCGCAAAGATGACGGGCAGCGTGAAGTAGGTGTTGTGCACGCTGCGCTGCTTGCCGCGCTTGCCATGCGTGGCCAGCTCTTTGGGGTCCATCGCTATGCCAGATGTCATGGCAGCCACCACTTTGCGTTGGCCAGGGATGATCCAGAAGAACACGTTGGCGCTCATTGATGTGGCAATCATGGCGCCAACCAACAAGAACGCTGCGCGGCCTGCAAATAACTGGCACGACAACCATGAGGCAAACGCGACCACGACGATCATCAAAATCGCTACCGTGCGTTCGCCGTTTTCACGAAAACCAAACACGCGGCACACCGCGTCGTAAATCAACCAAAACGCCACCAAGAAACTCAACGCTGCAGTGATGGCCGCGGCGGGCGACCAGTCCATCAACGACTTATCGATCAAAAATGTGCCCGCATTCCACAGGTAAAGCACCGTGAACAAACCAAAGCCTGTGAGCCAAGTGGAATAGCTCTCCCAGTAAAACCAGTGCAGCTTGGTGTGAATCTTTTTAGGCGCCACCATGTACTTTTGCGGGTTATAAAAACCACCACCATGCACGGCCCACATCGCCCCGTCCACGCCTTTTTCAAGCAGGTCAGGTGAGTTGGGTTTGATGAGGTTGTTGTCTAAGAAGACAAAGTAGAACGAGGAACCAATCCACGCGATGGCGGTGATGACGTGCACCCAGCGCAGCAGCAGGTTGGCCCAGTCTAAGAAATACGTGTCCATGTCGAAACCTCAGTCACTTGATACAAAGTTGCCATTCACCACTGCGGGCGCTGTGAATGACACGAGGGTCGCGAACAAGGGCTGAATCTGCCCTGCTCCGCTGCGACAGGTGGTGCAAAGTGTATACAAAATTTGTCGCCAAACAAAGATGAATGTTTCGGGGCAAACCCTAGCGCCAGGACGACGCTGCAGTCTCAATGGTGCTGTCCTTAGCCAAGCGCTATGCAATGGTCAATTCATTCTAGAAATGGCAGACATCGCAGTGCATACACTTGGCCTATGGATCACAAAGACTTTTCACCATGGCGTGTCAAACCCAAGGGCAACTTCAAGCTCAATGACATCGACACCTTGCCCAAAGCCAAAGATTTACCCACCGACGAAGAGTGGGAGAACAATCTTAAAAAACTAGGCGACAAGCTCAACAAACTCCAAGGCACGTTGCATGCAGGCAAACACAAAGGTTTGTTGGTGGTATTTCAAGGCATGGACACTGCAGGCAAAGACGGCGTGATTCGCAGCGTGTTCACCCACATCAGCCCCTTGGGCGTGCGTGCAGAGGCATTTGGAGCGCCCAGCGATTTGGAAAAGGGCCACGACTTCTTGTGGCGCATCCACCAAAAAACACCTGCGCTGGGCGAGATGGTGATCTTTAACCGCAGCCACTACGAAGATGTGCTGGTCACACGCGTGCGCGGCTGGGTGAAAAAAGACACCTGCGAAGAACGCTACGAACACATCAAAAACTTTGAGTCCGTGCTGCACGATGAGGGCATCACCGTCGTCAAATGCTATTTGCACATCTCAAAGGGTGAGCAAAAGAAACGTTTGCAGTCGCGCCTAGACGATCCACTCAAACACTGGAAGCTACAACCCTCAGACTTTGAAGATCGAAAGCTATGGCCGAAATTTGCAGAGGCCTATGAAGACGCGCTGTCGGCCACCAGCACCAACGATGCGCCTTGGTATGTGGTGCCCGCCGACTCCAAGCCTTACCGAGATTTGTTTGTGGCGGGTTTGCTGGTGCAGACCTTGGAAAACATGAAACTGGAAATGCCCAAACCGTTATTTGACCTTTCACAAGTCAAACTGGATTAAGCGCGCTGCTGCAACAGCTGCGCCGCCACCGACACCGCAATGACTTCGGGTTCTTTGCCCGTGATGCCACTCACCCCGATGGGGCATGTGATGAACGCCAGCTCCTCGGCGGTAAAGCCCTTGGCCTCTAGGCGGTGTTGAAACGTGGCCCATTTGGTTTTGCTGCCAATCAGGCCGACAAATTTCAAATCACCCTGCAGGCGTTGGCGCATGAGGCAAGCAGCCACCACATCTAAATCTTCGGCGTGACTGAAGCTCATGATGAGCACGCTTACACCGCTGGGCAAATCGGCCACAGCCGCATGCACCGGGTCGGAGTGCTCGCACACCACATTGGGCGGCAAATGTGTTGGGAAGATTTCATCGCGGCTGTCGACCCACTGCACGTTGTAGGGCAAGCTACTGAGCACGTTCACCAAGGCGCGGCCAACATGGCCACCACCAAAGAGTGCGAGCGGTTGGCCATTGGCCAACAAGCGTTGTTTGAGTGCGGGCGCGTCCGCCGCACTGATGCGCTCAAACTTCAAGTGCACCACGCCACCGCAACATTGGCCCAAGGCGGGGCCTAGGGCGTAGCGGGTTGTGAGTGCGTTATCTTCGTGGGTCGCGCTTTGAAGCAAAGCACGCGCTTCGGTGATCGCCTGAAACTCCAAATGTCCGCCGCCAATGGTGTTGACCAAGGTCTGCGGAAACACCGCCATCCAAGCCCCCACCTCGCGCGGGCCCGAGCCGTGCACGCTGGCGACCGACACCAACACGCCGTCGGCATGTTGGAGTTGGTTCAATAACTCAGCGGTGTGGCGTGGCACGAAGGGTTTAAGCCGCGGCCTTGGCCTTGGCAGCTTCGCACGCCATCAGGATGCGCTCTGGCGTGGCCGGCGCATCCATGTACACCACCGCTTTGTGATCGGCACTAGCGGCCACGGCATCGCGCAAAGCGAAGAAGGCAGACAGGCCCAACATCAAAGGCGGCTCGCCTGTGGCCTTGCTGTTAAAGGGTGTGGGCTTGTTGTTTTGGTTTTCAAACAAAGACACCTTGAAGTGCTCTGGAATGTCGCCCGCCACGGGGATCTTGTAAGTGCTGGGGCCGTGCGTGAGCAGCTTGCCCTTTTTGTCCCAAATGCACTCTTCCATGGTGAGCCAGCCCATGCCTTGCACATAGGCGCCTTCGATCTGGCCTTTGTCCAATGCGGGGTTGATGCTGCGGCCCACGTCGTGCACGATGTCCACGGCCAAAAGCCGCCACTCGCCCGTGCGCGTGTCGATCTCCACTTCGCTCACGGCAGCGCCGTAGCAGTAGTAATAGAAAGCACGGCCGTTCAGGGTGGCGAAGTCGTATTTGATTTCGGGTGTCATGTAGAAGCCCGTGACCGACAAGCCCACACGTTCCATATACGCTTGCTTGGTCAGATCTGCCCACTTGACGGATTTGCTGCCACCGTGAACTTCGCTGTTCGCAAACGTCACATCACCCTCGGCGCAACCCAACATGCGGGCCGCTACAGGCTTCAAGCGCTCACGCATTTGCGTGGTGGCGTTCATGATGGCCGCGCCATTGATGTCGGCGCCGCTCGAGGCGGAAGTGGCCGAAGCGTTGGGCACTTTTTGTGAGTCGGTGGCAGTGATGCGCACTTTGTCGACGCTGATGCCCAAACCATCGGCACAAACCTGAGCCATCTTGGTGTTCAGGCCTTGGCCCATTTCGGTACCGCCGTGGTTGCAGCTCACCGAGCCGTCCATGTAAACCACCAGCAGCGCGCCACCTTGGTTCAAATGGGTAGCGGTAAAGCTGATACCAAACTTCAAAGGCACGAGCGACAAACCACGCTTGCGGGTTTTGCTCTTGGCATTGAAGGCCAACACCGCAGCACGACGCTCGGCGTATTTCGATTCGTGTTCGACCTGATCAATCACCTTGTCACCCACCCAGTCTTCGATGAGCTGGTTGTATTGGGTGGTCATGGTGTCGGGCGTACCGCTGATGGCGGGGTCTTTGTAGAGGTTGAGCTTGCGCACTTCCAAGGGGTCTTTGCCCAAAGTCATGGCAATCTCGTCCATCACCGTCTCAATGCCAAACATGCCTTGTGGGCCGCCAAAACCACGGAAAGCGGTGGCGCTTTGCGTGTTGGTTTTGCAGCGGTGGCTGACCAGCTTGAGTGCTGGCAAGTGGTAGGTGTTGTCAATGTGCAAGCAAGCGCGGTCGTTCACAGGGCCTGAGTAGTCGGTGCTGTAACCGCAGCGTGACATGAGCGTGATGTCTGCACCCAGCACGCGGCCGGTGTCGTCAAAACCCACTTCGTAGTCGATGCGGAAGTCGTGGCGCTTGCCGGTGATGGTCATGTCGTCGTCGCGGTTCACACGCAGCTTGACGGGCTTTTGCAGCTTGAACGCGGCCAGCGCAGCGCTCTGGCTGAAGATGCTGGCGTTGCCTTCTTTGCCACCAAAGCCGCCACCCATGCGGCGGCAAATCACCTCCACATCGTTGGTGTGCAGGTTCAGGGCGTGGGCGGCTTCGCGCTGGTTGCCGTCGGGGTGCTGGGTCGACACGTACAACGTGAGCTGACCGTCTTCTTTGGGCACCGCGTAAGTGATTTGGCCTTCCAGATAGAACTGCTCTTGCTGGCCAGTGCGGGTCGTGCCCTTGATTTTGTGGGGCGCATTGGCAATCGCTGCCGCTGCGTCACCGCGCGTGATGCCCTTGGGCGGCATGATGAAGCTGTTCGCTGCCATCGCTTCTTCCACCGTCAAGATGGGCTTGAGTTCTTTCACCAACACCTTGGTTTTGTGAGCGGCTTCGCGTGCATAGAGCATGTCGCGCGCCACGACCACGGCCACGGCCTGGCCGATGAATTCGACCTTGCCTGCGGCCAAGAACGGATCGTCATGGATGATGGGGCCACAGTTGTTTTCGCCGGGAATGTCTTTGGCGGTGTACACCGCGACAACGCCGTGCTCTTTCAGAATGGCTTCGCGGTCGATGCCATCGCCAATCAACTCGCCATGTGCCACGGGCGACAAGATGAGCGCGGCGTACAAAGTGCCAGCGTGCTCAGGGATGTCGTCGATGTAGGTGGCCGAGCCGGTCACGTGCAAGTGTGCTGACTCGTGAACGATGTCGGTGCCTTGCTGAACGCCTGACACAGGCAGCAGGTTTTTGAGTGCGGTAGGAGCGTTCATTCAAGCCACCTCTTTCGTTTGTTCTTCGATGAATTCCAAGGCCAAGTTGCGGGCCACCAAAGCGCGGTAAGCCCAAGTGGCACGCAAGCCGTCACGCGCGGTGAAGCTGGCGGTGATCGCGGCGTCCAGGTCGGCCGCTTTCACATCAGCGGGCAACTTGCCCTCAAGCACGGCTTCGAGCTTGGGTGCACGGCAAGGCGATGGGGCCAAGCCGTTGTAGGCCAACTTCACGCCGCTCAACTTGCCGTCTTTGAGCGTGTAGCTGATGGCAGCACAAGTGGCCGAAATGTCTTGCTCAAAACGCTTGCTCACCTTGTGGGCGCGGAACACTTGACCGGCCACGGGCTTGGGCAACTCGACCGCTTCGATGAACTCACCGGCTTCGAGCACGTTTTTCTTCATGCCGGTGTAGAAGTTTTCCAACAGCACGTTGCGGGTCTTCTCGCCACGGCGCAATACGAGGTTGGCACCCAACGCCAGCAAGCAAGGCATGGAGTCGCCAATGGGCGAGCCGTTGGCGATGTTGCCCGCCAGCGTGGCGGTGGAACGGATGGGGGGCGAACCAAAGCGGCGCAGCACTTCGGTGAAGTCGGGGTAAGCCTGGGCAACCAGCGCTTCCACTTGGGTCAACGACACCGCAGCGCCAATGCGCCAAGCCTTGTCGGTCTCGGTCACTTGGCGCAACTCTTTGACGTTGCCCAAATACATGATGTGGTCAGGGCGTGCGAACTGCTTGTTCACTTGCAAACCAATTTCGGTGCTGCCAGCCAACAAGGTGGTGGTGGGGTGCTTGACCAAATAGTCAGACACTTCGGCCAGCGTGGCAGGCGATACAAACTCGTTGCCCTTCTTGGTGCGCACCACCGGCTGCACGATGATGTCGCCCTCAAGGCTCATGGTCGGCACGCTGGCACGCTTGATTTCTTTGAGCAGTGGCAAGTCAGCGCTGTCGTCCACTTTCAAAGCAGATTTCTTTTCGCAGGCTTTGGCAGCCGCGTCGATGATGGGCACGTAGCCAGTACAACGGCACAAGTTACCGCTCAGGGCGTCGGTGATGTCTTGGCGCGCAGGCGAGGTGTTGGTTTGCACCAAGTTCACCAAACTCATCACGATGCCGGGCGTGCAAAAACCGCACTGCGAGCCATGGCACTTGACCATTTCTTCTTGCACGGGGTGCATTGCGCCATTGGCGTTTTTCAAACTCTCGACCGTCTTGATCGATTTGCCGTCCAGCGAAGGCAGCAACTGAATACATGCATTGGTGGCCACATAGTCCACGCCCGTGCCAGCGGCATTGAGTTCACCCACCATCACCACGCAGGCGCCACAGTCGCCCTCGGCACAACCCTCTTTGGTGCCGGTGCGGTGGAGCTGCTCGCGCAGGTAATCAAGAACGGTGGTGGTGCGACGGGCACCTTGGGCTTCGACGATCTGGCCGTCGAGCACAAAGCGCACGGTGTTGGTGACTTGGGTCATGGTGTGGGGTGTAGAAATCTGGGGGGGAAGACCCAGATTTTAGTGACTTGCACCCCATTTCGGTGGCAGGTATGCCACCGCGTATACAAAAAAACTTAAGACCCGCGGTAGGTTGAGTAACTCCAAGGACTTACCAACAGCGGAACGTGATAGTGCTGATCAGTGTGGGCCACGCCAAAGTCAAGGCTGACTTGGTTCAAGAAATTAGGCTCAGGCAATTCAACGTGCTTAGAGGCAAAGTAGCCCTTCACGTCAAACACCAAGCGGTAAGTGCCGCGTTGAAGGCTGTCGTTGTCATACAGCAAGCCATCGGGGTTGCGACCATCGTGGTTGAGGGTGAACGACTTGACCAAGGTGGCCTGGCCGTCCTCGGTGGTGGTGAACAACGACACCTTCATACCGGCTGCGGGGCCGCCGTGCATGGTGTCTAAAACGTGTGTGCTCAATCCCATGAAGTGCTCCGAAAATTGGTTAGCGACCGGCTTGGTCGACTGAAAGTGTATACAATTTTTGCATTCGGGTCTATCATCAGACCTCAGTGTATTTGCCGGAGATTCCAAATGGACAGCTCAACCGCCACCCGTAGCATTGTGGACGCCCTCACCAAAGCCATAGTGGAGCACCGCCTGCACCCCGGCACCAAACTGGCCGAGCAAAAGCTGGCAGACCACTTTGGCGTGTCGCGCACCCTCATTCGCCAAGCGCTGTTTCAACTCGTGCAAAAGCGCCTCATTCGCATGGAGCCCGCACGCGGCGCGTTTGTGGCCACACCCTCTTCCGACGAAGCGCGCCAAGTGTTTGCCGTGCGTCGTATGGTTGAGGCAGAAATGACGCGCAGCTTTGTGCGCAACGTGACGCCTGCACAAATCAAAGCCCTCAAAGACCACGTGGCCGAAGAAAAAGCCGCTGTGAGCCGTGGCGATGTGGCGGGGCGCACCGACTTGTTGGGCGACTTCCACGTGCGCATGGCCGAGCTGATGGGCAACGATGTGCTTGCGCAAATTTTGGGCGAACTGATTTCGCGCTGCGCCCTCATCACCTTGATGTACCAAAGCACCAACGCGGCCGAACACTCGGCTGAAGAACACGCCGAAATTTTGAAAGCCATCGCCGCCAAAGACGAAGACTTGGCCGTCAAGCTGATGGACGAACACTTGCGCAACGTGGAAGAAGGCTTAGCCCTGGACCGCAAAGTACCTAGCAACGACATCGCCATGGCGTTGGCCTAAGGAGTATTTAGATGTCCAACCCCAACGCCACCTACGACAGCACCGCCGCCTACCCCCGCGACTTGGTGGGCTACGGCCGCCAAGTGCCCCACGCGCAATGGCCCAACCAAGCCCGCATTGCGGTGCAGTTTGTGCTGAACTATGAAGAAGGTGGCGAGAACGCCACCGTGCATGGCGACGCCGGCAGCGAGATGTTTTTGAGCGAAATGTTCAACCCACCCAGCTTTCCCGAACGCCACCTGAGCATGGAAGGCATTTACGAATACGGCTCACGCGTGGGCGTGTGGCGCATCTTGCGCGAGTTTGAAAAACGCGGCCTGCCCCTGACCGTATTTGGCGTGAGCATGGCGCTCGAGCGTCACCCCGAACTCACCGCTGCTTTTGTCGAACTCGGCCACGAAATTGCCTGCCACGGCTACCGCTGGATCAACTACCAAACCACCGACGAAGTCACCGAGCGTGCGCACATGAACCAAGGCATCGAGATCATCGAGCGCCTCACAAGCACCACGCACGGCAACAGCATTCATGGCGCAGGCTGGTACACCGGCCGCGACAGCCCCAATACCCGCCGCCTCGTGGCCGACCACGGTGGCTTTGAATACGACAGCGACTATTACGGCGAAGACCTGCCCTTTTGGATGAAGGTCCAAAAAACCAATGGCGATGTGGTGCCCCAACTCGTCGTGCCCTACACGCTGGACTGCAACGACATGCGCTTTGCGCTGCCCCAAGGCTTTAGCCAAGCAGACGACTTCTTTGTGTATTTGCGCGACAGCTTTGATGCGCTGTATGCCGAAGGTGACCCAGACGGCGACAACGCCCCCAAGATGATGAGCATCGGCATGCACTGCCGCTTGCTGGGCAAGCCCGGCCGCATCGTGGCACTTCAAAAGTTCTTAGACCACATCGCCAAACACGACCACGTGTGGGTGGCCCGCCGCATCGACATTGCGCGCCACTGGAAGCAAGTGCATCCCTACAGCGGCAACTAAACAGCAGGACACCCCCATGAGCACCATCACGCTGAACCAAATCAACACCCTGCCCCGCGCTGAGTCTGCGGCCTTGCTGACTGGCTTGTACGAACACTCCGATTGGATTGCAGAGCAAGCACTCGACGCCCGCCCTTTTGCATCCGCCGCCGCGCTGAAACACGCCATGGTGAAGGTGCTGGCAAAAGCAGGCCGCGCACCCCAGCTCGCCTTGGTGCGTGCCCACCCTGAGTTGGCAGGCAAGGCGATGGTGAGCAAAAGCCTCACCGCTGAATCGACCCACGAGCAAACCAAAGCGGGCTTGACCAACTGCACGCCTGAAGAATTTGCGCACATCCAACAACTGAACGCCAGCTACAACACCAAATTTGGATTTCCGTTCATCTTGGCCGTGCGCGGCCCGCGTGGCACTGGCTTGAACAAGCAGCAAATCATCAGCACCTTTGAGCGCCGCCTGCACAACCACCCCGACTACGAACTGGCCGAGTGCTTGCGCAACATCCACCGCATCGTGGAGATTCGCCTCAACGACAAGCTGGGCTACGAACCCGCGCTTGGCCATGAAGTGTGGGACTGGCACGAATGGCTGGCCCAGTTCAGCGATGCCCACGAAGAACTCACCGTCACCTATCTGACCGACGCACACCTGAAATGCGCACGCACGATCGAGCTGGGCATGAAGGCCTGCGGCTTTGACGAGGTGCGCATTGACGCCGTGGGCAACGTGGTGGGCATCTACAAAGCGGCCTCACACAACGCCAAAACTTTGATGACCGGCTCGCACTACGACACCGTGCGCAACGGCGGCAAATACGACGGCCGTCTCGGCATCTTCGTGCCCATGGCCTGCGTGCGCGAGCTGGCCCGTGCGGGAAAGCGTCTGCCCTTCAACCTTGAAGTGGTGGCCTTTGCCGAGGAAGAGGGCCAACGCTACAAAGCCACTTTCCTCGGCTCTGGTGCTTTGGTGGGCGACTTCAAAAACGAGTGGCTGGACCAAAAAGATGCAGACGGCATCACGATGCGTCAAGCCATGAAGCAAGCGGGTTTGAAGATTGAAGACACCCCCAAACTCACCCGCAACGCAGCTGAGTATTTGGGCTTTGTGGAAGTTCACATCGAGCAAGGCCCTGTGTTGAATGAGCTCGACATTCCACTGGGCGTAGTCACCTCCATCAATGGCAGCGTGCGCTTTGTGGGAGAAATCGTTGGCATGGCCAGCCACGCAGGCACCACGCCTATGGACCGCCGCCGCGACGCTGCAACAGCCGTCTCCGAACTTGCGTTGTACGTTGAAAAACGCGCTGCAGCATTGAATGCCGGCTCTGCCGACACGGCGAAGTCGCCAACTTCAGCATGCGTTGGCACGATCGGCATGCTCACCGTGCCCAACGGTTCTATCAACGTGGTGCCCGGCCGCTGCCAATTCAGCCTTGACCTACGAGCCACCACCAATGACTTGCGCGACAGCCTGATGCACGATGTGCTGGCCGAGCTCAAAGCCATTTGCGAACGCCGTGGCCTGCACTACACCCTGGAAGAAACCATGCGCGCCAGTGCCGCACCGAGTGACGCCAAGCTGCAAGCTCTGTGGGAACACGCCGTGCAAAGCTTGGGCGTACCCGTGTTCCACCTGCCCAGCGGCGCAGGCCACGACGCGATGAAGCTGCACGAAGTCATGCCACAAGCCATGTTGTTTGTGCGCGGTCAAAACGCAGGCATCAGCCACAACCCGCTTGAATCAACAACGAGCGACGACATGCAACTGGCCATCGACGCCTTCATGCACGTGCTGCACAACTTATAAGAGACACACCATGAGCCAAACCCAATACGCCCAACTCGACGCATGGATTGACGCGCACTTTGACGAGCAAGTGAAGTTCTTGCAAGCCTTGGTGCAAGTCCCCACCGACACCCCGCCTGGCAACAACGCACCTCACGCCGAACGCACGGCAGAGCTGTTGCACGCCTTTGGCTACGAAGCTGAAAAACATGCTGTGCCCAGCGATGAGGTCAAAGCCTACGGTTTAGAAAGCATCACCAACCTCATCGTGCGCCGCAAGTTTGCCGATGGCGGCAAAACCATTGCTCTCAACGCCCACGGCGATGTGGTCCCTCCAGGCGAAGGCTGGACACACAAGCCCTACGGCGCTGAAATTGAAAACGGCGCGATGTATGGCCGCGCCACGGCGGTGAGCAAGAGCGACTTTTCTACCTTCACCTTTGCCACACGCGCACTCGAATCATTGGGCTTGCCGTTGAAAGGCGGGATCGAGTTGCACTTCACCTACGACGAAGAATTCGGCGGCGAAAAAGGCCCAGGCTGGTTGCTGTCACATGGCCTGACCAAACCCGACTTGATGATTGCCGCCGGCTTTAGCTACCAAGTGGTCACCGCGCACAACGGCTGCCTGCAAATGGAAGTCACCGTGCAAGGCGAAATGGCGCACGCCGCCATTCCCGACAGCGGCACCGATGCCCTGCAAGGCGCGGTGCACATCTTGAACACCCTGCACGCGCTCAATGAGGGGTACAAACAAACCACCTCGAAGATTGAAGGCATCACCCACCCCTACCTCAACGTGGGCCAAATCAGCGGCGGCACCAACACCAACGTCGTGCCTGGCAAGGTCGTGTTCAAACTCGACCGCCGCATGATTCCGGAAGAAAACCCCGTTGAAGTGGAAGCGTCCATCCGCAAAACCATCGAAGACGCAGCCGCCTCATTCAACCCACCCCGTGGCGGCAAGCAACTCAAGATCGACATCAAACGCCTGTTGCTCGCCAAGGCCATGGTGCCGCTCGCGGGCAACAAGCCTTTGGTGGACGCCATCCAAAAACATGGCGAACAACTATTTGGCGAACCCATCCCTGCGGTGGGCACGCCGCTGTACACCGATGTGCGTTTGTATGTGGCTCAGGGCATCCCAGGCGTTATCTATGGCGCAGGGCCACGCACGGTGTTGGAGAGCCACGCCAAGCGCAACGATGAGCGTGTGATGTTGGAAGATGTGCGTCGGGCGACCAAGGTGGTGGCGCGCACTCTCTTGGATTTGTTGAACTAAATCTAACTCGTGGGGGCTCTCTCCGGAGAGGGTTGAGCCACTTAGGTGCGGCGGCCTCCTCATGCTGGAGTACCAGAAATCGTTGGCCGCCGCACCCAAACGGCTCAACTGTTTCATCTGAAAAACTGCTCGCCGTAGTCTGTAGGTGGAGGCAGTGGGCAGGTGACGATTTCTGGTACCCCAGCATGAGGAACCTGCCCATTGCCTCCGCCTACAGCGAGCCCAGCAAAGAAACCCAAAAATAGGGTTTCTCCGTAAAACAACCCAATGATATTTTGTATACAGTTTTGTATGCGAAAAATCCCAAAGGAGAAACCATGACCCAATCCACCCATCCCGTCGATGAGCACCTGCCCACCGGCAAGCTCGCCGCTCTCGGCTTGCAACACGTGCTCGTCATGTATGCAGGCGCCGTGGCTGTGCCACTCATCGTCGGTCGTGCTTTGAAGCTCAGCCCTGAACAAGTGGCCATGCTCATCTCGGCTGACTTGTTTGTGTGTGGCTTGGTCACCCTCATTCAGTCTTGGGGCGCTACCCAATGGTTTGGCATTCGCTTGCCTGTCATGATGGGCGTCACTTTTGCAGCCGTAGCGCCCATGGTCGCGATGGCCAATGCCAACCCCGGCGACACAGGTGCACAAATGATCTTCGGCGCCATCATGGGCGCAGGTGCGATCTCTATCCTCATCGCGCCACTGGTCAGCCGCATGTTGCGCTTCTTCCCGCCTGTTGTGACCGGCACCATCATTGCCGTCATCGGCATCAGCTTGATGCGCATTGGCATCAACTGGATTTTCGGCAACCCCTTCGGCCCCACGGCGCCTTCCATCGTCAATCCAGAGCATGCCAAGTGGCTGGCTGATGCAGCAGCAGCAGCCTCAGCCCCGGGCTCTACGCTGGCTGCCGTGCCCAAAGATTTGGCGTTGATGGCCAAAGTACCTAACCCCAAATACGCCGACCTCACAGGCGTGGGCATTGCCGCTTTGGTGCTGGTGTCGATCTTGATGATTGCTAAGTTCGCCAAAGGCTTCATTGCCAACATCTCGGTGCTCTTGGGCATCATCATTGGCGGCATCGTGGCCACCAGCATGGGCCTGATGAACTTTGACAAAGTGGGCAAAGCCGAGTGGTTTGGCATCGTCACACCGTTCCAGTTTGGTATGCCGGTGTTTGACCCTGTGCTCATCCTCACCATGACTTTGGTCATGATCGTGGTGATGATCGAATCCACCGGGATGTTCTTGGCCTTGGGCGAGATGACCGACCGCCATGTGGACCGCGCTGCGCTCACCCGTGGTTTACGCACCGACGGTTTAGGCACGCTGATTGGCGGCATCTTCAACACCTTCCCCTACACCAGCTTCTCGCAAAACGTGGGCCTCGTCGCCGTCACTGGCGTGAAGAGCCGCTTTGTGTGCGTGGCAGGCGGCATTATCTTGATTATCTTGGGCGTCATTCCTAAGATGGCTGCTTTGGTTGAGTCCTTGCCCACTGTCGTGCTGGGCGGCGCGGGCTTGGTGATGTTTGGCATGGTGGCAGCCACCGGCATTCGCATCTTGGGCGGCGTGGACTTTAAAAACAACCGCTACAACAGCTTGGTGGTGGCCATCTCGATCGGCATCGGCATGATTCCGCTGATCGCCCCTAACTTCAAACAATGGATACCGCACAACCTGCACCCACTGATTGAGTCTGGCATCTTGTTGGCCTCTATTTCGGCGGTGGTGTTGAACCTGTTTTTCAACGGCGCCTCTCAAGACGACTCAGCCGCCATAGCGGCCGCACGTCAAGCTGACAGCCACTGATCCAGCGCTAACTTAAGAAATAGCCCGCCAAATGAGCGGGCTATTTTTTTGGCGGTGGGCTATGCCCCGTGCGCGGTGTGTCACATAAGCACTATTACCAACAGGTCCAGCAATACCGCGCCGTTACACTCGTTGATCAAAAAGCGGCCTGGTAATAAGGCCGTCAAACTAAAACATACCCATTGTCTGGAGCAAACAAAACATGGAACTACTTCAAAGCACTGACTTCTGGCTAGGCTTGCTGCTGATCATTTGGATCAACATCATCTTGTCAGGCGACAACGCCGTGGTGATCGCATTGGCGGCACGTAGCCTGCCACCCGAGCAACAAAAGAAAGCCATCATGTTTGGCTCGGGCGCAGCTGTGGTGTTGCGTATTGGCTTGACCGTGGTGGCCGCCAAGTTGATGACTTTGGAATACCTGCAAATCGTCGGCGGCTTGCTGCTTCTGTGGATTGGCGCTCAACTGCTCGAAGCTGAAGAAGAAGGCGACGAAGAAGGCGCCGAACACAGCAGCATGTTCTCAGCCATTCGCACCATCTTGATCGCTGACTTGGTCATGAGCTTGGACAACGTCATCGCCGTGGCCGCAGCTGCCAAAGGCAACGAAGTCTTGCTGATCATTGGCTTGGCCATCAGCATTCCCTTGGTCATCTTTGGCAGCACCTTGATGATCAAACTCATGGAGCGCTATCCCGTCATCATCACATTGGGTGCATGTTTGATCGGCTGGGTGGGCGGCGAAACCATTGCCAACGACGTGGTACTCAAAGAGTTTGGCGCTGCTAACTCTTGGTTCCACTTGGCAGCCGCTGCGACGGGCGCCGTGGTTGTGTTGGGCTGGGGCAAGATCAAATCTGCCAAGCACCACAAAACTGTGGAAGCCGAGTAATCATTTCAGATGAGCGCTCCTCAAAAGCCAGCCTTTGCGCTGGCTTTTTTCATGGCCTCATGCATCTAGACCGATGCGCACCATGCCAGTGCAAAACGCCACATTGGTGCAAACCCGTTTTGTATACAAACCAAAGTCGCGCACAATTTGTACCCAGCAGCCAGCAAACGGGTCCTTATGACTAGGCACCAATATTGCAAGCTTGTATACATCACCCTTTTTTCATTTTGATTTTCAGAGGCTCACATGATCAAACGCACTTTCATCAAAACCACCCTCGGCTTGGCACTGGCTGCCAGTTTTACAGGTGTTTCGGCACAGACCACCCCTTTGAAATTTCAACTCGACTGGCGTTTTGAAGGCCCAGCCGCCTTCTTCTTGGTGCCCGTGGCCAAAGGCTATTTCAAAGACGCCAAGTTGGATGTGACGGTCGACGCAGGCAACGGCTCTGGTGGTGCGGTGAACCGTGTGGCTTCTGGCGCCTACGACGTGGGCTTTGCCGACTTGGCCGCCTTGATGGAATTCCACGCCAACAACCCAGACGCACCCAACAAGCCTGTGGCCGTCATGATGGTCTACAACAACACGCCCGCTTCGGTGATGGCCTTGAAGAAATCAGGCATCAAGACCCCAGCCGACTTGGCTGGCAAAAAGCTAGGCGCACCTGTGTTTGACGCAGGCCGCCGCGCGTTCCCCATCTTCGCCAAAGAAAACAGCGTGGGCGCCGTGACTTGGGTGTCGATGGACCCTCCTCTGCGTGAAACCATGTTGGTGCGCGGCGATGTGGATGCCATCACGGGTTTCACCTTCACCTCCTTGCTCAACATCGAAGCCCGTGGCGTCAAAGCGGACGATGTGGTCATCATGCAATACCCAGACTTGGGCGTGAAGTTGTATGGCAACGCCATCATCGCGTCGCCCAAATTAATCAAAGAAAACCCAGCAGCCCTCAAAGCCTTCTTGGCCGCATTTGCCAAAGGTGCGAAGGACGTGATCGCTGACCCAGCCAAAGCCATTGAAACAGTCAAGGCCCGTGACGGCATCATCAACGTGGAACTCGAAACACGCCGCTTGAAGCTGGCCATCGACACCGTCATCAACAGCCCAGACGCACGCGCTGAAGGTTTTGGTCAAGTCAAAGGCCCACGCTTGAGTTTGATGGCGTCTCAAGTGTCTGACGCGTTCAACACCAAGACCCGCGTCAAAGCGGACGACGTGTGGAACGGTTCTTTCCTGCCCACAGCCAAAGAACTCGACGTGTTGCCAAAAGGTAAGAAGTAAATAGGCCCTGCTGCATGACCGCTTCTCCTGAACACTTCGTCGATTTCCAAAACGTCTGGCTCGCCTATAACGACGAGTTGTTGGCGCAAAACCACTTTGCGGTGGAAGACATCAACCTGCAGGTCAAACAAGGCGAGTTCATCGCCATTGTTGGCCCCTCGGGTTGCGGCAAATCCACCTTCATGAAGCTCACCACGGGTTTGAAAAAACCCAGCCGTGGTGAAATTTTTGTAGATGGCCAGCCCGTCAACGGCCCGCTCAAAATCAGTGGCATGGCGTTCCAGTCCCCTTCGCTCCTGCCGTGGCGCACCACGCTGGACAACGTGTTGCTGCCTTTGGAAATCGTGGAGCCTTACCGCTCCAACTTCAAAGCCAAAAAGGCCGAGTACGAAGCACGCGCCATCGAGCTGCTGCAAACCGTAGGCTTGGGCGGCTACGAGCGCAAGTTTCCGTGGGAGCTGTCAGGCGGTATGCAACAACGCGCCAGCATTTGCCGCGCCTTGATCCATGAGCCCAAAATGCTGTTGCTTGACGAGCCATTTGGTGCGCTCGACGCTTTCACCCGTGAAGAGTTGTGGTGTATCTTGCGCGACTTGCATGCGGCTCAAAAGTTCAACGTCATCTTGGTCACACACGATTTGCGCGAGTCCGTTTTCTTGGCTGACACCGTGTATGTGATGAGCAAGAGCCCGGGCCGCTTTGTGGTCAAACGCGACATCGAATTACCCCGCCCCCGCGACTTGGAGGTGACCTACACCCCCGAGTTCACCAACATCGTGCACGAGCTTCGAGGCCACATCGGCGCCATGCGCAAAACCGGCGCAACCATTCAGCAGTAACGCAAGACCATGAATTCAAAACAACTCGAAACCTGGGCACCTTGGGGCCTGCTCGTGGCCACCTTGCTGATTTGGCAAGCCGCGTGCTCGCTGTTCAACGTGTCTGAATTTGTCTTTCCCTCGCCGCTGCGTATTTGGGAACAAATGGTCGAATTCCGCGAGGTCATTGCAGGCCACGCATGGCGCACCTTCTGGGTGACCATGGTGGGTTTTGGCATTGCCATCGTGGTGGGTGTGCTGTTGGGCTTTGTCATTGGCAGCTCGCCCTTGGCTTATGCGGCCGTGTACCCACTCATGACTGGCTTCAACGCTTTGCCCAAAGCCGCGTTTGTACCGATCTTGGTGGTGTGGTTTGGCATTGGCGTGGGCCCAGCCATCTTGACCGCGTTCCTCATCAGCTTCTTCCCCATCATGGTGAACATTGCCACTGGGTTGGCCACGCTAGAGCCTGAGCTCGAAGATGTGTTGCGCGTCTTGGGTGCCAAGCGCTGGGACGTGTTGATCAAAGTCGGTTTGCCCCGCTCCATGCCTTATTTCTACGGATCTCTCAAAGTCGCCATCACTTTGGCGTTTGTGGGCACCACTGTGTCAGAGATGACCGCGGCCAACGAAGGCATTGGCTACTTGCTCATTTCTGCGGGCTCGGCCATGCAAATGGGCTTGGCCTTTGCGGGTTTGGTGGTGGTGGGCGCCATGGCCATGATCATGTATGAGCTCTTCAGCATGCTCGAAAAGCACACCACGGGCTGGGCGCACCGAGGTTCGCAAAACCACTGATGCAAGGCATCAAAGCCTCCTGGCCCGCCATCGCCATTTGGTTGCTGGCTTGGGGACTTTTGTTTGAGCTAGACGGCACCTTCAACCTCGCCAACTTGGCCTTGCTGCTGGTGCTGGCCAGCGCCATGGCTGGCGTGTTCTTGTCGACTCTTTTATCGTTGTTAGGCAGCGCCGTTTCTGTGCTGCTGTTCAACTGGTTCTTCATCGAGCCACGCTACACCCTCAATGTGCACCTGCACCAAGATGCGTTGTTGCTCATCTCTATGCTGGGTGTCAGCACGGTGGTGAGCTATCTGATGTCTAGACTGCGCTTGGCCGCCGATCGAGAAACACAGCACGCGCAGGCTGCTGAACAATTGAGGCAGCTGAGCGAGTCCTTGCGCGAAGCGGCTGACGCGTCAGTTTGTGCCCAATTGCTTCAGGCCTTTACTCAACAAAAAACCAAGCATCCAACATCTGTGCTGCTGGCCGAACCACAGCGGGTGATCGGCAACGCCAGCAGCCAAGACCAGCAAGGCCTGTGGGCTTGCGTGCAACAGTGTGCAGCACTCGGCCCGGGCTCGGGACGGTATGAAAATCAAACCACCCTGTTTTTGCCCATCCGTGGCCATGCCCGCGCCATAGGCGCTTTGGCGGTACATCGCCACACATCGTTGGCGCTCGGTGCAGCACACCAGCAGCTGCTTCAACAAGCCTGCGACCTGCTGGGCTTAGAAATTGAACGCGCCCACAACCTGCAACTCACCCAACAAGCCAAGCAAGATGCCCAAAGCCAAAGCTTGCGCAACACCTTGCTCACCTCAATCTCGCACGACTACCGCACGCCATTGGCCAACCTCATGGGTGCAGCGTCTGCCATTCACGACCAGTGCAGCAGGTTAAGCACTGACAAAGTAGAAGCCTTGGCCAGCACCGTCATCAGCGAGGCGCAGCACCTGCACCGCATGACCACCAACACCTTGCAGCTCGCTCGCCTAGATGCCGCCCCGCTGCAAATTAAGAAAGATTGGGAATCACTGCAAGAGATCTTAGGCTCGGTGCTCGCCAAAGCCAGGCAGCGGTTTCCCACGCGCCAAATCTTGGTGGACTTACCTGGCGACTTGCCCTTGATTCACTGCGATGCCATTTTGTTGGTGCAGCTCTTTGACAACTTGCTTGAAAACGCCGTCAAGTACAGCCCAGACCACGCCCCCATCCAAATCAAAGTGCAGGCACACCCGACAACCTTGGACATCCGCGTCATCGATGGCGGCCCCGGCATTGCCGATGCTTGGAAAACCAAAGTCTTTCAAGCCTTTGAGCGTGTGCACGACGACATTGCCCAAGCCGATGCCTCGCATGACCAACAGCTGCGCCGAGGCATGGGCGTGGGTTTGGCTGTTTGCCAAGCCATTGCCAAAGTACACGGCGCCAAAATTTGGGTAGAAGACCACCCGCCACAGGGGGCTGCACTTTGCTTGTCCATGCCTGTGGTGCCTCAGCCCAGTCTTCATTTGCAAGAAACTTGACCGATGACTCTCAAAGTACTGCTGATTGAAGATGACCGCGAGCTGCGCCTCACCCTGCGCGACGCCTTGGTCGTCGAGGGCTACGAGGTGCTCACCAGCGGCAGCGCAGCTGATGCACACGCGGTGCTGCGCCATGCCATGACATCGGATCGGCCGCTGGACCTGCTCATCCTCGATCTCGGCTTGCCTGACGGCGATGGTGCCGACTTGCTGCGTACCGTTCGGGCACAACACACCCTGCCCATCTTGATCATCTCTGCACGGCATGACGACAGCAACAAAGTCCACCTGCTCGATGCAGGCGCTGATGACTATTTGGTCAAACCCTTCAGCATCAGTGAGCTACTGGCGCGCATGCGCGTGACACTGCGCCACAGGGGTACCGTGGTGTTGGCCCCACAGACACACTACCAATGCGGCCCACTGCAGATTGATTTAGCCAAACATACGGTGCTGAAAGAGGGCGATACCGTGCACCTCACCCCCACCGAGTTCAAGCTTCTCGCCAGATTGGTGCGACAAACGGGGCAAGTGGTCACTCACCGGCAATTACTGGTGGATGTGTGGGGGCCTGAATTTGTGGAGCACACCCACTACCTGCGCCTGTACATGGGGCAACTTCGGGCCAAACTCGAAACCAACCCCACAGAGCCTGCGCTGCTGCTGACCGAGCCCGGTGTGGGCTACTGGCTGGCAGAGGCAGCGGTCTGATTCGTCACTTATGCGTTCCTAACGCCGGGTCTGGCAACCTGCAAGCACTTAAATTGGAGTGCACATGTCAGACCTTGATTCAGACAACCCCTCAGCGCATATCAAGCGCCAAACCACGGCGGCGCTCACGCTGGGCGCCATTGGCGTGGTGTACGGCGACATAGGCACCAGCCCGCTGTACACCGTCAAAGAAGTGTTCTTGCCCGCCACAGGCGTGGCCATGACACCCGACAACCTCATTGGCGTGGTGTCCGCCATCTTTTGGGCCTTGATGCTCATCGTCACACTCAAGTACATCATCTTGATTTTGCGCGCCGACAACCGCGGCGAAGGCGGCGCTTTGGCACTCACTGCCTTGGCCGCGAACGCGGTGAAGCACAACCCCCAGCTGCGCCACTTCTTGCTACTGCTGGGTTTGTTTGGCGCCACCTTGTTTTATGGCGACAGTGTCATCACCCCCGCCATCTCGGTGCTCGGCGCCATGGAAGGCCTGCAAGTCATTGCACCCAGTCTGGAGCCTTTCATCGTTCCGGTTTCACTGGCTGTGCTGATTGTCTTGTTTGTGATGCAGCGCCATGGCACGCACTTTGTCGGCAAGTTCTTTGGCCCCATCATCGTGGTGTGGTTTTTGGTCTTGGGTGCCACGGGCGTGGCGCAAATCATCCAAATGCCCATGATTTTGGAAGCCCTCAACCCCATACACGCAGCCACCTTTTTGTGGGACCGCGGCCCCTTCATCTTGGCGGCTGTGGGTGCCATCGTTTTGGCACTGACAGGGGCAGAAGCCTTATATGCCGACATGGGCCACTTTGGCCGCAAACCTATTCAAATTGCTTGGATGGGCTTGGTCTTGCCCTCGCTGGCCTTGCATTACATGGGACAAGGTGCCTTGCTCATGCGTGACGCCTCGGCCATTGAAAACCCCTTCTTTCGCATGTTCCCAGAAGATTGGCTGATTCCAGCCGTGGTCTTGGCGACGGTGGCGGCCATCATTGCCTCACAAGCAGTCATCTCTGGCGCTTACTCCATGACCAAGCAAGCCATTTTGTTGGGCTTCTTGCCACGCATGGACATCAAGTACACCTCTGAACAAGAGGTGGGCCAAATCTACATGCCAGGCGTCAACTGGATTTTGTTGGCCGGTGTGGTGGCTGCGGTCTTGGCCTTCAGAAGCTCATCGGCCTTAGCCGGAGCCTATGGCATTGCGGTCACGCTCACGATGGTCATCACCACCATCATGACCTTCTTTGTGGTGCATGACGCTTGGAAGATGTCCACGCCTTTGGCATTGACCGCCACTTTGTTCTTCCTGAGCATTGACACCTTCTTGTTTGCGGGTTGCATCATCAAGTTTTGGGATGGCGGTTGGTTCCCCTTGGTCATGGGCCTCACCTTGTATGTGGTGATGACCACTTGGGCCAAAGGCCGCGAGCTGGTGGTCGACACCATTCGTCGCGACGGCTTGGACTTGAATGCCTTCATCCAACACATCGACGCAGGCACCCCACACTTGGCCAAACGCACCGCCGTGTATGCCGTGGCCAACCCAGAAACCGTGCCCCAAGCCCTGCTGCACAACATGAAGCACAACCAAGTGCTGCATGAGAAAAACATCATCTTGACCGTGGTGTTTGAAAACGACCCTTGGATTTCCAACAAACAGCGCGTCAAAGTCGAGCGGCTGAGCGAACACTTCTGGCAAGTCTGGGTGTACTTTGGATTCATGAACACACCCGACGTGCCTAAAGCACTCAGCCTGTGTGCTCAACATGGCGTAGACATTCCCGTCTTTGAAACCTCTTACTTCCTCAGCCGTGAGACCGTGGTGTCCACTCCCGGCGGCGGCATGGCGCAGTGGCGGGAAAAACTGTTTTCAGCCATGACACGTAATTCAGGCGGCGTGGTGGAGTTCTTCCACTTGCCCGATAACTCAGTGGTTGAACTTGGAACAAGGGTACAAATATGATTGAACACACACTCCCCATCACGCTCAAACTCACCGGCAAAAACGGCCTTGATGCCCGCGTGTCTGCAGAATTGGCCATGACTGCGGCTAAGTTTCACAGCCATATCACCATCGCCGCACACCACCAAGGGGTGGACGCCAAGTCGGTGTCGCTCGTCATGGGCTTAGGCGCAGAACACAACGATTTGGTTGAGCTTCACGCCGAAGGTGACGACGCCCAAGCCGCCATCAATGCGCTGATCGCCGTGATCCAAAAATAAGGTCCTCAAATGAGGCTTGAGCCCGCCTTTAACGGCGCTCAAGCCCAGTTCAAAAGCCGCTGATTCAGCGGCTTTTTTACGCCTTTACTATTCAGTAAAAACGTCAACTTCGTCGAATATCTAGTGTTAAATCGATAAATTCACATAATTTACGAATATCATCAAAGCCATTTTCAACCGGCACAATAACCCTATGGAGCTGCCGGATTTCTTCCACTTGAATGGCGAGACCCCATGGCATCTTCCACAGACCACAGCACCGAGCATCCACACCTCGGCACCACCTCCGCAGATAAGCTTTTTCTGGCTTTTTTGGTTCTCGTCGTCGTAGCCGTCACTTGGCTTGGCGTGGTGAACTACAAAGAAGCACTCAAAGTTGAAGCCGCCAAAAGCAACGGCGAAGCTTGGGTGGAATGGCTGACCGAAGCCGGCACCACACGCTTTGAGGCAGACACCAAAAACGCCGCGTGTAAAGGTGGTGTCAAACCTGCGGCCGATGCCAAAGCCGACACACCCGGCACTTGGGGCGCTTGTTTGGCCCACATCTTGGCCAACACGGATTTGAAAGACCAAGTCAATGCGTTTTTCAACAAGCCCCCTCACTTTGTAGCGGCTTGTGACCCCAAAGACCGCACGTTGATGGGCGCCATTCTGTTGGAAGACTTGATGCCCACGCCTCCAGGCTCGGCCACACCATTCGTCGCGTCACAGCTGCTGGAAACCGACCCCATTGACTACAAGATGCAATTGCGCCTTTCTGTATGTGACAAGGGTGGCTACGCCATCAAAGTTGCTGAGTTTGAATTCTGAGGTCTGACATGAACACCACTACCAAACACGACAAATTCCTCGAAGACCTGGACGTCAAGGCCATCTTGGGCCAAGACGAAGAAGCCAATATCGACCGCAACTTGCCCATGCGCAAGTGGCTGTACTCATGGTTGCTCGACCCCAACATCCCCGGTAACTTCCAAAAAGACTTAGACAAGTGGATCAGCTATCTGATCATCATCAACTTGTTCACCTTGATGTTCGAAAACGTGCCTGCGGTGTTCGAACCGTACCGCGCTTGGTTTGAGTTTTTTGACATTTTCTCAGTGGCCGTGTTCACCATTGAATACGTGTTGCGCCTGTACTTGGCACCTGAAGACGAAGAGTTTAAAAATCGCAAAAACGCACGTTTGGGCTTTGTGACCAGCCCATTTGCCATCATCGATTTCTTGGCTGTGGCACCGTTCTACTTGCAAGCTTTCATCCCGATTGACTTGCGCGTGTTGCGATTCCTGCGACTCTTGCGAATCATGAAGCTGTTCCGCGTCTTGATTCCCGCCATTGCTGAATTCAAAGAACTCAACAAAGGCCGTACCTTCCGTCAAAAAGTGCACGCTTTGGTGTTCCCCAGCAACTACGGCGGCACCATGCAACACATCTTTGAAGTGTTCATTGGCGTGTGGGTGATCTTGTCTGTGATGGCCGTGATCTTGGAATCGGTCAAGGGCATCAACTACATCTTGCATTTGCAGTTCGTGATCTTGGACGCCGTGGCTGTGGCCATCTTCACGGTTGAGTACTGCATGCGTATGTACTCTTGCGTAGAAGAGCCTGGCTACAAAGGCGCACTCTTGGGTCGCTTCAAGCAAGCCAAATCGCCATCGACATTGATCGACTTTTTGGCCATCTTGCCCTTCTTCTTGGAAGTGTTCTTGCATCACCTGATTGACTTGCGCTTCTTGCGAGTCTTCCGTTTGGCACGACTGCTCAAGCTCACACGCGGCAGCGATGCCACCGCCGTGTTGGTCAAAGTGGTGGTGCGCGAGTGGCCTGTGATGGGCGCTGCCACCTTCATCATGATGTTGTTGTTGGTCTTGACTGCCAGCTTGGGCTACTTGTTTGAATACGACGCTCAGCCTGAAAAGTTTGAAAACATCCCCACTTCCATCTATTGGGCGGTCATCACCTTGGCCTCTGTGGGCTATGGCGACATTTCACCCGTCACACCGATGGGCCGTGCGATGACCAGCATCTTGGCTTTGATGGGTATTGGTATCTTCGCCATCCCCGCCGCTTTGTTGGCCTCGGCCTTCAGCGACGAGTTGGTGAAAGAACGTGACCAATTGAAGGCCAAACTGTTTGGCATTCTGAAAGACGGCCATATCAGCGACGCAGAAGCCGCCATCATTCGCTCTGAAGCCAAGCGTTTGCATTTGACAGTGGCTGAAGTGAATGCACTGATTGAGGTGGTGGTCAAAGAGCATGAGCTCGAAGAGCGCAACCCATTGCCCCTCCACAAAATTGCCGAAAACCCAGCCTTGGCAGTGGAGCACTACAAAGTGTTGTTGGGTCAAATCCGACAGCTCGGCGTGCAAGTGGATGCCTCGAAGTTTGACCAAGTCGCACAACAAGGCGAACGCTTGTCTGCCACCGAATTTGCCCTATGGCAAAAAATTCAAGGCAAGGCATAAGCCAGACTTAAGCCTCAATGCAAGCGGTCACACACAAGGTGTGTGACCGCTTGTCTGTTAAGACCCCCTACTTTCAATTTCGTTAGATCTTCGACATGACAACAGGTTTCAAGCAAACACTGATGGAAATATTGGATGGTTCGCCCAAACATGCGGCGAGCCATTACGTTGAATTGGCCATCACCTTTGTCGTGCTGGTCAACTGTTCTGCGGTGATTCTTGATTCCGTCCCCGAAATTCACGCCCAATACAAAGACTTCTTCCACGAGCTGGAGTTTTGGAGCGTGATGTTCTTCACGGTTGAATACATTTCTCGGGTTTGGTCGCTGGGTGCTAAGTACGACAAAGAACATGGCGGCTCTTGGAAAGGTCGCTTTCAATACATGTTCAGCCCGTTTGGTTTGGTTGACTTCTTTGCCACCATGCCCTACTACATGCACATGTTCATGCCCGGCCTGGACTTGCGCATCCTGCGCGTCTTGCGCTTGCTGCGAATCTTGAAGCTCTCCAAATACAACACAGCGTTACAAGACTTGTTTCATGCCATTCACTCGGAGCGCCAAGCATTTGGCTCGGCCGTGTTCTTGCTGACCATTGCCACCATTGTGTCGGCCTCGTTGATGCATTTCGCTGAAGGTCATGACCAGCCTGAGTTCTTTGGCACGATTCCACACTCTATCTATTGGTCGATCGTCACCATCACCTCAGGTTATGGCAACGTCGAGCCGATGACCAAGGCTGGCGAAGCCATTGCGCTCATCACGGGCTTCTTAGGCGTGTGTATGGCCGCCATCATGACGGGTATCGTCGCTTCGGCCTTCTCAAACCAAGTGGCGCGTAAGAAGGCGGCGTTTGAAGCGCAGCTGCGCGAAGTCTTCAAAGACGGCAATATGTCTGTCGAAGAAAAAGCAACCCTCCAACGCTTGCAAGCGCACTACCGTCTCAGCGATGAGCAGGTTGAAGCCATGATGCTGCGCGCCAAAAACAAATCGTCCGCCAATGACTGAGCGCACCATGAATACCGTCGCCGCTAACCTCTCGACTTACCAGCGCATCAAGCGCCGCACCTTTGAAATCATGGAAGGTGAAGTGCCTGACAAGTACAGCCACTTCGTAGAAGTCTTCATCGCTCTCTTGGTGGTGGCCAACGTGGTTGGCATCATCTTGGAATCCGTGCCAGAGATCCACGAAGCCTACTTAAACGAATTCCATTTGTTTGACATGTTCAGCGTGGCCGTGTTTTCGGTTGAGTTCGTCATGCGCGTTTGGTCGTACAGCGAGAAATACGTTCATAGCGGCGGCACAGCTTGGCAAGGTCGCAAAGAGTATGTGTTTAGCTTTTACGGCATCATCGACTTTGTCAGCACGGTGCCGTTTTACCTGCAGCTGCTGTTCCCAGGCGCTGACCTGCGCGTGCTGCGCATGTTCCGCTTGATGCGAATTTTCAAGCTCTCACGCTACAACAGCGCATTTGAAGACATGGTGGCAGCCGTCAAAGCCGAGAAAGACTCTTTCTCCTCTGCTGTGTTCTTGCTGTTCATCAGCTGCTTGCTGTTCTCTTCGTTGATCTACATCATTGAAGGCCACGAGCAGCCCGAGGTGTTCCCTTCCATCCCCGCAGCAATGCACTGGTTTGTCATCACCATCATCTCGGGCTGGGGCAATGTGGACCCCGTGACCTTTGTGGGCACGATCTTGGTCATCCTCACGCAAGTGCTGTCCATCGCCTTGGCGGCAATTCTGACCGGTGTGGTGGCCACGGCCTACACGGCTCAGGTGGAGCGTCGCCAAGCTTTGTATGAAATGGAAGTGCGTAACGTGCTGTCCGATGGCGTTGTCACAGAAGAAGAACAAGCCCAACTTAAAATCATGCAAGCCAAGCTGGGCATGTCTGATGAGCAAGTCGAAGCCATCAAGCATCAGATGGAAGAAGAAAAGCACATTTCAGAAGCCAACAAGCAATCCAAGTAACTACTCACGAAGGTCATCATGGACAACGGCGCATACGAAAAATACAAACAAGAAAACCCAGACGTTTACACCCCACTGTCAACCTATGACTATGTGGACCAGTTTGTGCACACCCTCACCAATGCAGAGTTGGTGGTGTGCGTGGTAGCAGCTGTCTTGGCTGTGTTTGCCCTGTACAAAATCTTTGCTAAGCGCAAAGACAAAGACTCAGACGATCACAACGCTAAAGGAAGAAACCATGAGTGAAGTTCCAGAAACCGAATTGCCAGACCACGGCAGCGACCCCTTTCGCACACGATGTGCCATGCTCGTGTCATTGCTGGCCATGTGCTTGGCCATTGCCAGCTTGGGTGGCAACAACGCTGCCAAAGAAAGCATGAGCAACAACATCTTGGCCTCGAACGCTTATTCGTTTTACCAAGCCAAGAACATTCGCCAGACCGATTACAAAATTGCAGCTGATGATCTGCGCATTCAACTGGCCAATGACAAGCTCTCTCCCGCCGCCAAAGCCATCGCTGAGAAAAAAATTGAAGGCTACGAAAAAAACATCGCACGCTATGAGTCAGAGCCAGAAACTGGCGACGGCAAAAAAGAGCTGATGGCCAAAGCCAAAGAACACGAGCACGAGCGCGACATTGCCCTGCGCCAAGACCCTTGGTTTGACTACGCCGAAGCCCTGCTGCAAATTGCCATTGTGCTGACATCAGTCGCCATCTTGACTGGTGCCCATGTGCTGTTCTGGGTGCCTTGCGGCCTGGGCTTGCTGGGTATCTTGTCCACCATCAACGGTTTTTTGCTTTTTATCTAAACAAATAACTGAATTTAAAAAGCCCCGAAAGGGGCTTTTTTGTCACTTTTACTCTCATCTATTTTTTAGCAATGCAAAGCACTTCTACTGCTACATCTTGGCGCGACCGAATTGAACAATTCATCATGCACCACGGCGTTCAACATTTCTTAGTTTTTCTCATTGTTGTCAACGCTGCCATCCTAGGCGTTGAGACAAACCACAGCATCATGGCGTCATGGGGAGAAGAGCTTTTCATGCTGGACCATGTGATCTTGGGGATCTTCATCGCTGAGATTGTCTTGCTGATCGCAGCACGTGGTTTTTCATTCTTCAAAGATCCTTGGAGCCTATTTGACTTCTTAGTCGTTGGCATTGCACTGGTCCCTGCCTCTGGCTCCTTGTCTGTGTTGCGCGCCCTTCGCGTCTTGCGCGTCTTGCGCCTGATTAACAAGGTTGAGAGCATGCGCAAGGTGGTGGGTGGCTTGCTCAGCTCATTACCAGGCTTGGGCTCCGTATTTGGCCTGATCATGATCATCTTTTATGTGGCCTCAGTCATTGCCACCAATCTGTTCCACAAAGACTTTCCCGATTGGTTTGGCGACTTGAGCATGAGTGCCTTCACTCTGTTCCAAGTGATGACCTTAGAGAGTTGGGCTGACGGGATTGCGCGCCCCATCATGGAAGTGTTCCCGTATGCGTGGATCTTCTTCATTTTGTTCATCTTGATCGCCACGTTCATCATCTTCAATTTATTCATCGCGGTGATCGTGGACTCCATCACAGCTGACCATGAAAAAGACCACCGTGACCACCACCACCAACTCACCGTGCAAGAAGAACTCCAACAGCTTCGCAGAGAAATGGCTGAATTGCGTCAACTACTGATCGAAAAGCACACCCGATGACCACACATCACACCTCGCCACTCGCTAGCTTTTACAAATGGGTGTTTGATCCCGAGTTCAAGCATGGTTTTCAACACCAAGTCGAACGCACGATTGCGTTTTTGATCGTGGCGAGTGTGATTGCTGTTCTGATCGAAAACACGCCCGAGATCTACAACAACTACAAGTCTTGGTTCCATTGGTTTGACGTCATCACGGTAGGCATCTTCACCGCCGAATATGTGATGCGCGTGGCCACCGCGCACCTGCACCCCGACTACGCGGGCAAGAGCTTTCCGCGCTTGCGTTATGCCTTTAGCTTTTACGCACTGATTGATTTGATCGCCATCGCGCCCTTCTACTTCGCACGCTTTGTGGATGTGGACGTTGAAATGTTGCGTGTGCTGCGGGTCATGCGATTGGCGCGGATGTTCAAGCTGTCGCGCCAAATCATCCCTGCTTGGCATGAGTTTCAAGAGCTCAACCAAGGCCGCACGTTCCGCGCCAAAGTGTTTGCATTGCTGGAACCCACTGGCCACTCTGGCCGCTTGCATGCCTACATTGATAACTTCATTGTATTTTGGGTGGCCTTGTCGATCACCTGCGTGATCTTTGAGTCGGTGGCCTCGGTACGCAGCTTGTTTGCGGTGGAGTTTCACGTCATCGACGTGATGGCGTTCACCATCTTCACGATTGAATACATCGCTCGCGTTTACTCAGCACCAGAGAATCCCAAGTACAAACATTTGCGTATGACCCGTTGGGCACATATGCGCTCGGGTTCGGCCATCATTGACTTGTTGGCCATCCTGCCATTCGTGTTGGAAAGTTTGTTCAGCCAACACCTCGATTTGCGTTTCTTGCGTGTGTTCCGCTTGGTTCGTATGCTCAAACTCACGCGCTACACGTCTGCACTGGAAACCCTTTACAAAGTGGTGCAGCGTGAGTGGCAAGTTATCTTTGCTTCGGTGTTTGTGATGATGCTGTTGGTGGTGCTCACCGCCAGCTTGGGCTTCTTGCTTGAGCACGAAGCGCAGCCTGATAAGTTTGAAAACATCCCGCAATCCATTTACTGGGCCATCATCACTTTGGCATCGGTGGGGTATGGCGATATTTCACCCATCACGCCCATGGGTCGTGCGCTGACTGTTGTGTTGGCACTGGTAGGCATTGGTATTTTTGCCATTCCTGCGGGCTTGCTGGCTTCGGCCTTTACCGACCAATTGCGCATTGACCGCGATGCTTTCAAACAGCGCCTGATGCTGGCCTTTGAAGACGGCATGCTCAACGGCGCGGAGCGCGAGCTCATCATTGCCGAAGCCGAGCGCTTGCACTTGTCGCACGACGAGGTCACACGCCTGACCGAAGAAGCCCGCGCCGAGTTTGCAGCCAAAGAAGCCGAAGATCACACCCACGCCAACGGCTTGGTGCTCGACGCCAAAGCGCACCCTGCTTTGGCTGCTGCGCAGTTCAAACTGCTGGTGGATCAGCTCAGCTTGATTGCCCAAGCCACTGGCGAAGAGAGCTTGCGCAAAGGTTTAGGCCAGATCAAAACCGATCACCAAGCCGAGCTGGATGTGTTGGCCATCGTGGCCAAGCGCAGCCTGTAAGACCCACGCGCACAGCGGTTTTGCAAGTAGGCGACAGCCTGCTTGCACGTTTGCGTTTACCGTATGGCTATGACGCATTTTTACGAACCCAAAAACGGCCACGGCCTGCCCCACGACCCTTTCAACGCCATTGTTGGCCCACGCCCCATTGGTTGGGTATCGACTCGTAGCAACGAGGGCGTGCTGAACCTTGCCCCCTACAGCTTCTTCACAGCGTTCAACTACATCCCGCCCATCATTGGCTTTTCTAGCACGGGCCCCAAAGACTCGCTGCGCAACGTGCAAGAAAACGGCATGTTTGTGTGGAACCTCGTCACACGTCCGCTGGCTGAAGCCATGAACGAAACCTGCGCGCCGGTAGGCCCAGAGGTGAATGAGTTTGAGTTGGCTGGCCTAACTACTGCGCCTTCACGCGTGGTCGATGTGCCGCGCGTGGCCGAGAGCCCTGTGTCGTTTGAGTGCCGCAGCACGCAAATCATCCAGCTCGAAGGCTTGGACAAACAAAAGGTACCCACTTGGTTGGTGCTCGGCGAAGTGGTGGGCGTGCACATTGCCGACCACTTGCTGAAAGACGGTATTTACGACACGGCCAATGCAGGTCACATCTTGCGTGGTGGTGGCCCTGCCGACTACTTCAGCATTGGGCCTGAGCAACTGTTCAAGATGTCACGACCCAAGGCTTAAGAAAGCTTTTTACTGGCCAAAGCTATCCGGCATTTGCACGGCCACCACTTCACCACGTGCAGTGGCCACATCACCAGCGTAAACGGTGGCTTCCACCACCACTTTGCGGCCTTTGATTTCTTTCACTCGGCCGCGAATGACCAGCTCGCATTCCAGCGGCGTGGGCTTTAAAAAGTCCACATGCAAGGAGCCCGTGACAAAACGAAACGCAGGCAACGAATCGTGGCTGCGCCCTTCTTGCTTGTACATGGCCGCCGCAGCTGTGCCGGTGCAGTGGCAGTCAATCAGTGATGCAATCAAGCCGCCATAGGCATAGCCCGGCACCGAGGTGTGATACGGCTCGGGCTTGAAACGCGTGACGGTTTCGTCGCCTTCCCACACGGTTTTGATTTGGTGGCCATGCTCATTGAGGTGGCCACAGCCATAGCAATGGGCTACGTTTTCGGGGTAGTGGTCTTGAAATGCGTCCATGGAAACTTCCTGTGATTGTTAAAGATGGGGCTGTTTTTCAAACACCACGCTGACGCATAAACCCTGAGGCTGCACGGGCTTCAGAGCCACACGTGCACCCAGCAACTTGGCGTAGGTATTTACAATTGCAAGTCCTAAGCCAAGACCTGCCTTGAGGGCCTCACCCGCTGCCCCTTGTACCCAGCGCTGGCTAATTTGCTTCAGTTTATCGGGGGGGACGCCTGCACCGTTGTCGATGACCGAGAGCGTGACGTTTTGATAAGTCTGCTCTAGCGATACCGTGATGTGACTTTCACCATCCATTGCACGGCCGTATCGCAAGGCGTTGTCAATCAAGTTGTTCAAAATTCCTTCAATCAGCGCAGCATTGCCTTGAACGACCACCGCATGGTCAATGCCTTTGGCCCCCAAGTCCACGCCTGCAGCATCGGCTTTAGGCAAATAGCGCAGGACGGCGTCGCCCACCAACACGTCCAAAGGCACCGCGGTTTTTTCTAAGTTTTGATGCGCTTCATCAGCCAAGGCTAAGGCCAGCAATTGGTCCACCAAATGGCTGGCTCGCTCTTGACTTTGTGCAATGCCTTGCAACTGCTCGCGCCACACCTGTGGATCGTTTTGACGTAAGCCATAGTCGGCCAAGGCACGAATACCTGCCAATGGCGTGCGTAACTCATGCGCCACATTGCCCGAAAATTCGCGCTGCGCTTGCACGCTGTAGGCAATTCGCCCTAAAAGTGCATTGATGGCTTGACCCAAACGCTGCACATCACGTGTGGTGGCCGTCACAGGCACAGGTGTCAAGTCACGTGCATCGCGCTGGCCCACGGCTTCTTCAAGATCGGCCAAGGGCGTCAAGTCGTCCTCAATGGCATGCTGCAACCATGCAGCCAACAAAACCAGTAGCAGCAACTGCGGCACGATAGAAAAGGTGAACAAGCGTTGCAACAATCTGTCTCGACTGGCTGTTGTTTGCGCCATCACTACATAAAAGTCACCCGGCTGTTGGCGGCGAATCGTCACCGTGCGCAACATACGCCCTTGGTATTCCATGGCTGCGAACTGGGGCTTCACCGCTGAGCCAAATTGATCGGGTCTCAAGCCCGCATGGCCGGCCAACAAATTACCCGTGGGGCTTAGTACAGCAAAGTAGAGGGACTCGCTTTGGTCAAACAACACGGTGCTCATCTCTTGTGCGGACAGGCTTAAGTCCAAAGTGCCCGCATCATCTGGGCCAATACGCACGTGGCTGGCCACCAAGTAAGCATCATCCAGCAATGAACGATCCAACGCCTGTTGTGCAAAGTACGACGCAATACCCACCACCAAAGCCGATCCCACCAGCCAAGTCACGGCCAATGGCACCAGCACGTGGCGCATCAAACGGTTGCGCAGCGAAGGCTTGCGTGGTGCGTCAGTCATAACTACTCCTCTAAAACATAACCAATGCCGCGCAAGGTGCGAATTTTTGCCCCGCTGTCGGCCAGTTTTTTACGCAAGCGCGAAATGAAAGCCTCAAGCGCGTTGTCGCCCAAAGCCTCATCAAAATCAGAAAGTTTGTCTGACAACACGCGCTTACTTACAGCTCGTCCAGGTGGCGTCATCAGTTCGCATAACACTTCAAATTCGCGCGCGGGCAACGCCAAATCGGCATCGCCTACAAAAATGCGGCGCAGCTTGCGATTCAAGCGCAAGCGCCCCACTTGCACTTCGTCGCTCACGCCTTGGGTGCGACGCACCAAGGCACGCAAGCGCGCTTCCACTTCTTCCAAATCAAAGGGCTTGCCCAAGTAGTCATCTGCGCCAGCGTCTAGACCAGCAATGCGCTCGTCTGTGCGATTTCGGGCCGTCAGCACCAGCACAGGCGTGCGGTCACCGCGCGCACGCGCTCCGCGCAGCAGCTGCAAGCCACTGCCTTGGGCAGCATGGGGCAGCCCGTTGAGCGGCAAGTTCAGGTCTAACAACACGGCGTCATAGGCCTGCACTTGCCAAAAATGCGCGCCATCTTCCAAATGGCTTGCCGCGTCTACGCGATGGCCTGCATCGCTGAGGCTGCGCAGCATCACCGCTTGCAGCACGGCGTCGTCTTCAATCAGCAAAATTCGCACAGGATGGACTCAATAAAAGTTAAGTCAGGGACTGGTCAGCCACGATGAACGATAAACGTGACATGAGCATACGACATAACCTGCAAGACCGCCTCCGCGACACCACGCGCCAACTGTTAGACACGCCCACCAAACGCTATGTCACTGGTGGCACAGCACTCGCCATCGCTGTGCTTGTGTCCTCGCTTCTGAATCAAGAAGCACCACACAAGCCTCCGGTGCCGCTGCCCATCGTGCAAGGGCAACAATTGCGCTTTCCTGCGGGTCACCCTCAGCTTGCCTTGCTCAGCGCTGTTGAAGCCAAGGCCGCAGACAGCGTGACCATTGAACTGCCCGCACGCTTGGTATGGAATGAAGAGCGCACTCAGCGCATTTACCCAGCATTTGCAGGCCGCGTGCTGAGTCTCCAAGCCGACATTGGCCAAAACGTGAGTGCAGGCCAAGTGTTGGCCACCTTGGCCTCGCCTGAATTTGGCGCAGCGCAAGCCGATACCGCCAAAGCCCTGGCTGATGCCCAAGTGGCTGACCGCGCCCTCGCCCGTCACCAAACCTTGTTTGAAGCCGATGTGATTTCACGTAAAGAACTCGACCTCACCGAAGCAGACGCTATGCGTGCACGGGCTGAGCTGTCCCGTGCACAAGCCCGTACACGCATGTACGGCAGCGGCGCCAACAACGTGAACCAACAACTCGGCATCGCCGCCACCGTCAAAGGCGTGGTGGTGGAGCGCAATCTGAGTGCTGGCCAAGAGGTGCGCCCTGACCAAGGTGGGCCCGGCAATCAAGCCTTGTTTGTGGTGAGCGACCCTAGCGTGCTGTGGGTACAAATTGATGCGCGTGAATCCGACACCGCCTCACTCAAAACAGGCACCAAAGTCTCATTGACCTTGCCCAACTTTCCTGGTCAAACCTTTGAAGCCAAAATCACCGCCACCGGCGACTTCATTGATAGCACCACCCGTTCGATCAAAGTGCGCGCCGTCATTGACAACGCACAACGAATGCTCAAAGCAGAAATGCTCGGCACTGCCCGTATCGAACGCAAGCTTGGTGCCGGTGTTTTGGTGCCTGCCAGCGCTGTGCAATTGCGCGGCACTGAGCACTGGGCCTATGTACAAACTGAGCCAGGCGTGTTTGAACCACGTCGTGTCAAGCTGGGCTATGAAGGCCTGCAAGAAGTGCTCATCGTCGAAGGCGTGCAAGCCAACGAACTGGTGGTGAAAGAAAACAGCCTGCTCTTGGCTCGTGAATTCCGCAATGCCCAAGACGAGGCCATGCAACACACGCCAGCCCCCGGTTCTGCCACACCCGCAAGCGGCGCAGGTAACAAATGAAGCGTCTCATTGACTATGCGCTGAACCAGCCGCTGTTCATCCTGCTGGGTACCTTGTTGTTTGTGATGGCGGGCGTGTTCGCCTTTAAAAATTTATCCGTTGAAGCCTTCCCCGACGTCACCGACACCCAAGTAACGGTGATTGCGCTTTACCCAGGCCGTGCAGCGGAAGAGGTAGAAAAAGAAGTCACGCTGCCCATTGAAGTGGCGCTGTCTGGTTTGCCCAACTCGATTCGCGTGTTCTCACATACGCAGTTTGGTTTGTCCTTCACCGTGGTCACCTACAACGACAACGCAGAAGTCAACCTGGCACGTCAACAAGTCAACGAACGCTTAAGCAGTGTGGACTTGCCTGTTGGGGTGCAAGCCAACGTCATGCCCAACGCCACACCTGTTGGCGAGGTCATGCGCTATCGCCTTAAAGGCGACGGCAAAACATCGACCGATCTGCGCACCATCCAAGACTGGACCGTGGAACGTGCACTGCGCCAAATCCCGGGCGTGGCCGATGTGGTGGGCATGGGCGGCTACATCAAACAATACGAAGTGCAGCCAGACATGCAAAAGCTGCGTGCCTACAAGCTCACCCTGCAAGACTTGCAAAACGCCATGGGCCGAGGCAACTCCAACGCCGGTGGTAGCTATGTGGCCCAAGGCACACAACAGTTCGCCATCCGCGGCATTGGTTTGCTGCGCTCGCCCCAAGACATTGGCAACATCGTGGTCACCGCACGCGGCAATACGCCGGTGCTGGTCAAAGACGTCGCCACCGTCGCCATTGGCGCCGTGCCACGTTTGGGCACTGTGGGTCAAGACATGGACGACGATGTGGTCACTGGCATCATCATCATGCGCAAGGGCGAAAACCCCAGCGTGGTGCTGAAAGGCATCAAAGACAAAGTGGCTGACCTCAACGACCGCGTGCTACCCAAAGGTGTGCAAATCGTGCCGTTTTATGACCGCACGTGGTTGATGGGCAAGACCCTCACCACCGTATTCAAAAACTTGGTAGAAGGTGCGTTGCTGGTGTCGCTGGTGTTGTACCTGTTCTTATCCAACATGCGTGCGTCATTGGCCGTGGTGGTGGTCATTCCACTCGCCTTGCTGTCGACCTTCTTGGGTCTGAAAATTTTGGGTGTACCCGCCAACTTGCTGAGCTTGGGCGCGATGGACTTCGGCATCATCGTGGACGGCGCGGTGATCGTGATTGAAAACATCATGCACCGTTTGGCCGAACGCGGTGAAGGCATGAACGAAAAAGAGCGTCGCACCCTCATCACCAATGCCGCTAGCGAGGTGGGCCGTCCCACGGTGTTCTCAATGCTCATCATCATTGCCGCGCACATTCCTATTTTTGCGCTGCAACGTCATGAAGGCCGTATCTTCCAGCCGATGGCTTTGTCGGTCACGACAGCGCTGATTGGCTCGCTTATTTTCTCGCTCACCCTCGTGCCTTTGCTGGCGTATTGGTTGCTGCGCAAAGGTGTGCCCCACGGTGACAACGGTTTGGTGTCATGGGCCAAGCGTGTGTACGACCCTGTGTTGAATTGGGCGATTGAGCAACCTCGCAAGGTCGTGAAAATTGCACTGGCCTGTTTTGCCGCATCGGTCTTGGCAGCGGGCAGCTTGGGCTCAGAGTTCTTGCCTGAGTTGAATGAAGGCACGTTTTGGGTCAACTGGGACATGCCAGCCAGCGTG
Source organism: Limnohabitans sp. (assembly GCF_031539105.1). GTDB lineage: Bacteria > Pseudomonadota > Gammaproteobacteria > Burkholderiales > Burkholderiaceae_C > Limnohabitans. Next base: position 47,183 of record NZ_JAVKLM010000010.1, read on the forward strand.
TCACAAGAAGAAGCCGCCAAAGTGCTGCGCAAAGCGCGCTTACAACTGCTCACCATTCCCGAAGTTCGCACGGTGGTGTCCAAAGCAGGTCAACCCGAAGATGGCACCGACCCCAAAACGCTCAGCATGGCCGAGGTGTTTGTCGACGTGAAGCCCGCCGAAGAATGGCGCAAAGGCATAACGCGGGATTTGTTGATCGAAGAGATGGACCAAAAGCTGGCCATCATCCCCGGTGTCGATCCAGCGTTCTCCATGCCCATTCGGGACAACGTGCTTGAATCGATCTCACAGATCAAAGGCCAAATCGTGGTCAAGGTCTCGGGTGACGACTTAGATGTATTGCGAAAAACCACAGAAGCCATGCAACGCGAGTTCAAGCAAGTGGTGGGCGTACAGCGTGCCGAGATTGACCGCTTAGGCGAAGTGCCTCAACTCATCGTGGATATTGACCGAGACCGCGCTGCGCGCTTAGGCCTCAACGTGGGCGACATTCAAGATGTGATCGAGTCCGCCTTGGCGGGCCGCGCCACCACAGAAATCTGGGAAGGCGAACGTAAATTCTCAGTGGTGCTGCGTTTGGCGGGTGACCGTCGCTCGGTCATCAACCTGCCTGCCACGCCCATCGCCTTACCCAGCGGCGGCTATGCCACGCTTGAAAACGTGGCCACCATTCGCCAAGGCAGCGGCGCCATGAACATTGCCCGCGAAGCAGGCCGACGCACCATGGCCATCGGTATCTTTGTGAAAGGCCGTGACATGGGCTCGGTCGTGGCCGACATGCAAGCCCGCGTGGAAAAGAACGTGACCATCAGTGAAGGCTACGCCGTCACTTGGTCGGGCGAGTTTGAAAACCAAGAACGCGCCATGAAACGCTTGGGGGTGGTGGTGCCTATTTCGCTGCTGCTCATCTTTGTGTTGCTGTTTGACGCATTTGGCTCATTCAAAACTGCAGGCCTGATTTTGATCAACGTGCCTTTGGCTTTGATTGGTGGCTTTGTGGCCTTGTGGATGTTCAGCATTCCGCTTTCAGTATCGGCCGCCATTGGCTTTATTGCGCTGTCTGGGCAAGCCGTGCTCAACGGTGTGGTGATGCTGTCGGTGTTCCAGCAGCTGCGCAACGCGGGTTACACCGTGATTGATGCGGTCAAAGAAGGTGCGCTGCAACGTCTGCGCACCGTGCTGATGACTGCCATGCTCGCGGCCTTGGGCCTGTTGCCCATGGCTTTGAGCCATGATATTGGGTCGGAGACCCAACGCCCCTTGGCCATCGTGGTGATTGGTGGCTTGGTCACCGCCACGCTGCTAACGCTGGTGGTGTTGCCGGCCTTGTACGTGTCTTGGTTCTCTAAACCTCAAGACAGCAAGTCTGCACCCTTGAGGTAATCCATCTTGCCCACATCCACACCGTTGTGGCGCAAGATGTTGTAGGCCGTGACCGTGTGGAAATACAGGTTAGGCAACATCCACTGGTACAAAAAGTCGCGGCCTTTGAGCTTCAACACACGCTCGGGGCCTGCGGGAAAAGACACCACGTTGTCTTCTACGCCAGCCAAGCTCTCAGCGGTGACGGTGTGCAAAAAATCAATTGTTTTACCAATACGCGCTTGCAGTTCTTCAAACGTGGTTTCGGTGTCGGCAAACTTGGGGGCGTCGATGCCACTCAAGCGAGCAAAACCAAGTTTGGCCACATCGCAAGCAATTTGCACTTGCTTGGACAAGGCAAACATGTCGGGGGCCAAGCGTGCGCTGGTGAGCACCAGTGAGTCAATCTTGCGGGCTTGGGCTGAGGCTGCGCCTTTTTCAAGGATGCCACTCAAAGCAGTGAGGGTGCGAATGAAATCGGGAATGGATTGGGCAATCATGGTGTTTCCTTTTTAATCAGCCGTGATCTTAGCGTTCAGCACCACGGGTCGCCAACGCTTGATCTCGCGTTGAATGAGTTGGCCAAACGCTTCGGGGGTAGTGGGCGTGGCAGTGGAGCCTTCGGTTCTGAGTCGGGCCACCATTTCGGGAGCCGTCAAGTTGGCATTGACCACTTGGTTGAGTTTTTGCACGATGGCAACCGGTGTGCCAGCAGGGGCCACCAGGCCATACCACTGGTCTGCTTCAAAACCTTCTAGGCCTTTCACACCAGACTCAGCCAAAGTTGGCACATCAGGCAGCAGGTCTAAGCGCTTAGGGCTAGACACGGCAATGGCGCGCAGCTTGCCTGCTTTGACCATCGGGACCAACGCGGGCGCACCGGTGAACACCATTTGAATTTGCCCAGCCACCGCATCGGTCACCGATGGTGCAGTGCCACGGTAGGGCACATGCACCACGAAGGTTTGGGTGGAGAGTTTGAAATACTCCATCGCCAAATGCGCGGCACTGCCATTGCCACCCGAGCCATAGTTGACTTTGCCCGGATTGGCCTTGAGGTACTTCACCAACTCGGCCACGGTGTTGGCCGGCACTGAAGGGTGAACGGCCAACACATTGGGTACCTTGGCCACCCACGCCACAGGTGTGAACGACTTGATGGGGTCATAAGGCAAGTTGGGATACACGGCAGGCGCCACAGCCAAAGTGCCCACATGGCCCATCAGCAAGGTGTAGCCGTCAGATGCGGTTTTGGAAGCACGATCAGCACCCACCGTGCCGCCTGCGCCCGCCACGTTTTCAATCACCACAGGTACGCCCGTGCTCTCAGAAATTTTTTGGCCGATGGTGCGTGCCAACACATCGGGGCTACCACCAGGCGTGAACGGCACGATGATGCGTATCGGTTTGTTGGGGTACGTTGGGTCGGCCCACACGGGTGAAGTAGCCACTGTGGCAAGCGCTAGCAAGAACGTCGATCGTTTCATCATCTCACTCCAAAAGGTGTCTGTGGCTGGGCATACTACATGGATAGCGGTGCGCACCTACACCGGATGCCCAAGGATTTCACCATGAACTTCATCGACCCCGTCCTCACTCGCCGCCAACTGTTGACCAGCACCGCAGCATCGGCACTGAGTTTGTCGCCACTGCAATCCCATGCACAAGCGGCATGGCCCACCAAGCCTTTGAGGTTGGTGGTTCCGTTTGCGCCGGGCGGCAGCTCTGAAATTGTGGCGCGCGCCTTAGCGGGCGAGATGGGCAAGACGATGGGGCAAAGCGTGTTTGTGGACAACAAGCCCGGCGGCGCAGGCAACATTGCCATGCAAGAGGTGGCCAATTCAACCGATGAGCACACCCTCATCTTGGGCCACATCGGTACGCTGGCGGTCAACCCGTATATCTTTCCCAAGTTGTCCTACGACGCCAACAAAGACTTCACGGCCATCACCCTCATCTCGAAAGTGCCCAGCCTCTATGTGGTGCACCCCGACTTGCCAGTGAAGAACCTCAAAGAGTTTGTGGCCTACGCCAAAGCCAACCCTGGCAAACTCAACTACGGCTCGGCGGGCAATGGCAGCGCGGGACACTTGGCGTTTGAATACCTCAAGATGGTGTCTGACACCTTTGTGTTGCACGTGCCCTACCGTGGCACAGGCCCCATGCTCACCGACTTGATGGCGGGCCGATTAGATGCCGCCGCGGTGGGCGCACCTGCTCTGCTGCAATTCATCAAGGCAGGCAAGCTGCGCTGCATTGCCACCGGCACCAGCACACGACTGCCTCAACTGCCCGATGTGCCTACCGTGGCCGAGCAAGGCTTTAAAGGCTTTGAAATGACACAGTGGTACGGACTGATGGCCCCAAGCAAGATGCCCAAAGCCAACTTAGAAAAACTAGAGAAAGAAGCCATCGCTGCCGCGCGTGGCAAAGTGGTGCACGACAAACTCAGCCAAGACACGGCACTGGCCATTGGCAACACGCATGCCGAATTTGAAGCCTTCATCAAACTCGAACAAGCGCGTTGGAAGCCCGTGATTGCACGGGCGCAGATTAAGCCTGAAGGGGTTTAAGCGTCCGTCAAGTCTTTGAGCAAGCATCCAGTATGCTCACTGGCTCACGCACATATTTAGCCCGTTTTTTTGCCCGTTCTGCCTCACATGTCTAGCCCCCACGCCACCGGTTTTATGGTGCTTCATAGCAACCAGCTAGAGGGCCTGCGCGAGTTGGCGGTGCAGTTCATCCGCAACCACCCGCTGCCCGTGCTTGCGCCCGAGGTGTTGCTGGTGCAAAGCAACGGCATGAAGCATTGGCTAGAGCTGGCTTTGGCCAAAGACCTTGGCATTTGCGCGGCCACGCAGGTGGATCTGCCGTCGACGAAGCTGTGGCAAATTTACCGCGCCGTGCTGGGCCCCAGCCATGTGCCCGCGCACATGCCGCTGGACAAGTCGCCGCTGGTGTGGCGGATCATGCGTTTGCTGCCCGTGTTGTTGGCCAAGCCCAGCTTTGCGCCACTGAAAAACTATCTAGGCCAAGCTGAAGACCAAGCTTCGCTCATGAACCGCCGCTCGTATCAACTGGCCGCGCAGCTGGCCGACGTGCTGGACGGCTACCAAAACTACCGCGCTGATTGGCTAGAAGACTGGGCTAATCACAAAGACACACTGCGCACACAAGCAGGCATGGCAACGCCTCTGCCCGCCGCACAAAGCTGGCAGCCCGAACTGTGGCGCGATTTGCTGGACGACCTAGCGGCTGATGCCGATGTCAAAGCAGAGCTTCAACACAGCTACAGCTCACGCGCCAAAGTGCACGAGGCCTTCATGGCCAAGATGGCTACTCTTGCCGAGGGCCAACGCCCTGCGGATGTGCCGCATCGCATCATGGTGTTTGGCGTGACGTCGCTGCCCATGCAAACCGTGCAGGCACTGGCCGCGTTGGGCCGCGTGTGCCAAGTGCTCATGCTGGTGCAAAACCCCTGCCAGCACTACTGGGGCCATGTGGTGGAAAGCCGTGTGCCATTGGCCAAGTTGTCTAAGCAACGCCAAGCGCACAAAGCCGGTTTGCCCGTGCCGCAAGACGATGGCTCGCTGTCTGAGGCCGACCAATACACCCTGCACACCGACACGCACCCCCTGCTGGCCGCATGGGGCAAACACGGCCGCGACTACTTGCACTTGCTCGATGGCTTTGACGACGTAGACCAATACAAAGGCCAGTTCAATCGCGTGGATGTGTTTGTCGACCCTGCAAACACAGCAGCCGATCAAGGCCGCGAGCCCACGATGCTCGAGCACTTGCAATCGTCCTTGCTCAACCTTGCGCCATTGCCCGACCACTTAACCGACGTGCCCGCAGACGACACCAGCGTGCGCTTTGTGCAAACGCACTCGGCCCAGCGCGAAGTAGAGGTGCTGCACGACCGCCTGCTGGCGTGGCTAGATGCAGACCCTACGCTCAAGCCCGCCGACATCATGGTGATGGTGCCCGACATGGCCAACTTTGCGCCGCACATCCATGCGGTGTTTGGGCGCTTCGCCAGCAATGATGCACGCCACCTGCCCTACACCGTGGCCGACACCACGCCGCGCACCGAGCCACTGGTGCAAGCCCTTGACACCCTGCTGCAACTTCCTCAACTGCGCGTGACACGCGTGGAGTGGCAAAGCCTGTTTGAAGTGGCCGCTGTGCGCGAACGCTTTAGCCTAGAAGAACACGACGTAGCCCAGCTCGACACTTGGCTGGCCGACGCCGGCGTGCGCTGGGGCCTAGACGCGCCACACCGCAAACCGTGGGGCATTGCGCCCGACATGGCCGATGCAAACCAAAACAGTTGGCTGTTTGGCATCGAGCGTTTGCTGCTGGGCTACGCCACGGGTGCGAGCGACGACCTTGCCACACCATGGGCCGACACACTGCCCCAAGCAGGCGTGGGCGGGCTAGACGCACGCGTGGTCGATGGCCTGTTGCAATGGCTGCGCCACACACAAATTGCGCTGATCAAACTGCGCCAAGAACACACGCCTACCGAATGGGTGGCGGTGTTGCAGCAGTTGGTGAGCTTGTTCTTTAAGCCGAGCGACGAAGCAGATGAGCGTTTGATCGAGCGCGTGATGGCCCCGCTAGAAACATGGCTGGCCGAATGCCAGCTGGCCCGCCTCGACAGCCCACTGCCACTGGTGGTGGTGCGCGAACACTGGATGGCCCAGCTGCAACAGCCCGCCATGCAACGCCGCTTTTTTGGTGGTGGCGTGCAGTTCGCCACGCTGATGCCCATGCGCTCCATCCCCTTCAAGTGCGTGTGCTTGCTGGGCATGAACGATGGCGACTACCCACGCAGCCAAACCCCACGCGACTTTGATTTGATGAGCGACTCCGCACACGCAGGCAGCACGCAATCACACTGGCGCGCAGGCGACCGCTCGCGCCGAGAAGACGACCGCTATTTGTTTTTAGAGGCGTTGCTATCAGCACGCGACAAGCTCTACATCAGCTGGCAAGGTCGCCGCACGACGGACCACGAAGTGAAGCCACCCTCGGTGTTGGTGGCGCAGCTGATGGACTACCTCAATGCGGTGTGGACGCAAGATGGCGGCTTGGCCTGCGATGCACCGTTGCAACCGCTGCAAGCGTTCTCGCCCAAGTACTTCACGCAAGACTCCACGTTCCAAACCTATGCGGATGATTGGCAGCGTGCGTTGTTGTCGTCCTCTGCTTCGTCTGCGGCGGCAAAGCCAAACGAAGCAACGCCAAGCGAAACAGCACCCACCGAGCTGACGCTGCAACATTTGCAACGCTTGCTGCGTCAACCCGTGGAAGTGTTTTTGGTGGACCGTTTGCGCTTGCGCCTAGACCAGCCCGAACAAGCCGCCGAGGAAGAAGAGCCTTTCTCGCTGGACGGTTTAGAAAAATACAAACTCAACCAACGCATTGCACAGGCAGAAGATGCGCAGCAAGCCATAGACCAACTGCACCTGAGTGGCCAACTGGCCATGGCCGGTTTTGGCGAAGCGCAGCAACACCTGTTTGAGAACGACCGCGAAAAACTGCGTGAGCAATTGGATGTGTTGTTGCCCAAATGGCCAAACCACTTGAGCGTGCAATCTGCCCACTGCCAACTGGGCCACACGCACCTGAGTGCCGAGTGGGCCAATGGCCAAACCATGTGGCACACGAATGGCAAAGCGCATGACGCTGGGCAGCATTGGCTGCAAGTGGCGCTGCGCCCAGGCGCGGTGACCGAAGGCAAAAAAGAAAACCAAGTCACCCGCATCGACACGCTCAGCCACCTGTGGCTGCACCACTTGGCCGCGTGCGCCAGTGGCACGCCCACCACCAGCGTGCAAATTGGGCTTGATGCGGCCATCGAACTCAAGCCCATCAAAGCGGAACAAGCGCAAGAACATTTGCAAGACCTGTGCAATGCCTATCTAGAAGCATGGGCACAGCCCCTGCCCGTGGCAGCCAAAACCGCCTGCGCGTTTGTGATGGGCGTGTACGGCGGCAGCAAAGACGCGATGGGCAAAGCGCAAGCTGCATTTGAAGGCGGCTTCGGCAAGAGCGGCGAATACACAGGCTCGCCCGCCTTGCAACGCGTGTTCACGAGTTTTGAAGATGTGGAAGGTGGCCTGAACCATTGGGCCACCCGCTTGTACGAACCCATGTTCAAAGCCGCCAAGGTGATTCACCTGAATGCCGACAGCGCGGACCACGCCGAGGAGGCTGACGCATGAAAGCCCTCAACGCACACACCCTGCCGCTGCGCGGCCGCCAAGTGATTGAGGCCAGCGCCGGCACAGGTAAAACATGGACACTCGCTGCGCTTTATCTGCGCCTAGTGCTGGGCCACGAACGCACCGAGGCTTTGCTGCCCCCTCAAATTTTGGTGATGACGTTCACCGATGCCGCCACCGCCGAGCTGCGCGAGCGCATTCGCACACGCCTGAGCCAAGCTGCGACCTACTTTGACTTGAGCGCGCAAGGCCGCGACTACCCTGCCTCAATAAAAGTAGATGCGTTTTTAGAAACACTGCGCGACAGTTTTGACGACGCGCTGTGGCCACGCTGTGCGCTGCAACTCAACTGCGCCGCCGAGTGGATGGACGATGCGGCCATCTACACCATTCACGGTTGGTCACGCCGCATGCTGACGCAGCACGCGCTGGAGAGCCACAACCTGTTTGAGCAAACGCGACTTGAGAATGCCGACCAACTCAAACTCACGCTGGTGCAAGACTATTGGCGCGAATGGTTTTACCCACTCAGCGGCGACACGCTGCAACACATCACCCCCCTCATCGGCCAAGACCCAGCCAAGCTGCTGAAAACCTTGAGCGAGATGTGGAAGGAACAAGAGCGCAAACCACGCGAGGTGGTTGCACCCGACATCACGCCCACACAAGCCATTGACACGCACATGGCGTGGCAAGCACAAGTAGAAGCTGCGGCACTTGCTGCGCGTGAGGCATGGGGCGAGACGACGCTGCAAGCCCTGCAAGAAGCAGGTGCGCAGAAAAAAATCAAAGGCTTGCGTGCCGACTACTTTGCCAACTGGCTCAAAGCGCTGCAAGCGTGGGCCACGCAAAGCGCGAAGGCGCACATCAGCAAAGAAGAATTCAAAGTACTCGAGCGCTTCACCACCCAAGCCCTGAAAGACAAAGGCTGGGCTGAGGCCGAGGGTTTTGCTTTCTTCGCGGCGATGCAAACCTATGTTGCGTTGTTTGACGCCAAGCCAAGCACCGACAAACACATAGCCCTGCACGCCGCACACGCGGTGGGCGAAGCCTACAAAGCGGCCAAAACGCAACGCGCCGCGTTTGACTTTTCAGACCTGTTGCAAAACCTGCATCACGCCGTGATGGCCGACGACGGCCGATTGGCCACTGCCATTCGCCAGCAATACCCGGTGGCGTTGGTGGACGAGTTTCAAGACACCGACCCTTGGCAGTACGGCACGCTCAACCGCATCTATGCGCCAGACGCCTGCAACGATAGCAACGCGCTGGTGATGATTGGCGACCCCAAGCAAGCCATCTACAGCTTTCGTGGCGCAGACTTGGGCACGTACTTGCAAGCGCGCAACGATGCGCAAGCCACGAATGAGGACGCGCTGCACACCCTCACCGGCAACCACCGCTCCAGCGTGGGCTTGGTGCAAGCGGTGAACCATGTGTTCATGCAAACCGAGCAACCGTTTGCATCCACACAAGGCGAGATTGAATTTGTGGAAGTGTCGGCCCAAGGCAAAGAGCCTGCGCTGGTGGTGAGCGGCGAGGCATGCCCGCCCTTCACCGTGTGGCAAATGCACCCGCAAGGGGACACTGAAGTAGTCAGCAGCACAAGCTACTTGCAACACACCGCACAAGTGTTTGCCGACCAAATGGCAGACCTGCTGAACAAAGGTGCAGCCACCCCCGGCGACATGGCCGTGCTGGTGCGCAGCCAAAAGCAAGCCGATGCGGTGCGTCACGCCCTGCGTGCGCGACTCATTCCTAGCGTGTATTTATCAGACCACACCAGCGTGTACCAATCGACCGAGGCCACCGACTTGTGGCGCTTGTTGCGTGCAGTGGCTTCGCCCCGCCAAACAGGCTGGGTGCGTGCCGCAGTGGGAAGCCGCTTGTGGGCGCTGGACTTGCACCAAGTGCTGGCCATCACGCAAGACGAGGCGCAGTGGGAGCAACTGCTAGAACAGTTCCACCAATGGCACGGGCTGTGGCAACAACACGGCGTGCTGCCCATGCTGCACCAGTGGCTGCACAGCCAGCACGTGGCGCAGCGCATGTTGGCGCAGCCCGATGGGGAGCGGCGTTTGAGCAACCTGTTGCACTTGGGCGAATTGCTGCAACACGCCGAGCAAAGCCTGCAAGGCGAACACGCGCTGGTGCGCCACCTGGGCGAACAAATTCAAAGCCAACACCACGACAGCGATGCACAGCAAGCACGCTTAGAAACTGACGCCTTGTGCGTGAAAGTCATCACGTACCACAAGAGCAAGGGCTTGCAATACCCGCTGGTGTTTGTGCCGTTTGCAGGCGCGTTTGCGGTGGAGAAAAAAGCCAAGACCAACTTCGCGCAAGCAGACAAGAGCGAAGAAGGCGATGACGACGGCGACCCAACCGCCACGTCGGTGGAAGAAGACATGCGCTTGTTGTACGTGGCCCTCACGCGTGCACAACGCGGGTTGTGGCTGGGCGTGGCGGAAACCAAAAATGATGTGAGCAAAGCCACCACCAAAAGCGATTTAAAGCTGAGCGCGTTGTCGCAATTGCTGATGCGCCAAGAGCGCGGCGATTTAGGAAATCAATTGCACGCCTTGTGGGGCGCATGCCCACACATCCAAGTGGCCGACTTGCCACAGTTGCAAGGCATTCGCTACCAAGCCACCGCTGCCATCAGCGCACCCAAAGATGCCCTGACACCCACACGCACCCACCACAGCTTGTGGTGGACGGCAAGCTTTAGCGCCATCACGCGCGGGTTGGTGTCTGAATCGAAACGTGACGAAGCAGTGGCCGACGCCATCACGGATGCGCTTGCTGACACAGCTGCAGATGCGCTGTCTGTCGTCACCACACTTGCACATACAACTGGGACTGCCGCCTCTGCGCTAGAACCCGAAACCATCAGCGCGTGGCAAAGCTTCCCCGCCGGTGCACGCTACGGCACGCTGCTGCACGATTTGTTGGAATGGCTGTCGCAAAACAATTGGCCTGTGGCCAATGCGCAAGCGCCAGAGTGGGCCAAGCATGCGTGGGCCAACTTGCTAGAACGCAAAGCCAGTTGGTTGCAACTCGATGATGCAGCACGCGCGCAACTAGAACCCTGGCTGCAAGCCGTGGTGCAAACACCGCTGCCTCTGCAAGAACTCAACGCTGCACCTTTGACACTGCGCGACCTGAGCACCGAGCACATGTGGCCCGAGATGGAGTTCAACTTAGAAGTGAACCACGTCAGCGCCACCGCGCTAGACCAACTCATTCAACGCCATGTGTTTGAAGGTACGCCCCGTCCTGCCCTGCAAGCGCGTGTGATGCAAGGCATGCTCACGGGCTCAATGGACTTGGTGCTGCAGCACGATGGCCGCTATTGGGTGGCTGACTACAAGTCCAACAAACTGCCCAGCTACGACCCCAACACCCTGCAAGACGCCTTGCTACACAAACGCTACGAAGTGCAATACGTGCTCTACACCTTGGCGCTGCACCGTTTGCTCAAAGTGCGCCTGCCCGGCTATGACTTCGCCCAACACATGGGAGGCGCGGTGTACCTATTCTTGCGGGGCATTCACGCGGAAGGTGCGGGTGTGCATGTGTGCAGACCGCCGCAGGCGCTCATTGAAGCGTTGGATGATTTGTTTGCTCGGCAGCTTTAATGCCAAGAGCGCGTGAGCAACTCGTCCAACGCATCTGCAATTTCTTGCCCGTGTTCAGCCAGAGAGCCCACGCATTCACCCAGCTGATCGCAAGCCACTGACACCATATCTAACGGGTGCAGCACCAACACAGCACCACGCACTTTGAAGCTTGGGTTCATCCGAGTGCCAGCAATGCCTGCAGGTAGAACACTGCGTTTAACCAAAGGCACCACCACACGGCGGCGATAGCCGTCAAACAAAGACGACTGAACCACCACCACATAAGGGATAGTGTCCTTCAGCGGTCCTTTGTTTTTGTATAGATCAAACTGAGCCATCAGAGTGTGGAATGTTCGTCAGCGAAGGAGCCAATATCGGCATGCAAAGCATTCCAGCCCGCCACGGTTTGATCAGCCTGCTGCTGGCGACTTGATCGCGCTTGCTTTTGCTCCACCACGTAGGCCGTGAGCAACTCTTCCGCAGTGGCCGACAAATTAGTGGTGTAGCCCTTCAAGTCGGCAACTAAGCTCTCGCTCAAGGTGAGGTTGACTGGGCGTTTTCGGGATGCAGCAGTTGAGCTTGTTGTACGTGGCATGCTGGCTCCTAGGTGGTTGATGCGCATATTATGCGCATAAAATTCAACCTGAGTAAAGACTTGAGGTGACTTACCAAATACCTTACGTTTAAGAACCTAGACAAGCATGTACTACGGACAAGTATTTTTATTAGTACTAGCTTGCGAAAATACTAATAGGTACGAGCGTTCGTCGCTCACAATTAAAAAACAATTTGCTTCATCCATCCCACGCATCCAGTACCAAATACTGGTACTATTCAAATGAAGCGAAAACACCAAAAAACCTTAGATGCTATTCACGCTCGCCCCGTCAGTGCCAACATCCAATGGCGCGACATCGAAGCACTCTTTGCTGAGCTTGGGGCGGGCATCAGCGAACGAGAAGGTAGCCGCATTGCGGTGGTGCTGTTTGATGAAGTCCGCGTGTTTCATCGACCGCACCCCTCACCCGATACAGACAAAGGTGCTGTCGCCAGCATTCGCAAGTGGTTTGAGCAACACGGAGTCGCACCATGAATTTGATGACCTACAACGGCTATAACGCCAAAATTGAATACGACGCAGAACTGGACATGTTCAGAGGCGAAATCTTGGGCCTCACAGGCGGTGCAGATTTTTATGGCAAAAACCCCAAAGAACTGCGTGCTGAATTTAAGAAATCACTCGAAGTGTTTTTAGAGGTATGCCGCGAAAAAGGCATTGAGCCGCGCCGCAATTTCTCAGGTAAATTTAATTTGCGTATTCCGACCGAGTTGCACGAAAAGCTGGCCATCGTGGCGCAAGCCGAAGGCAAGAGCATCAACACGCTGGCACAAGAAGCTTTGCTTCAGCGAGTGGCTGCATGAGCCAAACTACTGCCGCCACCCTGCTACCGCTGTTGCAAGCGTCATGGGCCCAATCCACACCCCTGACGGGCTTGGACAAATCGCTGGCTAACTTGCTCACTAGCAAACAACCCAGCGACGACCCACGCCACTTGTGGCTAGCAGCACTGACCAGCCACCAATGGGGACGCGGCCATGCGTGCCTTGACCTTGCCACTTTGCAAACCCAAGCTGCTGAGTTGTTGGGCTGGACCGACGAGCAAATCGCAACACTGCCAAGCATGCTGCACGAAGCCGCCACCACCCTACTGTGGACACAAGGCGATGCTTCGCCGCTGGTGCTGACCGAAGACGAAGACGGCGCACGTTTGTATTTGCGCCGCGCTTGGACGGCAGAGCAAAACATCCGACAAAACATCACGCAGCGTTTGGCACTGCCCTGCGAAGTGCCTGCAGATTTGCAGCAACGTTTGGACGCGTTGTTCCCCCCAGCGAAGAACGACGAACCAGACATGCAACGCCTAGCTTGCGAGGTAGCCGCACAAAACCGCATCACGCTCATCACGGGTGGGCCAGGCACAGGCAAGACCACCACGGTGGTGAAGTTGCTGTCGCTCTTGGTGGGTACGTCATCCAACGATTTGCAAATTCACCTCGCTGCGCCCACAGGCAAAGCGGCGGCGCGTTTGACCGAGTCCATCAGCAACGCGCTCACCCAAATGCCCGCCGATGTGCAAGCGCGCATTCCCACCCAAGCGCAAACACTGCACCGCTTGTTGCAAACCAATAGCAAAGTCTCACAGATGCACCAGCTGGCCACCGATGTGGTGGTGGTCGACGAAGCGTCGATGATTGACCTAGAAATGATGGCCCGCTTGCTGCAAGCTGTGCCGCCTACGGCACGTTTGATTTTGTTGGGCGATAAAGACCAGCTGGCGTCGGTGGAAGCCGGTGCCGTGATGTCGCAGCTGTGCACGGGCACGTTGCTAAAGCACCAAACCGTCACGCTGATTCACAGCCACCGATTTGATGCGAAAAGCGGCATTGGCCATTGGGCGCGTGCTGTGAATGCGGATGTGGCAGACAACACACCCGCCCTCAAAGCGCTTTGGAACGCCGCACCTGATTGGCTGGCGACATTGCCTCTGCAACAAAGCATTGAAGGTGACACGCCCGAACCCGACGTGACCCGCCTGCAACTGAACACCGCCAGCGACCCCAAGCTGGCCGTGGGCCTGCGCTACGGTTGGCGCAATTGGTTAGCTTTATTAGAAGCACACCGCCACACTAAAACAGCATCAGCTTCAACGTACAGCGATGCGCAAGCATTGGCGTTGCTCAAAGCCTTCACTGAGTTTTGCGTGTTGTGCGCGGTGCGCGAAGGTCCGCTGGGTGTATCGCAGCTCAACACTCAGGTCGAGCACGCACTAGGCTTGGGCCAAAGCCCTTGGTACGCCGGTCGCCCCGTGATGGTCACGCGCAACGACTACGCGCTAGAACTGATGAACGGCGACATTGGCCTCTGCCTGCCCGGGCTTGATGGCGTATTGCGCGTTGCCTTTCCGGCGGTGAATGGCGGCGTGCGTTGGGTCATGCCCTCGCGCCTTGACAGCGTGGAAACCGTGTTTGCCATGACGGTGCACAAATCGCAGGGCTCGGAGTTTGCGCATGTGTTGCTGGTGATCCCAGCACTTGAGTCGCCCGTGCTCACACGCGAGCTGGTGTACACCGGCCTCACACGCGCCAAAAAGCGCCTCACACTGTGGGCGCCACAGCTGGGTGTACTGTGGAATGGCTGTGCGCGGCGCGTGTTGCGCAGTGGTGGCTTGGGAAATTAAGTTATTCACAATAGAGTCATGCCTATGAATCAATACCTCCTCCAGCTCGAACAGTTGGCTGTGCCACTGGCCATCGCGGCCGTGATTTTTGTGTTCTCGCTCATCAGCTTTGGTGTGTGGGCTTCGCGCATTCGCCGCGTGCGTGCTGAGGTGGTGGCGCTAGACGCACGCCTAGGCGCGAGCAAGGGCAGCAGTCGAGAAGCACTGACTTTGGCCGAGAGCAAAACCACCGACGAAGAGCTGAAGTTTTTGCTGCGCGAAACCGAAGCAGGCCTGATTGACCTGCCGGCACAGCACGGCACTGATCACAACCTAAATCAAGGCCCTCGCACAAGCTACAGCTTTCGCAGCCATGCCGACACCTGGACGGTACGCAGCGTGTTGGGTGGCCGCATGAACTTGGCCTTGTTTGAGACCATGCCCAATTTGTTGATTGGTTTTGGTTTGATGTGCACCTTCATCTTCTTGGCCGTGGCTTTGCAACAAGCAGGCTTGGCGCTCAATGCGCTGGATGTGTCGGCACGCCAGCAAGACCAAGCTTTGCAGTCCCTCATTGCCACGGCGGGTGGCAAGTTCATCACTTCGATCGCGGGCTTGTTGTGTTCACTGGTGTGGAACTGGCGTGCCAAAGTGGCGTTAGAAAACTTGCAGTCCAGCATTGACACCCTCTGCCATACGCTGCGCGCACGAGTGCCAGACAACGCAGCCGAAGCCAGTGTGCGCATGCAGCTGGCTTTGTTCCAAGACATCTTGAACGAGAACCGTTCACAGGTGAGCCAACTGCTCCGCTTTGAAGGTGACTTTGCCAACGCAATTGGCGACGCCCTGTCGCGCAACATGCAACCCGCCTTCGACAAGCTGGGCACATTGGCCGACACCATTCAGGCATCAAGCCAAAGTTTTGGCAGCGCTGGCAGCCAAGCGGCTGGCGAGCTGAGCAAAGCGGGCGCGGCTATGACGCAAGGCATTGAAACCGGCCTCGCCTCCTTCAGCGATGCCGTGAGCACGCTGGCACAAACCATTCAAGCCACACGCGCAACAGTGACCGATCTAGACGCGGCCATTGGCCGCGCAGCCACTGCGGGCAACCAAGGCACGCAACACATGGAAACCTTGCTCAGCAGTTTTGGTCAAACCATTGCCAGCGTGCAAGGCGCCATGTCGGGCTTACAAGGCACGGTCGACAAGATTGACCAAGTCGCCGACAAATTCAAAGACAGCGCTAATTCGATTGAAAGCTCGGTCAGCCTGCAACGCGCAGCGGCCAACGACTTCAAAGAAGCGTTGGTGCCGATGAACCAAGCCTTGGGCCAAACCGTGGACACGCTCAAAACCAGCGCGGTGTCCGCCGAAGAAGCGCTGGGCCATGTGCGCACGCATTTGCAAGATGCACAAAAAGCACTCACCGGCACGGTAGACGCCCTCACCCAAGGCGTGTCGGGCTACAGCACACAAATTGCCGACCTGCACACCAAGATGGACCAACACTTGGCCAGCGCGGTGAACCAATTGAGCGGCAGCATCACCAACCTAGAAGAAGTGTTGGACGAGTTCATTGACGCTTTGCCACCCAAGGCATAAAGCAGCACGCGTAGACCATGTTCATCAAAACACGCCGCAACACCGCCGCCACCCACGAGCAGGTGGAAGAGTCGGGTTACATGGCTTCGGCCAGTGACTTGATGATTGGCCTGCTGTTCATCTTCATCGTCATGGTGATGGTCTTGCTCTCCCGCAAGCCCGAGCAACCGCCCGAGCCACCCGCCGACCCACTGGCTACCGTGGTGCACACCATTGGCACCAAGCTGCAAAACGCAGGTGTGCCCGTGACGATCAACCAAGTCTCGGGCGTCATCAGCTTGCCTGCCGACACCTTGTTTGCACGCGGCAGCGCCGAGCTGGAAGGCTTAGGCGTGCGCACGCTGCGCCAGTCGGCCGAGCAGCTGCAACAAGTGCTGCCTTGCTACATCTATTCGCAACGCCGCCAACTGCCTGCTGACTGCCCGCCCAACCCACAACAGGTGGAGATTGAAACCATCTTGATTGAAGGCCACACCGACTCGGTGCCGCTGCACCGCGGCGATTACAACAACTGGCATTTGGGCCTAGACCGCGCACGCGCGGTTTACAAAGTGCTGGGCTCGCAAGGCATGCAAAGCTACCGCAACGAGCGTGAGCAGCCGGTGTTTGGCATCAGCTCTTATGCGGACGAGCGCCCCAGCCGCAAAGACAACGACACACAAAACCGCCGCGTGGAGTTGCGCTTTGTGTTGGCATTTCAGCCCACCGACACCGGTGCGGCCAAAGGCCCGAGCAGCACCTTGAAAAAAATGCAAGACACGGTGCGCTGATCCAAAGCTATGCAAGAGTTTTTCGCCCCCCTGCCGCAAGACTTCGACCAGCTGGCCCATGCTGCGCGCACCAAGCGCGGCGGCGGCTTTGGCAAAGACCCAGACTTGCGCACCGTGGGCGAGCGCACTTACAGCGCGTTTGAGCGCGTGCAGTTTGCGCCCAACAGCACTGCACCGCGCCAGCGCGATTGGCGACATATTCCCTACGCACTGTGGCTCGATGCTGAGCACGGCCTGCACACCCACACGCCACTGACCGACCGCTACTTTGACGTGGCTGTGCCCGAGGCGCTGGCCTCACGTCGCCCGCTCAAGTGGGGCCGTGGTTTGCTGCACACCTACTTGCAGGGCTTCAACCCAGAGAACCCCGTTTTCGTGAAGCTGGCCCACACGGCACGTGAGTTCTTTTTAGACCCACGCGTGTTGGCCTCGCTGACTGAGACCGAAGCCAATGGCTTGAAGCGCCTCATCACCACCCTTGATGTGCTGGACCCACTGAATGGGCCCGTCCATGTGGCCAATGACATTTTGGGGCTCCCTGCCGACAAAACCTTGGCACAGTGGCAAGAGCGCCATGCCTTGACCCAAGGCTTTTGGCTGAACAACTTTTGCAAGCAAGCTTTCATCGAAGCCTTGCAAGCGCCAGAAGAAATTCGAAGCTCCATCGGCTATGTCAAGCGCATCTGCGAATGGGCCATGCACGACATGGGCAAGCCCACGCAGCGACTGCGCTACCCGCTGTGTCGCGACGAGTTTGCCTACAGCCTGCTCTCGCCTTGGTTTGACCGCAACCCGCCGCAAGACATCAAAAACGCACTGCTGTCAGAACTTTTGCGCACCTTAGGCGACCCGCGCCACAACCACGCGGGCTGGCTGGGCGTGCGCCGCGAAGCGATTGAGACGGCCAGCCGCTGGCTGACCAGCCGCACCATGGATGCGTTTTTTGAAATCTTGCGCCACACCGAAGACGACATTGGCCCCTACCGCCGCCGTTTTTGGGAAGCCTATTTCCACGCCGGTCACATCTTGGAGGCCTGGATTGCTTTGGGAGAGCAAGCTGTTGAACAGCTGCAAAAAATCGACCAAAGTGGAGAGCTCGGTTATGGCGAGCTGAGCTACGCCAAAATCTTGGGCCAGATCGCACCCAACCAATGTGTGCTGATGTTGCGTATGGGCAATATCTTGTTTTGCGACTGGAGCCACCAAGGCCGCTTGCGAGCCATTACACACAACGCCAAGCAAGCGCCCAAGCTTTACCAAACTGAGTACGAACTCTTCCAGCTGCGCTTTCCCACCACGCTGGACTTCAACGACGGCCAACTGGACGACCCGGGCCTGTTGCATTACGAATCCGAATTGGGCGGCTGGCAAGACACGGCAAGGCACTTTATCGGCCAACACCTGGGTATTCACCTAGATCTGGCCGACCTCATGCCCGGTCAATCGGGCACGAACTAGGGCTACATTGGCCAAGGGCAAATCCAAGGGTTTGTCAGCAATGAATAAGTCAGACCCTTGTAAGAGCCCCGCCTCACAGTCACAGGGTTTTGACAGATACCGCCAAATAAGAGGAGACCGGTTCATGAGCGACATCACCATTCACCAGCCATCAGCTGAGTTCGTTAAACAAGCCAACGTATCCGGCATGGCAGCCTACGATGCTTTGTGCAAAAAAGCTGACACTGATTACGAAGGCTTCTGGGCCGAGCAAGCACGCGACTTGCTGAGCTGGAAAACTCCCTTCACGAAAGTGCTCGACGAGAGCAACGCCCCTTTCTTCAAGTGGTTCGAAGACGGCACATTGAATGCCTCATACAACTGCTTGGACCGCAACATCGAAAAAGGCTTGGGCGACAAGACCGCCATCATCTTCGAAGCCGACGGCGGCGAAGTGACCAAAGCCACCTACAGCCAATTGCTGGCCAAGACTTGCCAATACGCCAACGCCCTCAAATCAGTCGGCGTGAAAAAAGGCGACCGCGTGATGATCTACATCTCCATGTCGATCGAAGGCGTGGCCGCGATGCAAGCGTGTGCCCGTATCGGCGCCACCCACTCGGTGGTGTTCGGCGGCTTCTCAGCCCAGTCTTTGCGTGACCGCGTGGAAGACACAGGCGCTGTGGCCATCATCACCGCTGACCAACAAGTGCGTGGTGGCAAACACCTGCCTTTGAAAGCCATCGTCGACGAAGCCCTGACTTTGGGCGGTTGTGACTCTGTGAAAAACGTGTTGGTGGTCAAGCGCACAGGTGGTGACATCAGCATGACCGCTGGCCGTGACCAATGGTTGGGCGACTTGGCAGACAAGCAAGCCACCACCTGCGAACCCGAATGGGTGGGCGCTGAGCACCCCCTGTTCTTGCTCTACACCTCGGGCTCCACAGGCAAACCCAAAGG
Source organism: Limnohabitans sp. (assembly GCF_031539105.1). Classification (GTDB taxonomy): domain Bacteria; phylum Pseudomonadota; class Gammaproteobacteria; order Burkholderiales; family Burkholderiaceae_C; genus Limnohabitans. The sequence goes on from NZ_JAVKLM010000010.1 coordinate 66,388, forward strand.
CGTGCAACACAGCACCGGCGGCTATTTGCTGCACGCAGCCTTGACCACCAAGTGGACCTTCGACTTGAAAGCCAACGACGTGTTCTGGTGTACCGCCGACATCGGTTGGGTCACAGGCCACACGTACATCACCTACGGTCCCTTGGCTTTGGGCGGCACTGAAATCGTGTTCGAAGGCGTGCCCACTTACCCAGACGCTGGCCGCTTCTGGAAGATGATCCAAGACCACAAAGTCTCGATCTTCTACACAGCGCCAACCGCGATCCGTTCACTCATCAAAGCTGCTGAAGCCAACGATGCTGTGCATCCCAAGAGCTACGACTTGTCTAGCCTGCGTTTGTTGGGCTCGGTCGGCGAGCCGATCAACCCAGCCGCTTGGGAGTGGTACTACAAGCACGTGGGCGGCAGCCGTTGCCCCATCGTCGACACCTTCTGGCAAACCGAAACCGGCGGTCACATGATCACCCCACTGCCAGGTGTGACACCCATGGTTCCCGGCTCTTGCACACTGCCCTTCCCCGGCATCCAAGCCGCTGTGGTGGACGAAGCTGGCCACGACATGCCCAACGGCCAAGGCGGCATCTTGGTGGTCAAGCGCCCATGGCCTTCGATGATTCGCACCATTTGGGGTGACCCAGAACGTTTCGTGAAGAGCTACTACCCAGAAGAATTCAAGGGCAAGTACTACTTGGCTGGCGACGGCGCGATCCGCGACGAGAAGACTGGCTACTTCACCATCACTGGCCGTATCGACGACGTGTTGAACGTGTCGGGCCACCGCATGGGCACGATGGAAATCGAATCTGCCTTGGTGAGTTGCACCGAGTTGGTGGCTGAAGCTGCGGTGGTGGGTCGTCCTGACGACACCACGGGCGAAGCCATCTGCGCGTTCGTGGTGTTGAAGCGTTCACGTCCTGTGGGCGACGAAGCCAAAGCGATTGCCAAAATCTTGCGCGACCACGTGGGCAAAGAGATTGGCCCCATCGCCAAGCCCAAAGACATCCGCTTTGGCGACAACTTGCCTAAGACTCGCTCTGGCAAGATCATGCGTCGCTTGCTGCGCAGCTTGGCCAAGAACGAGGCGATCACACAAGACACCTCCACCTTGGAAAACCCAGCCATCTTGGACCAATTGACAGACAACCACTGATCAAGCACCAAGCAACAAAAAACCCGCCAGCTGGCGGGTTTTTTGTTGGGATCAATCTTGATCAAGCCAGTGGCAAATGGGCGCCCACTGCTCTAGATCTTTTTGCACTTTCGAGGGCGTGATGTCAAACATCGACAAACCGTGCGCTGCCATGTGCAAGTAATACTGGGTATCGCGAAGGTAGCTCAGCACGGGCACTTGCAAGGACTCGATGAACTTGCGCAAATTGCCCGCTGAGATCGTGCGCGTGTCCACACGGTTGCCCACCACACCCACTTGCGTGGGCAGTTTCTGCGTGATTTGCACCAGCTGATTCAAAAATTCACTGGTGGCCTGCATGTCAAACACGCTCGGCATCACTGGCACGATGACTTTGTCGGCTCGCTCAATCACCTCTTGCAAGCGCCAGCCACTGATACCGCCTGGCGTATCGATCACCACATGCGTGGTGCCCCGGGGCGGCTTGGCGGTCAGCACCAAGTCGGGCTGATATTCCCAAGTAGCAATGCTTGGCAGCGTGTCGGGGCGTTGGCTGAGCCAAAACTTGGACGACTGTTGGGTGTCGGCGTCGCCCAGCATGACCTGATGGCCTTGCGACGCAAAGTAACCTGCAATATTGGTAGACAGGGTGGACTTACCCGCCCCACCTTTTGGATTGGCAACGACAACGACTTTCATAGTTGTTTATTTTCATCTGATAAACATCAGCTATACGCCAATTGGCGTATTTAATTGAAGAAATTGACGATATCCATATAAACTCGAAAGTACCCATATTTCAGAAAGACAAGCGTATGAGCGAAGGCAGCAAAGACAAAAGCATTTTCATTGGCGCCGGTGTGGTGTTCAAGGGCTCAATCAATGCGCCCAACCAAGCCATCATTTCAGGCACGGTGGAAGGCGATTTGGTAGCCAAAGATGTGTTAATCGGCGCTGCCGGCGTGGTGACAGGGACAACAGAAGCTGACTTCATCGACGTCAAAGGCGAATTGAACCAGTCCATCACCAGCAAAAGTGTGCTCATCGTGCGCAACACCGGCAAGGTCACGGGCGATGTGACTTACGGCGAAATCGAAATCGAACGTGGCGGCAAAGTCAAAGGCTCCATGAAACAGGTCTAAGCATCTGGCGCAGCCTTTGCCCCATGTGCAAAGGCTGCGTGCTTTACATAGGCCTGCCATCGGCGTGACATGCAGGCCCTCTAAAATTGGCGAAACTTTCAGAGCATCCTCGTTTGTCTCACTCGCCCTCTTCATACGCAACGCGTCAACGCTCCCCTCGCAAGCATTTGACAGGCATTGGCCTGGTTGTGCTGTTGCACGCCTTGTTGTTGTGGGCGATCTCGTCTGGCTTGGCACGCCAAGTGGTGCGCATGACCGAAAACACCGTGGAAGCCGTCTTGATGACCGAAGCGCCGCCACCTGCGCCCACGCCTAAAACGCCGCAGCCCCCTAAAACACCCACACCTGCACCACCGCCGCCAGCGCCTGACAGCACAGCACCGGCCATCACCCAGCCCACTGCGCCGCCTGCGGCCCCTGCTGCGCCCCCAGCGCCAGGTATTCGCTCAGGTGCGGTCATCCAAGCGGGTGCCTATTGCGCCAAGCCCGACTACCCCAGCGCCTCGCGCCGCATGGAAGAAGAAGGCACGGTCACGCTGAAGTTTTTGATTGGCGCAGACGGCAAAGTGATTCAAGCCGACATTGAAAAAACATCGGGCTTCACCCGCCTAGACGAAGCCGCTCGCAACGCGCTGTCTAAATGCCAATTCCGACCCGGCACAGTAGACGGCAAGCCCGAGCAAAGCTGGGCCAGCATCAAATACACCTGGCGCTTGGAATAAGCGCAGCTTCAAAAAGGAAATACCCATGTTGCAACATACCTTCACACGCGCCGCAGCGGCCATCACCCTGCTGGCACTCAGCGCCAGCGCCTTGGCCGAAGAAGCTGTCGACAACCCCTACGGCTTGTCTGCGCTGTGGGCACAAGGCGATGTGGTGGCCAAAGCCACGCTGCTGATTTTGGTCATCATGAGCATGGGCAGCTGGTATGTGATCTTCACCAAGCTGACCGAGCAAACCCGCGTGTTGCGGTTCGCTAAAACAGCACAAGACAATTTTTGGAGCGCAGGCAATGTGCGTCAAGGTGCCGATGGCTTAGAGGCCGACAGCCCGTTTCGCTTCATCGCTGAAAAAGGCTTAGAGGGCGCCAGCAAACACACCGGCTTGTTGGGCAACATCAACTTCAACGACTGGGTGACCATGAGCATCCAGCGCGCCATGAACAATGTGCAAAGCCGCATGCAAGACGGCTTGGCCGTGTTGGCCACCGTGGGCTCGACGGCACCCTTCGTCGGCTTGTTCGGCACGGTCTGGGGCATTTACAACGCGCTGGTGAAGATTGGCATGTCGGGCCAAGCCAGCATCGACAAAGTGGCGGGGCCTGTGGGCGAGTCCCTCATCATGACCGCCATCGGCTTGGCGGTGGCTGTGCCTGCGGTGTTGGGCTATAACTGGCTGGTGCGCCGCAACAAGGTGGCAATGGAAGAAGTGCACGCCTTTGGCGCTGACTTGCATGCGGTACTCTTGGGCTCGGCCACATCTGGCAACGTGCAAAAGTAAATCATGGCCATGCACCTAGGCCCCAGCGAGGGCGATGACGAGTTATTAACCACCATCAACACCACGCCCTTGGTGGACGTGATGTTGGTACTCCTCATCATCTTTCTCATCACCATTCCAGTGGTGACGACCTCGGTCAAAGTGGATCTGCCCCACGAGGTTCAGCAGCCCCGCGAGACCAAACCCGACAACATCATTTTGTCGGTCAACGCGCAAGGCCAAGCGTATTTGTATGACGCGCCGGTGCGCAGCAATGCAGAACTGATCAAGCAGCTGCAAACCCTGGCCGAAAAAAAACCACAGCCCGAAGTGCAAATTCGCGGCGATGCCAAGACCGACTTTGAAGCCGTGGGCCGCGTGCTGTATGCCGCACAGGTGGCGGGGTTGACCAAGGTGAGGTTTGTCACAGACCCGCAGGGTCTTGGCACAAGCGCGCCGCAGGGGAAATAACCATGGCCATGAACCTGCAAACCAACGACGAACCCGAAGTGATGATGGACATCAACACCACGCCGTTGATCGACGTGATGTTGGTGCTGCTGATCATGCTCATCATCACCATTCCCGTGCAGCTGCATTCGGTCAACCTCGACACGCCCCAAAGCGCCGCACCGCAGACCAAAAAACCCAACGTGGTTCGTATCGAGGTGGATGCGCGCAGCATGGTCAACTGGAATGGCAAACCTTTGGCTGACCGAGCTGCACTCGACGCGCTGCTGCAAGAGGCGAAAGCCCAGGAGCCACAACCCGAGCTTCACATCAAAGCCCAAGGCAAGGCCAAGTACGAAGCGGTGGCCGGTGTGTTGGCCAGCGCCCAACGTCAGGGTCTGACCAAGATTGGCATTGTGGGCACAGAGCAGTTTGCTGCGCCTTAGATACGGGTAATTACCAAGCCACAGCTTTCCTGTAGCCATGGTGACTGGCATGCCGCCAAGCTATCGATAGGATGCCGCCATCTTATTGATAGGAGCGTTGCATGGTTCAGTTCAAACTCAACGGCCAAGCCGTTCGCAGTTCCGCCCCCAACACCACGCCACTGTTGAATGTGCTGGCCAATGACCTGCAAGTCAACGGTACAAAATTTGGATGCGGCAAAGCCCAATGCAACGCCTGTTTGGTGATGGTGGATGGCAACCCCATCAAGTCCTGCGTGGCTCCAGTTTCAACCGTCGCTGGTCGCAGCGTCATCACACTCGCGGGCATGAAAGAGGGCGACAAACCCAGCCGCCTCCAACAAGCCTTCATCGATGAGCAAGCCGCTCAGTGCGGCTATTGCACATCGGGCATGATCATTCAAGCCCAAGCCTTGCTCGACCGCAACCCTCGTCCTACAAACGCTGAAGTGCGCACTGCGCTCGATGGCAATTTGTGCCGATGCGGCGCACATAACCGCATTGTTCGTGCTGTGCTGCGCGCGGCGAAGGAGGCTTGATCATGCAAAAACATCTATCTACCAGCCGCCGTGGTTTTTTAAAAACCACCGGGTATCTGTCATTGGCATTTGCCATTCCGCTCGATAACGCTTTATCCCAAGCCGACGCTGCCAAACCCCGCCTTCCCGGCGACCTGAACAACAACCGCAAGCTGAGTGCTTGGTTGCGCGTCAATGCCAATCAAACGGTCACGCTGTTAGTTGGCAAAGTAGAACTAGGCCAAGGCATCTTGACCGCGGTCACGCAAATTTGCGCGGATGAGTTGGACATTGACATCACGCGTGTCCAAGTCATTTCTGGCGATACCGCTTTGGTGCCCAACGAAGGGGTCACCGCAGGTTCGTTCTCCATGCCCTATTGCGCGACGGCTGTGCAATTTGCATCTGCCGAGGTGCGTTCAATTTTGCTCGAACTGGCTGCAGAAAAAATCAACCAACCGCTTGCGGGTCTCACCGTACAAGATGGAAAAATATCAGCCACCAACGGCAGTCAGGTTGCTTATTGGGACTTGGTTGTGGGCGCAGCCCTAGACCGCGAAGCCACTGGTTTAGTCAAGCCCAAGCCAGCCACACAACACCGCTACATTGGTCAGCCTGTTGCGCGCATTGACCTAGGGCCCAAAATTTTGGGTGGCGCCATGTTCTTGCAAGAGCATCGCCCCACAGGCATGTTGTTTGGACATTTGGTGCGCCCACCCACATATACCGCCAAGTTATTGACGGTCAACATCGCCACCGCACAAAAAATGCCCGGCGTCGTCAAGGTTGTGCGCAATGGCAGTTTCTTAGGGGTCATTGCGCAGCGCGAAGAGCAAGCCCTTGCCGCCGCCAACGCACTGAACGCTTCTGCAAAATGGGAAGTTGAAAAGAAGTTGCCCACACACGAAGGCATATTTGATTGGCTGCGCACCACCAAGCCCAACCGCATCATCAACACCAAAGTTCAGCCACGTGCAGGTGGCGAAGCGGCAGCTAAAACCATCGAGGCCACCTATTACCGCCCGTACCACATGCACGCCTCCATCGGCACATCGGCAGCGATTGCCACGATGAGCGCAGACGGTGTGATGCTGATTCAGACGCACAGCCAATCCGTGTTTGAAACAAGCCTAGCCATTGCCAAAATGCTTGGGCTAGAGCCCAGCAAAGTGCGCTGTCAACACATGCAAGGGGCCGGCTGCTATGGCCACAACATGGCCGACGATGCTGCAGCTGATGCGGCACTGCTCGCCATGGCTGTGCCAGGTAAGCCTGTGCGCTTGCAATACACACGTGAGCAAGAACACAAATGGGAGCCCTATGGTTCAGCCATGGTGATTCAAACCAAAGCGGGCGTCGATGCCAACGGCAATGTGCTCGACTGGGACTTGCAAATTTGGTCCACACCACATGGCACCCGACCTGGCGGCGAACCTGGCAACTTGCTCTCAGCTCGCTACCTCGAAAAACCGTTCACGCAACCCGTACCCACCAACGGCGGCCCCCCCAACTACGCGGCAGACCGCAATGGCATTGCCTTGTATGACTTTGCTGGACACAAGGTGCTGACGCATTTCATCACCGACATGCCGGTGCGTGTGTCTTCCACGCGCGGCTTGGGTGCCTATGCCAACGTGTTTGCGATTGAGTCCTTCATGGATGAGTTGGCCTTGGCGGCTCAGGTGGACCCGCTCACTTACCGCCTGCGTTTCTTGAAAGACGAACGTGCACGCGATGTGTTGCAAAAAGCCGCAGAGAAGTTTGGTTGGAACAGTTGGAATAAAACGCCCAACCGTGGTCGCGGCATTGGTTTTGCGCGTTACAAAAACATTGCGGGCTACTGCGCGGTGGCCTTGGAGGTGGAAGTGAATCCCCGCAATGGGCGCATTCGCGTGCTACGCGCTGTGGCTGCAGCGGACTCGGGCCACATCGTCAACCCAGATGGTGTGAGCAACCAAATTGAAGGCGGCTTGATTCAATCCTTGAGCTGGTCGTTGAAAGAAGAAGTGAAGTTTGATGACACGCAAATTTTGTCAACCGACTGGAACAGCTACCCCATCCTCACCTTCTCAGAAATTCCACCTGTGGACGTGGTGTTGGTCAACCGTCCTGGCGCACCCTTCTTGGGCACAGGCGAGGCCTCCCAAGGCCCCACCAGTGCCGCATTGGCCAATGCGGTGTTTGACGCAACAGGTGTGCGTTTTCGCAGACTGCCGCTCACACCCGAACGCGTCAAACAAGGCTTGGATAAAAAAGGGACGACATGAAATTATTGAAAACACTTGGGGCCCTCGCGCTGTGCGTTGGCTCGCTGTCCAGCATGGCGCAAACCAGCGCTGCACGCGACTACCCCAATCACCCCATCAAAATGGTCATCCCATACGCGGCGGGTGGGCCTATGGATTTCATTGGACGCACCCTTGCCCCCCGCTTGGCACAGAGCTTGGGCCAGCCCTTGGTGATTGACAACCGTGCGGGCGCGGGCGGTGCGATAGGGACCGACGTGGTGGCCAAGTCAGCGCCCGATGGCTACACGATGCTCAACACATCCTCCAGTCACGCCAGCCTGCCCGTGGTGTCGCCTAGCTTGCCCTATGACCCCATCAAAGATTTCGCGCCCATCACCTTGGTGGCCAACAGCGTAGGCTTTGTGGTCGCTGCGCGACCTGATCTGCCGGTGAAAAACTTGAAAGAGTTGCTGACCGATGCCAAGGCCAACCCAGGCAAGTACACCTTCGGTTCAGGCGGCGTGGGCAACGTGATGCACTTTGCAGCCGAGTTTTTGAGCACCAGCGCTGATGTGAAGATGACCCATGTGCCCTTCAAAGGCGTGAGCCAATCGCTCAACGATTTGGTGGCTGGCCGCATTGACTTTGTCATTGGTGCACCCACTGCCGTCTTGCCCTTGATCAAAGCAGGCAAGCTCAAAGCCTTGGCCATCACGGCTCGCAAACGTTGGAGCGAGTTGCCCGATGTGCCTACCATTGATGAGGCAGCGGTGAAAGGTTTTGTCTACACCCCTTGGTATGGCTTTTGGTTTCCAACTGGCACACCCGCTGAACACGTGACGCGCATGCGCACGGAAGTTAACAAACTACTGGAAGACCCAGACATCAAACGGGCGTTTGCCGAGCAAGGCTTTGCCACCGTGGGCTCTAGCTCTGCAGAGTTTGGCAAAGTCATCGCAGATGAAATTGCGATGAATAAAAAACTAGCGACACGCGTGGACTTCACGCAATAACACGTTCCATCAGGAGGCTTCGATGTTTCATACCACCACCGACAGTTCTTGCAACCACTGCGCACCACGCCGCAGTTTCTTAACTGGCTTGCTCACCGCCACCGCTGCCACTGTGCTGCCTTCGTGCGCGACCACATCCAAAGACGCGCCCATGCCTGCTGAAGCAAAACGCGCATTGGTCGACGTGCATCACCATGTGTGGGCACCCGCATTTTTGAAAGAACTGGAAGCACGCAAACTGGCCGAACCCCCCGCACGCAACTGGTCGCTCAACAAAACCATGGACGACATGGCCAAGGCGGGTGTGACTTACACCCTCACCTCGCCCACCACGCCAGCGGCAGGCTTTGGCGATGTGGCCACCATGCGCAGCATGGCGCGCATCAGCAACGAATACGGTGCTCAACTCGCACGCGACTACCCCAACCAGTTTGGCTTCTTTGCCACACTGCCCATGCTCGATGTCGACGGCGCATTGGCAGAAATTGCCTACAGCTGCGATGTGCTCAAAGCCAACGGCATCGCCATGCTGACCAGCTACAACGGCAAGTGGTTGGGTGACAAATCATTCGCGCCCATCATGGATGAGATCAACCGCCGCAAGCTCATCGTCTACACCCACCCGTCCAACACGCAGTGCTGCAACAACCTGCAAGAAGGCGTGCCGGGTTCGACCATCGAGTTCGCCACAGACACCACGCGCACCATCACTAGCTTGTTGTTCAGTGGCACGGCCACGCGTTGCAAGGACATCAAGTTCATCTTCTCGCATGCAGGCGGCACGATGCCGTTCTTGGTCGAGCGCTTGGTGATGTTGCCCAAGCTCAACGCCAACTTTGGCAAGATCTTGCCCAGCGACCAAGTGCTGCCCACCTTACGCAGCTTCTACTACGACACTGCCCAAGCGTCACACCCAGGTGCGCTGCTGTCGCTGTTGAATTTGGTCGATGTGTCACAAGTGGTGTTTGGCACTGACTTCCCTTACCGCACATCGCTTGACCATGTGAAGGGTTTGATGGCCATGGGCTTCAGCATGAGTGACCTCACCGCCATTGAAAGCCGCAACGCGCAGCGCATCTTAGGCCGCGCTTAAATAGAACTGCCCCATGTCGACCTCCAACATCACACTGCCGACCACGCCCGAATCTCTGCTGCCTTTGGTCATCCAAGCCATGTCGCGCACACCTGATGCACGCTTGCGCGAGCTCATGGCGTCCCTCACCACGCACTTGCATGCTTTCATTTTGGAAACGCAAATCACCGAAGAAGAGTTTGAACGTGCGGTGAAGTTCATCATCGACATTGGGCAAGCCACGGGACCGAAAACCAACGAAGTCATTTTGGCTGCCGACTTGCTAGGTGTGTCGTCTTTGGTGGCGGTGCTGAATAACCCAGCCCGTCACAACGATGCACATGCACAAGCAGAAGCCGTCTCACATGCTGCCTTACTCGGCCCCTTCTGGCGTGCCAATGCCCCCATTTGCCAAGCGGGTGACAACATTGCGCGCGGCAACACCCAAGGCTTGCCCCTGGAAGTGCGCGGTGTGGTGTACGACAAACACGGCCAACCACAGGCAAATGCCATGGTCGATGTGTGGCAAGCCTCACCGACAGGCCTGTACGAAAACCAAGACGATGCGCAAGACAACATGAACTTGCGCGGTCGCTTTCAAACAGATGCACACGGCGCTTACTTCTTCAAAACCGTTCGGCCTGCTGGCTACCCTGTGCCCACCAGTGGGCCCTGCGGTGACTTGTTGCGCGCTCAACTGCGTCACCCCAACCGTCCGGCGCATTTGCACTTCATGGTGTCGACACCAGGCCACAAAGTGCTCATCACCCAAGTGTTTGCCGATGGGGACGACAACCTCACCAGCGACCCTGTGTTTGGCGTCACCGCTCCCTTGGTGGGCGACTTCAAAGAGCACGTGGTGAATGGCCAACCGCATGCCACCCTCACCCATGACTTTCATCTTTCAGAAGGCGAGATGACCTTCCCCTACCCACCTATCCCCTGATAAATTTCGCATTCAAAACACAAGACCGTATGACCTCCAGCTTTCAACCCACAGACTCTTTGACAGGCCGCATTGCAGTCATCACCGGCGGCACAGGCGCCATTGGCATGGCCTCTGCGCAGCGCTTAGCCACACTTGGCGCACGCTGCGTGCTGATTTACAACTCCGAATCACCTGAAGCAGCAGCAGCCAAAGCAGCCGCCTTGCCAGGCTCAGGTCACCTCACCTTCAAAGCCCAAGTCACCGACAGCGCATCGCTTCAAGCAGTTGCAGACCAAGTGGCTGCGCAGTGTGGTGTGGTGCACATCTTGGTCAACAGCGCGGGCTACACCAAAGCCGTGCCTGCCGCCGATTTGGCAGGCTTGACCGATGAGCTGATTGACGACATTTTGAAAGTCAACTTTCGCGGTGTGATCGCCACCATCCGTGCCTTCATGCCTTTGCTCCAAAAGTCAGAAGACGGTTTGATCGTCAATATTTCCTCCATCGCCGGCTTCACCGGCACGGGCAGCAACTTGGCCTACGTGGCCGCCAAAGCCAGCATCGATGTGGTGGGTGACGCACTCGCCAAAGCGTTTGCGCCACTCGTGCGCGTCATCTCGGTGTCGCCCGGCGTGGTGGACTCCAGCTTTGTGCCGGGCCGTGGTTCGGACTTCAACGAGAAAGTCGCCGGCACGATTCCGCTGCGCCGCATTGGCACGGTCGATGACGTCGCTGCTGTGGTGCAAGCTTGCGCCACCACCATGCGCTATGTCACGGGCACACGCATCGTGGTGGACGGCGGTCGTCATCTTTAACTAAAAATAACATGAGCCAAATAACTTTCCTCACTTGCGCAGTCACTGGCAACATCACCACGCCAGACCAAACCCCGCACCTGCCCGTCACGCCCACGCAAATTGCCGACGAATGTTTGGCTGCGGCCGAAGCCGGTGCGGCCGCTGTGCACATCCATGTGCGTGATCCCAAAACTGGCAAACCTTCGATGGAGCTCGAGCTCTACCGCGAGGTGTTTGACAAAGTCCGTCGCGCCAACCCCGAACTGATCATCAACCTCACGACGGGTCCTGGTGGCCGCTTCATTCCCAGCGTGGAAGACCCACGCGTGGCCGCCCCCGGCTCGACCTTGGTGCAACCTGAAAAGCGTGTGGAGCATGTGCGCATACTCAAACCCGATGTGTGTTCGTTAGACCTCAACACCATGAACTCAGGTGCTGATGTGGTCATCAACACACCGCGCAACGTGCGCATCATGGCCAAGATCATGCGTGAAGCAGGCGTCAAACCCGAGCTTGAAATTTTTGACTCCGGCGACATGCATTTGGCACGCGACCTGATAGCCGATGGCACGCTCGACGGCCCTGGCATGTGGACCTTTGTGACAGGCGTGAAATACGGTTTTTCGCCCTCTCCCGAAACCTTGCTCTACGCACGCAGCTTGCTGCCTGCGGGCGCGATTTGGTCAGCCTTTGGCATCGGCCGATTTGAATTTCCCATCGTTGCGCAAGCTTGGTTTGCAGGCGGCCATGTGCGTGTGGGCATGGAAGACAACATCTATTTGGAAAAAGGCGTGCTCGCCAAGAGCAACGCCGAGTTGGTGACCAAAGCCAAACGCATCATCCACGACCTGGGCGGCGAATTGGCCAACCCACGCGAAGCCCGCGCGATGCTCAGCTTGCCGAGCCGCGCTTGATCAAGAAAGAAAAATAATGTCGATTCAAAAAGAAGACTTGCGCGCCGTGCGCGTGAACGCCAAAGCAGCCTCAGCCGATGCGCTGGCACCGACCCTTGAAAAACAAACCCCACCTAGCTTGCAAAAAGGCGAAGCCTTGGTACGTGTGCGCAGCGCTGGTGTGAACCCCAGCGATGTGAAAGCCGCTTTGGGCATCATGCCGCAAGCGGTGTTTCCGCGAACTCCAGGCCGCGACTTTGCAGGCGTGGTGGTGGAAGGCCCCAGCGCATGGGTGGGCAAAGAAGTGTGGGGCTCAGGCGGCGATGTGGGCATTACACGCGATGGTTCACATGCGGGCTGGCTGGTGTTACCAGAAGCAGCTCTGCGTGAAAAACCTAAGAACTTGAGCTTTGAAGAAGCGGGCTCGGTGGGCGTGCCCTTCATCACCGCCTACGAAGGTTTTCGCCGCAGCGGCATGCCGCAACGTGGACAAACTGTGGCCATCATGGGTGCCAACGGCAAGGTAGGGCAAGCGGCTGTTCAGCTCGCCGCTCAAGCCGGTGCCAACGTGATTGCCGTGCGACGAGGCAGCGGTGAATGGGACGGACCGTCCAAAGGCATTCACACCATCGATGCTAAAACCGAAGACGTGGCAGCACGCATTCGGGAACTGAGCGACGGCAAGGGCGCACACATCGTCTTCAACACCGTGGGCAGCCCTTATTTCGAAGCCGCCAACAAGGCCATGGCCAAGGGTGCCACGCAAATTTTTATTTCCACCCTCGAACGTCCTGTGCCGTTCGACATCTTCACGTTCTACCGTGGCATGCACACCTATGTGGGCATCGACACCTTGGCACTCAATTGCATTGAAACCAACGACCGCATGGAAGCCATGCGTGCGGGTTTTGAAGCGGGCACGCTGCACCCCTTTGAAGTCAGCCCTGACGCTGTGTTTTCCCTCGACCAAGTGTTGGCGGTTTACAAAGAAGTGCTGGGTGGCGCGAGCCGCCGTATGGTCTTCAACCCTTAATTTGCGAGCAAGCCATGCACATCACCCGTTTAGACCAAGCGCCTGAATACGTGGCGCCCAACCACAACGACATGCAATGTTTGCGCCTCCAAGGCCGCGAGGCTGGGCCTGCGGTTCAACTGTGGATGGGCATGCTGATTTTGAAACCCGGCGGCCACACGGCACTCGACGGCTCACCGATTGAAAAACACTACGTGGTGCTGCAAGGCGAACTCACGTTGGTGAGCGAGCTTGACGGATTGGAAACACGCGAAGTGCTGCATACCTTTGACTCATGTCGCTATGCGCCTGGCGAAAAACGCCAAATCATCAACCACACCCAGCAAGAAGCGCGGATCTTGTTGGCGATGCCTTTTGATCCCCCCGCAGCTTAAAAATTTTTAAAACACCTGGAGACAAACCATGAACAACGCACCTTTCACACGCCGCCAAAGTTTGCAATGGGCCGCCGCTTTGGCTGCTGGCTCAGCCCTGCCCAGCTTTGCGCAATCCGATTGGCCCAAAGACAAATCCATCACCTTTGTTGTGCCATTTACAGCTGGCAGTGGCACGGACGTGATTGCACGCACCGTGGCTGAAAAGCTCGGGCCCATCTTGGGCGCGCAAATCGTCATCGACAACAAAACTGGCGCGGGTGGCACAGTGGGTGCGGCCTTGGTCGCCAAAGCGCCCGCCGACGGCTACACCATGCTGGTGCATAGCTCGGGCCATGTGGTCAACCCTGCCCTGTACCCCAAGCTCAGCTACGACACCCTCAAAGACTTTGACGGCATCAGCCCACTGGCGAGCTTGCCCAACGTGATCGTGGTGTCACCCAGCAAGGGCTACAAAGATGTCGCCGACTTGGTGGCAAAAGCCAAAGCCCAACCGGGCGTGCTCAATTACGCATCGGCAGGCAACGGTTCTGCCACGCACATGAATGCAGAAAAATTCCGTGTGGCTGCTGGCGTGCAAGCGCAGCATGTGCCTTACCGCGGCACACCCGAAGCCTTGACCGAAACTGCATCGGGTCGCATCGATTGGTTCTTTGCGCCGCTGGTGTCCGCGCTGCCTTTGATTCAAAGCGGTCGATTGCAAGCCTTGGCTGTTAGCACGGCGCAGCGTTCACCCTTGCTGCCCAATGTGCCCTCTATCTCAGAAGCTGGTTTTGGAAGCGCGGCCTACACATTCTGGGTGGGCTTGTTCGTCACAGCAAAAACCCCCAAGCCCATCGTGCAAAAACTGCATGCGGGCGTGATGAGTGTGTTGGCCATGCCTGATGTGAAAGAGCGCTTAGAAAAGTTGGGCGCTGCAGGTATGCCCATGCAGCAAGACGCGTTTGAAAAATACCTAGATGCTGAAACGCTGGCTGCAGCCCAATTGGTCAAGGCAGCGGGCATTCGCATCGAATAAACCATTCGCAAGCTCATCCAACAACAAGGGCATCACGCCACGATGCCCTTGTCCTTGAGCGCTTGAATTTGCGTCGGAGTTAAACCCATTTCGCCCAACACCGCATCCGTGTCTTGCCCAATGGTGGGCGCGTTGCGGCGATGGCTACCCGGGGTGCGAGACAGCTTAGGAATGATGCCTGGGACGGCGAGCGATGTGCCGTCGTCCATCTGAACCTGTTGAATCATGCCGCGTGCTTGGTAGTGCGGGTCAGCTGCGATGTCGGCCACGGTATAGATGCGGCCTGCGGGCACGGCAGCTTTGTCCAAAGCTTCCATGACTTGGGTCACCGTGCGTTGCGCCGTCCAAGCACCAACGGCGGCGTCAATCTCGGCCACGCGGATGACACGACCGGCGTTGTCGGTGAGTTCAGGGTCGTTGCCTAAGTCGTCGCGACCCAGCGTGTGCATGAGGCGTTTGAAAATGCTGTCGCCGTTACCCGCAATCAACACATAACCGTCATCGCCACAGCGGTAGGCATTGCTGGGCGCAATGCCGGGCAAGGCACTGCCTGCGGCTTCGCGCACCGCGCCGAAGGCGCTGTACTCGGGCAGCAAACTTTCCATGCAGTTGAAGACCGCCTCGTACAGGGCCACGTCAATCACTTGACCTTGACCGCTTTTCTCGCGCTCGTGCAGCGCCATCAAAATGCCAATCACACCATGCAGCGACGCCAGCGTGTCGCCAATGCTCACGCCCACGCGCACAGGCACATGGCCCGGCTCGGCGGTGAGGTGGCGCAAGCCACTCATGGCCTCGGCCACCACGCCAAAGCCAGGTTTGTCGCGGTACGGCCCCGTTTGCCCATAGCCGCTGATGCGCAGCATGATGAGGCGTGGGTTGATGGCCAGCAGATCGTCAGGCCCCAAGCCCCAGCCTTCCATCGCGCCAGGACGGAAGTTCTCGATCAACACATCGGCATCTTTGACGAGTTGACGCACGATGTCTTGTGCTTCTTTTTCTTTCAGGTCCAAGGCCACCGAACGCTTGTTGCGCGACTGCACTTGCCACCAGACCGAGGTGCCGTCTTTGAGCAAGCGCCATTTGCGCAACGGGTCGCCGGTCTTGGGCGTTTCAATCTTCACCACGTCTGCACCAAAGTCGGCCAGTGTTTTGGCGGCAAAAGGGCCCGCGATGAGTTGGCCAAGTTCAACCACGCGCAAGCCGTGGAGTGGGGTTTGAGATGGGCTGGTCATGGGCTGTGATTGTGCCAAGTCAGGCCAGTTGTCATCAAGTGAGGCAGCACAAGCGTGACAGGCTGAGCCGGCTAAAAGCCGCACAACTCCGCATAAAATCAGTGGTTGCACAAAGGAAAACACATGGGACGCACCCTTTACGACAAGATTTGGGACGAGCACGTCGTCCACACCGAAGAAGATGGCACCTCCATCCTCTACATCGACCGCCATTTGGTGCACGAAGTCACCAGCCCGCAAGCGTTTGAGGGCATTCGCCAAGCGGGACGCAAGGTTTGGCGTGTGAGCTCCATCGTGGCCACGGCCGACCACAACACGCCCACCACCGGCTGGGAGCTGGGCTACGACGGCATCACCGACCCGATCAGCAAAGAACAAATCACCACGCTCGACAGCAACATGGCCGAGTTTGGTTCTGCCGCGTTCTTCCCGTTCATGTCCAAGCGCCAAGGCATCATCCACGTCATTGGCCCTGAAAACGGCGCCACCCTGCCCGGCATGACCGTGGTGTGCGGCGACAGCCACACCTCCACCCACGGCGCGTTTGCAGCGTTAGCCCATGGCATCGGCACCTCTGAGGTCGAGCACGTCATGGCCACGCAAACCTTGTTGGCCAAAAAAGCCAAGAACATGCTCATCAAAGTCGAAGGCACGCTGGCCAAAGGCGTGACCGGCAAAGACGTGGTGCTGGCCATCATTGGCAAGATCGGCACTGCGGGCGGCACGGGCTACACCATTGAGTTTGCGGGCTCTGCCATTCGCAGCTTGAGCATGGAAGGTCGCATGACGGTCTGCAACATGGCCATCGAAGGCGGCGCGCGTGCTGGTCTTGTGGCGGTGGACGACAAAACCATCGAATACGTCAAAGGTCGCCCTCTTGCACCAGGATTCGATGCGAAAACCGGCCAGTTTTCGGGTGGCGCGGAGTGGGACCAAGCCGTGGCCTATTGGAAAACCTTGCACTCTGACGGCGATGCCAAATTTGACGCGGTGGTTGAACTCAAGGCCGAAGACATCTTGCCGCAAGTCACTTGGGGCACCTCGCCCGAAATGGTGCTGGACATCAACGGCATCGTGCCCGACCCCGACAAAGAAAAAGACGCCAACAAGCGCGGTGCCATCGAGCGCGCATTGACGTACATGGACTTGAAGCCAGGCAAAGCGCTGAACGATTTGTTTGTGGACAAAGTGTTCATTGGCTCTTGCACCAACAGCCGCATTGAAGACATGCGGGAAGCCGCTGCCGTGGTGAAGAAGCTTGGCCAAAAAGTGGCCAAGAACATCAAGCTCGCTTTGGTGGTGCCAGGCTCTGGTTTGGTCAAAGCACAAGCCGAAGCCGAAGGCCTGCACGAAATCTTCAAAGCCGCTGGCTTTGAGTGGCGCGAGCCCGGCTGCTCCATGTGTTTGGCCATGAACGCCGACCGCTTAGAGCCAGGCGAGCGCTGCGCATCCACCAGCAACCGCAACTTCGAAGGCCGTCAAGGCAATGGTGGCCGCACCCATTTGGTCAGCCCCGCCATGGCCGCAGCTGCCGCCATTCACGGCCACTTTGTGGACGTACGCAAGTTCGCCTAAGGGAAGGAAAAAATCATGCAGAAATTCACCCTCCACAAAGGCATCGTGGCCCCCATGGACCGCGAGAACGTCGACACCGACGCCATCATTCCCAAGCAGTTTTTGAAGTCCATCCGCAAGACGGGCTTTGGCCCTAACTTGTTTGACGAGTGGCGCTATTTGGACCACGGCGAGCCAGGCCAAGACCCCGCCAGCCGCAAGCCCAACCCCGACTTTGTGCTGAACCAGCCGCGCTACAAAGGCGCATCGGTGCTCTTGGCCCGCAAGAACTTTGGCTGCGGCTCGTCACGCGAACACGCACCTTGGGCGATTGACCAATACGGTTTCCGCGCTGTGATTGCACCCAGCTTTGCCGACATCTTTTTCAACAACTGCTTCAAAAACGGCTTGCTGCCCATCGTGCTGCCCGAAGCCGCGATTGACCTGTTGTTCAACGAAGTGCACGCCTTCCCTGGCTATGAGTTGACGATTGACCTTGAGAACCAAGTCATCGTTCTCCCACAAGGCGAGACCATTCCATTTGACGTGCAAGCCTTCCGCAAATACTGTTTGCTCAACGGCTTTGACGACATTGGCCTGACCCTGCGTCAGTCCGACAAAATCAAAGCCTTTGAAGCCGAGCGCTTGGCCACCAAGCCTTGGTTGGCTCACACGATGTAACGCACGTTCAAGAACAAAAGAAAGCACACATGAAAATCGCAGTTCTCCCCGGTGATGGCATCGGTACCGAAATCGTCGCAGAAGCCGTCAAGGTTTTGAATGTTCTCGACCTGAAATTCGAGATGGAAACCGCTTTGGTCGGCGGCGCCGCCTTTGACGCACACGGCCACCCGCTGCCAGAAGCCACACTGAAGTTGGCCATGGCCTCTGACGCCGTGTTATTCGGCGCAGTGGGCGACTGGAAATACGACACCCTCGACCGCCCCCTGCGCCCCGAGCAAGCCATTTTGGGCCTGCGCAAAAACTTAGGGCTATTCGCCAACTTCCGCCCTGCCATTTGCTACGAGCAATTGGTAGGCGCCTCGAGCTTGAAGCCTGAGCTGATTTCTGGCTTGGACATCCTCATCATTCGCGAGTTGACCGGCGACATTTACTTTGGCCAACCCCGCGGCCGCCGCATCGCCACTGACGGCCACTTCCCCGGTGCTGAAGAAGCGTTTGACACCATGCGCTACTCCAAGCCCGAGATCGAGCGCATTGCCCATGTGGCTTTCCAAGCTGCCCGCAAGCGCAAAGCAGCAGGCAAAGAGGGTCGCGTCACCAGCGTCGACAAAGCCAACGTGCTGGAAACCTTCCAGTTCTGGAAAGACGTGGTGAGCGAAGTGGGCAAAGACTACCCAGACATCGCGCTCGACCACATGTACGTCGACAACGCCGCCATGCAACTGGTGAAAGAGCCCAAGCGCTTTGACGTGGTGGTGACCGGCAACATGTTTGGCGACATCTTGAGCGACGAAGCCTCCATGTTGACGGGCTCTATTGGCATGCTGCCTTCCGCTTCTTTGAACTCAAAGAACCAAGGCTTGTACGAACCCAGCCACGGTAGCGCACCCGACATCGCTGGCAAAGGCGTCGCCAACCCCTTGGCCACCATCTTGAGCGCCGCCATGATGTTGCGCTTTAGCTTGAACCAAGCAGCAGCAGCGGACCGCATTGAGACAGCCGTGAAAGCGGTGTTGGCTCAAGGCCTGCGTACCCCCGACATCTACAGCGAAGGCACGACCAAAGTGGGTACGGCTCAGATGGGTGATGCGGTGGTGAAGGCATTACGCTGATTGAGACGTTGGCTCTGAAACGAGAAACGCGCCCTTGGGCGCGTTTTTTATGTGCAGCAAGTCTCTAGACGCGCATGTCAGGTTTAAGAAACTCCCCATCCACTACAATTCCCGCCATGTTTCACGCCCGCTCGTTCTCTCTGAACTTTGCTGCCCCCGCACTGGTGGCGGTTAGCGCGCGCGTGATCACCATCAAAACCACGACCATTAAGGGCTAAACGCTCCGGTTCGTCGTGCGCCCCCCGGCCAGACGAGCCGGGCAAACAGTCTGGTCTGGCACTGTTTTCTACATTTGAAAAGGCGTTGAAAAATGAGCAAGTTAGTAGGTTTAGTCGGTTGGCGCGGCATGGTCGGCTCGGTGTTGATCGACCGCATGGTTCAAGAGAAGGATTTCGATCTGATCGAACCCGTGTTCTTCTCCACGTCGAACGCAGGCGGCAAAGCCCCCGCGCAAGCTAAAAACGAAACCACGCTCCAAGACGCCAACAATATTGACGCGTTGAAGCGTTGCGACATCATCATCACCTGCCAAGGCGGCGACTACACCAAAGAGGTGTTCCCAAAGCTGCGCGCAGCGGGCTGGAACGGCCACTGGATTGACGCAGCCTCTAGCCTGCGTATGGCTGACGACGCCGTGATCATCTTGGACCCCGTCAACCGCAACGTGATTGACAGTGCCTTGGGCAAAGGCGGCAAAAACTGGATCGGGGGCAATTGCACCGTGAGCTTGATGCTCATGGGCTTGGGCGGCTTGTTCCAACACAACATGATCGAATGGGTCAGCGCCATGACGTACCAAGCGGCTTCGGGCGCAGGTGCACAAAACATGCGCGAGTTGCTGAGCCAAATGGGCGCTTTGCACGATGCCGTCAAAGACGACTTGGCCAACCCCTCTTCTGCCATCTTGGACATCGACCGCAAAGTGTCAGCCACCATGCGCAGCGCCGAGTTCCCCACCAAAAACTTCCGCAACACCGCCTTGGCAGGCAGCTTGATCCCTTGGATCGACGTGCCTGTCGAGCACGGCCAAAGCAAAGAAGAGTGGAAGGGCGGCGCCGAGTGCAACAAGATCTTGGGCAACCCAGCGTTCCGCACGGCGGGCTCGATTCCTATCGACGGTTTGTGCGTGCGCATTGGCGCCATGCGCTGCCACTCACAAGGCTTGACCATCAAGCTGAAAAAAGACGTGCCGATGGACGAGATCGAAAGCATCTTGGCCAGCGCCAACGACTGGGTCAAAGTCGTGCCTAACGTGCGCGAGATCAGCGAACGTGACCTGACACCCGCAGCCGTGACCGGCACTTTGACAGTACCAGTGGGCCGCCTGCACAAAATGGCCATGGGCAATGACTATCTTGGTGCGTTCACTGTCGGTGACCAGCTTTTGTGGGGCGCTGCCGAGCCATTGCGCCGCATGTTGCGCATCCTGCTCGAAGCGTAAAACACAGTAATATCTCAGAGTATGAAAAAAGCCCACCGCTCTGTTGCTCATTTGTTTCAACAAACTGCTTTGTGCGCAGCTTTGTCCCTGTCGGTTTTCGGCAGTGCACAGGCCCTCACTTTGAGCCGTCCCGTTGTGCAAAGCAAGCAGGGCGAGGCTTTGCGCGTCGAAATCGATGTCAGCGAAATCACCATCGCCGAACAAATCGAACTCGAAGCCAAGATTGCAAGCGCTGAGGTTTACAAAGCGGCCAAGGTAGAAATGCCCTTGGTCAACGGCCAACCCCTCGAGGTTCAGGTGCAACTGTTGCGCCGGGACCACGGTTCGCCTTATTTAAGAATCACCAGCAAACAAGCCATCAACAGCAACTTCTTAGATTTGCTGATCGATTTACGTTGGGCCACAGGCCGCTTGCTGCGTGATGTGAGTTTGTCGATTGATGACGGCAACAGTGCTTCCAAAAAAACCACGGCCCCGTTGATGCCTGGCTACACAGACCGCAGCGGTCAAACATCGGACACGCCTTCGCCTTCAACACAGAACGCGCAAGGTCAAGACCAAATCACGGTCAAACGTGGCGACACGGCTAGCGCCTTGACGGCAAGCAAAACCCCCGACAGCGTATCGTTAGAGCAAATGCTGGCAGCCCTGCTGCGCAACAACCCCGATGCGTTTGTCGAAGCCAACGTCAACCGCATGAAAGAAGGCGCTTTACTAACCTTGCCCACCGAGCAAGAAGCCAAAGCCATTTCACGCGACGAGGCTCGCCGTGAAATTCAAATTCAAACCAAAGACTTTGAAGCCTACCGCGCCGAGTTGGCCGCACGCGCCCCTGGCGGCACAGTGCCCAAAGTGGCCCGCGACAGTGCTGGCAAGCTCGATGCCAAAGTACAAAACAAAAACGCCAAGACCAACCAAGACAAGTTGACCTTAGCTAAACCCGGCAGCAAAGAAGCCGCTGTTGAAGACAACATTGCGCAGCAACGTGAAGCCCAAGATGTCGCCAGCCGCGCTGCCGAGCTGAGCCGCAACATTGCCGAACTTGGCAAGATTGCAGCAGCTAGCGTGACAGGTGCAGCTGAGGCAGCGTCAGATGCTGCCTCTGGTGGCGGCGTGTTACCCGTGGACGTGCCAGCCAGTGCTGCCGAAGCGAACGGCGAATGGCTCAATGAACTGCGCGAACACAGCCTTACCCCTGTGGGCGCTGGCAGCTTGATTGCTGTGCTTGTGTTGGTGGGCCTGTGGCGTCGCCGCGCGCTGAACAAAAGCGGCGACAACATCGAAGGCTTGCCACCTCTGAACGTGAAGTTCAACCTCGACTTGCCCGAGCACGACCACCAAGAGCCCGTTGAACGCGCTTACATCCATGATGTGGCCACACACGACCATGCGCAGGGTGGGCAAGACGAAGATGACTTCGAAGAAGACCACACGCACAGCGCCACGCCGCCTGCTCGCCCCACCATGGAGATGCCCAACATTTCTTTGGACTTGGACGATGTGGGCAGCCCCGGCCCCTACCAAGTGCGCATTGACTTAGCTGATGAGCTTTGGAACTTGGGCCAATTGCACACCAGCCGTGCGTTGATGGAAGAAGTGGCCAACGAAGCCTCGGG
Organism: Limnohabitans sp.; assembly: GCF_031539105.1. Taxonomy (GTDB): domain Bacteria; phylum Pseudomonadota; class Gammaproteobacteria; order Burkholderiales; family Burkholderiaceae_C; genus Limnohabitans. Next base: position 88,568 of record NZ_JAVKLM010000010.1, read on the forward strand.
CGCTGACAAAGAAAAAGCCCTCCAGTGGCTGGCTGAACGAGGCTAAGCCGCATGCGCATTGCGATGGGCTTGAGCTACAACGGCCAAGCCTACGAAGGCTGGCAAAGTCAGTCTTCAGGAAAAACGGTTCAGGACAAGCTCGAAAAAGCACTGGCCAAGTTCACCCAAACCTCCATCTCTACCCTGTGTGCAGGCCGCACCGATTCAGGCGTGCATGGCCTCATGCAAGTCATCCACTTTGACACCGAGCTAGAGCGCACAGACCAATCTTGGCTGCGCGGCACCAACCGCTACTTGCCGCTCGACATCGCCGTGCAATGGGCACGTGAGGTGCCCCGTGAATTCCACTGCCGCAGCAGCGCCATTTCGCGCCGCTATGCCTATGTATTGCTCGAATCAGCCGTGCGCCCCAGTGTCGAAGTAGGCCGTGTGGGCTGGGTATATCGCCCGCTCGACCTTGAGGCCATGCAACAAGCCGCGCAGTATCTGATGGGCGAACACGACTTCACCTCGTTTCGCGCCTCCAGCTGCCAAGCCATCACGCCCGTCAAAAACATGACGCGCATCGACATCAGCCGCAAAAGCACCCACGCAGGTTCGGCCGTGTGGCGCTTTGAGTTTGAAGCCAGCGCGTTTTTGCACCACATGATTCGCAACCTCATGGGCTGCTTTGTGAAGATTGGCACCGGCGACCAACCGCCTGAGTGGATGGCCGACGTACTGGCCGCCCGCGACCGCGATGCCGCCGCGCCCACGTTCAGCCCCGATGGTTTGTACTTTATGGGCCCCCGCTACGACTCACAGTGGAATTTGCCTGACCGCACCCCTGCGTATGATGGGTTGCCATGAACCGCACGCGCATCAAAATTTGTGGCCTCACACGTGAGCAAGACGTCGACGCCGCCGTGGCCGCAGGCGTCGACGCCATTGGCTTTGTCATGTATGCCCCAAGCCCACGCGCCGTAACGGTGGAGCGGGCGGCCGAGCTGGCCAAACGTTTGCCCGCGTTTGTCACGCCGGTGCTGCTGTTTGTCAACGAGACCTCCGAGACCATCGCGCACACCAGCGCCCAAGTGCCGGGCGCATGGTTGCAATTCCACGGCGACGAAACGCCCGACCACTGCCGCAAGATTGCCCGCACCTTGGGCCGCCGCTGGATGCGCGCTGCACGTATTCCGCTAGAAACCCCTTCGGGCGAAGAACCCTTTGACCTCTTAAAATACGCGCAAGATTATTCAGACGCCCAAGCGGTGCTGCTCGACGCACATGTCGACGGTTACGGCGGCGGCGGCAAAACATTCAATTGGTCACAGCTTCCTCTAAACGTCAACGCTCACCTCGTCTTGTCTGGTGGACTCAACGCTGCCAACGTGACCGATGGCATCCGCGCGCTGCGTAACCACGGCCATTCATTGGCAGTGGACGTAAGCTCTGGCGTGGAATCGGCCAAAGGCATCAAAGATGCGGCCAAGATTCACGAGTTCGTCCGAGCCGTCCGCGCGGCAGACGCAGAGCACCCGCTCTAAGCCACCTCCCTTTTTGTTTGAAGCTCTTGGGCTGACTGCGATGCAAGCAGTTCGCACCAGACATTTTCTGTAGGCACCCTATGTCGAACTACCAACAACCCGACGCCAAAGGCCACTTTGGCATTTACGGCGGCAGCTTCATCAGCGAAACGCTGACCCATGCGATTGAAGAGCTCAAAGACGCGTACGCCAAATACCAACACGACCCCGATTTCATCGCCGAGTTCAAAAACGAGTTGGCACACTTCGTGGGCCGCCCTTCGCCCATCTACCACGCCGCACGCATGAGCCGCGAAATGGGTGGCGCACAAATCTTCTTGAAACGTGAAGACCTGAACCACACCGGCGCACACAAGATCAACAACACCATCGGCCAAGCCATGCTCGCCAAGCGCATGGGCAAGCCCCGCGTGATTGCTGAAACCGGCGCAGGCCAACACGGCGTGGCCACCGCCACCATTTGCGCACGCTACGGTTTGGAATGCGTGGTTTACATGGGTGCAGAAGACGTCAAGCGTCAAAGCCCCAACGTATACCGCATGAAGCTCTTGGGCGCGACTGTGGTGCCCGTGGAGAGCGGCAGCCGCACCCTCAAAGATGCGTTGAACGAAGCCATGCGCGACTGGGTGGCCAACGTGGACAACACCTTCTACATCATCGGTACCGTGGCGGGGCCACACCCCTACCCCATGATGGTGCGCGATTTCCAAAGCGTGATTGGCGAAGAGTGCCTCACGCAAATGCCAGAGATGTTCAAGAGCCTCAAGATGGCTGAAGAACAGCCTGATGCCGTCATCGCCTGTGTGGGCGGCGGCAGCAATGCCATGGGCATCTTCTACCCCTACATCAACCACGCCAACACACGCCTCATTGGTGTGGAAGCGGCTGGCGAAGGCATGGACACCGACCGTCACTCGTGCTCGTTACAGCTGGGCGCGCCCGGCGTTTTGCACGGTAACCGCACCTACATCTTGCAAGACGAGAACGGCCAAATCACCGAAACACACAGCGTGAGCGCTGGCCTTGACTACCCAGGCGTGGGCCCCGAGCACGCATTTCTCAAAGACATTGGCCGCGCAGAATACCTGGGCATCACCGACACAGAAGCGCTGGAAGCCTTCCACTACCTGTGCCGCACCGAGGGCATCATTCCTGCGCTGGAATCTAGCCATGCCATTGCCTACGCCATGAAGCTGGCCAAGACCATGAAGCCCGAGCAGTCCATCTTGATCAACCTCTCGGGCCGTGGCGACAAAGACATTGGCACCGTGGCCGACCTGAGCAACGCAGACTTCTTCTGCCGCCCCAGCTGCCAAGGCCAATCGGTCAAAGGTGGCCCGACAGAACAAACCATGAAATTTGTGAAGTGATCCGCACCATGAGCCGTATTGACGCAACCCTCGCCGCCCTCAAGGCCCAAGGCCGCAAAGCCCTCATCCCTTATGTGATGGCGGGCTTTCCACAAGCCAACATCACGCCCGCCCTCATGCACGGCATGGTGGATGCAGGTGCAGACATCATTGAACTGGGCGTGCCGTTTAGCGACCCCATGGCCGACGGCGCCGTGATTCAAAAAGCCGGCGAAGCCGCGCTGCGTTTTGGCATTGGCACAGCCCAAGTGCTGGACATGGTGCGTGAGTTTCGCAAGACCGATCACACCACCCCCGTGGTGCTGATGGGCTACGCCAACCCCGTGGAGTGCTACAACCTCAAGCACGGCGCAGACTCGTTCGTCAAAGACGCATCAGCTGCGGGTGTAGACGGCGTGCTCATCGTCGACTACCCACCTGAAGAGTGCGAAGAGTTCGCCGCCACCCTGCGCGCGCACAGCATGGACCTGATCTTCTTGCTCGCACCCACCAGCACCGACAAGCGCATGGAGCAAGTGGCACGCATTGCCAGCGGCTATGTGTATTACGTCTCGCTCAAAGGCGTGACGGGTGCTGGCAACCTCGACACCGATGCTGTGGAAGCCATGCTGCCGCGCATTCGCCAGCATGTGCACATCCCCGTGGGTGTGGGCTTTGGCATTCGCGATGCTGCCACTGCCGCCGCCGTGGGCCGCGTGGCCGATGCCGTGGTGATTGGCAGCCGCATCATCCAGCTTCTCGAGGCTGCGCCAGCAGGCCAAGAAGTGGCTGCCGCACACGAGTTTTTGTCGGGTATTCGCAAGGCCTTGGACGCTTAAATCACAAGCGACCCCGCCCGTTAAAATGCACCGATTCCAAAAGAACTGACGAAAGGCTCACCATGAGTTGGCTCGAAAAACTGCTTCCCCCAAAAATTCAACACACCGACCCATCGGACCGCCGCAGCGTGCCCGAAGGTGTGTGGGTCAAGTGCCCCAGCTGTGAGACCGTGCTTTACAAGAGCGACCTCCAAGCCAACCACAACGTCTGCCCCACTTGCAGCCACCACCACCGCATGAGCGCCCGCGACCGTTTGGACATGTTCCTCGACGCCGAAGGCCGCTACGAAATCGGTCAAGAAGTGCTGCCCGTGGACGCCTTGAAGTTCAAAGACAGCCGCAAGTACCCAGAGCGCCTCAAAGAAGCCATGCAAAACACGGGCGAAACAGATGCCTTGGTGGTCATGGGCGGTGCAGTGCACAACATCAACGTGGTCGTGGCCTGTTTTGAATTCGACTTCATGGGCGGCTCAATGGGCTCGGTCGTGGGCGAACGCTTTGTGCGCGGCGTGCACGCTGCCATCGAACAAAAGGTACCGTTCATTTGCTTCACCGCTACCGGTGGCGCACGCATGCAAGAGGGCTTGCTCTCGCTCATGCAAATGGCCAAAACCAACGCCTCGCTCACCCGCTTGGCCAAAAAAGGTTTGCCTTACATCGCTGTGTTGACCGACCCCACCATGGGCGGCGTGTCCGCTGGCTTTGCGTTTGTGGGTGACGTGGTCATCGCCGAACCCAATGCCCTGATTGGCTTTGCCGGCCCTCGCGTGATTGAAAGTACCGTGCGAGTGACCTTGCCAGCGGGCTTCCAACGCGCTGAGTTCTTGCAAGAAAAAGGCGCCATCGACATGATTTGCGACCGCCGCGAATTGCGCAAGACCATTGCCAGCACTCTGGCCATGTTGCAGCGCCAGCCTGCGGATGCGGTGGCTTAACGCTGCTTCTTTTTCACTCGATCCTTTGCTGCGCTAATTTTTTAAACGCAGCCCTTCCCCTACCCTCGCCTCTTTAGATGTCTAACAACAACACCCCCTCCGCTTCGGAAGCCACTCCCGTCGACGAAAACCAACTGATCGCTGAGCGCCGCGAGAAGCTCAAGGTCATGCGCGAGCGTCAAGCTGCGGGCCAAGGCGTTGCCTTCCCCAACGATTTCAAGCCCGCACACCACGCCGCCACCCTGCACGAGCTGCATGGCGACAAGACTGCCGAGGTGTTGACCGAAGAAGGCCAGTTCGCCAAAGTGGCGGGCCGCATGATGCTCAAGCGCGTGATGGGCAAGGCCAGCTTTGCCACGCTGCAAGATAGCACAGGCCGCATCCAGATTTACGTGACACGCGATGACGTGAGCGAAGAGCTGTACGCCGATTTCAAACACTGGGATTTGGGCGACATCGTGGCTTGCGAAGGTAAGCTGTTCAAAACACGCACAGGCGAGTTGTCGATTCACGCCACCAGCATCCGCATGCTGACCAAGAGCCTGCGCCCCATGCCCGACAAGTTCCACGGCGTGGCTGATCAAGAAATCAAATACCGCCAACGCTACGTCGATTTGATGACCGACGAAAGCGCACGCAAGCGCTTTGTGGCGCGCAGCCGCGCGGTCAGCGGTATTCGCGACTTCATGGTGCAACACAACTTCCTCGAAGTTGAAACGCCCATGTTGCACCCCATCCCCGGCGGCGCAAATGCCAAGCCTTTCACCACGCACCACAACGCGCTGGACCAAGAAATGTTCTTGCGCATTGCGCCTGAGCTGTACTTGAAGCGCTTGATCGTGGGTGGCTTTGAGCGCGTGTTTGAGATCAACCGCAACTTCCGCAACGAAGGTATCTCGGTGCGTCACAACCCCGAGTTCACCATGATGGAGTTCTACGCCGCGTATTGGAACTACCAAGACCTGATGCACTTCACCGAAGAGCTGGTGCGCGACGCCGCCATGAAGGCAGCTGGCACATTGCTGCTGACCTACGGCGGCAAGGCCGTGGACCTGAGCCAACCGTTTGAGCGACTGACGATTCGTGAAGCTATTCTGAAGCACACCGAAGCGGGCGATAACGTGGACAACGCCACATGGTTGATCAACGCTTTGCAAAAACTCGGTTTCAAAGAAGAGAAAGACAAACTCAGCACACGCAGCTTGGCCAGCCTGCAAGTGATGTACTTTGAAGAGACGGTGGAAGACAAGCTGTGGCAGCCCACGTTCATCTGCGAACACCCTGTGGAAATTTCACCCTTGGCCCGCGCCAGCGACAGCAAGCCCGATGTGACCGAGCGCTTTGAGCTCTACATCACAGGCCGCGAGTTTGGCAACGGCTTTAGCGAGTTGAACGACGCCGAAGACCAAGCCGCCCGCTTCCACGCCCAAGTGGCCGCCAAAGACAGCGGCGACGACGAAGCCATGTTCTACGACCACGACTTTGTGCGCGCCCTCGAGTACGGCATGCCCCCCACGGGCGGCTGCGGCATTGGCATTGACCGCTTGATGATGTTGCTGACCGACAGCCCAAGCATCCGCGACGTCATTTTGTTCCCGGCTTTGCGTCGCGAAGCTTAAAACGCCTAAGCCCAAAACGAAACGCCGCCTAGTGAAAAACTAGGCGGCGTTTTTGTTGTGCGCTCGTTGGTGAGTGGGCGCTTAGACGTGCGCGCTTAGATGTACGTTCTTAAACATATGTTCTAAGTACCAGCGCCCCCACGCCAACAAAAGCCAAAACCAAACCGCCCAACATCCAACGCACCGTTTGGCGCAAGCTGCTGACCGCAGACACCAAGGCCGCGTTTTGCTCGGCCAGCTCGCTCACGGTTTGCGTGAGTTGTGTTTGGCGTTGTTGCAGTTCGTCAATCTGCATCGTGACTGTGAGCAAGCGGTTTTTCAACTCGCCCAAACTCGGCACCTCGTCGTGCGCGTTGGGCGTGGCCATGGGCTGCGGCGCTGCGTCGGCAGACTTTCGAGACATCAGATCGCGGGCCTTTTCAAGCACGGTAGGTGCATGAGAAATAACGTCACCCCAAGGGATGACTTTGAGTGCGGAGAGCCAAGGAATTGCCATGTTTTATTGGGGCTGAAAGCCGCTGTTTTTGATGAGCTTGGTCCACACCTGTGTGTAGGCACGTTCGCGAAGTTCGAGCTGATGTGAGTTCATGTAACCCACGGTCAGGCCCATTTTGGTGAGCTGGTCATGCACATCAGGCATGGCCAACACTTTGGACAAGGCTGCACCGAAGTGGTTGATGCTGGCCTGCGGTGTGCCTGCAGGCGCGAAGATGCCGTAATAAGGCATGTCATCCAAACCGATCAGGCCCAACTCTGCAAAGGTGGGCACATCAGGCAATGCGGCTTGGCGCTTGGCACCCAACACGGCCACGATACGCACTTTGCCAGCCTTGTGGTTCTCGATGAAGTCAGGCACTGAGCCCACGCCTGCGGCAATTTGGTTGCCCAACATGTCCGCCATCATGGGTGCGCTGCCGCGATACGGCGCAGAGACCAAATCGAGTTTGAATTTGTCGCCCACTACTTTGACCAAAAATTCGGGCGTCGAAGCCGGTGCAGGAATACCCACCGCGCCTTTGCCGCCTCGGGTTTTAACCCACGCCACGTACTCGGTGAAGGACTTGGCAGGCGTGCCACCCGACACAGCGTAGGCGTTTACAAAGGTAGCAAAGCCTGCCACGGGTGCAAAGTCTTTCGAGGGCTCGTAGCCTGGGTTCTTCACCACCAAGGGCAAGATGGAAATGGTGTGGTCATGCGAGAGGAACAACACCGTGCCATCTGCAGGTGCGGCCTTCAAGGCTTGGGCTGCCAACTGGCCACCCGCGCCGGGTTTGTTTTCAACCACCACTGGGGTGCCCAACTCGTCTTTGAGTTTTTCAGCCAAGATACGAGCCACCGCGTCGGTACCACCGCCGGGCGGGAAGCCCACCATCAGCTTGATGGGTTTGGCGTTTTGCGCCGCGGCCAAGCCACAGCTCAAGGCCAAGGCTAAAACGGCCAAATGACGACGTGATGGAAACATGGCTGAACTCCTAAAAATCAAGGTTGGCTTGAGGCGGCGGCGGGTGCTTCGCCGTCTGGTGTTGGGTTTTGGGTTTGGGTTTGGCTGTGGTCTGGCTCAGCATCCATGTCTGGGTTCTGGCCAAACTCACCGTCGGGTGATGTTTTACGGGCATCGCGCTCGCGCAGCTTTTCTTCTTTTTTCTTCTTCTTGGCTAACTCGCGTTGGCGTTTTTCGTAGTTGTAATTGGGCGTTGCCATGTGAGCTTTCGTGGATGGTGGTGAACGTGCGTGCGAATTAAGGCAACAGGTCCAAAGCCCGCAAGTATGCGGGGTGAGTCATCAGCGCGTCCCAAGCTAGCGGCGAAGTTTTTGGCAGTAGTGCGCGACGGCGTTGTTCGCTGGCGTCACTGGCGTGCCATTGGTTTTTAACGAGGCGTTCGGTCAAACCTTCCAGCATCTCGTCCACCGCATGGCCATCGCCGATGCTTTGGTTGCACAAGAGCACAAGGTCGCAGCCTGCGTTGAGTGCGGCCACCGCGGCTTCGGCAAAGCTGACCGAGCGGCCTTCGATGCGGCGTGCGCCTTCCATCGACAAATCGTCGCTGAAGATCGCGCCATTGAATTGCAGCTGACCGCGCAAAATGTCTTGCAACCAACGGGGCGAGAAGCCTGCGGGCAAGGCATCGACCTTGGGGTAGATGACGTGCGCGGGCATCACGCTGGTGAGCGTGGTGGTGAGCCATTGGTAAGGCAAAGCGCAGTCGGCCAAGATGGCTTTGAGGCTGCGCTTGTCGAAGGGTATGTCCACATGTGAATCGGCCTTCACAAAGCCGTGGCCTGGAAAGTGTTTGCCGCAGTTGGCCATGCCTGCCAACAACAGGCCGTGCATGACGTTTTTAGCCAAGGTGGTGGCCACGCGTGGGTCGCGGTGGAAGGAACGGTCGCCAATCACGCCGCTCTCGCCATGGTCGAGGTCGAGCACGGGGGTGAAGCTGAAGTCCACACCGCAGGCGCGCAGTTCGCTGGCCAACACATAGCCACTGGCAGTGGCGGCGTCCATGGCGGCCATTGCGCCGCTGCCGGGTTGGCCCTTTTTGTCTTTCACCCACAGCTCGCCCAAGGCGCGCATGGGTGGGATGTGCGTGAAGCCATCTTGGCGAAAGCGCTGCACGCGCCCGCCTTCGTGGTCTACGCAAATGAGCAAGTCAGAGCGCACGGCCTTGATGTCGGCACACAGCTGAGTGAGCTGCTGACGGTTGGCCCAGTTACGGCCAAACAAAATGACGCCGCCTGTGAGCGGGTGCTTCAAACGCTTGCGGTCAGCGGCGGTGAGCTGAGTGCCAGCGATGTCAAGAATGAGAGGTGCGTGATGAGACATAAATCGAATGTTCTTAGGCGGTGTGTGTTTCAACCACCACGTAGCTGGTGGCGTAGTCGGATTCGTCGCTCACGCTGACGTGGGCGCTCAGGCCTTTGGCTTCAAACCATTCTTTGAGCACGCCGTGCAGCACGATGGTGGGCTGGCCGCTCGGCAGCTTGGCCACTTCGCACAAGCGCCACGTCATGGGCATGCGCATGCCCAACCCAATGGCTTTGCTGAAGGCCTCTTTGGCCGAGAAACGTGTGGCCACATAGCGCACACCGCGCTCGGGCCAACGTTCGCTGCGGGCGCGGTAGGTTTTTAGCTCGTTGTCGCTCAGCACTTTTTGCGCAAAGCGTTCGCCGTGCTTTTCTAAAGACGCACGGATACGGCGAATGTCGCAAATGTCAGTGCCGATGCCGTAAATCATGCGTCGCCTCAAGCCTGCGGCATGCACGCGTTGTACGCGCGAACCGTTTCTGTGTAGCCAATCTCTAGCGCATCGGCAATGAGTGCGTGTCCAATCGACACTTCTTGCACACCGGGCACGTTGGTGAGGAAGGTATGCAAGTTGTCGCGGCTCAAGTCGTGGCCGGCATTGATGCCAAGGCCTGCAGCCAAGGCGGCTTCGGCAGTGGCTTTAAAGGCGGCCAGTACCTCTGCTTGTTTGGGTGTGCCATAGGCCGAAGCATAGGTCTCGGTGTACAGCTCCACGCGATCAGCGCCCACGGCTTTGGCAGCAGCCATCGCTTCGGGGATGGGGTCCATGAACAAGCTCACGCGCGCACCCAAAGCTTTGGCTTCGTCAATGAGCGGCTTCAAGCGCTCGGCGTCTTGCGGAAAGGTCCAGCCGTGGTCGCTGGTGAATTGGCCTTCGCTGTCGGGCACAAAGGTCACTTGATGGGGGCGCACTTGGCGCACAAAGTCCATCAGGTTGTGAAACGGGTTGCCTTCGATGTTGAACTCGCGGTCGGGCCAAGCTTTCAACAAAGCCGCCAAGTCATGCACATCACCACCGCGGATGTGTCGCTCGTCAGGACGAGGGTGCACGGTGATACCCGCAGCGCCCGCCTCTAAGCACAGCGTGGCTGCGCGTGTGACGCTGGGAATACCCAAATGGCGCGTGTTGCGTACCAAAGCCACTTTGTTGAGATTGACCGACAGGGCTGTTTGTGTGTGTTTGGACATTGCGTAAATCAAAGGGATTGCAGGTCAATCATCATCTGCCGCGTGCGCAGTGTTTTGACCCCGCAATGGTAGTGCAGCAAGGCCCGTAGCTGGCCCTGCAAGGCGTTGCGTTGCTCTGGGGGCATCTCTGCACACAAACGCAGCGTGGCGGTGAATGGCGCGTCTGTAGACAGGCTCTCGTGCAGCTGCAGCCACACGCTGCCCGCCAAACCCGTGCGGTCTTGCGCGTTGTGGGTGCGCAAGCCGCCTTCAGCCACCAGCACATACAAGGCGTCGGGCTGCAAAGGGCTAAGCGTGAGGGTTTGGGCGTTGAGCTCGGGCAAAAATCCGATGTCGCGCAACAGCAGCAGTTCAAAGGCGCGAAGCGCGGGGGCTATCGTGCCCTCGTGGCCCGAGGCCAGCACTTGCACCACTTGGCGGTAGAGGTCAAACAAACTGGGGTGCGGGTCGTCACGCGCCAACAAGCGCAGCAACAACTCGTTGATGTAGTAGCCCGACAGCAGCGCCTCACCCGTGGGCATGATGTGGCCGCCCACCCACTCTGCGCCCTTCAAGGTGCGAATTTCGGCATCACCCGAATAGCTGACGTACAGCGGCTGCAAAGGCAGCAACACGGGGCGAAAGTTGGAGGTGGGTTTTTTAGCGCCTTTGGCCACCAAAGCCACTCGACCAAAGTGGCGGGTGAAGGTTTCCAAAATCAGGCTGGACTCGCTCCAGTCGTAGCGGTGCACCACGAACGCAGGCTCGTCCTGAATGCGGGGAATGCCCCGCGTCATTGTGAAGGTGCTGGATTTACTCGTAGCCAAAGCTACGCACCCGCGCTGCATCGTCGGCCCAACCCGAGCGCACTTTGACCCACAGCTCTAAGAACACTTTGGCGTCGTAGAGTTTTTCCAGCTCGGTGCGGGCTTCCATGCCCATGCGCTTCAAGCGTTCACCCTTGTCGCCAATGACCATGGCTTTGTGGCCATCGCGTTCCACCACGATGGTGGCGGCAATGCGCACCAAGCGTTTGACGCCTTTGGTCTTGCCCTTTTCTTCTTCGAACTTGTCGATGATGACGGTCGAGGTGTAGGGTAATTCATCACCGGTGAGGCGGAACAATTTTTCGCGCACCATTTCGGCAGCCATGAACTTTTCACTGCGGTCGGTCAGCTCGTCGGCGGCGTACATCCACGCTTGCTCGGGCAGGTACTTTTCGCAAATGCCCAAGAGGCGCTGCACATCTTTGTCGTTCTTGGCCGACATGGGAACGATTTCAGCAAAGGGATGACGCTCTTGCATGGCTTGCAGCCACAGCATGATGTCGGCACGGTTCTTCATCGTGTCGAGTTTGTTGGCAATCAACAGTGTGGGAATGCCTTTGGCCAACAGCGACAGCACGCGCTCGTCGGCGGGTGTGAAGCTGCCCGCTTCGACCACCAACACCACCAAGTCCACATCGCCCACCGCACCTTGCACGGTTTTGTTGAGTGACTTATTCAAGGCGTTGCCGTGGATGGTTTGAAAACCGGGCGTGTCCACAAACACAAACTGCGACGCGCCTTCGGTGTGCATGCCCGTGATGCGGTGGCGCGTGGTTTGCGCCTTGCGTGAGGTGATGCTGATTTTTTGACCCACCAAAGCATTGAGCAAGGTCGATTTGCCCACGTTGGGCTTACCCACGATGGCGATCAGGCCGCAGCGTTGGTCAGCCGGAGCCACCGCCGCTTGGCTGGCCACCACACGGTTGCCTTTGCTGGCAGCCAGCATGGCATCGATGTCTTGGAGGGATTGTTCGTTGTTTGGAGTGGTCGCCATTATTTGAGCCCGTTGTCGTGAATCACTTGGAGCATGGCTGCTGCGGCGGCTTGCTCTCCTGCGCGGCGCGAGCCGCCAATGCCACGCTCGCAGCGGGCTAATTCTGGAACTTCACATTCCACATCAAAGGTTTGTTTGTGCGCGGCACCCAAGGTGCCCACCACACGGTAGATGGGCAGCTTGAACTTGCGTGCTTGCAGCCATTCTTGTAATTCAGTTTTAGCGTCTTTGCCCACGGCTTGCATGTCGGGATTGATTTCAACCTTGGCAAAGATGCGTTGCACCAAAGCATCTGCGGCCACGTAACCTGCGTCAAGGTAAACCGCACCCAGCACCGCTTCTAAGGCATCGGCCAAGATGGAGGGGCGCTTTTGGCCTCCTGAGTTCATCTCACCTTCACCCAAGCGCAGGATGCCCGATAGCCCCAAATCAACCGCCAAGTGATGCAGCGTGTCTTGCTTGACCAAGTTGGCACGCACGCGCGACAGGTCGCCCTCGGGCAAGGTGTTGAGGCGTTGGTAAAGCAAATTGGCCACAGCCAAGTTGAGCACCGAGTCGCCCAAAAACTCCAAGCGTTCGTAGTGGTCAGAACTAAAGCTGCGGTGCGTCAGCGCCTGCGTGAGCAAGGCAGGGTTTTGAAACGTGTACTCCAAGCGCGCTTGGAGCGTCTCAAGGATCTGTTGTTGAGACGGGCTGGGTCGGTCTGAGCGCACGCGTGATGTCATTGAAATGCGCCGATGCGCGAGAGGCTGCCAAAGTTCATCCAAACAAAGAAGGCTTTGCCCACAATGTTTTTCTCCGGCACAAAGCCCCAGTAGCGCGAATCGAGTGAGTTGTCGCGGTTGTCGCCCATCATGAAGTAATGGCCCGCAGGTACTTTGCAGGTCACACCTTCGACGGTGTATTGGCAGTTGTCTTTGAAAGCGAAGTCTTCCGCGCCTGGAATGAACGAAGGACGGTCTTTGTCATTCAGCAAGTTGTGGGTGCGCACGCCGGTCATCTCGGAAGGCTGCGAGCCCAAAGGCAGCTTTTCTTCAAATTGGGTGATGTAGCGCATGCTGTCTTGCTCAAAGAAGTCAGCGCGCGGTGCTTTGGTGACTGGCTGGCCGTTGATGGTGAGTTGCTTATTGAGGTAAGCCACTTCATCACCGGGCACGCCAATGACACGCTTGATGTAGTCCAAGCTAGGCTTGGGTGGGTAGCGAAACACCATCACATCGCCGCGCTGCACAGGGTTGCCATCGGTCAGCTTGGTGTTGAGCACAGGCAGACGCACGCCATAGTGAAACTTGTTGACCAAAATCAGGTCGCCCACATGCAAGGTGGGAATCATGGAACCCGATGGAATTTTGAAGGGCTCAAACAAAAATGAGCGCAACACAAACACCACGGCGATGACAGGGAACAACCCTGCTGTCCAATCCAGCCACCAAGGCTGCATGTACAGACGCTCTTTGGCCTGCGCCACGTTCACATCGGTTTGGGTGATGCCTTGGGCATGCAACTCGGCTGTGCGTTTGTCGGCTTGTGCTTGCAGCGCTTCGGCTGCAGCTTTGCGCTGAGGCAAGAAATAGAACTGCTCAGCCAGCCAGTAAATACCGGTGACGACGGTGGCCATGAACATGAGCAAGGCAAAATTGCCTTCGATCATGCCCACGTACCAAAAACCAGCGTAGCCCACAAAGGCTGCCAATACGAATGCGGTCAACGTAGCCATTAATCCTCCACCTGCAAGATGGCCAAGAAGGCTTCTTGCGGAACTTCGACTGAACCAATTTGCTTCATGCGTTTCTTACCTGCTTTTTGCTTCTCAAGCAGCTTGCGTTTGCGGCTGATGTCGCCGCCATAGCATTTTGCCAGCACGTTTTTACGCAAAGCCTTGATGCTCTCACGCGCAATGATGTTGGAGCCAATGGCCGCTTGAATCGCGACGTCAAACATTTGACGGCTGATGATTTCGCGCATCTTGGCCACCACAGCACGGCCACGGTAAGTAGCTTGTGTGCGGTGCACGATGATGGACAAAGCATCGACCTTCTCGCCGTTCAACAAGATGTCCACCTTCACCACGTCAGACGCGCGGTACTCTTTGAACTCATAGTCCATCGATGCATAGCCGCGTGAGACCGATTTGAGCTTGTCAAAGAAATCGAGCACGATTTCGCCCAATGGCATTTCATAGGTGAGCATGACTTGGCGACCGTGGTACGCCATGTTCATTTGCACGCCGCGCTTTTGGTTGGCCAGTGTCATCACGGCGCCCACATAGTCTTGCGGCATATACAGGTGCACTGTGACGATGGGCTCGCGGATTTCGTGCAGCTTGCCTTGGTCAGGCATCTTGGCGGGGTTTTCCACCATGACCACTTCGCCGTCAGGCATCTTCACTCCATAGACCACGCTGGGGGCGGTGGTGATCAGGTCTTGGTCAAACTCACGCTCTAAGCGCTCTTGCACGATTTCCATGTGCAACAGGCCCAAGAAACCGCAGCGGAAACCAAAGCCCAGCGCTTGTGAGACTTCGGGCTCGTACTGCAAAGACGCGTCGTTGAGCTTGAGCTTTTCCAGCGCGTCGCGCAGGCCATCGTATTGGTTGGCTTCGGTGGGGTACAAACCCGCGAACACCTGGGGCTGAATTTCTTTAAAGCCAGGCAAAGCTTGCTCGGCGGGCCCAAGGTTATTGGGTAGCTTCTTTTCTAAGGTGATGGTGTCACCCACCTTGGCGGCTTGCAGCTCTTTGATGCCCGCAATGATGTAGCCCACTTGACCGGCTTCAAGCGACTGACGTGGCTCGTTGGCGGGAGTGAACACGCCGAGGTTGTCAGCGTTGTAGACGGCCTCTGTGGCCATCATCTTGAAACGCTCGCCTTTGCCCAAGCGTCCATCGACCACACGCACCAACATCACCACGCCGACGTAGCTGTCAAACCAGCTGTCGATGATCATGGCTCGCAGCGGTGCGTCTTTGTTGCCTTGTGGTGGCGGCATTTTGGCGACCACGGCTTCTAAGATTTCATCAATGCCCAAGCCTGTTTTGGCTGAGCATGGAATAGCGTCAGTGGCATCAATGCCAATCACGTCTTCAATTTCTGCTTTCGCATTCTCCGGATCTGCATTGGGCAAATCCATTTTGTTGAGCACAGGCACCACTTCCACACCGAGGTCGAGTGCGGTGTAACAGTTGGCAACGGTTTGTGCTTCCACGCCTTGACTGGCATCGACAACCAGCAGTGCGCCTTCGCATGCAGAGAGGGAACGCGACACCTCATAAGAGAAGTCAACGTGACCCGGTGTGTCGATCAAATTCAGGTTGTAAATCTGACCGTCTTTCGCTTTGTATTGCAGCGCAGCGGTCTGTGCTTTGATAGTTATCCCACGCTCTTTTTCGATGTCCATCGAGTCAAGAACTTGCGCGGACATGTCGCGTTCTTCAAGCCCACCGCAACGCTGAATCAAACGATCTGCCAGCGTAGATTTGCCGTGATCGATGTGGGCAATGATTGAGAAGTTTCTGATGTTGTTCATCAACGGGAGCACTTAAGTGATTGAATTCAAAGGGAGAGCACCAAGAAAAAAGGGCGCGTCATGTGCTGACGCGCCCAGAACCAACAAGCAATGGCAACTGCATAAGTCGGACATTCATTGTAGGCAGAAACCCCGAATTGCACAGCGGTCTCAACACGACCGGGGCCTCGTTGCGGGTTCGCAACATGAATTTATCCACAACTTATTAACATTTTGACAAAGGGGATTTGGGACAACTTGTGGGTGATCTGTGGAGCACCTGTGGAGTCAGTCAACCAATCCCGTATCGTGGAGTTTTGGGCTTGCGATATATCGCAAAAGCGCATTCAGCCTCTCGATTCTATACAAAAAGGGCTTGAACACTTTATTTAAGTTAGCAAGCACCAACTTAAAAAGTATTTTTAAGGCCGCAAAAATAATTTGTAAACGCCCGTATTCCCGACTGGTGCAAAGGGCTTTAACGCACAGGACGTATGACCGTGTACTGCGCCCATTCGCCTCGACGGATCAACAGGCTGACAGGCTTGCTGCGGTCGAGCTTGGCGGTCAATGCTTCCAGAGTCTTGACATTGGGCGTTTCGATGTTCGCCAAGGCCAAAATCACGTCGCCCTCTTGAATGCCAGCGCGCGCTGCTGGCTCAGCCACTGCATCCACACGCACGCCACCTCGCAGCTTGAGCTCTTTCTTCAATGCATCGGTCATCTCACTGACCGTTAAGCCAAGCACCTTGGTCACAGTGCCGGCTTGGGGCTTCTCTTCGGCAGCCGCCTTCTTCACAGGCTTATCCGCTTCAAACTCACCCACGGTGATGTGCATGTCTTTGAGGCTGCCACGTCGCCACACCTGAATGGCACTGCGCGTGCCTGGCTTGGTATTGCCCACCATGCGCGGCAAGTCGGTGGACTTCTCGATGGTTTTACCTTCGAACTTCAAGATGATGTCGCCCGGCTCTAAACCGGCCTTCTCGGCAGGCGAGCCCTGCTCTACCCCGCGCACCAAAGCGCCTTGGGCTTTGGACAAACCCAAGGACTCGGCCACTTCTTTGTTCACTTGGTCAATCTGCACACCCAAACGACCGCGCTGCACTTTGCCCGTGGCACGCAGCTGCTCGCTCACGCGCACAGCTTCATCAATTGGAATGGCAAATGAGATGCCCATGAAGCCGCCCGAGCGCGAATAGATTTGGCTGTTGATCCCCACCACTTCGCCACGCATGTTGATGAGCGGGCCACCCGAATTGCCAGGGTTGATCGCCACATCGGTTTGGATGAACGACAAATAGTCACCCGTGTCGCGCTGCTTGGCACTCACGATGCCGGCGGTCACGGTATTGTCCAAGCCAAAGGGCGAGCCAATGGCCATGACCCACTCACCGACTTTGAGGCGGCTCACATCGCCGATCTTCACCGCAGGCAAACCTGTGGCATCAATCTTCACCACAGCCACGTCGGTGCGCTTATCTAGGCCCACGATGCGCGCTTTGAACTCGCGCTTGTCGGGCAAGGTGACCATCACTTGGTCTGCGCCATCGACCACATGTGCATTGGTCATCACAAAACCATCGGCTGACAAAATGAAGCCCGAGCCCACACCTTTGGGCTGCGCCTCTTCTGGCTGGCCACGGTTGGGGCGCTGCTGACGCGGCGCATTGGGGGTGTTGGGCGTGGGCATGGGCACGCCAAAGAAGCGGCGGAAGAACTCTTGCATCTCGGCATCAGGCTCGTTGCCTTGGGCGTCACGCGCCGCTGCTTTTTCTAGCGTGCGAATGTTCACCACCGAGGGACCGACTTGCTCGACCAACTCGGTGAAATCGGGTAAGCCTTTCACAATCTGTGCTGCGGCTGGCTGTAGCAAAGCCATTTGCAAGCCAGTGGCCCATAGCGCGGCGCACAACAAGCCAAGAGAGACCGAGCGTTTCAATACCAATGGACGTGCCATGTTTTTTCCTTCATCAGCTGTTCGTGCGCTGATACACAGCGCAACGTAAATCTTGCCAACGGTTGTCAGCGCTTTGCGAGCCCACCCACAACCACTGCGGTTTCATATTCAGTGTGTCAGATGCGGGTAGCCAGCGTAAAAGCAAGGCTTTTTGCACGTCCAGCACCACATGCACCTCACCCAACGCATCTTCATGACCTAGGTCTTGGTCATGCAAGCACCAGACCTGACCATCCCAAGTGAGCGTGGCTGTCTGGCCAAGCGCACGCCAGCCCAAAAATGCACCCATTGCCGCGGCAATGGCAGCCGCGCACCAGACAAAAGTCAAACCTAGGCTCAACACCCAAGCCAACAGTACGACCAGCGTCAACACCATCAAAAATACATATAGCCAACGCTGAAAAGCACAACGCCCCACCGGATATGAAACCGATGGGGCGTTGTGCATGGCGAAAGCCTTAGACGCGTTTGAAAACTAACGCGCCGTTGGTGCCACCAAATCCGAAGTTGTTTTTGAGGGCTACATCGATCTTCATGTCGCGCGCTGTGTTGGCGCAGTAGTCCAAGTCGCACTCGGGGTCTTGGTTGAAGATGTTGATGGTGGGTGGGCTCTTTTGGTGATAGATCGCCAAAGCCGTGAACACACTCTCAATGCCGCCAGCGCCACCCAACAAGTGACCGGTCATCGACTTGGTGGAATTGACCACGGTCTTCTTGGCGTGATCGCCCAAAGCCGCTTTGATGGCATTGGTTTCATTGATGTCACCCAACGGTGTGGATGTGCCGTGTGCGTTCAGGTAATCGATTTGGTCGGCGTTGACGCCCGCATTGCGCATGGCGCTGACCATGGCGCGGCGTGGGCCGTCCATATTGGGCGCAGTCATGTGGCCAGCGTCGGCACTTAGGCCGTAGCCACCCAACTCTGCGTAAATTTTTGCACCACGCTTTTTGGCGTGTTCGTACTCTTCGAGCACCAAGACGCCAGCACCTTCGCCTAAGACGAAGCCGTCGCGGTCTTTGTCCCAAGGACGTGAGGCGGTAGCTGGGTCGTCGTTGCGCGTCGACAGAGCGCGCATGGAGGCAAAGCCACCCACGCCCAAGGGCGACATACAGCCCTCAGAACCGCCAGCAATCATCACGTCGGCATCGCCGTACTCAATGTGACGGCCCGCTTCACCGATGCTGTGCAAGCCTGTGGTGCACGCTGTGACCACGGCCAAGTTAGGGCCTTTGAAGCCGTAACGCATGGACACGTGACCAGAAATCATGTTGATGATGGACGCTGGCACAAAGAAAGGCGAAATGCGACGTGCGCCTTTGGCCAGCATTTCATCATGCATGCTTTCAATCAGCGGCAAGCCGCCAATGCCAGAGCCGATCACGACGCCAATGCGCGTCGCTTCTTCTTCGCTCAGGTCTGCGCCAGTGGCAAGGCCCGAGTCTTGAACCGCTTGCACCGCCGCAGCAATGCCGTAATGAATGAACTTGTCCATGGCACGCGCCTCTTTTGGAGGGATGTATTGGTCAAGATCTAAATCTTTTACTTCACCAGCAAAGTGGCAATTGATGCCAGACGCGTCAAAACGCGTGATGTTGGCAATGCCAGATTTACCAGCTAAAAGATTGGCCCAAGCGTCAGCCACCGTGTTACCCACGGGACTGATACAGCCTAGACCGGTCACGACGACGCGACGACGGCTCATGCGGTGTTCCTAGTAGTTAGGCTTTTTTGTGGGTCAACGCGTAGTCAATCGCGTTTTGCACGGTGTTGATTTTTTCGGCATCTTCGTCTGGAATTTCAATACCAAACTCATCTTCCAATGCCATCACCAATTCCACTGTGTCCAGGGAGTCAGCACCCAAATCGGCCACAAAGGCTTTTTCGTTGGTCACTTGAGACTCTTCAACGCCGAGTTGTTCAGCAATGATTTTTTTGACACGCAGTTCGATATCGCTCATGGATTCCCTCTAAGGGTTGTGAATAAGACCGCTATTTTAACCGGACGGA
>NZ_JAVKLM010000011.1:0-7368 GCF_031539105.1 Limnohabitans sp.
CCAAGCCCATGAAGCTGCCGGCCTTGGCGCGCGTGGCGCAGTACTCGGGCAAGTAGCGACCGGCTTGACGCATGAGCCAAACGGGGGTGTGGTCGGTGGCTTGGCGCATGCAAGCGCGCAAAAAGGTGTCGTTTTGGAGTGGTGCAAACATGGCGACATTGTCGCCGAGGACTGGCTCAGCCCAGTTGTCGGTGCTCAACCATCAAGCAAAGGTTTTGCACCACGACCAAGCCTGCGTCGGTGGCTTGTTGGGCTGCGGCGTCATTCACCACGCCGAGTTGCAGCCACAGCGATTTGGCACCAATCGCAATGGCCTCCGCCGCGATGGGCGGGATGTCTTCAGAGTTGCGAAAACAGTTGACCATGTCGATGCGCGCGTGTTGCGCGGCTTCGGTGAGTGAGGCATAGGCTTTTTCACCGAGCACCTCGTGCGCATTCGGGTTGATGGGCACGATGCGAAAGCCGTGGTCTTGCATGTACTTAGCGACCCGAAAGCTGTCGCGGTGCGGTTTGGGCGACAGGCCCACCACGGCGATGGTTTGACAATTGGCAAGGCTTTGGCGAACGGTGGCTTGTGTCATGGTTTGTTTGCAGGCAAAGTGGCCAGTGCTTGGTGCAACTTGTTCACGCTGAGCAACTCTGACAACACCAACGGCGCTTTACCTGGCGCATAGAGCACATACACCGGCACGCCGCTGCGCCCCAGAGCGGTGAGTGCAGCCGTGATGGCGGGGTCGCGACGCGTCCAGTCGGCGCGCAGCAGCGTGACGTCACGCTTGGCAAAGTCGGCCAGCACTTCGGCGTTGGAGAGCGTGGATTTTTTGTTGATCTGGCAGGTCACGCACCAAGCGGCGGTGAAGTCCACAAACACAGGGCGGCCTTGCGCCAAGCTTTGCGCCACGGCGGATTCGGACCAGGCTTGCCACGCTTGCTTTGAGGCGCTGTCGGCAAGGCTGTTGGCCGAGGCACCGTTGGAGGCGGTGTTGATTTGGGGCGCATCGTTTGCTGGTGCATTCAATTCTTCAGCAAAGCTGAACACCCCCCAAACCAAGGCGATAGCCAGCAGCCATGCCAAGCCGCGAGCAGCAGGCGTGTGCAGCTTGAGCGCCCAAATGAAGGCTGCTAACAGCAGCAAGCCTCCCAACGCAAACATGGCCACATCCAAGCTGGTTTGTTGACCCAGCACCCACAGCAGCCACACCACGGTGGCGAGCATGGGAAATGCCAAGAGCTGGCGAAGTGTGACCATCCAAGGGCCGGGATGCGGGAGCAGACGTGCGACGGCTGGCACAAAGCTGGCAAGCAAATAGGGCGCAGCAAGGCCAAGGCCCATGGCCACAAAAATGCTGAGCGCTTGCCAAGTGGGCAAGGTGAATGCAAGCCCCAAAGACGCGCCCATGAAGGGCGCGGTGCAGGGCGATGCCACGGCCACGGCCAGCACGCCAGACAAGGCGGCATCCACAACGGGATGTTTGTACTGAAAGCTGGCCACGCGCGAGGGCAGGATGTGCCCGAACTCAAACAAGCCAAACAAATTGAGTGCAATCAGCGTGAAGAGCGCAGCCATCACACTCACCACCAGAGGCGACTGCAGCTGAAAGCCCCAACCCAATTGCTCGCCCGCAGCCCGCAGGGCCAACACCCCAGCACCCAGTGCCAAGAAGCTCAGCACCACACCCGCGGTGTAAGCCATGCCCGCCAAGCGGTGCGCACGGTGGGCGCGGCTGTGTTGCGCAAAGCCTAGCAGTTTGATGGCCAACACGGGCAACACGCAAGGCATGAGGTTGAGGATGAGTCCGCCCACAAAGGCACCCAGTAGAGCCAAGACAAAGCCAATGAACCCTTCTAAGCTCAGCAAGTCTGCGAAGCCCAGCGACTTTTCTGAATTGGCAGTCAAGGGAGTGGCAGGCGCTTGGACAACTGGCAATTCAGACACGGCAGGCCATGCTTGCATGACGGGCGCAGACACCGAAAATCCTTGGCGCTCCGCCCCATTTCCCGAGGTCAGCAAAAAGCCAACTTGCTTGGGGTCTGTCAGGCGCAAATTGCTGAGCGGCAGTTGCACGGTCCACACATCGCCCTGCCACGATTGCTCTGCACGTGGGTGTTGCTCGGTGGCAGATTCCACCAACTCGGCGGTGTCTGGAAACACCTGCAAGGTTGTGCCATGCAGCGACGCGGGCAAGCCGCTGACTTGCAGCACCATGCGTTGCGCTTCAAAACGTGTGGAGGCTTTGAGTTTGGGCCACTGTTTGGGCTGTTGAGCCAGCAGGGCTTCAAACGATGCACTGTGGGATGCAAAGCTGCTGTTGATGGGAATGCGCAAGGCGAAGTCGCCCTCTTGAGGAATGCACTCAAGACGGCACACCAGCCAGTTGGCGTGCACTTGCATGTCCAGCGTTTGTGTGGCGTTGGCTTTGAACTGCGCAGACACGGTGAGCGGCACGGCCAACAGCACGGTTTTCTCGAAGCCATAGTTGGTGAGGTTGCCCGCTTTGAGCTTGTGCGGCAGGGGGAACAGCACATCGCCAGAGGTGATGCCGGCGGGCAACGTGAGTTCGATTTGCGTGGGCAGGCCCGAATCGCCAGGGTTGCGCCAATAGGTGTGCCATTGCGGCTGGTGCGTGAGCTGTAAGCCCACCCACAGCGGCTGGCCCGCCTGCACACCTTGTGGCGCATGGGCCAGTAACTCAGCGCGAAGCTGTGGTGTGTTGACCACGGCTGTGGGCACGCCTTGCGCCCATGCAGAGCCCAGCATGTAGCCCGTTAGCAAGAGTCGAGAGATAAGTTTGAGCATGCGACTGATGTTACCTAGCCGATGAGAGCCACGCCCCACAGGGGCCATGGCGGGAAAGTAAGATGGCGAACATGACTGCGCACACCAGCCCCCACACCTCTCAAGCCTTGGCCACGCACCGCTGGGCCGAGCTCAACACGCGCGACTTCGCCGCGCTGGACCCCGCGCGCACTGTGGCCGTGTTGCCCTTGGGCGCGACCGAGCAGCACGGCCCACACCTGCCGCTGTCTGTGGACACGGTGTTGGTGGATGGGGTGGTTAACGCTGCATTGACACACTTGGCCGCGACCGATCCCGTGTTGGTGTTGCCCACGCAAACGCTGGGCCTCAGCACCGAGCACACCGCCTTTGCTGGCACGCTGCACCTGTCACCACAAACCTTGATTCAGCTCTGGTGCGATATCGGCGCATCGGTGGCGCGTGCGGGTATCAAGAAGCTGCTGATGTTCAACGCCCACGGCGGCAATGTGGGACTGATGGACGTGGTGGCGCGTGAGCTGCGTGGCCAGCATGGCCTGATTGTGTACAGCAGCAGCTGGTACAGCTTGCCCATCGACGCCAATGTGACGGGCCAGTTTTCAGCGGATGAACACCGCTTTGGCATCCACGCGGGTGATATTGAAACCTCCATGATGCTGGCGCTGTCACCGAACCGTGTGAACATGATGGAAGCTAAAAACTTTGCGTCCACCTCGCAAGAGCGCGCCAAACATTACGCGTTGCTAGGCAACGGCAAAAGCGCCAAACTCGGCTGGCACATGCAAGACTACAACCCGCAAGGTGCAGCGGGTAACGCGTCTGCAGCTACTGCCGCCAAAGGTGAGGCGCTTGTGAACAGCGCGGGTGAGCAGCTGGCGCTGTTGCTCAAAGAGTTGGTTGCGCTGCCGCTCAGCACGGTGCGCGTGTAACGCCTGCTTTAGCCAGCCTTAGGCGAAGGTGATCCAGTCTTTGTGGCTGGGTGTTTCTAAGTGCGGCAAGCTGTTGAACGACACCAGACTGTGGCGTTTGGGGTTGAAGCTGAATTCAGTCACCGCACTGTTGCGCATGCGCATGTTCAGCTCGATGCTGGTTTCTGGGCTGGTGCGCAGCACCTGTGCCACTGCAGTGGCAATCGGGCCGCCGCTGGAGACCAGCAAAACATTGCCCTCGTGTTGCTGGCGCACTTGTTCTAGTGCCGACACGACGCCCTGCACAAACTCTGTGTAACTCGGCATACCTTGTGGGCTGACCACGCCGGCCATCCACTGGGTAAGGCCGTCACGCAGCAAGCGGAAATATTGCTTGTAGCCCTCGGATGTGGTGGGCTTGACCAGCTCCCCCGGCTGAATGGCGCGAATGACAGCCTCTGCGTCGTATTCGTTGAGACCCGACCAGAGCTGTGCTTTGTGCTGCGTGTCCATGCCTTGCTGGATGCCTGCCAAGGTTTGTGCATGGCGCGTCATCGTGCCTGTGATCACGGCATCAAACCTGAGGCCTTGCGCGTGCCAGTGCTCGCCGAGGCGAAGGCTTTGCTGCTCGCCCAAAGGGCTGAGTTGGTCGTAATCGGCGGCACCCAAAGAAGCCTGCCCGTGTCGCACTAAGTAAAGGTGTCCCATGGCGCTGGAGTGTGTTGTTTGCGCTCATTCTGAAGATGAATGGCCAGGCGGGCAGTCGCAGCAGAGACCCAGAGTCACTTGAGTGTCAATGCAGAGCGAACCATCCACACCGCGGTGGCTAACAGTGCCAAGGCCATCAGCCGGTTAAACCATCTCAGGCGTTTGGCGGTGTTGTTGGGCCCGCTCAGCCAGTGGCGCAAGCTCGCGCCTATCCATGCATAGGTGAGGTTGCTGGCGAGGCCAAACAACATGAAGATAGGGAGGGTAGCTAGCAATCGGGGAATTGTGTCGTCGTGTCCGATGACCCAGCCGCTGACGACCGACAAGGCCAAAAACCAAGCTTTGATGTTGATGAACTGCAGCATCACGCCCTGTTTGAATCCGACCACGGGGGCTTGTTCTGTTGCGTTCAGGTGTTGCGTACGGCTGAGTTTGAAAGCCAACCAAAGCAAATACATCACGGCTGTTGCCAGCAAGCCCCAGCGCAGTGGCGGAAAGCTCAACACCATCACGCCTAAACCCACTGCATTGAGGATGAGCAAAATGCCCCAGCCTGCTGGAACGGCGCATACAAAAGGCAGTGCACGGCGCAAGCCGTGGTTGGCCGCCATCGTGGCCGACAAGGCCGTGTTGGGTCCCGGTGTGAAGGCGCCCACTGTCGCAAGGGCAATCAATGCAAAGAGTTCGTCGCTGCTCATGCCGGCGAGGAAAGTTGCTCCCAGCGTTCAAGGGCGGCCATCAGAGCGTCTTCAATCTCGGTGTCGCGTTTGTGGATTTGCGCCACTTTGGCGGGGTCGCTGGCGTAGAGGTTGTTATCGCTGAGCGCCGATTGGGTTTCTTTGTGCTCTGCTTCTAGTGAGGCAATGAGTTCTGGCAGCGCTTCTAACTCGCGCTGCTCTTTGTAGCTGAGCTTGCGCGTTTTGGCTGTGGTTGAAGCAACTGCCGCTACGGGCTTGGGTGCTTCAGCTGCAGCCTTGGCTGCCACAGGTGCGGCAGTTTTTGTTTGCGGCGCAAGGCTACGGGCGCGTTCAGATTGGATGAGCCAATCTTGCACGCCGCCTTCGTATTCGCGCCAGAAGCCGGGGTTGTCGTCGGTGGCCTCAAACACCAAGGTGCTGGTGGCCACGTTGTCGAGGAAGGTGCGGTCATGGCTGACGATGAACACGGTGCCGTTGTAGTTTTGCAGCAGCTCTTCCAGCAGTTCCAATGTGTCGATGTCCAAGTCGTTGGTGGGTTCGTCCAGCACCAGCACGTTGGCTGGGCGCGCAAACAAACGAGCCAGCAGCAAGCGGTTACGTTCGCCGCCCGACAGCGAGCGCACGGGCGATGTGGCACGCGCGGGCGAGAACAAGAAGTCGTCCAAGTAGCTTTTGACGTGTTTGCGCTGTGTGCCAATTTCAATCCACTCGCTGCCTGGGCTGATGAAGTCTTCTAGTGAGGCATCCATGTCCAAGCCATTGCGCATTTGGTCAAAGTACGCCACTTGCAGGTTGGCACCTTGGCGGATCTTGCCGCTGTCCGCTTCGAGCTCGCCCAAAATCATTTTCAGCAAGGTGGATTTGCCGGCACCATTGGGGCCGATCAAACCAATCTTGTCGCCGCGCAAGAAGGTGGCTGAAAAGTTCTTGGTGATGACTTTGCCGCCAAAGGCTTTGTCCACCTCCGTGAGCTCCGCCACGATCTTGCCTGTGGGGGCGCCGCTGGCCACGTCGAGCTTGACACGACCTACAGCGTCACGGCGTGCTTCGCGCTGTGCGCGTAAGGCTTCGAGTCGACCAATGCGGCTTTGGCTGCGTGTGCGTCGTGCTTCCACGCCTTTGCGGATCCATACCTCTTCGCCAGCCAGCAGTTTGTCGGCCTTGGCGTTGATGACGGCTTCTTGCGCCGCTTGTTCTTCTTTTTGCAACTGGTATTGCGAGAAGTTACCGGGGTAGGTCAACAAATGGCCACGGTCCAATTCCACAATGCGTGTGGCCACCTTGTCTAGAAATGAGCGGTCGTGCGTGATGGTGATGATGCTGCCTTTGAAGTCGATCAAGAGTTGCTCGAGCCACTCAATGCTGTCGAGGTCCAAGTGGTTGGTGGGCTCGTCTAACAAGAGCACGTCGGGCGATGTGACCAGTGCTTGAGCCAACGCCACGCGTTTGAGCGTGCCGCCTGAGAGGGCATTGATGCGCGCATCTGGGTCTAGGTGCAAGCGATGCAAGGTTTCATGCACGCGTTGTTCCCAATTCCAGCCATCAAACATTTCAATTTCGTTTTGCATGGCTGTGAGGTCGCCCTCACCAGCGCAGTACTGCTCAATCAAATGAACAATGCGTGCTAAGCCCGCACTGACAGACTCGAACACGGATGCGTTGCTGTCGAGTTGCGGCTCTTGGGCGACGTAAGTCACGCGTAGGCCTTGTTGGACGCGCAGGTCGCCATCGTCAGGTTTTTCTAGGCCGCCTAGGATGCGTAGTAAAGAAGATTTGCCAGCGCCATTGCGGCCGATCAGGCCAACGCGCTCAGCGGTTTCAAGGGAAAACTCTGCGTGATCAAGAAGAGCGACGTGCCCAAAAGCAAGTTGGGCGTTTTGTAGTGTGATTAAAGACATGCCACATTATCAAGTGCGACCTAGAGACATTGCATATGTATAGGGGCAACGATGCATGCACTGAACCTCGAGAAGAACGGTATGTGAAGTTTTTCGAAAATAGTTGCCAGACTCGAAAAAGTAGTGCTATACTGGCAGGCTTCGCTGATAAGAACTGTTTAGGGTTTACCAGAAACATACCAGCGGAGGCGGTTAGAAAAGATTTTTAAAATTTCTTCGCGATGTTCAAAAATCCGATGTATACTGCAAGGCTTCGCTGATCGCAGCGTAGTTGCTCAAGTAGTTGAGTAGTTCATTAAAAACATACAGCCGATAAGCGTGGGCGTTTGATGGTGATTGCCAAGTTCTTTAGGAACTTAGCTTTAATTAGCTAACAAACG
>NZ_JAVKLM010000012.1:0-10003 GCF_031539105.1 Limnohabitans sp.
TCACTTGAGACTCTTCAACGCCGAGTTGTTCAGCAATGATTTTTTTGACACGCAGTTCGATATCGCTCATGGATTCCCTCTAAGGGTTGTGAATAAGACCGCTATTTTAACCGGACGGACTGACCGTATTGATTCTGTTTTGTGTTTTGGCGTAAATGGCCTTAAGCCATGAACATGCCACCGTTGACATGCAACTCTTGGCCTGTCACATAACTGGCATGTGCGCCAGCCAAATAGGCCACAGCATGTGCAATGTCAGCAGGTTTGCCGAGGTGTCCCAGTGGGATTTGGCCCAGCAAAGCTTTTTGTTGTTCTTCGGGCAAGGAGGCCGTCATGTCGGTCTCAATAAAGCCAGGCGCCACGCAGTTGACGGTGATGCCACGGCTGCCCAACTCTCGGGCCAATGCGCGGGTCATGCCAGCCACCCCGGCCTTGGCCGCTGCGTAATTGGCTTGACCGGGATTACCCGACGCACCCACCACACTGGTGATGCTGATGATGCGGCCATAGCGCTGCTTCATCATGGGGCGCATGACGGCGCGTGACATGCGAAACACGGCTTTGAGGTTGGTGTCGAGCACTGCGTCCCAATCGTCATCCTTCATGCGCATGGCCAAGGTGTCGCGGGTGATGCCGGCGTTGTTCACCAACACGTGCAAAGCGCCGTGGTCTTTGGTGATTTGCTCCAACAAAGCGTCGATGGCTGTTGAGTCGTTGACGTTCAGGTTGGCACCACGGCAGCCTGCATGCGCAGACAAAGCTTGGGTAATTTTGGCAGCGCCGTCATCCGACGTGGCCGTGCCAATGACCAAGTAGCCTTGTTGGGCCAACTCTTGGGCAATGGCTGCACCGATGCCGCGCGAAGCGCCAGTCACCAATGCAATGTGTTGTTTGTTATCGCTCATAGTCTTCTTTTCTAATTAAGCCAATGCAGTTTTCACTTCGGCCATGCTGGCGGGGTCAAACAAAGGCAAGCCTGTTAAATCTGCATCGATACGCTTGACCATGCCAGCTAAGACCTTGCCTGGGCCGCACTCGACCAAGGTGGTCACGCCACGCGCCTTGATGGCAGCCACGCACTCAACCCAACGCACGGGGCCAAAGGCTTGGCGATACAAAGCGTCGCGCATGCGGTCGGCATCGTTTTCCACGGCTACATCGATATTGTTCACCAAGGGGATTTGCGCTGCGGCAAATACGGTAGTGGCTAATTTTTCTTTCAGGCGCTCAGCCGCTGGCTTCATCAAACTGGAGTGGAAAGGTGCAGACACGGGCAAAGGCAAGGCACGCTTGGCGCCGTTGGCTTTGAGCACTTCGCACGCTTTTTCCACAGCTGCCTTGCTGCCAGCAATCACGGTTTGGCCTGGGTCGTTGAAATTCACCGCCTCCACCACTTCGGTAGAACCTGCGCCAAAGGTGGCTTGCGCTTCGGCGCAACCCGCAATCACTTGTGGAGCCGACATACCCAAAATAGCAGCCATGGCGCCCGTGCCCACAGGCACAGCTTCTTGCATGGCTTGCGCGCGAAAACGCACCAGCGGTGCAGCTTGGGCCAGCGTCAACACGCCAGAAGCCACCAAAGCAGAGTACTCACCCAAGGAGTGTCCAGCCACCACGCTAGGCACAGCGCCGCCTTCGGCCAACCAAGCACGGTAAGCCGCCACGGCCGACACCAACATGACTGGCTGGGTGTTGGTGGTCAAGCCCAAAGCTTCTTTGGGGCCTTCGTGAATCAGCTTGGCCATGTCTTCACCCATGGCGTCAGACGCCTCGACCAAAGTTTGAGCCACCACAGGGTTGTCGCCCCAAGCGTCGAGCATGCCGACGGATTGAGAGCCTTGGCCTGGAAATACAAAAGCAAATGAAGTCATAACGTATCTAGAAGTTTGTCACAGCAAGTCTTGGGCAGGCCTACAGTTTGAGTAGCACTGCGCCCCATGTGAAACCGCCGCCCACGCCTTCGAGCATGAGGGTTTCACCTTTTTTCACTTGGCCAGAACGCACGGCATGGTCCAACGCCAGCGGAATGGAGGCTGCCGAGGTGTTGCCATGATCGTGAACGGTCAAGACGACCTTTTCCATAGGTAGTTTCAGCTTCTTGGCTGTACTTTGGATGATGCGGATGTTGGCTTGGTGTGGCACCAACCAATCGATGTCGGCTTCAGTTAAGCCCGCTTTGTCCAGCACGGTGCGGGCCGCGCCTTCAAGCAAGCCGACAGCCAGCTTGAATACTGCTTGACCGTCCATCTTCAGCACAGGGTCACCCAAAATGTTGCCGTTGCGCACATGGCCTGGCACACACAAGATGCCCACATGTTTGCCATCGGCATGAATGTCGGTGGCCAAAATGCCGGGCGTGTCAGACGCCTCCAACACCACAGCACCAGCACCATCCCCAAACAGCACGCACGTGGTGCGGTCTTGAAAATCGAGCAAACGCGAGAAAATTTCAGAGCCCACCACCAACGCACGCTTGGCGTTGCCTGCGCGGATCATGGCATCAGCCACGGTCAGCGCATAGATAAAGCCACTGCACACCGCCTGCACGTCAAACGCAGGAGCGCCAGCGATGCCAGCCGCTTCATCGTCCAACTGGGCGAGTTTGTGCTGGAGGATGGCTGCGGTGGAGGGAAACACCATGTCGGGCGTCGACGTGGCGACGATGATGAGGTCAATGTCTTGGGGGCGGCGGCCTGCGGCGTCTAAGGCTTGCTTGCAAGCCTCGAAGGCCAAATCGCTGCTGCTCACCTCAGGGGCGGCAAAGTGGCGGGCACGGATGCCCGTGCGCTCAACAATCCATTCGTCAGAACTTTCCACACCTTGTGTGGCGAGTTCTGCGACCAAGTCTGCGTTGGTCAACCGGCGGGGAGGGAGAAAACTTCCGGTGCCAGCGATTCGGGAGAAAAGGGTCATTAATCAGGTGGCTCAGGCCGAGACGTCTGACGCTTGTCCTAGGGCCAACAAAGGAGCCGCATGGGCAATGCGAGAGCGTACACGTTCGAGCAAGTTATGGTGAGCTGCATCATACGCGCGGTTCAAAGCAGTACCAAAGGCTACATCATCGGCTGAGCCGTGGCTCTTGAAAACGATGCCATTCAACCCCAACAACGCTGCGCCGTTGTAACGGCGGTGGTCAACCCTGTCTTTAAAGTCAGAAAGGACAGGATAAGCAAAGATACCCGTAATTTTGGTGAAGATGTTGTGCGTAAACGAATTTTTGAGCGTTTCGCTGATCTTGTGTGCCAAACCTTCGCTGGCTTTCAAAGCTACATTGCCGACAAAGCCGTCACACACGATCAAGTTGACTGTGCCTTGGTAAATGTCATTGCCTTCGACATTGCCCACAAAATTCAAATCACCAGAATTAGCCGCTGTTCGCAACAGTTCGCCTGTTTTTTTGATAACTTCACTACCTTTGATGTCTTCTTCACCGATGTTTAACAAGCCGACTGTGGGGCTTTCGATGTTGTCGAGCACCGACACCAAGGCAGAACCCATGACGGCAAACTGCAACAAATGCTGAGGCGTGCAATCGACGTTGGCACCCAAATCGAGCATGGTCGTGCCGCCGCCTTTGAAGTCGGGCATACGACCGGCGATGGCTGGACGGTCAATGCCATCGATGGTTTTAAGCACATAACGTGCGATAGCCATCAAAGCGCCCGTGTTACCAGCAGATACCATCGCTTGAGCGGCACCGCTCTTGATCTGCTCAATCGCCACGCGCATTGACGAATTCTTTTTGCGGCGCAAGGCCACTTCGATGGGGTCATCCATAGCCACCACTTCAGAGGCCGCGACCACTTGAGCACGAGGGTGAGAAAAAGACGACAGCGCATCGGGCAGACCCACCAGCAACAGCTTGGCGTCTGGGTGCGTGTCTAAGAAACGGCGACAGGCCACCAGCGTGACACGCGGGCCATGGTCGCCACCCATGCAATCAACAGCAAGAGTGGTCATGCAGGTTTCTTCTCGTCAAAAAAACAAAAGCCCGAGGCGCCAAAGACAGCCACGGGCCAATGAAGTGTGAAGTAATTAAGCTTCAGACTTAGTCTTCAACACTTTGCGACCACGGTAAAAACCGGTGGGGCTGATGTGATGGCGCAAGTGGATTTCACCTGTCGTTGACTCAACGGCTGTACCGGGAGCTGTCAACGCTGTGTGCGAATTGTGCATGCCGCGCTTGGAAGGTGATTTTTTGTTTTGTTGAACAGCCATGACCGGCTCCTGGAACTAAATGTGGTTGATCATTGGGCCACAAACCAACCGAGGTCAGCGTGACACGAAGCCTAAGATTATAGCCCAACTCTTAAGATTTCAGTGCTTGCGCGCTTTGAGCGACGCCAGCACCGCAAATGGGTTGGGCTTGACCTCGGCCAAGATGGCCTCTTCCTCCTCCGAAGTTGGTGCCTGCTCACTCAAACATGCTGGATGCATGGGAACCAAGGGCATACCCATGAGTAACTCGTCTTCAACCAAGGCCATCAAATCAAAGCTGTCTTCCATGACCAACAGGTCTTCATCTGATTCGTCGTCTTCAGCCAAGGCGGTGGTTTCGTCGGCTACAAAGCGGAAATCTTGCTCGATCAGCAATTCCACCGGCACGGGGTGCAAGCAGCGTTGGCAGGTCAGGGGCACGGTAGCTTTGGCTTCCAAGTGCAACCATGCATCGTCTTTGCCGCGCTGCTCGGGGTCAATAGCGCCTTGCGCTGACCACGACACATGGCCCGTCACCTCGCCGCTGCAGTCTGCGGCCAGGCGCTCAAACTCAACCACGGGGGTGTCGCCCTCTAAGTGCATTTGCGCTTTGGCAAAGGCTTTGACATCGAGGGCGTGAAGGTTCTTTGGTGTTTGCATGCGCGCCAGTGTAAGAGAATCCACCCATGTCTAAGCTTCAACGCGCCCTGATTTTGGGCTCTACCTCCAGATACCGCCGTGAACTACTTGCGCGTTTGCGTGTGCCTTTTGACGTGGTCAGCCCCGATGTGGATGAAACACCCCTGGCGGGCGAAGCCCCACAGGCGCTTGCCACCCGTTTGGCGTTGGCCAAAGCCAAAGCTGTGGCCACCCTGCACCCCCAGGCGGTCGTGATTGGCTCAGACCAAGTGGCTGACCTCAACGGCGAGCCACTGGGCAAACCCGGCACACATGAACGTGCGGTGGTCCAACTGCAACGCATGCGTGGCCAAACCGTGATTTTTCAAACCGCGGTGTCCGTGGTCTGCATGGACAGCCAGTTTGAACAAACCGAACTCGCCCAAATCAAGGTGTGCTTTCGTGACCTGAGCGATGCCGAAATTGAAGCCTACTTGCGCGCCGAAGAGCCATACGACTGCGCGGGTAGCGCCAAGAGCGAGGGCCTAGGCATTGCCCTGCTCGACGCCATCGAGAACGACGACCCCACAGCCCTGATCGGCTTACCCATGATTCGCACCGCCCGCCTGCTACGCGCGGCGGGTATTGATCTATTGGGAGCACTAAAGCCATGAGCAACATACCCAACACAACAACGCAAAAAGGTACGCTCTACCTCGTGCCCACCCCGCTCGACTTTGGCTGCGAGAACCAAGCCCCCATCACCGATGTGCTGACGCAAGAAACCTTGCGCGTGGCGGCAGGTGTGACGCACTGGATTACCGAGAACGCCAAAAGCACACGCGCCTTTTTAAAGCGCGTTGACGCCCATGTGCCGCTGGCCAACACCATTCAAGAAAACACCATCACCGAGCTTCCGCGCGAGGTGCACAAAAAAGGCGACCACACGGGTGAGTTTGATGCCAAGCCCATGCTCAAAGCCGCGTTGGCGAGCCACGATATAGGCTTGGTCAGCGAAGCAGGCATGCCTGCGGTGGCCGACCCCGGCTCCTCGGTCGTGCGTGCTGCGCACGAACTGGGCATTCGCGTGGTGCCACTGGTGGGCCCCGTGTCGCTGCTGCTGGCTTTGGCCGCTAGTGGTTTGAACGGCCAAAACTTTGCGTTTGTCGGCTACTTGCCGCAAGACGGCGCTGCCCGCACACAGCGTTTGCGCGAACTGGAAAACTTAGTCGCCAAACACGGCCAAACCCAAATGTTCATTGAAACGCCCTACCGCAACCAAGCCCTGTGGGACGCGCTGGTGAATGGTCTGCAAGGCAACACTCGGTTGGCCCGCGCCAGTGGTTTGACCATGGCCAACATGCAAGTGCATTGCAAAACGGTGCAAGCGTGGCGCAGTGCGGGTAAGGCTCAAATTTCGGGCGAGCCGACTGTGTTTTTGATTGGCAAATAAGTGTCAGCGCACGGTGGGCATGGTTTGCATCGCACGCACCGCGCCTTCACCAATGGCAGCACCAAAGCGTTTGGCCAAACGCTCGGCCACGTTTTCGTGACGGGTGTAGTCGATGATGTCTTCGGCTTTCACAATTTCACGGGCCACGTAATCAAGGTTACCCAAGCCATCGGCCAAACCAAGGTCAACCGCTTGCTCACCGCTCCAGAACAAACCGCTGAATAACTCTGGGGTTTCTTTCAAGCGCTTGCCACGGCCTTCACGCACCACTTGGATGAACTGTTGATGAATTTGATCCAGCAAAGTTTGTGCATGGGCACGCTGGTTTTTGGTTTGCGGGCTGAACGGGTCTAAGAAACCTTTGTTCACACCAGCCGTCATCAAGCGGCGCTCCACGCCCAACTTGTCCATCAAGCCGGTAAAGCCAAAGCCATCCATCAATACGCCGATGCTGCCCACGATGCTGGCTTTGTCCACGTAAATTTCATCAGCCGCCACAGCGATGTAATAAGCCGCTGAAGCGCATGACTCTTCCACCACGGCATACACCGGCTTTTTGTGCTTGGCCTTCAAACGGCGAATTTCGTCATTGATGATGCCAGCTTGCACAGGACTGCCACCGGGTGAGTTGATTTGCAACACCACCGCTTGCGAGCCTTCGTCTTCAAACGCAGCGCGCAAGGCGGTGACCACCCACTCGGCACTGGCATCAGCGCCGTCGGCAATTTCACCTTTGATGGCCACCACCGCGGTGTGGGGCTGACTGGGGCTAGCGCCCCCCATGCCGCCTTTGTGAGCGCCTGTCCAAAACAAGGCCACGATCAACGCCAACCACGCAAAACGGAAAAAGATGCGCCAACGTCGGCTGGCACGCTGTTCAGCCAAGGTGGCGAACGCCAAGCGCTCAAGCGTGTCGCGCTCCCACACCGTTTTGTGGCTGGGGGTTTCGGGGTTTGTGTGATGTTCAGACATATAGGCAGGTTTTCACAATTTAATCTAGAAATTCGAAAGGTTTCAAGTTGTACGCAGTATGCCAGTGCACCACGCCGTCAGCCTCAGACAACTCCACTTTGACCAAGCCACCACGGCACGGTCCACCCGCGCACTCGCCGGTGTCGGGCGCGTACTCGGCGCCGTGGGTGGCGCACAGCAGCCAGCGGCCTGAAGCATCGAAAAACTGGTCCGGCTGAAAGTCCATCTCCATCGCCACATGGGTGCAGCGGTTGAGGTAGGCGTGCGGCTGGCCTTCGAAGCGAATGGCAAACGCGCGGCAGGTTTGACCAGCAAACACCACGTCAAACGGCACAGCGCGGCCACCTTCGACTAAATCGGCGCTGTTGCACAAGGGCATCACTTGAGAAGCAAAGTCAGTCATGGCTTTTACGCATGGGCCAACAACCAATCGTGCAACTCCTTCACAGAGTGCGCGATGAATCTTGGGTTCAAGGGTTCAAACTGGCCGTGGTCGTGTGCACCGTAGCTCACGCCCACACTGGCGCAGCCTGCGTTCACGGCCATTTGCAAGTCGTGCGTAGTGTCGCCAATCATCAAGGTGCGCTCGGGCGCCACGCCAAATTCACGCATCAACTCGTGCAGCATGCGGGGATGGGGCTTGCCTGCTGTTTCGTCTGCCGTGCGCGAACCGTCGAACACGCCTTTGAGTTCACTGGTGTGCAGGGCTTCATCCAAGCCACGACGGCTTTTTCCGGTAGCCACCGCCAGCCAGTGGTGGCGTTCGCGCAAGGCAGCCAACAAGGGCAAAACGCCTTCAAACAAAGCAATGTCGTTGGCGTGCTTCATGTAGTGGAAGCGATAGCGCTCGCCCAAAAGAGGGTATTTGTCTTGCGGCACATCAGGCGCGGCATGGGCCAGCGCCTGCATGAGGGCCATGCCAATCACATACGACGCGGCCTCGTCCGTCGGCTTGGCCCCGCCGACATCGACCACTGCCAACTGAATGCAACGGGTGATGATTTGCGTGGAATCAAACAGCGTGCCGTCCCAATCGAAGGCAATCAAATCGAACTGGCGCGGGCGTGTGGTCATACGTCGAGATCCGGTTGGATGATGGGCGGCTGAATGCCATCCACAAAGTTTTTCAGCTCTGGCGGCAGCGGCGCTTGCAGGCTAACGGGGCGGTGGCTTTGTGGGTGCTGAAACTTGAGTTGCCACGCGTGCAAAAACATGCGTTTGAGGCCCATCTTGTGCAGCAGTTTGTTGTGCTCGAAGTCGCCGTATTTGTCGTCTCCCGCAATCGGGTGGCCTTGGCTGGCCAAGTGCACGCGAATTTGGTGGGTACGGCCGGTTTTGATGGTCACTTCCAACAAGGTGTAAGGACCCACAGTGCGCGCCACACGCACCAGCGTGATGGAACGCATGCCGTTCGGGTCATCTTTGTCCACCACTTTGACGCGGCGCTCGCCCTCGCCTACCCCAGTGTCCACGGTGTACTTGAACAAAGGCGAGTCAATCACCTTCTTGTTTGACGGCCACAGGCCGAGCACCAAGGCCAAATAAGTTTTGCCCGTTTCACGGTCGCGGAACTGGTCTTGCAGGTTTTTGAGGGCGCTGCGCTTTTTGGCCACCAACAGCACGCCCGAGGTTTCACGGTCAAGGCGGTGCACCAGCTCTAGGTTGGCCGAAGCTGGACGGGCACGGCGCAGTTGCTCGATCACGCCAAAGCTCACCCCACTGCCGCCATGCACGGCCACACCAGCGGGTTTGTCGATGGCCATCATGGCCTCGTCTTCCATCAGCACCGGAAATTCACGGGCGGGGGCCGGTGCATCAGCCTTGGCCTGCACTTGGGCTGAGATGCGAACAGGCGGCAAACGCACCAAATCGCCCGCCTCCACCCGTTGATCAGCCGAAGCGCGGCCTTTGTTGACCCGCACTTCACCGGAGCGAATGATGCGATAGACGTGGGTTTTCGGCACACCCTTGAGGTGGCGCATGAGAAAGTTGTCTAAGCGCTGACCCGTCGAGTCTTCGTCGACAGTCAGTGTTTTTACCGAGGGGGCGGGGTTTGGGGCCGAAGCCCCTATAATGTGATTCACCAGCGTTTTGCTCTAAGTGCTTGATTTAACACAGATTAGACCATGTACTGACGAACGCGGTAAGGTCGATGCCCCTTTTGTGTCCGAGACGCAGACCCAGTACCCAAGAGACTGAGTGGCCCTCGCCC
Organism: Limnohabitans sp.; assembly: GCF_031539105.1. Lineage (GTDB taxonomy): Bacteria > Pseudomonadota > Gammaproteobacteria > Burkholderiales > Burkholderiaceae_C > Limnohabitans. The sequence goes on from NZ_JAVKLM010000012.1 coordinate 9,453, forward strand.
CAGAAGTTGAGCCGACGATCAGAAAACACCGAAATGGAATACCCCAAGTTGTGGAGGCTCTTTTTGAAAAGCCTTCATGACGGATCACTGCAAGAAGCAAAAACGATGGTTGTGGCAATGTTGATGTTGATGGAACTCTGCACAGAGTGGCTCTTGCCACCGACTGTGTGTAGCGTTGCGCGTCGCACCTATGCCAGCTGGACCAGCCCTGTCTCCCCTGCACCGGCTCATCAAGCCACGCACTCGACAACAGGACAACCGCGACTTCTTGCCCTTATCCACGCGCCCACCCACCGTCCCCTGCGCTGATCTCACATTGATTAGCGCAGAGGCGACGGTCTCAGCGGCAATTCCCTTCGTTCTCTGACGTCCCTCAGGCATCGTTGGCCCGTCATGGGCCTGTGATGATTTGACACGTGAAGGAACTGCATCATGAAACGGATGCTCATTAATGCAACCCAGTCGGAAGAACGCCGCCTGGCCATCGTCGACGGCCAAAAGCTGCTCGACTATGAAATTGAAATCGAAGGCCGCGAACAGCGCAAAGGCAA
>NZ_JAVKLM010000013.1:0-70358 GCF_031539105.1 Limnohabitans sp.
GAAACCGTGACGGATGAGGAATTGACTATGATTGAAAACCGATTGAATCACCGCCCCAGAAAGCGACTAGGATTCAAGACACCTCACGAGGTATTCCATGCCTCGTTAAAGCGTGTTGCACTTCGTCCTTGAATCCGCCTCAGATGAAATAAATGGATGTTGAAAATTTAAATATGAATCTTGGCAGCAGGCGCTGGGTCGAATCGGGCCGCTGAAATCAAGCGACCTTCATACGCTGCGCAATCTCACCCACCAACTGGCGGGCCAAGGTCAGCTTGCTGCCATGCGGCAACTCTTGGCTGCCTTGTGCATCGACCAAGAGCAACGCGTTGTCATCCAACCCAAACGTCGCAGGACCGATATTGCCCACCAACAACGGCACGCCTTTGCGCTCGCGTTTGGCAGTGGCGTGCTTGAGTAAATCATGGCTTTCCGCCGCGAAACCCACACAATACAAATCACCGTTTTTGGCACGGGCTGATTGCGCCACAGCGGCCAAGATGTCTGGGTTTTCTACAAAATTGAGTTGAGGCCCCAAACTCGCTGAACCGCTGGAACCGTCTTTTTTGATTTTTTGCTGAGCCACATCCGCCACACGCCAATCAGCAACGGCCGCTGTCGCCACAAATACCGAAGCTGCATCCACATGCTTTGCGACAACAGCTTGCATATCCAAAGCCGATCGCACATCCACGCGCTGTACACCTCGCGGTGTGGGTAGATGCACGGGGCCAGCGACCAACGTCACTTGAGCACCGGCTTCACGCGCAGCGCGGGCAATCGAGAAACCCATCTTGCCGCTCGACAAATTGGTGATGCCACGCACAGGATCCATCGCTTCGTAGGTCGGGCCTGCTGTGACCAGCACATGCTGCCCCGTCAAGACTTTGGGTTGAAAGAACGCAATGAGGTCTTCCAAAATCTCTTCGGGCTCCAACATGCGACCGTCACCGCTTTCGCCGCAGGCTTGCTCGCCTTGGCCCACATCCAGCACATGCGCGCCATCCGCCATGAGTTGCGCCATGTTGCGCTGGGTCGCGGGGTGTTGCCACATTTCGCGGTTCATCGCGGGGGCCAAGATCAGGGGCACGCTTGCAATCGGGCGGGCCAAGCACATGAGGCTCAACAAGTCGTCAGCACGACCGTGCAAGAGTTTGGCCATGAAGTCGGCGCTGGCGGGCGCAACAAGAATTGCATCAGCCTCACGACTCAAATTGATGTGCGCCATGTTGTTGGGTTCACGGGCATCCCATTGCGAAACGTACACCGAGCGGTTCGACAAGGCCTGCATGGTCACGGGTGTCATGAACTGAGCCGCTGACTCAGTCATGACCACTTGAACCGTGGCTCCAGCTTTGACCAAAGCACGGCAGAGTTCCGCCGCTTTGTAGCACGCAATGCCACCACTCAAACCCAAAACAATGTGCTTTTTTGACAGATCAGACATGACTCGCAATGTAGCAGAGCGCCTATAATTTCGATTTCCACCTACCGGGAGGTTATCTCCCGATCTGGCATGACCCAATTTGTATTCGTCACCGGCGGTGTTGTCTCTTCCCTTGGTAAGGGAATTGCAGCCGCCTCACTCGCCGCTTTGCTTGAGTCCCGCGGCCTCAAAGTCACCCTCATCAAACTGGACCCCTACATCAACGTAGACCCAGGCACCATGTCGCCGCTGCAGCACGGCGAGGTTTTCGTCACCGAAGACGGTGCAGAAACCGACCTCGATTTAGGCCATTACGAGCGCTTCATCACGACGCGCATGAAAAAGGCCAATAACTTCACGACAGGTCAGATTTATCAGAGCGTGCTCGACAAAGAGCGCCGTGGTGACTACCTAGGCAAAACGGTGCAAGTTATCCCGCATATCACCAACGAAATTCAAGAGTTCGTGAAGCGCGGCGCCGCGTATGACACGCCTGAAGCCGTGGATGTGGCGATCGTTGAAATCGGCGGCACCGTGGGTGACATCGAGTCCCTGCCTTTCCTCGAAGCCGCTCGTCAAATGAGCCTGAAGATGGGCGCGCACAACACCGCGTTTGTGCACCTCAGCTACGTGCCTTGGATCGCCGCCGCTGGCGAACTCAAAACCAAGCCCACCCAACACACCGCACAAAAACTGCGCGAAATCGGTATCCAAGCCGATGCGCTGCTGTGCCGTGCTGACCGCCCAATTCCTGAAGAAGAACGCCAAAAAATCAGCCTGTTTTCGAACGTGCATGAGTCGGGTGTGATCTCCATGTGGGATGTGGACACTATCTACAAAGTACCACGCATGTTGCATGAGCAAGGACTGGACAACTTGGTGTGCGACAAGTTGCGCATCAACGCCAAACCGGCCAACTTGCAACGCTGGGACGACTTGGTCCACGAAGTGGCCAACCCCAAAGAAGAAGTCACCATTGCGATGGTGGGTAAGTACGTAGATCTGTCTGACAGCTACAAATCACTCAACGAAGCTCTGCGCCACGCTGGCATGAAGAACCATGCGCGCGTAAAAATCGAGTACGTGGACTCTGAGTTCATCACGCCAGAGAACGTCAAAGACCTCGGCAAATTCGACGCTATTTTGGTGCCCGGCGGCTTTGGCATTCGCGGCGTGGAAGGCAAAATTTCTTCTGCCCAATTTGCACGCGAAAACAAAGTGCCATACCTCGGCATTTGCTTAGGCATGCAAGTGGCGACCATCGAATACGCCCGCCACATGGCTGGCCTGAAAGACGCCAACAGCACTGAGTTTGTGCCAGACGGCCCTTACCCCGTCATCGCCCTCATCAACGAGTGGAAAGACGCAGACGGCAGCATCCAAACCCGCACGGCTGACTCCAACCTTGGCGGCACCATGCGCTTGGGCGCTCAAAGTTCAGATGTGGCCCCCGGCACCTTGGCCCACAAAATTTACGGCGACGTGGTGACAGAGCGTCATCGCCACCGCTACGAAGCCAATGTGAACTACCTCGACGCTTTACGCAAAGCGGGCTTGGTCATTTCCGCGCTCACACAACGCGAGCACCTGACCGAAATCATTGAGTTGCCACAAACCGTGCACCCTTGGTACATGGGCGTGCAGTTCCACCCCGAGTTCAAATCCACCCCATGGGATGGTCACCCGTTGTTCAACGCCTTCGTGAAAGCGGCGCTTGAGCACAAGGCGAAGGCCTAAACCTTTTTTAGAAACGGAACAAGCCATGAAACTTTGCGGATTCGACGTTGGTCTCGACAAGCCTTTCTTTTTGATCGCAGGCACCTGCTCCATCGAAGGCTTGGAAATGTCCATCGATGTAGCTGGCCAGCTCAAAGAAATCTGCTCTGGTTTGGGTATCCCATTGATCTACAAAGGCTCGTTTGACAAAGCCAACCGCTCGTCCGGCAGCACCAAGCGCGGCGTGGGCATGGATGCAGGTTTGAAGATCCTCGACGAAGTGCGTCGCCAATTGCATTTGCCCATCCTCACCGATGTACATGAGGCGTCGCAAGTTGCCACTGTGGCCAGCGTGGTCGACGTGTTGCAAACGCCCGCCTTCTTGTGCCGCCAAACTGACTTCATCCGTGCCATGGCGCAATCGGGAAAGCCTGTGAACATCAAGAAGGGTCAGTTCTTGGCGCCTTGGGATATGAAAAACGTCATCGACAAAGCCCGCGACGCTGCACGCGAAGCCGGCTTGCCAGAAGACAACTTCTTGGCCTGCGAACGCGGCGTGAGCTTTGGCTACAACAACCTCGTGGCCGACATGACCAGCTTGGCAGAGATGCGTAAATCTGGCGCGCCTGTGGTGTTTGACGTGACCCACTCTGTGCAAAAGCCGGGTGGCCAAGGCACGGTCAGTGGCGGCGCTCGCGAGATGGTGCCCGTGTTGGCCCGCGCTGGCGTGGCCGTAGGCGTGGCTGGTTTGTTCATGGAAACCCATCCTTGCCCCTCAGAGGCTTGGTCAGACGGCCCCAATGCTGTGCCCTTGAACAAAATGAAGGCTTTGCTGGAAACCTTGGTCGAGCTTGATGCCGTGACCAAAAAACACCCTCTCTTAGAAAACAACTTTGAGGCCTGAGTGCCACGCACGCAGCCTGAAATAATTTTTAAAAACTTGAAATAGGAAAACACAAATGAGCGCTATCGTCGACATCGTCGCCCGTGAAATTTTGGACAGCCGTGGCAACCCTACCGTGGAATGTGATGTGTTGCTGGAATCCGGCACCATGGGCCGTGCCGCTGTGCCATCCGGTGCATCCACCGGCAGCCGTGAAGCGATCGAGCTGCGCGACGGCGACAAGAGCCGCTACCTCGGCAAAGGCGTGTTGAAAGCGGTTGAGCACATCAACACCGAAATTTCCGAAGCGATTTTGGGCTTGGACGCTTCCGAGCAAGCCTTCCTTGATAAAACTTTGATCGACCTCGACGGCACAGACAACAAAAGCCGCTTAGGCGCCAACGCCATGTTGGCCGTGTCCATGGCTGTGGCCCGCGCTGCCGCTGAAGAGTCTGGCTTGCCTTTGTACCGTTACTTTGGCGGCATGAACGCCAACCAACTGCCTGTGCCCATGATGAACGTCATCAATGGCGGCGCACACGCCAACAACAACTTGGACTTGCAAGAGTTCATGATCATCCCCGTCGGCGCACCCACTTTCCGCGAAGCTGTGCGCTGGGGCGCTGAGGTGTTCCACGCTCTGAAGAAAATCATCCATGACAAAGGCATGAGCATTGCCGTGGGCGACGAAGGTGGCTTTGCGCCCAACGTCACCAGCCACGAAGCCGCTATCCAGATGATCTTGGATGCCATTGCCGCTGCGGGCTACACCGCCGGCGAGCAAATCGCCATCGGCTTGGACTGCGCGGCCAGCGAGTTCTACAAAGACGGCAAGTACCACTTGTCTGGCGAAGGCTTGCAATTGACGGCCCAGCAATGGACCGACATGCTCGCCACTTGGTGCGACAAGTACCCCATCATCAGCATCGAAGACGGCATGTCTGAAGGCGATTGGGATGGCTGGAAAGTACTGACCGACCGTTTAGCCAAGAAAGTGCAAATCGTGGGTGACGACTTGTTCGTGACCAATACCAAGATCTTCAAAGAAGGCATCGACAAAGGCATCGCCAACTCGATCCTCATCAAGATCAACCAAATCGGTACCTTGACGGAAACCTTTGCAGCCATTGAGATGGCCAAGCGCGCGGGCTACACCGCCGTGATCAGCCACCGCTCTGGCGAAACCGAAGACAGCACCATCGCTGACATCGCAGTGGGCTTGAATGCGGGTCAAATCAAAACCGGTTCTATGAGCCGTTCTGACCGCATGGCCAAGTACAACCAACTCTTGCGCATCGAAGAAGATTTGGGTGATGTGGCTGTGTACCCAGGCCGTTCTGCCTTTTACAACTTGCGTTAACAGCTACGCTTTCTGAGCCTACAGATGCTGCGTCCACTCCACCTCGTACTGATTGCCCTGCTGCTTGTGCTGCAGGGCCAGCTGTGGTTTGGTCGTGGCAGCTTGCCTGACGTGATTCGTCTGCGCGAGGTGTTGAAAGACCAAAAGCAGCAAAACGCTGCCGCGCAACTGGCCAACGATCGCCTCAGTGCGGAACTCCATGATCTCAAAGATGGTCTGGAAATGGTCGAAGAGCGTGCCCGCTCTGAGATCGGCATGGTCAAGCCCAACGAAGTCTTCGTGCAAATTGCGAAGTGACCGAACTCCTTTTCTCGACCGCATTCACCCTCTGGGGCCTTGAGACTTCTTGGCTTGAACTCATCGCGGTGCTACTGGCCTTCGCGATGATTCTGTGCAACATCGTTGAGTTGCATTGGGGCTGGCCTTTGGCTGCGATCAGCTCGGTGCTGTATTTCTTTTTGTTTTGGAGCCAACGTCTGTACGGCGATGCGCTGCTGCAAGTGCTGTTCGTGGTTTTAGCACTTTGGGGTTGGTCGGTGTGGTTGCTTGGCGAAGAAGGTGCACCGTTGCCCGTCACACGCATGCCCTTAGACCAACGGCTGAAATTGGCCGTCAGCGGGACAGTGCTGTGGCTGGCCACGGGTAGTTTGCTGCGGAACTTCACCGACACCGATGTACCTGGGTGGGATGCGTTCCCCACTGCATTCAGCTTGATTGGCCAATATTTGCTAGCGCACAAACGCCTAGAAAATTGGGCGATTTGGATCATCGTCAACATCGTGGCCGCTGGACTTTTTGCTTGGAAAGGCTTGTGGCTCACCACGCTGCTCTATCTCATGTTCATTGTGCTGAGTGCCGTGGGTTGGCACACATGGCTTAAACACATCGAAGTGAAAGCCACATGAAAATTGCACTGCTCGGCGCTGAAAGCACAGGCAAGTCGCAACTGGCTTTGGCCCTGAGTACACGGTTACAGCAATCAGACTTGGCCGTGCACCGCGTTGACGAATACTTGCGTGAATGGTGCGATATCGAAAACCGCACCCCCAAGCGCGAAGAGCAACGCCACATTGCCCAAACGCAAATGGACCGCGTGCTGGCTGCACCGGAGGGGTCGATCGTGATTGCAGACACGACGCCTCTTATGACAGCGGTGTATAGCCAAATGGTGTTTGACGACCACAGCCTAGACGCCTACGCCTTACAGCAACACGCACGGTTCGACATCACCTTGCTCACGGGACTTGACCTTGAATGGGTCAGCGACGGGTTGCAGCGCGTGGGGGTGCATGTGCGAGAACCCGTGGACCAAAAGATCAGACAACTTCTCTCTCAGGCCAATTTGCCATTTCAAGTGGTTTACGGTTCGGGTGAACAACGTTTAGAAAACGCTTTGTTTTGTATTGCACGCCAAGCGCCACATTTGGCCAAACAGCTGCAGCGCCCCGAGCCGCCCATACGCTGGAGCGGCCCCTGCGAAACCTGTGGCGACGGCGACTGCGAACACCGCTTGTTCACCAGCCTAGTCAAAGGCTGAACGGCCTTATTGCAGAGATGAGGGCGCGGGTGGGGGTGTTGGTGTGCCAGTAAAGATTTGCGCGGCATCGACCGCGTCATAGCGGTATTGCTCGCCACAAAAATCGCAACCCACTTCCACATCGCCGCGCTCGGCCAAGATGCTTTCCACCTCTTCGGTCCCCAAGCTGCGAATCATGTTGCTCACACGTTCGCGGCTGCATGAGCAGGCAAAGCTGGGGGTGAGTGGCTCGAAGCGCACTAATTTTTCTTCCCAGAACAAGCGGCGCAAAATCGTTTCAACATCCAAGTTCAGCAACTCATCGGACGTCAAGCTAGAGGCCAAGATAGAGATGCGGTTGTAGTCTTCGTTGCGGCCAATTTCATCCTCGTCTTCTAGCGTGGCTTTGGCGGCCAAGTTACCCTCGCCTTTGATGGGCAGGCGTTGGATCAACAAGCCAGCTGCTGTGGTGTCATTCGCGGCCAGCACCAAAGTGGTGTCGAGCTGCTCGCTTTGCAGCATGTAGTGCTGCAGCACGTCGCTGAACTTATCGAGTTTATTGCGATGGTCGTCAAACAAGGGCACCACGCCTTGATACGCCTGCTGGCCCGGCATTTTGTTGAGTGGGTCGAGCGTGATGGCACATTTACCCTCATTGTTGACATTGACCATCTCTGACAAGGTGCTGGCGTCGCCCAACTCACCCACCACTTTGGCCGTGGCTCGCAAGCTGAGGTTTGGATTGACTTCAACGACCGCCAGCTTCAAAGGGCCGTCACCAAAAATTTGCATCACCAAAGCGCCGTTGAATTTGATGTTCGATTGCATCAACACAGACGCTGCCGTCATCTCACCCAACAAATGGCGCACGGGCTCAGCATAGGGGCCGGTTTCCACATTGGCTGCACGGCGCTTGAGCACCTCTTGCCACACATCGGTGAGCTGCACCAACATGCCCCGCACGGGCAAACCATCGAACAAAAATTTATGCAACTGAGACATCAAGCCAACTTCTTTAAACCCGCTTTGAAACGGTTCTTGTTATTCACATAGTGCTGAGCACTGCGGCGCAACCCTTCGATTTGTTCTGGCGTGAGCTGACGCACCACCTTGGCGGGCGTGCCCAAAATCATGGAGCCATCCGGAAACTCTTTGCCCTCGGTCACCAGCGAACCAGCACCCACCAAACAGTTTTTACCAATCTTTGCGCCGTTGAGCACTATGGCACCAATGCCAATCAGCGACTCGTCGCCCACCGTGCAGCCATGCAGCTGAACCATATGGCCCACCGTCACATGCTTGCCAATGGTGAGTGGAATGCCCACATCGGCATGCAACACACTGCCGTCTTGGATGTTGGTGCCTTCACCAATGTGGATGGTGGCAGAGTCACCTCGCACCACGCTGCTGAACCACACGCTGCTGTCAGCAGCCATGTGCACATCACCCATCACTTGGGCGTTGTCAGCGACCCAAGCCGACTCGGCAATATCAGGGGTCAGCGTATCGAGTTGGTAAACAGCCATGAAAGTCTCCTGCGATTTTGATTTTCTACAATTGTAAGGATGAGCCTACGCCCTTTAGCCTTGACCGCCCTTTGTATATGCGACCCCGTTGCGAAAGTTCAAGCCGTGCAGTCGCTGTGGGCCGAGCAAAAAAATGTGGGGCTATTTGCGTATGAAGCGATCGCCAGCGATGCAAGCCTTGTGCTGCCCGGACGCCCTGAGCTGCCGCGGCTGATTCCAGCCCAACAAGTGCCCACGCGCACGCCCTTCACGCCCGAGGGCTTGGCCGCATTGATGCACGCGGTGTGCCACATCGAATTCAATGCCATCAACCTCGCCTTGGATGCCGTTTGGCGCTTCCCCAACATGCCCGATCGCTATTACACAGACTGGCTGCGCGTGGCCTACGAAGAATCGCAGCACTTTGAAATGCTGCACACCCACCTGCAAAGCCTAGGCTACCGTTACGGTGACTTTGATGCACACGATGGCATGTGGCACATGTGCCAAAAGACAGCCAACGATGTGCTGGCCCGTATGGCACTGGTACCCCGCACACTCGAAGCACGCGGTCTGGACGCCACGCCCCTGATTCAAACCAAGCTGCGCAAAGCCGCCACGCCGAGCGCCTTAAAAGCTGCAGATTTGCTGGACATCATCTTGCGCGAAGAAGTGGGTCATGTGGCCATTGGCAACCACTGGTACCGCTGGTTGTGCGAACAGCGCGGCCTTGATCCTGTGGGGTTTTACAGCGAACTGGCCAAGCGTTATGAAGCGCCAAAACTGCGCCCACCGTTCAACAAAGAAGCCCGCAAACGTGCCGGCTTTACCGAGGCTGAGTTGGACTATTTGCTAGGCGTCTGATCTCAAATCAGCCACGCGGGTGATGCTGACCGTGCAAGCTCTTCAAGCGCTCACGCGCAATGTGGGTGTAGATGGTGGTGGTCGAAATATCGGCATGGCCCAGCAGCATTTGCACCGCACGCAAATCGGCACCGTGGTTGAGTAAATGCGTGGCGAATGCATGGCGCAAGGTGTGCGGTGAAATCGGCACATGGATTTGGGCTTGCAAAGCGTAGCGTTTGATCAGCTGCCAAAACATGGCACGTGTCATAGACTCACCTGCGTTTTTGCCGCGCACCGTCACAAACAAAGCTTCGGTTTGGTGGCCTGCCAGTAACGCAGGGCGCGCCTCATTCAAATAGCGCTGCAACCAATCACGCGCGACTTCGCCAAACGGCACCAAGCGCTCTTTGCTGCCCTTACCCATGATGCGCAGCACGCCGTCGTTCAAACTCACATGCAAAGTTTTGAGGTCCACCAACTCGCTCACACGCAAGCCGCTGGCATAAATCAACTCCAACATGGCGCGGTCGCGCATGCCTAGACCGGTGGATACATCGGGCGCGTTGAGCAAACTCTCCACTTGCGCCTCGGTCAAACTTTTGGGCGCACGCACAGGTTGCTTGGCGGTGAGCAGCTTCAACGTGGGGTCGGTCACCAACATGCGTTCACGAAGTGCCCAGCGGTAAAACCGTTTGAATACCGTCAAGCGGCGATTGGCACTGGTGGCTTTGGTCTGTGCATGTCGGTGTGCAAAGTACTGCTGCAAGTCCGACTCTTGCGCAGCAAGCAAATGCGTCCCCTGCGTGTTCAGCCACGCAGACAGCAAATTCAAATCACGCCGATAGGCCGCCAAGCTGTTGGGGGCCAAGCCCTGCTCAAGCCACAACGCATCAACGAAGATGTCGATGTTGGCGTCAGGTGCTGCGACTTGAAGTGGCGTGGGATATGTCATGCGAGCGTCAATCGTAAAGGCTAAAGACTCGCTCAGGCACGTCGAGTGCGGTTATTCTCTGCGAGTGAATTACGCCCAACTCCTCTTTCCCGACTTCTCGCTCATCCTATGTGGTTACCTCGTTTGTAGATACACCGCCCTCAACCGCACAGTATGGGAGCAGGTCGAGAGCTTGGTTTACTTCTTTCTATTTCCGATCTTGCTGTTTCACTCCATCGTGCGGACACCTTTGGATTTGAAAGCGGCCTCACACCTCATCATGGCGGGTTTAGTTTTGGGCGCCAGCAGCATTGGCCTGTCTTATGCGCTGCCCAAACTGCCATTTCTTCGCAAACACATTGACACCCGCTTGCATGCAGCCAGCGCACAAGTGGCGTTTCGGTTTAACTCCTTCATCGCGCTGGCCTTGGCAGAGCGTATTGCTGGATCGCAAGCCTTGCTGCTGATTGCGGTGCTGATTGGCGTGTGCGTGCCCATGTTTAACGTGGCGGCTGTATGGCCCATGGCGCGACATGGCCAACGTCATTTGGGCCGTGAACTCATTCGTAACCCCCTCATCTTGGCCACTGTGTCTGGTTTGCTGGCCAACATGGCAGGCTTGCACATTCCCAGCTGGACCGAGCCGACCCTGCAGCGCATTGGCGCCGCCTCTTTAGCCTTGGGCCTGATGGCAGCAGGCGCGGGCATGGAGTTTGGACATTTGATGAAGGGCAAAACCTTGGCCATGTCACTCTTGGCCATCCGACATCTCATCACGCCGTTACTGGCCTACGGCCTAGCCCGTGCCTTCGAACTCGACCACACACAAACCAGTGTGCTACTGGCCTTTTCGGCCTTACCCACAGCCTCTACCTGCTATGTGCTGGCAGCCCGCATGGGTTACAACGGGGCATATGTGGCAGGTTTGGTCACGCTTTCGACGGTGTTGGGCATGCTCAGTCTGCCATTCGCCTTAGGGGTTTTGCGATAAAAGGTTTCTTATCCATGGCATAATGACGCGTTTTGCGGAAAGTGTGTCGAAATAGGTCGGCGTGGCTACCGCAGCTGCTCAAGGAAAAGCGATGAAAGAAGGCATTCACCCCAACTACCGTGAAATCTGTTTCATGGACATGTCTAACGGTTTCAAATTTGTGACGCGCTCATGCGCCAGCACAAAAGAAATGATCAAAATGGAAGACGGCCGCGAGTTGCCGTTGTACAAGTTGGATACCACCAGCGAGTCACACCCTTTCTACACTGGCACACAAAAGTCTGTCGACAACATGGGCGGCCGCGTCGAGCGCTTCCGCAACAAGTACGGCAAGACCATCGCCAAGTAAGCCCCGCGCTCACTTCAAACAAGGCAGCCCGGCACTCCGCGCTGCCTTTTTTATTTAAAAAAAGTGTCCCAACCCACCCCCGCCATCGTTCCTCAAAGTGCTGTGCGTCGTTTGCCGCGAATTGCACTGTGGCTGTTTTGCGCTGCTTATGTCTTACCGGGCCTGTTTGGCCGTGAACCTTGGAAAGGCAATGAGTTCAACACCTTCAGCTACATGTTGGCGCTTGCGGAAGGTACAAGCGATTGGTTGAACCCGAGCATCTGGGGAAAACTGCCCGAACTCGATGCCTTGCTGCCTTATTGGCTGGGCGGATGGGCCATTCAAATCGCACCCTCTTGGATATCTGCGGGCTTAGCCGTGCGAATTCCGTTTGCAATGCTTCTAGCCCTCACCTTGGCCAGCACTTGGCATGGCGTGTATTACTTGGCATTGAGCCCTCAAGCGCAGCCCGTGCCATTTGCCTTTGGGGGTGAAGCCAAGCCCAAAGACTATGCGCGCACGATCGCTGATGGCGCAGTGCTGGCACTCATCGCCTGCCTAGGATTGGCGCTGCTGTCGCATGAAGTTAGCCCCATCTTGACGCAACTGGCGCTGGTCAGCTTTGTGTTTTACGGCGTAGCGGCACTGCCCTATCACCCCCGCTACAGCTTGACAGCGGTGACCATCGGTTTGTTGGGTTTGTGCCTGAGTGGTGCACCCAGTTTTGCCGTTTTGATGGCTGTCGGCAGTGGTCTTTTGTGCTTGTTGGATCGACAGAGTACATCGACACAAACGGCTCGTTTACACGCGCTGTGGCTTTTGCTTATGGGCATTCTTGTCGCGGCTTTGGCTTATGTCTTGAATATTTGGCATTGGCGCTTGCTGCCCTTGCATGACGATCCGCAAGCCTGGCGCAACTTGTTGCGTTTGTTGGTCTGGTTCACTTGGCCCGCTTGGCCGTTGACTGTATGGACGCTGTGGCGTTGGCGCCGTCAATGGGCCTCGCTGCACTGGAGTCGCCACTTGGTGCTACCCATGTGGTTCGCAGCGCTCACCGTCAGCACGGCGCTGCTGACGCACTCATCAAGCCGAACTTTGCTGCTGGCACTTCCAGCGTTTGCAACACTGGCAGCCTTCGCACTGCCCACATTGCGACGCAGCGTCGCAGCTTTGATTGACTGGTTCACCCTGCTATTTTTCTCAGGCTCTGCACTGATCATCTGGATCATTTGGATTGCCATGCAAACAGGCTGGCCGGCTGCTCCAGCAAAAAATGTGGCGCGATTAGCACCGGGCTTTGAACCTAGCTTTGGGTGGTTTGCCTTTGGCTTGGCATTGGCGGCCACTGCCGTGTGGGGTTGGCTGGTAAGTTGGCGCTCTGCCAAACATCGTCATCCCTTATGGAAAAGTTTGGTGCTACCCGCTGGCGGTGCAGCGTTATGCTGGCTGCTGCTGCTCACCCTGTGGCTGCCCCTTTTAGATTTCGCATTCAGCTACAAACCTTGGGTCCAACAAATTCAAAGCGTGATGTCCAAGCAAGATGCAAACAAAACACAAGGCGTTTGCTTGCTCAGCTATGGTTTGAATACGAGCCAAATGACAGCCTTTCACTACCACGGTGGTTTTGATGTGAAGCCTGTTGAGCTGACAAGCGCCGATCAACAACACGCTTGCCCGTGGCTCGTTGTTGACAACGATTTACGCCCCGAATTGGCGCAAGTGGTTCGGTTGAACGAATGGACCCGCGTGCGCAGCATTTATCGCCCTGCCGATAAAAAAGAAAACGTGACCTTGTATCACCGCCGTCAACCTTGATGCAGTTATGAGTAGCGAACGCGCCACCATCATGCGGCACGCCGGCACCGTGATGGTCGGGCAAGTCGCCGTGATGGCTTTCAGCATCGCTGACACACTGATCGCTGGCCACTTTGCCGACACAGCCCTGGCGGCATTGGCTGTGGCGTCCGCCACGTATGTCACGATCCACATCTCGCTCATGGGCATGCTGCAAGCCTTGCTGCCCGTCTGGGCCGAGCTGCATGGCGCACAACGACACGCCGAGGTGGGGCGTTCGGTGCGACAAGCGCTGTACCTGTGCGCCATCACCGCCAGTTTGGGCATTTGGGCCTTGGTGTGCCCCGATCTCTTGCTGAACTGGACGCAGGTTCCACTTGATTTACAGGCGGACGTACGCAACTATCTCAACATCGTGGCTTTTGGGCTGCCGGCGTCTTTGCTGTTTCGTATGTACAGCACGCTGAACCAAAGTTTGGGCAAACCTAAGCTGGTGACATGGGTGCAAGTGGGCGCACTGATCGTGAAAGTACCACTGTCTATCGTGCTGGTTTTAGGCATTCCCAATGTGCTGCCACCCCTAGGCCTAGCGGGTTGTGCATGGGCCACGTTGGTTGTCACACTGATGATGATCAGCTTGGCGCTGTGGCTGCTAAGCACACAAGACTTTTACAAGCCTTACCGCATCTGGGCACCGATGGAAAAGCCGCATGCAGCGACCCTGCTTCACTTCGTGCGTTTGGGCCTGCCCAGCGGCTTGGCCATTGGTGTGGAAGTCACCTCCTTCACCCTCATGTCTTTGTTCATTGCACGTTTAGGCGTGGTGGCCACCGCTAGCCATCAAATCGTGTCCAACATGACAGCCGTGCTCTACATGATTCCTTTATCGCTGTCGATTGCCAGCAGTTCGCGCGTGAGTTATTGGATTGGTGCAGGGCAAATTCATCGTGCGCGTCAAGCGCTTCGAACGGGTTTGAGTTTGGTCTTGTTGCTGAGCTTGAGTTTGGCTGCGCTGATTGGCTGGCAGCACCAAGCGATTGCACAGCTGTATACCCAGTCACCTGAAGTGGCAACGCTGGCAGCGACCTTGCTGCTGTGGCTGATGCTCTATCACGTGGCTGACGCGGTGCAGGTGTTTTGCGTGTTCACCTTGCGCTGCTATGGCATCACGCTGTTGCCACTCATCACTTACACCGTCTTACTTTGGGGCTTAGGTTTGGCTGGCGGCTACGTGGTGGCCTATGGCGCTGGATTTGATTTGTCGAGCTTAACTTGGCTCACACCTCAATCCCCGATTGCGTTTTGGCAAACCGGCAGTTTGGCTTTGTACATCACCACAGCCGTTTTACTGCCCGTGCTGTGGCGTGCGGCATATCGTCAAAGCAAACCCACTCAATTAAGGGGCTGACCTCTGCCTTAAGCCGACAAGGTGTCGGCAATGCGCTTGGCACACGCGTTGGCTTGCGCTTCATCACGCGCTTCGACCATCACACGTACCAAAGGCTCGGTGCCACTGGCGCGAATCAATACACGACCGCTATCGCCCAACTCTGCCTCTGCTTTTTGCACTTCTTCTTTCATGCGGGCATTCGACTGCCAGTCTTGGCCAGGACGCAAACGCACATTGAGCAAAGTTTGTGGAAACAGGGTCACGCCTTTGAGCAGCTCTACCATGGCTTTGCCACTGCGCACACAAGTTTGCAGAATCTGCAAAGCGCTCACCAAGCCATCGCCCGTGGTGTGCTTGTCCAAGGCCAGCAAATGGCCTGAGCCTTCGCCACCCAAAATCCATTTATTTTTGGCGAGCTCTTCCAACACATAACGATCCCCCACCTTGGCACGGACAAACTGCACGCCACGTTTTTTCAGGGCTACTTCCACAGCCATGTTGGTCATCAAGGTACCCACCACACCGGGCACGACTTCGTCATTGGCTAGGCGGTCGTCCGCCATCAAATACAGCAGCTCGTCGCCGTTGTACAAGCGGCCTTGGGCGTCCACCATTTGCAAGCGATCCGCATCGCCATCTAACGCGACACCGAAATCAGCGTGGTTGGCTTTGACTGAGCGCACCAAGGCATCGGGATGGGTCGCCCCCACCTCGTGGTTGATGTTCAAACCGTCAGGGCTACAACCAATGGCAATCACTTCGGCACCCAGCTCATGGAAGACCTTAGGCGCAATGTGATACGCGGCACCATGCGCAGCATCCACCACGATTTTCAATCCTTTGAGCGTGAGGTCATTCGAGAACGTGCTTTTGCAAAACTCGATGTAACGACCTGCGGCATCATCCAAACGCTTGGTTTTACCGAGGTTGGCTGAGTCTGCCCATACGGGCGCTTCGTCTAACGCAGCCTCTACCGCCAACTCCCAAGCATCGCTGAGCTTGTTGCCTTGGGCACTGAAAAACTTAATGCCGTTATCGGCAAACGGGTTGTGGCTGGCACTGATGACCACGCCAAGGCTCGCACGCTGAGCGCGTGTGAGGTAGGCCACACCAGGTGTAGGCAAAGGCCCAAGAAGCACTACGTTCACGCCCGCCGAGTTGAAACCAGACTCCAGAGCTGACTCCAACATATAGCCAGAGATACGCGTATCTTTGCCAATCAACACGGTGGGGTGCGCTTCGGTTTGTTTCAGCACACGCCCTACAGCATGCGCCAAACGCAACACAAAATCTGGAGTGATAGGAGCTTGGCCAACGGTGCCCCGAATGCCGTCTGTGCCGAAATATTTGCGTGTCATGTTGTTTTACCTTGATCGTTCTTTTTGTTTGTTATCGGTTTGAGACCATTGTCTCAAACTTGTGCGGCCTGCCAAACTTTGAGTGCCTGCACCGTTTGCGCCACATCATGCACACGCACGATCCGAGCCCCACGCTCCACAGCCAACACGGCAGCAGCCACGCTGGGCACCATGCGTTGATCCAACTCGCAACCCGTGACTGCACCGATGGAAGATTTGCGTGACCATCCCACCAACAAGGGGTAACCCAAGGCCAGCAACAGGTCTTGATGTGCAAGCAACTCAAAGTTTTGCACCACAGTTTTGCCAAAGCCCACACCGGGGTCTAACGCAATGCGACCCTGCGCCACGCCCATGGATTGCAACGCTTGCGCATGGCTTTTCAAGAAATCAGCCACCGGCTGAATTGAACTGCCATGCATAGGCAAGGTCTGCATGGTTTGTGGCTCACCGTGCATGTGCATCAGGCACACACCACATTGGGCATGAGATGCCACCACGTGCTGCGCGTCAGCCTGTCGCAAGGCCCACACATCGTTGATGATGTCAGCCCCCGCATCCAATACCGCTTGCATCACTTGCGCCTTGTAGGTGTCCACAGAGATAGGCACATTCAAACGCAACGCTTCGCGCACCACGGGCAGCACACGTGCCAATTCGTCTTTCAGCGAGACAGCGGGTGCACCGGGGCGGGTGGACTCGCCACCAATGTCCAAAATGCTTGCGCCCTCTTTGAGTAACCGCTCGCAGTGAGCCAAAGCAGCGCGCGTGTTCGCGTGAAGGCCGCCGTCTGAGAACGAGTCAGGGGTGACATTGACAATGCCCATCACCTGCGGCTGGCTCAGGTCAATGCGAAAACGTGTGGTTTGCCAAAACATAAATGCTCCATGAAAAACGGGGCTTTCGCCCCGTCTCTGTGTCAGTCCCCGACTGCCTTAAGCGGCCGTGGGTGCTGGGTCTGGCTGCACCGCTGGTGTGCCGCCACCGCTGTCTCCACCTGTTGGCGTGCGTGGTGTCCAGTCTTTGGGCGGGCGTGGCTCACGCCCAGCCATGATGTCGTCAATTTGGTCTTTGTCGATGGTTTCCCACTCAAGCAAAGCCTTGGCCATGGTGTGCATCTTGTCTGAGTTTTCTTCAATCAAACGACGGGCCAAGTTGTATTGCACATCAATGATGCGGCGCACTTCGACATCTACCTTTTGCATGGTGGCTTCGGACATGCTAGTGGTCTTGGTGACCGATCGGCCCAAAAACACTTCGCCTTCGTTCTCGGCGTAAACCATGGGGCCCAAGGCCTCGGTCATGCCGTAGCGGGTCACCATGTCACGCGCGATGGAGGTAGCACGCTCAAAGTCGTTACTCGCGCCGGTGGTCATTTGGTTCATGAACACTTCTTCGGCAATACGGCCACCGAACAACATGCTGATTTGGTTCAACATGAATTCTTTGTCGTAGCTGTAGCGGTCTTTCTCGGGCAGGCTCATGGTCACACCCAAAGCGCGACCACGAGGAATGATGGTCACTTTGTGCACAGGATCGCACTTGGGCAAGAGCTTGCCAATCAAAGCGTGGCCAGACTCGTGATACGCGGTGTTGCGACGCTCATCCTCTGGCATGACCATGCTCTTGCGCTCAGGGCCCATCAAGATTTTGTCTTTGGCTTTTTCAAAGTCGACCATCTCCACCACGCGGGCGTTGCGACGCGCCGCCATCAAGGCGGCTTCGTTACACAAGTTGGCCAAATCTGCACCGCTCATGCCGGGTGTGCCGCGTGCGATGACACTGGCGTTGACGTCTTGGCCAATCGGCACTTTACGCATGTGCACGTTCAAGATTTGCTCGCGACCACGAATATCGGGCAAGGTCACATACACCTGACGGTCAAAGCGACCTGGGCGCAACAATGCGGCATCCAAAATGTCAGGGCGATTGGTAGCAGCCACCACAATCACGCCGAGGTTGGTCTCAAAGCCATCCATCTCAACCAACATTTGGTTCAAGGTTTGTTCGCGTTCGTCATTACCGCCGCCTACACCGGCACCACGTTGACGACCCACGGCATCAATCTCATCTATGAAGATGATGCAAGGTGCATTCTTTTTGGCGTTCTCAAACATGTCGCGCACGCGGGCTGCGCCCACGCCCACAAACATTTCAACGAAGTCTGAACCAGAGATGCTGAAAAACGGTACTTTGGCTTCGCCAGCAATACCTTTGGCCAGCAATGTTTTGCCGGTACCAGGAGGGCCAACCAATAACAGACCGCGTGGGATACGACCACCCAGTTTTTGGAATCGTTGTGGATCTTTCAAGAAGTCCACGACTTCTTTCACTTCTTCTTTGGCTTCATCGCAGCCTGCAACGTCAGCAAAGGTGACTTGGTTGTTGTTCTCGTCCAGCATGCGCGCTTTGCTCTTGCCGAAGCTGAATGCCCCGCCCTTGCCGCCGCCTTGCATCTGGCGCATGAAGTACACCCACACACCGATCAGGAGCAACATGGGGCCCCAGCTGACCAGCAAAGTCATGAGGAGCGAGCCTTCTTCGCGGGGCTTGACGTCAAACTTCACACCGTTGGCAATCAGATCGCCGACCAAACCACGGTCGAGATAAGTGGCCGTTGTGCGAATCTTGCGCTCGTCATTGGTGACCGCTGAAATTTCAGTGCCGCCCTGACCTTCTTGAATGGTGGCGGTTTTGATACGCTTGGCACGAACTTCCTCGAGGAAGTCCGAATAACCAAGATAGCCAGAACCTGCACCTGGACGTGTTTCAAACTGTTTGAACACGGTAAACATCACCAAAGCGATGACCAACCAAACAGCGACTTTTGAGAACCATTGATTATTCAATGTGGGCTCCGAAATAAAAAGAGTACGAGATGTACTGAGATGGTCCCGATTTTAGGCCTTTCAAGCGCTGAGCACGCTTTATTTACGCGCTCAGGCCTTATGAAACTCAAGGATTTGCGCAAACGCGACTTTTCACGCCCATGCCGACCAAAAAGGTTTCACTTGATTTGTCACGGCTGGCCTTGGGCTTGATGGGTTTGACCACACGAAAGGTGTTTTTAAAAAGAGTGACTAAATCGCTGTAACCACTGCCGTGAAAGAGTTTGACCACCAAAGCGCCATCGTCTTTGAGGTGTTTTTGTGAAAAGTCTACGGCCAGCTCAATCAAATGGGCAATGCGTGTGGCATCTGTCGACTCGATACCACTCAGATTGGGCGCCATGTCTGACACCACCACGTCGACGATACGGCCTCCTAAGGCCGCTTCCAGCTGAGCCAAGACCTCTTCTTCACGGAAGTCGCCTTGAATGAAGGTGACACCCTCTACGGGTTCCATGGTCAAAATATCCAAACCAATGATGGTGCCATTCAAAGTCCCCACGGCCGCGCCTGTGGGCGACATGCGGCGACGCAGGTATTGACACCATGCACCGGGGGCGCAACCCAGGTCAACCACCACGTTGCCGGGTTTGACCAAGCTGAGCTGCTCGTCAATTTCTTTCAGCTTGTAGGCCGCACGTGCGCGATAGCCCTCTTTTTGGGCCAACTTGACGTAGGTGTCGTTCACATGGTCGTTCAACCATGTTTTGTTAACTTTTTTGCTTTTAGTTTTAGCTTTCAATTCATACCTTTGAGGGAGCGGGGATAATACCCGCATGTCCGCAATACAACTCACACCTGCTCAACGCAAAATTCACCGTGCCGAAGCGCACCATTTAGACCCCGTCGTGATGATTGGCAACGACGGTTTAACACCCGCCGTCATCAAAGAAGCCGAGATGGCGCTCAACGCGCACGGCCTCATCAAAATCCGTGTACTGGGCGACGACCGCCAAGCACGCGAAACCATGTTTGCAGCTTTAGCTGACCAACTCAGCGCAGCACCCATTCAACACATCGGCAAGCTGTTTGTGTTGTGGCGTCCACGCGCTGAAAAAGAACGCACCGCCGACGAAGACCGCATGGCGGGCCCACGCGATGTCAAAGTACTCAAGTACAGCAGCCGTGGCGGTCAACGCCCGGAAGTGAAAACCTTGCGCGTGTTGGGCAACCAACGCCTGACCTCTGGTGGTCAAGTCAAACGCGCCAAACCGAAAAAGATTTCGGTCAAAAAACGCACACTGGGTTAATCGATTTGCGCGGGGCCTGCTGCAATGGCAGTCTCTGGCCTCGCAGGGCATAGCGCCCACAGCACCTTGCCAGCACAAAAATACTGCAACACATAAAACGCAGATCCTAGGTTGTGCCACAAAGCCATGTTGTCTCTAGCCATGATGTGGGGCTTGACAGCCAACTCAATCAGCAAAGCCAACAACATGCCGGCAATCACCCAAGGTGATGGTGTGTTAGTTCGATCAGCGCCTTCGCGTTTGGCCGCCAATAGCAACAAAATGCCGCAAGCCAATGCCAACCATGTTTGAGCACTGAATAATTTGGCAGCCATTTGCCCCGCGATAGCCGGCGTTTCCAGATGCACAAACAACATGGGCACCACCATGAAACCGACAGCGGTAAGACTGCCCCACCACAGCGCGGCCAAAAAGATTTGTAACCGTGCCATGCGTGAGGTTTAGAGGTATGAGACCTTGACCACTTCGTAGCGCTTCACACCACCTGGCGCTTGCACTTCGGCCACATCGCCCTCTTCCTTGCCAATCAAGGCGCGGGCAATTGGGCTGCTGATGTTGATGAGGCCAAACTTCAAATCGGCTTCGTCCTCGCCCACGATTTGATAGGTGACTTTGTCACCTGTTTCTTCCTCTTCCAACTCAACCGTGGCACCAAACACCGCACGTCCGCCCGCATCCAGTTCAGTCGGGTCAATGATTTTGGCTACCGACAACTTGCCTTCAATTTCTTGAATGCGTCCTTCGATGAAGCCTTGACGGTCTTTGGCCGCGTCGTACTCTGCGTTCTCGCTCAAGTCTCCTTGTGCGCGGGCTTCGGCAATCGCGGCGATGACGGACGGGCGCTCAACGGTCTTGAGTTTGTGCAACTCGTCCTTCAGCTTCTCTGCACCACGCTTGGTAATTGGAACTGTGCTCATCGTATATCTTTCAGCGACCTTAATTGGCGGCTAATTGGGCGTGCATTTCCTGCACAGAAATGACATCCAAGGTATCCATGTACTTCATGCCTTCCACAGCCGCTTCTGCGCCTGCAATGGTCGTGAAGGTGGTCACACGGTTGAGCAATGCCGAGGTGCGAATGTGACGTGAGTCAGCAATCGCGTTACGACGCTCTTCCACGGTATTGATGACCAACACCACTTCGTTGTTCTTGATGCTGTCCACAATGTGTGGGCGACCTTCGGTCACTTTATTCACCACATCGCAAGCCACACCAGCTTCAACAATCGCAGCCGCTGTGCCCTTGGTGGCCATCATCTCAAAGCCCAAAGCGGCCAATTGACGTGCCACTTCGATGACGCGAGGCTTGTCGTTGTTCTTCACAGAAATGAAGACCTTACCTGTGGAGCGGCCATCGGCATCACGTGGACGTGGCAACTTGGTGCCTGCGCCCAATTGGCTCTTCACAAAGGCTTCGCCGAATGTTTTGCCAACACCCATGACTTCGCCCGTGGACTTCATCTCTGGGCCGAGGATGGTGTCAACCCCTGGGAACTTCACAAAGGGGAATACAGCTTCTTTGACGCTGAAATATGGGGGCGTGACTTCTTTGGTAATGCCTTGCGACGCGAGGGTTTGACCCGCCATACAACGAGCTGCGACCTTGGCCAACTGAATGCCTGTGGCTTTAGACACATAAGGCACGGTGCGTGAGGCACGAGGATTCACTTCCAACACATAGATGACGTCTTTACCGTCCACATGTTGAATGGCGAACTGCACGTTCATCAAGCCAACGACATTCAACGCACCCGCCATCGCGGCGGATTGGCGCTTGAGTTCGTTGACGGTCTCAGTCGATAACGAATAAGGGGGCAACGAGCAAGCCGAGTCGCCGCTGTGAACGCCCGCTTGCTCGATGTGTTCCATCACGCCACCAATGAAGGTTTTACCTTCAGGGTCACGCAAGCAGTCCACATCGCACTCAATCGCGTCGTTCAAGAAGCGGTCGAGCAACACAGGCGAGTCGTGCGACACCTTGACGGCTTCGCGCATGTAGCGCTCAAGGTCGCGTTGCTCGTGCACGATTTCCATGGCTCGGCCACCCAGCACATAGCTGGGGCGCACCACCAAGGGGTAACCCAAGGCTGCTGCTTTTTCTAAAGCTTCTGGCTCGGTACGAGCTGTCGCGTTCGGTGGTTGACGCAGACCGAGGTCGTGCAACAACTTTTGGAAACGCTCGCGGTCTTCAGCCGCGTCAATCATGTCAGGGCTGGTGCCAATGATGGGCACGCCAGCTGCTTCCAAATCGAGCGCTAACTTCAAAGGCGTTTGACCGCCGTATTGCACGATGACGCCCGTTGGCTTTTCTTTGTCGACGATCTCCAACACGTCTTCCAGCGTCAATGGCTCGAAGTACAAACGGTCGGAGGTGTCGTAGTCGGTCGATACAGTTTCTGGGTTGCAGTTGACCATGATGGTTTCATAGCCGTCTTCGCGCATGGCGAGTGCGGCGTGCACACAGCAATAGTCAAACTCAATACCTTGGCCGATGCGGTTAGGACCGCCGCCGAGCACCATGATTTTTTTGTTGTTGGTGGGTTCAGCTTCGCACTCACCGTCACCATGGCCTTCATAGCATGAGTACATGTAGGCGGTGTCGGTTGAGAACTCAGCCGCACAGGTGTCCACACGCTTGTAGACAGGGCGAATGTTGAGTTCATGGCGGCGTGCACGCACCACGTGCTCGGTGGTTTTGAGCAACTTGGCCAAACGACGGTCGGAGAAGCCCTTCTTCTTCAAGGCGCGCAACTCTTCGGCGGTGATGGCTTCGAGCGTCGTGGTTTCAACTTCGAGTTCAATCTTCACGATTTCTTCAATTTGCACCAAGAACCAAGGGTCAATCTTGGTCAAGGCAAACACCTCGTCCACGCTCAAGCCCATGGCGAATGCATCGCCCACGTACCAAATGCGTTCGGGTCCGGGCTCACCCAGTTCTTTCTCGAGGACTTCGCGGTCTTGGGTTTTTTCGTTCATGCCATCCACGCCAACTTCCAAACCGCGCAGGGCTTTTTGGAAGGACTCTTGGAAGGTACGGCCCATGGCCATGACCTCGCCCACCGATTTCATTTGGGTGGTCAAGCGGCTGTCAGCCGTCGGAAATTTCTCAAACGCGAAACGCGGAATCTTGGTCACCACGTAGTCGATCGAAGGCTCGAACGATGCGGGGGTGGCACCGCCTGTGATGTCGTTGCGCAGCTCGTCGAGTGTGTAACCCACAGCCAACTTGGCTGCGACTTTCGCGATGGGGAAACCCGTGGCCTTAGAAGCCAACGCCGATGAACGCGACACGCGTGGGTTCATCTCAATGACGACCATGCGGCCGTCTTTGGGATTGATCGAGAACTGCACGTTTGAGCCGCCAGTGTCCACACCGATTTCACGCAACACAGCCAAAGAGGCGTTACGCAAAATTTGGTATTCCTTGTCGGTCAAGGTTTGTGCGGGCGCCACGGTGATGGAGTCACCGGTGTGCACGCCCATGGGGTCCAAGTTTTCGATCGAGCAAATGATGATGCAGTTGTCCGCCTTGTCGCGCACCACTTCCATCTCGTATTCTTTCCAGCCGAGCAAGGACTCTTCAATCAACAACTCGTTGGTGGGCGAAGCTTCTAAGCCGCGCTTACAGATGATTTCGAACTCTTCGGGGTTGTAGGCAATACCGCCGCCCGTGCCGCCCAGCGTGAAGCTGGGGCGAATGACGGTGGGGAAACCCAAACTCTTTTGCACATCCCACGCTTCTTCCATGCTGTGGGCAATGCCTGAACGCGCTGAACCCAGACCAATCTTGGTCATGGCATCTTTGAACTTCAAGCGGTCTTCGGCTTTGTCGATGGCCTCAGGGGTTGCACCAATCAGCTCAACCTTGTACTTGGCCAACACGCCGTGGTGCCACAAGTCCAATGCACAGTTGAGCGCTGTTTGGCCGCCCATGGTGGGCAGGATGGCGTCTGGACGCTCTTTGGCAATAATCTTCTCAACCGTTTGCCAAGTGATGGGTTCGATGTAAGTGACGTCTGCCGTGGCAGGGTCGGTCATGATCGTGGCAGGATTGCTATTGATCAAGATGACTTTGTAGCCCTCTTCACGCAAAGCTTTACAAGCTTGCACGCCAGAGTAATCGAACTCACACGCCTGACCAATGATGATCGGGCCTGCGCCAATGATGAGGATGCTTTTTAGGTCGGTGCGCTTTGGCATGATTATTTCGCCTCCATCAGTTTGATGAAGCGGTCAAAGAGGTAAGCAATGTCGTGCGGGCCGGGCGATGCTTCAGGGTGGCCTTGGAAGCAAAACGCGGGCTTGTCGGTGCGGGCCAAGCCCTGCAAAGTGCCGTCAAACAAAGACACGTGGGTGGCACGCAAGTTGGCAGGCAATGATTTTTCATCCACTGCAAAACCGTGGTTTTGGCTGGTGATGGACACACGACCTGAGTCGAGGTCTTTCACGGGGTGGTTCGCGCCGTGGTGGCCAAACTTCATCTTGAAAGTTTTAGCGCCACTGGCCAATGCCATGATTTGGTGACCCAAGCAAATACCGAATGTAGGAATGCCTGTTTCAATCAACTCAGCAGCGGCCGCAATCGCGTAGTCGCATGGCTGAGGGTCTCCTGGGCCGTTGGACAAGAAGATTCCGTCAGGCTTGTGCTTGAGCACTTCAGCAGCGGGCGTTTTAGCAGGTACCACGGTGACCTTGCAGCCGCGCTCGGCCAACATGCGCAAGATATTTTTCTTCACGCCAAAGTCGTAAGCGACCACATGGAACTTTGGCGCGGTCAAGTCGCCGTAGCCTTCGCCCAAAGTCCACTCGGTTTGGGTCCACTCATACGACTTGGACACCGTGACTTTTTGCGCCAAATCGAGGCCCGCCATATTGGGCGCGCCTTTGGCGGCTGCTACCGCTTGATCGATCAACGTTTGTGTGACTTCTTGACCTTTGGCCAATCCCACAATCGCGCCGTTTTGCGCACCCTTGGTGCGCAAGATGCGTGTGAGTTGACGGGTGTCGATGTTGGCAATGGCCACGGTACCTGCATCGACCAAATAGGCCGACAAGGTTTGGTGTGAGCGGAAGTTGCTTGCGATCAAAGGCAAGTCTTTGATGATCAAGCCAGCAGCATGGACTTTGTCAGCTTCGATGTCTTCCACGTTAACGCCGTAGTTACCAATGTGCGGGTACGTCAAAGTGACGATCTGCTGGCAGTAACTGGGGTCAGTGAGAATTTCCTGATAGCCGGTGAGTGAGGTGTTGAACACCACTTCGCCGACTGTAGAGCCAGAGGCTCCGATCGAGTTGCCGATAAAGACCGTGCCGTCTGCGAGCGCCAAGATGGCGGGGGGGAAGGTTCCCTGAAGAGACAAAAGCACTGGGTTCTCCGGAATAGTTCGGGTACGCCTCAGCACTCACAAGAGAATGTCTTCTCTTTGGCTACTTTGTTCGAGGAATTTGCCTAGTTTTGGCTGGGACGTACAGGTTGATGCGGGAAAGCCTCCCATTATATCCGAGGCACTGGTTTTCCCGAATGAACGCGCGTGAATTACTGCAAATGGCAGGTAGCGCTGGCGTGTAAGCAAATAGCAGCAGCCGAAGCCACGTTGAGCGACTCCTCGCCGCCAGGCTGAGCAATGCGTACATGCAGCATGGCACGTTCGGCTAAGACTTGTGACACGCCCTGCCCTTCGTGGCCCATGAGCCACGCGCAAGGCATCGGCAATTGAGCTTTGGCTAACAAAGTGTGCAAAAACGGCCCTTGGTGAGAGCTGGTAGCCACCCACGGCATATCCAACGGATTCAAGTCGTCGATGCTCAAGCCTTCCACCAAATGCAACCCAAAATGCGCGCCCATACCGGCACGCAATACTTTAGGCGACCACAGAGCGGCCGAACCTTTGATGGCCAAGACTTGTTTGAAACCAAAAGCCGAGGCACTTCGCAAAATCGCGCCTACGTTGCCTGCGTCTTGCACGCGGTCGAGCACGACGGTGGGCGTGGTGGTTTGCACTTCTTGCAGGGTGGGTGCAGCCAACACAAAGCCCATCTTTGCGGGCGACTCTAAGCTGCTAATTTCTGCAAACAAAGCATCAGGCAAAACGGTGTTGCGTTCTGCTGCCTGGGTCCACTCACGTGGCGCAGTGGCCCAAAGTGATTCTGCAAACACCGCATGCTCGGGCTTCACACCACGCGTGAGTGCAGCACGACACAGGTGATCGCCCTCTAACCACACACGGCCCAGCTTTCGGTAAGCCGTGCTGTCTTGCGACAAACGTCGCAAGTCTTTGACCAAGGGGTTGTCACGAGAGGTTATCAAGTTCATTTCAAAACCTCTGCAACGGGCGAGAAAGATGTGCGATGCCAAGGTGTAGCGCCGTATTCTTTGAGCGCTTGCAAATGGGCGGCTGTGCCATAGCCCTTGTGTGCATCAAAACCGTATTGCGGGTACTGCGCGTGCAACTCTTGACACCAACGGTCACGGTGCACTTTGGCCAAAATAGATGCTGCTGAAATGGCCTGCACTTTGCTGTCGCCTTTGACGATGGCTTCGGCCAACACATCGAGCACGGGCAAGCGATTGCCATCCACCAACACCTTGGTGGGCTTGAGGCGTAAACCTTCCACCGCGCGGCGCATGGCGAGCATGGTGGCTTGCAAAATATTCAGTTCGTCGATTTCTTCCACTGTCGCTTCAGCGATGGAACAACACAGTGCCTTGGCGCGAATTTCGTCATACAAACGCTCGCGCTTCAACGCGGTGAGTTTTTTGGAATCAGCCAAACCGGCAATGGGGTTCAAGTCATCCAAGATGACGGCGGCAGCTACCACAGGTCCCGCCAGCGGCCCACGACCAGCCTCATCCACGCCAGCAACTAAGCCTGGCGCGTCCCAAACGAGGGCGACTTGTTCAGCGCGCAAGAACTTTTTCGATCGCATCGGCCGCCAATAAAGGGGTGTCACGGCGCAGCGTGTCGTGCAGCGCAGCAAAGCGTTGTTGGACTGCGGCAACCGCCGCAGGGTTGGTCAGCCATTGCAGCACTTCATGAGCCAAAGCATCAGGTGTAGCCGCGTCTTGCAGCAGCTCGGGCACCACAAAGTCTTGACACAAGATGTTGGGCAAGCCCACCCAAGGTTGCAACTTTTTGCGGCGCATGATTTGCCAACTCAACCAGTTCATGTTGTACGCAATCACCATGGGGCGCTTGAACAAGGCCGCTTCTAGTGTGGCTGTACCACTGGCAATCAGCGTGACATCACAAGCTGCCAGCGCGGTATGCGATTGACCGTTGAGTACCAAGAGGTTGGGCACCTCGCCCACTTCACTTGCGATGGATTCGATACGCGCACGCAAAGCAGGCATGGCCGGTAATACAAAGTGCAAACCGGGTTGCAGCTTGGCCATGCGTTGTGCGGCTTGCAAAAAGCGCTGCGCTAAATACTCAATTTCAGAACTGCGGCTGCCCGGCAGCAAGGCCACGACTGTCGCGTCTAGCGGCAAACCAAGTGCTGCGCGTGCAGCAGCACGGTCAGGCACATCGGGAATATTTTTGGCCAAAGGGTGGCCCACGTAGGTAGCTTCAATGCCGTGCTGCGCGAGCAAGTCGGTTTCGAACGGGAAGATGCACAACACATGGTCCACGCTTTGGCGAATCTTCTCGACACGATCTGCGCGCCACGCCCAAATTGATGGGCACACAAAGTGGATCGTGGGAACGCCTTGGGCTTTGAGGTTGCGCTCTAAGTCGAGGTTGAAGTCTGGCGCATCCACGCCAATGAAAGCACTTGGGGGATTGGCCAGCAAGCGTTCACGCAGCTGATGACGAATTCCCACAATTTCACGGTAGTGGCGCAATACTTCGACATAGCCGCGCACCGCGAGTTTCTCGTAAGGCCACCAAGGCTCGAAGCCTTGGGCCGACATGCGTGGACCACCAATGCCCGCGCTGTGCATGTCAGGCCATTTGTCGCGCATACCACCCAACAAAAGGCCTGCAAGCAAATCGCCCGAGGCCTCGCCTGCGACAAGCGAGAAAGACAGGGCCCCAGCCATAGTGTTTAACGAATGATGCCGCGTTGCGGCGAGGTGTGGTTCAAGAAATCCAGCATCATGGCAACATCGGGTGCGGCTTCTGGTTTTTCTTGGGTCAAGGCGGCAATGCGCTCTTTGGCTTGCTCTAACGTCAAGTCATCTCGATACAAAGCTTTGTGCATGGCCTTCACCGCGCTGATGCGTTCGGCAGAGAAGCCACGACGGCGTAAGCCTTCAAAGTTCATTGAGCGCGGCTCTGCGGGCTGGCCTTGACACATGACAAACGGCGGCACATCGGCAAACAAAAGTGAATGCATGGCCGTGAAACTGTGAGCGCCGATGCGCACAAACTGGTGCACCACGGTAAAGCCTCCCAGAATGACCCAATCACCGACATGCACATGACCAGCCAGCTGTGCGCTGTTGGCGAAGATGGTGTGATTGCCCACCACACAGTCATGGGCCAAATGCACGTAAGCCATGATCCAGTTGTCATTGCCAACTTGGGTCACGCCCGTGTCACCGGGCGAGCCGATGTTGAAGGTACAAAATTCGCGGATGGTATTGCGGTCGCCAATGATCAGCTGGCAAGGCTCACCCGCATACTTCTTGTCTTGCGGAATCGCGCCGAGAGAGTTGAACTGAAAAATACGGTTGTCGTTACCAATTGTGGTGTGACCTTCGATCACGCAATGCGGGCCCACGGTAGTGCCCGCACCAATGCGAACATGCGGACCGATGATGGTGTAAGGCCCGACCTGCACCGAGCTGTCGAGCTCGGCCTTGGGGTCCACAATGGCGGTGGCGTGAATGAGGCTCATCGTCTGCTGTTTGGCTTGTGGGTGGTTGGACTTTAGGCGATCGAGCGCATGGTGCACATCAGGTCGGCTTCCGTGGCCACCACATCGCCCACTTTGGCGCGAGCTTTGAATTTGAAAATACCGGCCTTCATACGGTCCAACTCAACTTCCAAAATGAGCTGATCACCTGGCTCTACGGGACGCTTGAAACGCGCACCATCAATACCTGCGAAGTAATACACAGTCTTGTCATCAGGCGCCGCGCCCAAGGTGTCAAACGCCAACAAGGCAGCCGCTTGGGCCAAGGCTTCCAAAATCAACACCCCTGGCATCACAGGGTGATGCGGAAAATGGCCACCAAAGAAGGGCTCATTCATGGTCACATTTTTGAGCGCCTTGATGCTTTTGCCTTTTTCCAATTCCATCACACGGTCCACCAATAAAAATGGATAACGGTGAGGCAACTGCTTCAAGATTTGGTGAATGTCCATGCTCATTTTTTTTGACTTTCTAAAACGGATTCGAGAGATTTAATACGGTCGCGCAAGCGATGCAATTGGCGCAGTGTGGCTGCGTTTTTCTCCCATGACGCATTGTCGTCGATCGGGAACACACCGCTGTACTGGCCAGGCTGACGAATGGAGCGCATCACCACCGACGCGGCAGAGATATGCACGCCATCGGCGAGTTCCAAATGACCCAAAACAATCGCGCCGCCACCTACCGTGCAGTTGGCGCCAATGCGCGCACTGCCCGCCACGCCGGCACAACCTGCCATGGCCGAATTGGCACCCACATGTACGTTGTGGCCAATTTGTACCAAGTTGTCGAGCTTCACGCCGTCTTCAATCACAGTGTCATCCAAGGCGCCTCGGTCGATGCATGAGTTGGCACCAATTTCCACATCATGACCAATGCGAACAGCCCCAAGTTGTTCAATCTTTTCCCAGCGTCCTTCAAACAAAGCAAAACCAAATCCATCGGCACCAATGACCACGCCCGCATGCACGATGCAACGCTCACCAATGTGGCAATCTTCACCCACAGTAACACCGGATTTGAGCCAAGTATTCGCACCGATCTGCGCACCACGTTCGATCACACACAAAGGGCCAATGCGCGCGGAAGCATGCACGTGCGCTAGCGGGTGAATCACGGCACTGGCATGAACCAAGGGCTCGTCGGTCAAACGCGTGTGTTGACGCCAAAGCTGCGTCAACCGAGCAAAGTAGTGATAAGGGTGATCAGCCACGATCAAGGCCGAGTGTGTGTCAGTTGCCTCAGCCACTGCGGGCGACACAATGACACAACCCGCCTGCGTAGTGGCAAGTTGAGATTGATATTTGGGGTTGCTTAAAAAACTCAGCGCGTCGGCCTGAGCAGTGTCAAGCGGGGCAAGTTTTTGAATCAGATGCTTGGGGTCGCCAACAAGGCAACCACCCAAGCTCTCAATGATCTGGCCGAGACTCAGTGCCACGGCAGATTATTTAGCGGCGTTGATGACCTTGAGCACTTTGTCGGTGATGTCGTGCTTGGGGTTGATATAGACAGCTTCTTGCAACACCAGGTCGTATTTTTCAGCTTCAGCCACTTGCTTGATCACGCGATTGGCGCGTTCAAGCACTTGTTGAAACTCTTCGTTTTTACGGGCATTGAGTTCTTCTTGGAACTCACGGCGTTTGCGCTGAAACTCGCGGTCTTGCTCACCCAGTTGCTTTTGGCGAGACATCCGTTGCGACTCTGACAAAGTCGGCGCTTCACGCTCGAACTTCTCAACGGCAGACTTCAACGAAGTACCTGAACCCTCTAAGTCTTTTTCGCGCTTAGAGAACTCTTGCTCCAACTTAACTTGCGCTTGCTTGGCTGTATTCGCTTCTTTAAAGATGCGGTCTGTGTTGATGAAGCCAATGCGGATCTCTTCTGCTTGTGCGCAAAACGCAGCCAAGCCCAACACAACAGCTAAGAAAATTTGACGAGTAAACATAGTCATCAGAAGGATGTCCCGATTTGGAATTGCAATTGTTGGATTCTATCGCCTGGGAATGAACGGATCGGACGCGCCCAAGCAAAACGCAAGGGGCCCATAGGTGAGACCCAACTCAAACCAACGCCATAGGCGCTGCGCAATTGAGCGATATCAATTTTCTCAAACTCTCCGTACACGTTACCCATGTCGTAAAAGCCATAAAGACGAAGTGATCGATCATTTCCGGCGCCTGGGAAAGGCACGAGAAACTCGGTGTTGATCGTGACCTTTTTGGCACCGCCGATGACCGGACCTGTGATGTCACGAGGGCCCAATGTCCCTTGTTCAAAACCCCGCACAGAACCTAGGCCGCCAGAGTAATAGTTTTTATAGAAAGGCAAAGCTTGCCCATTCAAGCCTTTACCCAAGCCCAAATCCGCATTGAAAGCGAAGGTGTATTGCTTGGTGATTGGCACGTACTGCTGATACTGTCCGCCGAACTTTGTATATCGTGCATCGCCAAAGGCACCCAACTCACTGTTCAAACGAACCAACTTGCCATTGTTGGGATTCAAGTAACTGTCGCGGCTGTCACGCGCCCAACCAGCAGTCACAGGCACGTTTTGCGCAACGCAGCCAAACTGCTGACACAAGTGCGCATGGACACCCAACATATTGGTGCCTGGAACAAGTTCCGTTCGTTCTGCAGCTGAGCCCACAAAAACACGATCTAACTCACTGAAAGGCAAGCCAAAACGCACGCCCAAACCTGATGTGATCATGCGGTAGTTACCGCCCTGCTGAATGTAAGGCTTACTCGAACGGTGATACAACTCAAACGTTCTCGACACGCCATCTTCGGTGAAGTAAGGGTCTGTGGTGTTCAAGACATAGTATTGGTTGAATTTACTGGTGCTGACCTGTAAACCGAGGTTGTGACCTGAACCAAACACGTTGTCTTGCTGAATACCAAATGACAGTGTGACTTTTTCGGCGCTTGAAAATCCAGCACCCAAGGTCAACATACCCGTAGGTTTTTCAACCACGTTGACATTCAAGTCCACTTGATCTTGGGTAGACGGTACTTCTTGCGTGTCAACTTCAACATCTTTGAAATAACCCAAGCGATTCACACGGTCACGTGACAATCGAATTTTTTCGCCGTCATACCAAGATGATTCGGTTTGACGAAATTCACGGCGCACGATCTGGTCACGTGTGCGGTTGTTACCAACAATGTTGATACGGCGTACATAGGCACGGCGCGCAGGATCGGCTACCAGCACCAGCTTCACACGGTTGGTTGTGCGGTCAATTTCAGGACGCACATCGGTGCGTGCAAACGCAAAACCAAAATTACCAAAGTACTCATTGAAAGCTTTGGTGGTTCGTGTCACTTCATCAGCGTTGTATGCCTTGCCGGCTTGAATTTCTACCAACGATTTAAATTCGTCATCTTTGCCAAGGTAATAACCTTCCATGACAACCTCCGACACCACAAAGCGGTCACCTTCTGTGACGTTGATGGTGATACTGATGTCTTGCTTGTTGGGAGAAATTGCCACCTGCGTCGAATCAATGCGGAACTCCAAGTAACCACGCGCCAAATACCAAGCACGCAAGGTTTCCAAATCGGCATTGAGTTTGGTGCGCGAATACCGGTCTGACTTGGTGTACCAGCTCAACCAGTTGCCCGTGCCTTGATCGAATTGGTCTAACAGTTTGGATTCATCAAATGCCTTACTACCCACCACACGCATTTCTTTGATCTTGGCTAAATCACCTTCCACCACGGTGAATGACAAGTTCACACGGTTTCGCTCAGCAGGGGTGATGGTGGTGATGATTTCAGCACCATACAAACTGCGGTTCACATACTGACGCTTCAATTCTTGCTCGGCACGATCGGCCAAGGCTTTGTCAAAGGGACGGCCTTCGGCCAAGCCGATGTCTTTGAGCGCTTTTTTCAACGTATCTTTGTCGAACTCTTTGGTACCGATGAATTCGACAGCTGCAATATTGGGGCGCTCTTCAACGATCAACACCAACACATTGCCATTGACTTCAATGCGCACGTCTTTGAACAAACCTAAGGCGAACAAACTGCGAATCGCTGCCGCACCTTTTTCATCGGTGTAGTCATCTCCGACGCGAAACGGAATAGATGCAAACACAGTACCGGGCTCTACACGTTGCAAACCTTCCACGCGAATGTCTCGCACATTGAAAGGGTCTGCCGCGATTGCATTGAATGCCATCACGGTTCCTGCAATGAATGCGGCAGCGTGGGACAAGGTGGTGCGACGAAATTGTGAAGTTTGCATAGTCATGGGATGTATCGGAAGACTCATGGAAGCCAACCCAGGCGAACCACATCGTTAAAAAGAGAAAAAACCATCAGTGCCACAAGTGTTGCCAATCCAACGCGTTGCATAGCTTCAAGCCATTGGGGCGAAGGAGGATTGCCTGTACAAGCCTCATAAAGATAATACAACAGGTGCCCGCCATCGAGCATTGGCACAGGCAGTAGGTTAAACACACCAAGGCTGACGCTAACCAGCGCCAAATAGCTCAAATACGCACCCAAACCAAGGCTAGCTGAACGCCCTGCATAGTCAGCCATCGTGAGTGGGCCACTGAGGTTGTCAAGTGATGCATGACCCGCCAGCAAACGCCACAACATATCGAGCGTCATGACAATGACATCCCATGTCTTGACGCATGCTTGTTGAAGCCCATCAAAAAAATCGTACTGAACCCAAACCTTGACTGGCGGCTCGCCAACTTGAGCGCCGATGCGCCCTATGTGCTGCGCACCGTCTGCCACGCGCTCAGGTGTCACATCGATGTGTAGCAATTGGCCATGGCGTGAGATATCCCACACCTGCGTCACAGGTGATTGATGTTGACCGCTGGCACGCACGGCAGCTCGCAAAGCGCTGGCATCCGTTAGCACTTTGCCATCGATACGTAAGACCTCATCGCCTCGCTGCAAGCCGGCCAAATCAGCGGCTCTCCCTTTTTGAACTTCACCCAGTACAGCTCGGCTCCAAGCTCCTGTGAAACCACGCGCTTGCCAAGCATTGACATCTGGAGAGAGTGCCTCTTTCTCAAGCGCAGGCAAACTCACGACGCGTGAACTTTGTTTGCCTTGCGACTGCACGTCTAGGTAAACAGCGCTTGCATCTTGCTGAAGCAGCCACCAACGCAAGACATCGAGCGAAGCCATCTCTTGCAAATCATCCGCAGACGTGCCAGCCCGCAACACAGTGTCACCGCTATGCAGGCCAGCGGCTTCAGCCACAGAGCCAGCAACAGGCGCAGACAAAGTCGCCTGTGTTTCGTATTGACCAATCCAAAAGGTGGCCGCATACAAACACACAGCCAAGAGCAGATTGGCCACAGGGCCAGCCGACACAATCGCCGCCCTCGCCCACAAAGGCTGGCAGTTAAACGCCATGGGAGCATCATG
Organism: Limnohabitans sp.; assembly: GCF_031539105.1. Lineage (GTDB taxonomy): Bacteria > Pseudomonadota > Gammaproteobacteria > Burkholderiales > Burkholderiaceae_C > Limnohabitans. The sequence goes on from NZ_JAVKLM010000013.1 coordinate 34,441, forward strand.
CGGCAACACATCTGCCTCGCTCTCGTCGAGCATCTTGACGTAGCCCCCCAGAGGAATGAGGCTGATACAAAACTCGGTGTCTTGGCCGGCGTGGGGTTTGCGTGACTTCCAACGCAGCAACGGCTGACCAAAACCAATAGAAAATCTGAGTACCTTCACACCACATGCCACGGCCACGCGGTAGTGACCCCACTCGTGCACGGTGATGAGCACACCGAGTGCGAGCAAAAAGGCTACAAGTGTCATGGCTTATTTGGCCAACAGGCGCACGGCATCTTCAGCCACTGCGCGGGCTTGCGCGTCTAAAGCCAACAAGTCTTCTAAGCTGTGGGGAGCAGTCAGCGACATGTGCGCGATACAGCTTTGGTTGACTGCATGAATTTGGTCAAAGCGAATGCGGCATTCTAAAAATGCGGCCACTGCAATTTCATTAGCAGCATTGAGCACAGCGGTCGTACCACGGGGGCCACGCAGCGCATCCCAAGCCAAATGAATGCCTGCAAAACGCTCTGGGTGACCGTGGTCATCCAACGCTTCAAACGTCATGGCAGACAAGGCATGAAAGTCCAATGCCTTTGCGCCAGATGCCATGCGTTCAGGCCAACTCAAACCATAAGCAATGGGCACACGCATGTCGGGTGTGCCCAGTTGAGCCACCACAGACATGTCGCGGTACTGAACCATCGAATGAATGATGCTTTGCGGGTGAATCACCACCTCTAAACGCTCGGGCGGCAAGCCAAACAAATAACGCGCTTCAATCACTTCCAGCGCTTTGTTCATCATGGTGGCTGAATCCACAGAAATTTTGCGACCCATCACCCAGTTGGGGTGCGCGCACGCTTGTTCTGGTGTGACGTCTTTCAAGGAGGCTAAATCGCGCGTGCGAAACGGCCCGCCCGAAGCGGTGAGTATGATTTTTTCCACACGGGTGTCCCAGGTCGTTGCATCTTCTGGCAGCGACTGAAAAATGGCCGAATGCTCGCTGTCAATCGGAAGCAGCGTCGCGCCGCCTTGCTTGACAGCATCCAAAAACACCTCCGCTCCCACCACCAAAGCTTCTTTGTTGGCGAGCAACAAACGCTTACCCGTGCGCGCCGCAGCCAAACAAGGCGATAAGCCTGCGGCTCCCACGATGGCAGCCATGACAGCATCCACATCGGGATGCGCTGAGACCTCGTCTAGTGCGGCCGCTCCGCTGAGCACCTCGGTCAGCAAACCTTCGGCATGGATTTTGTCTTTCAGTCGCTTTGCAGCATCTGCGTGCACCATCACGGCAAAGCGAGGTTTGAACTGTGCGCATTGGCGCAGCATCAAATCCACTTGGGTTGCGCCCGTGAGTGCAAACACTTGAAAGCGCTCGGGGTGACGTGCGATGACGTCCAATGTGTTCGTGCCTATTGAGCCTGTAGAGCCCAGCACCGTGATACGTTGCAGCTTGAAGTCAGTTTGCATGCCTGTGTGCATATGGGTCACACCGATTGCGCCAGCATCATGGCCAATGGCAAAGCGGGCAGCAATGCATCGACACGGTCGAGCACACCGCCGTGACCTGGCAACAGCTGGCTGCTGTCTTTCATGCCGGCACTGCGTTTGACCAAAGACTCGACCAAATCGCCGACCACACTCATCAGGGTTAAGAACAGAACGGCCAACACCAAGAACGGCGCACCACGGCTGTATAGCCGCGTGTACAAACTTTCGCTGTCCACCGCGTATTGCGTATCTACCCAAATCCAAACACAGGCCATGACCAACACCCCCACCATGCCGCCCCACACACCTTCCCAGCTTTTGCCGGGGCTGATGGCGGGTGCCAGCTTGCGACGGCCAAACGCACGACCAGAGAAATAAGCGGCAACGTCAGCCATCCAAACCAGAAACAACACCGATAACAAGAAGTTCACGCCGATGACTTTAGCTTGATACATGGCCAGCCATGTCAGCCACAAAGCCAACACACCCACCACCAAACGCAATGCACGCGAAATGCTGACCCAGCGTTCTACGCCATGGCGAAGCAACCAAGCAGCTGCCAACACCCAAGCAGCACCTGTGAGGGGCCAAATATTGGCGGGAGCGTCATATGCCCAACGTGCTGACCATGCATACAAGCACAGCGTCACACACACAGCAGCCACGCGCAAAGAACCGCGCATGGCAAAGCCATTCAAACGTCCCCACTCCCATGCACCGGCAGCAATCAATACCAGTGTCAATCCAGCCAAAGGCTCGGCTGAACTGGCCAACAAAGCTGGCAGCAAAAGTGCCAACAAAACCAGCGCAGTGATGACGCGTTGCTTCAACATCCGGCTTAGACCGCCATGATTTCGTGTTCTTTGCTGGCGATGAGTTTGTCAATCTCAGCAATGTGGCTGTCGGTCACTTTTTGAGTATCGGCTTCTGCGCGTTTTTGATCGTCTTCAGAAGCGAGTTTGTCTTTCACTAATTTCTTCACCGACTCGTTGGCATCACGGCGCAAGTTGCGCACGGCGACTTTGGCGTTCTCACCTTCGGTGCGAACCACTTTGGTCAACTCTTTGCGACGCTCTTCGGACATCGGAGGCATGGGCACGCGAATCAGCTCGCCCATAGAAGAAGGGTTCAAACCTAAATCGCTGTCGCGAATGGCTTTTTCAATCTTGGCGCCCATGGGCTTTTCCCAAGGTTGCACACTCAAGGTGCGGGCATCCAACAAGGACACGTTGGCCACTTGACTGATCGGCACCATAGAGCCGTAGTAATCCACTTGTACCGTGTCGAGCAAGGCAGGGCTGGGACGGCCGGTGCGAATTTTGGTCAAGCTGTTGCTGAAGGCCGCAATGGACTGGCCCATTTTTGTTTCTGTGGTTTTCTTGATGTCAGCGATGGTCATGTTGTGCTCCTGAGGCAGCGCAGTGTGAGGTTCGAAAAAACTGAGGAATTACGCGTGCACCAATGTGCCTTCGTCCTCGCCCATGACGACGCGCTTGAGCGCACCGTTCTTGAAAATAGAGAACACCTTGATGGGCAACTTTTGATCGCGGCACAACGCAAAGGCAGTGGCGTCCATGATGCCCAAGTTTTGGCCAATGGCATCATCAAAGCTGAGCTCTGTGTAACGCGTGGCATTGGGGTCTTTCTTAGGGTCAGCTGAGTAAACGCCATCCACCTTGGTGGCTTTGAGCACCATTTCAGCGCCAATCTCCGCGCCACGCAACGCAGCAGCCGTGTCGGTGGTGAAGAAGGGGTTGCCAGTACCGGCTGCAAACACCACCACTTTGCCCTCTTCGAGGTATTGCAAAGCTTTGGGACGCACATAGGGCTCGACCACTTGGTCAATCGCAATGGCAGACATGACGCGTGCGGTTAAACCGGCTTTGTTCATAGCATCAGCCAAGGCCAGTGAGTTCATCACGGTGGCCAACATGCCCATGTAGTCAGCTGTGGCACGGTCCATGCCCACAGATCCCCCCGCCACACCGCGGAAGATGTTGCCGCCGCCAATGACGATGGCCACTTCAACGCCGAGGTGGATGACCTCAGCCACCTCATCCACGATGCGAACGATGGTGGCGCGGTTGATACCAAACGCATCATCGCCCATCAAGGCCTCCCCCGACAGCTTGAGCAAAATACGCTTGTAGGCTGGCTTTGGTGAGGTCATGAAAAGGCTCCTTGATGTGTGTGATGAAATTTGTGTACGGGGATATCAAAAGGGGAGCCTAAGCCCCCCTTTGTTTTAAGCAGACTGCTTGGCGGCAGCGACTTGGGCGGCCACTTCGGCTGCAAAGTCGTCGACCTTCTTCTCAATACCCTCACCCACAACGTACAGGGTGAAGGAAGCCACGTTGGTGTTAGCGGCCTTGAGCATTTGTTCAACGGTTTGCTTGTCGTTCTTGACGAAAGTTTGGTTGAACAAAGACACTTCTTTGAGGTACTTTTGCACAGAACCTTCCACCATCTTGGTGGCGATGTCGGCAGGCTTGCCAGATTCAGCAGCCTTGGCTGCAGCGACTGAACGCTCTTTTTCGATCAAGTCAGCAGGCACGTCCGCGCTGGTCAAAGCCACTGGCTTCATCGCAGCCACATGCATGGCCACATCTTTAGCAGCAGTTTCGTCGCCATCGAACTCGACCAACACGCCAATACGGGTGCCGTGCAAGTAAGAAGCCAACTTGTGTGCGCCGTCAAAACGCTTGAAGCGACGGAAGCTCATGTTCTCGCCGATCTTGCCGATCAAGCCTTTACGCACGTCTTCAAGCGTGGGGCCAAAGCTGTCTTGCTCGTAAGCCAAAGCGCCTAAGGCTTCGATTGAAGCTGGGTTGTGCTCAGCCACCAACTTGGCAGCCGCTTGAGCCAAAGCCAAGAAACTGTCGTTCTTGGTCACAAAGTCGGTTTCGCAGTTCACTTCCAACAAAGCGCCAGTGTTGCCACTGATAAAGCTGGTCACCACGCCTTCAGCGGTCACGCGGCTAGAGGCCTTGCCTGCTTTGCTACCGAGCTTGACGCGCAGCAACTCTTCGGCTTTGGCCATGTCGCCTTCGGCTTCAGTCAAAGCTTTTTTGCACTCCATCATGGGGGCGTCGGTTTTTGCGCGCAGTTCAGCGACCATGCTTGCGGTAATTGCAGCCATTTAAATTCTCCGTAATCAATTCAAAACAATTTGGGTGTGAAAAAGGGGCCTCACAAGCCCCTTTTCAAGTTTGGGCTGCGTGATTAAGCAGCGACTTCAACAAACTCTTCGCTACCTTCGGTCACAGCTTTGACCAAGTCGTTGGTGGCATTCGCACGGCCTTCGATGATCGCGTCAGCGATACCGCGGGCGTACAAAGTCACAGCCTTAGACGAGTCGTCGTTACCTGGGATGATGTAGTCGATGCCTTCTGGTGAATGGTTAGAGTCCACCACACCGATCAATGGGATGCCCAATTTCTTGGCTTCAGCGATGGCGATTTTGTGGTAGCCGACGTCGATCACAAAAATCGCATCAGGCAACACAGCCATATCTTGAATGCCGCCGATGTCTTTCTCAAGCTTTTCCATTTCGCGCTTGAACATCAGCTGTTCTTTTTTAGACAAAGCGTCCAAACCAGCTTCTTGCTGGATTTTCATGTCTTTCAAACGCTTGATCGATGTCTTGACCGTTTTGAAGTTCGTCAACATGCCGCCCAACCAACGTTGGTCAACATAAGGCACGCCAGCACGTTGCGCTTCAGCAGCAACGATTTCGCGTGATTGACGCTTTGTACCGATCATCAACACATTGCCACGGTTCGCAGACAACTGCTTGACGAACTTGAGGGCGTCTTGGAACATCGGCAACGATTTTTCCAAGTTGATGATGTGAATTTTGTTGCGGTGACCGAAGATGAACGGGGCCATCTTAGGGTTCCAGAAGCGAGTTTGGTGACCAAAGTGGACGCCGGCTTCCAGCATATCGCGCATAGTGACTGACATAGAGATACTCCAAAGGTTGGGTCTAAAATCCAGCCCATCATCACCGCCAGTTTTCATTCTTGAAAAACCTTTGGCAACACCTTGATTGGACTGGTTTGCGAGTGATGTTTGTCCGAATTTGAGACAAAGCCTCAACCTCGGAAAAACCCAATGATTCTAGCACAGCAATACATGGCCCTAACCCCTACCCAGCAGCCTTCAGCAAGGACTCAACCATGAAGGTCGCCGTGATCGGCGCAGGTGTGATTGGCATCACCACAGCCTACGAACTTGCAACGCTTGGCCACCAAGTCAGCGTGTTTGAGCGCAATGGCGCCGCAGCCGAAGAGTGCAGCTTCGCCAACACAGGCATCGCATCGGTAGGCTATGCCGCACCATGGGCTCGGCCAGGCATGGTTAAGCATGTGCTCGCCCATCTTTGGCAACGCGACACCCCCTTGCGAATTTCTAGCCCCAGCATGGCCGACTGGCGTTGGTTGTGGCAAATGCGCAAGGCCTGCAACCCCACCACCTTTGCCCGCAACCGCGGCAGCATGTTGCGCTTGGCCGAATACAGCAGCCACCGCATGCGCACCCTGACCGACACCTTGAGCTTGGAGCATGAGCGCAGCAAAGGACTCATGTTGCTGCTGCGAACTGAACGTGACATCAAGCTGATGCAAGATAGCTTGCAAGTCATGCGCGATGCGGGGCTGAGCTTCAAAACACTGAGTGCAGAAGAAGCCCGTGGCATTGAGCCTGCGCTCAACCCCGAAACGGCTATGGCGCAAGCCATTCACTTCCCAGAAGATGAAGTGGGCAACTGCCGCCAATTCACACTGCTGCTCAAAAGCGAAGCCGAGAGCTTGGGTGTGGAATTTCACTTCAACTCGGGCGTATTACCGCTCTCTAGCGCTCAACCCAAAACCATTCGCACCACTCATCAAGACATGGGTGAAAAATTTGATGCAGTGGTCGTATGTGCAGGCTTAGCCAGCGCACAGCTGCTGCGCCCTCTGGGGCTGCGCATTCCTTTGGCAGCCGTGCATGGCTACGCAATCAGCGCAGCAGTTCGTGAACCGCTAGATGCCCCCCGCAGCGGTGTCATCGATGAACAATACAAAGTAGCGATCAGCCGCTTAGGCCAACGCGTGCGTGTATCGGGCGGCTCTGAAATTGGCGGCAATGCCAAGCGTCACGACCCCAACAGCGTCAAAACGCTGTACCGCGTACTCGACAACTGGTTCCCTGGCGCAGCGCGCACGCAAGACAACGTGCAAGTGTGGAAAGGCTCACGCCCTATGCTGCCAGATGGCCCACCCCTTGTAGGAGCTAGCGGCGTGTCTGGCGTGTGGCTCAACCTAGGGCATGGCGCGAGCGGCTGGGCTTTGGCCTGCGGCAGCGCACGCGTAGTGGCAGACAGCATCAACGGCAAAAGTCCAGACATCGATTTGCAAGGCTTGGGCCTTGAACGCTTGCATTTGCAACGATGAACACCTTAGCCGTGACGCAACACATCAGCAGCCAAGCAAATTGGCCACTGCATAGCGTTGCGCAGACCCTCGCCTTAGAATATCAGTCACAAGCCCTACTTCCTGCCAATACCTTGATGCAACGCGCGGGTTTAGCAACTGCGCAATTGGCCATGGCTGTGGCACCTCATGCTCGCACCGTCTGGATTGCCTGCGGCCCAGGCAACAACGGTGGTGACGGGCTTGAAGCCGCCGTTCATTTGCAAGCCCGCGGCAAACAACCCATCGTCACTTGGCTGGGCAGCGAGGCCAAAGCCCCAGAAGATACCCTGCGAGCTTGGCAACGCGCCAAAGCTGCTGGTGTGACCTTTGCAGAGCAACCTCCCCAACAGTTTGAACTCGTCATCGACGCCCTTCTCGGCATTGGCGCACAACGCGCCCCCGAAGGTTTGATGGCGCAATGGCTAGGCGTCATCCAAGCTAACACGGGGCCTGTGCTGTGCGTGGACATACCCACCGGTTTGCTGGCAGACACAGGCGAATGGTTAGGTGCAACGCAGCCACATCGCACAACTGCCAACACCCGCACTCATCGCCACAATCATCGCCACACCTTAAGCCTACTCACCCTAAAGCCGGGTTTGTTCACCGCTGACGGCCAAGATGCTGCAGGCCAAGTATGGTTCAACGACTTAGGCGTGAAACCCTCGCCAACACCAGCCGCTTGGCTGCAACAACACGGCGCAGCGCCGATAGACCGACCACACAACAGCCACAAAGGCAGTTTTGGCGATGTGTCTGTCTTGGGCGGTGCTCCCGGCATGGCTGGCGCGGCCATGCTGGCGGGCTTAGCCGCTCTTCATGGCGGCGCAGGCCGCGTGTTGGTGGGGCTGATGGATGAAGCAGCGCATCCTACGGTTACAGCAGCGCACCCAGCCTTGATGGTTCGCAGGCCTTCTGAGCTGAACCTCGATACCTCCACTGTGGTGTGCGGTTGCGGCGCGGGTGATGGCATTCACGCCGTGCTGCACCAAGCGCTGTCAACTTCGAAGCAGTTGGTGCTAGATGCCGATGCGCTGAATGCCATTGCGCGTGACACATCGCTGCAAACCTTGCTGAAAAAACGCCATGCACGCCAAAAACCTACCGTGCTAACGCCACACCCATTAGAGGCCGCGCGGCTGTTGAACTGCACCACCAAAGATGTGCAGCAAAACCGCGTGCATGCTGCGCAACAACTGGCTGATACGTTTCAATGCGTGGTGGTGCTCAAAGGCTCGGGAAGCATCATTGCCAGCCCGCAGTGCACACCAGTCATCAACGGCTCTGGCAATGCCTTGCTGGCCACCGCAGGAACGGGAGATGTGCTGGCGGGCTTAGTGGGTGCGTACATTGCGCGCCATGACGATGTGTTTAAAGCAACCTGCCAAGCCGTATTCGCTCACGGCCATGCGGCCGATGCTTGGCCGAGCGTCGGGCCTGCACTCGATGCGGCGTCTCTTGCGGCATCGGTGCGTTGAACCAAAACAACCTTAGCTCAGACTCACTTGCGAGAGCGGCGGCTCTTGGCTGCGGCTTTTTTATCGCTCGATTTACGCGGTGCAGGCGCTGATTTAGCCTCGCCACGAACATCCTTACCACCAATTTTGGTGAAGGCTTTTTTGACTGCGCTTTTGAAATTTTGCATGGGCGAACCAGATACATCTTTGCCATTGCGGGGCAGCAACTCATCGGCTTCTCGCACCAAGCGGAAATCAATCTTGCGGCCATCTAGATCCACGCGACTCACCTGAATGCGCACGCGCGAGCCAATGCCGTAGCGGATACCCGTGCGCTCGCCACGCAACTCTTGGCGCATCTCATCAAAGCGGAAATATTCGCCACCCAGCTCGGTGATGTGCACCAAACCTTCGACATACATGGCATCCAGAGTCACGAACAAACCAAAGCTCGTGGCCGAGGTGACGACGCCGCCATACTCTTCACCCAAATGCTCACGCATGTACTTGCACTTGAGCCAAGCTTCCACATCGCGGCTCGCCTCATCGGCGCGGCGCTCGTTGGCGCTGCAATGCAAACCTGCGGCTTCCCATGCTTGCAGGTCTATCGACGGTTTAACTTTTTCAATCAGCTTGTTTTCTGGCTCACGCACACGGGAAGCCAAACGGCGCGCCAACTTGGCATGCGCCTCTCCGGGTGTTGGCAAGGCTGGCAAGGTGTATTTGCGCTTCGTCAGAATGGCTTTGATAACGCGATGCACCAACAAATCGGGATAACGACGAATCGGGCTGGTGAAGTGGGTGTAGGCCTCAAACGCCAAACCAAAGTGGCCGTTGTTGTCGGGCGTATAAACCGCTTGCGACATCGAGCGCAGCAACATCGAATGAATCTGTTGTGCATCGGGGCGCTCTTTGGTGGCCTCTGCGATGGCTTGAAATTCGGCAGGCTTAGGGTTGTCGCCCACCGTCAAACCCACACCTGTGGCTTTGAGGTAGCCCCGCAGCACATCAATCTTCATCGCTGATGGGCCTTCGTGCACACGGAATAAGCCAGGGTGCTTGCTTTGCAAAATAAAGTCAGCGCTACACACGTTGGCAGCCAACATGGCCTCTTCAATCAATTTGTGCGCATCGTTGCGCACACGCGGCACGATCTTGTCGATGCGGCCACTTTCGTCACACACGATTTGTGTCTCAGTGGTTTCAAAGTCGACGGCGCCACGCACATGACGGGCTTTGAGCAAAGCCCCATACACATCGTGCAAATTGATCAAGTCGTCGATGCGGTCTTTGCGCTTGGCCGCTTCTGGCCCACGCGTATTCGACAAAATCGCCGCCACTTCGGTATATGTGAAGCGCGCGTGGCTGAACATCACCGCTGGATAAAACTGATATGCCTCCACATCACCCGAGGCATTCACCATCATGTCGCAGACCATGCACAAGCGCTCAACGTCTGGGTTCAGTGAACACAGACCATTTGAGAGCTTCTCTGGCAACATGGGGATTACGCGGCGCGGGAAGTACACGCTGGTCGCGCGGTCATACGCGTCCACGTCAATTGCGCTGCCAGTTTCCACATAGTTGCTCACATCAGCAATCGCCACCAACAAACGCCAGCCTTTACCCTTACCCACTTTGGCGGGTTCGCAATAAACAGCGTCGTCAAAGTCGCGCGCGTCTTCACCATCAATGGTGACCAAAGGCACATCCGTTAAATCAACACGGTCTTTTTTGTCTTGTGGACGCACCTTGTCGGGCAAGCTACGCGCCATGGCCAAGCAGGCATCTGAGAACTCATGCGGCACGCCATATTTGCGAACAGCAATTTCGATTTCCATGCCGGGGTCATCTACCTCGCCTAACACTTCTTTGATGCGGCCCACAGGTTGGCCGTACAAGCTGGGTGGCTCGGTCAGTTCAACCACCACCACTTGGCCCACCATCGCTTTGGCTGTGGCACCTTTGTTGATCAACACATCTTGACCATAGCGCTTGTCTTCAGGCGCCACCAACCACACGCCGCTCTCTTGCAACAAGCGACCAATGATGGGTTGCTTGGAACGCTCCAAAATTTCAACCACGCGCCCCTCTGGGCGACCTTTTCGGTCTAAGCGAACAACCCGTGCTTTGACGCGATCACGGTGCAACACCGCGCGCATTTCGTTGGGTGGCAAAAAGATGTCTGGCGAGCCATCGTCTCGCTGCACAAACCCATGTCCATCACGGTGACCCGAGACGGTGCCGACAAACTCTTCCAGTAATCCACTGGTCTGAACGGAATTCTTGATACAATGCTCTCTTTCCTGAAATGCCCAGGTGGCGGAATTGGTAGACGCACTAGTTTCAGGTACTAGCGAGTAACATCGTGGGGGTTCGAGTCCCTTCCTGGGCACCAAAATATTTACGGGATTTAACAAAAGCTGTTAAATCCCGTTCAAAATGTAACACCGTTAACAGGAACTAACGGTATTTTGTGGAAAATGTGGACACCTACTCCCCATTCATTCCCCACAAAACTCCCCATGGCAAGTATCACCAAAAACTCTGGCGGCTACAGAGCGCAAGTCTACGTGCGCGGCACTAGAGACAGCAAGGTATTTCCAACCCGCCGAGAAGCCGCGCAATGGGCTGCCGAACGCGAAATTGAACTCCGAGCAAAGGCAGATACACCCGAGTCAATTTACACACTTGGGGACGCCATGCGCAAATTTGGGGAGGAAATTGCGCCTACCCACAAAGGTGAGGTATGGGAACTTACCCGCCTCAAAGCCTTTGAGCGCACCCTGCCTGTCAATTCAAAAATTGGCCAAGTCACCACCAAAGACCTGACCGAGTGGCGCGACAAGCGCTTGACCAATGTGTCACCCGCCACTGTGCTGCGTGAATTTAAGTTGTTGAGTTCCATTTTTGAACATGCAAGACGCGACTGGTGCTGGATAACAACCAATCCCGTCAAAGACGTGCGCAAACCAGCCACCCCCGACCACCGAGACAGAGTGATTGCGGGCCCTGAAATTCGCAAAGTGCTTAGAGCCACCAAGTGGACGCGTGGGCCATCCAAAAGCATCACCCACTCGCTTGGCAACTGCTTTTTGCTAGCCCTTATCACCGGCATGCGCTCGGGCGAAATCACCGCCCTCACATGGCCACAGGTCAAAGAAAAGCACATCGTGCTCTCTACCAGCAAGACCGGCAAGGGGCGCGATGTGCCCCTGTCCAAAACGGCACGTCGCATCATCGACCATCAACGCGGGTTTGATGAGTCGTTGGTATTTGGCCTCACATCGTCAACCCGAGATGCGCTTTTTCGCAGGGCCAAGGCCACAGCCAAGGTGGACGGATTTACTTTTCACGATGCTCGACACACAGCGGCAACACGGCTGGCCAAGAGCCGTGTGTTTGATGTGCTGACCCTGTGCAAGGTCTTTGGCTGGTCCGACCCCAAAATGGCTATGGTGTACTTCAATCCCACCGCGAAGGATTTGGCTGACTTACTCTGAAAATATTGGCATTCGAGATCTCGACATTGCTTTAGGGTAAACACCTGAAAAATAATGCGCTCATTGCGCGCATTTGTGCTATAGTACATCCCATGGACAGCAGCAAAGCGGTCCACCGCCCCAGCGGCTTCTGGGTCTCAATCAGGAGAATGAAATGACAAAGACACTTACCCAATACGAAGTCCAAGCTGACCCCATCACAGGCGAGTGGATGACCGATCCAATGCGCGTAGGTGAGGTCACTGCATCGCAGTGGCATGCAAAGACAGACACTGAGAATTCCCACTTCGACACTTTTGAGCTTGACGGGATCACATGCGCTATCGAAGTGAAGTGGGCTGACTAATAAAAATCAGGGGCTACAGCCCCTTTTTCATATGACATTCAGAATTTATTTACGGCATCAAGACCAATCCGTAAGCGACAAGACCGTGACAGGAGACCCACAGGCCGCTATCGCAGCCTTCAAGTCTCTGACTGAGCGATCTGACCTTGACGGCACATCAATTCTCGCCGTGCTAAATCATGGTGGAAAGCCCATCGCACACCATCGCTTTGATGGTCTTGATCCGCAAAAGTGGTGGCGTGGGCGTACTGACAAGATTGATTTTTCAAAGGCTGCACCTTGACTATCGAATCTCCAAGCCCAGAAGAGATTCGCTTGGTGCGCAAGAAATTTCGCTTGACTCAGACTCAGGCAGCTCGGATCGTCTACTCTGCTCTGCGCACCTGGCAACAGTGGGAGGCTGGGGATCGACAAATGCACCCCGCCTTTTGGGAGCTATTTAGGATGAAATCGACCCTAATTGAGCACAAGTGATTTGACCACGGGCAACTTCAAAATCTAAATACCACCTAAAACAAACTATATAACTCTGCATAAATAGCATCTATTTGTTATTATCAATTAAATACTTAGATGCCAAAATTAGCGTCGATCTAAATATCATGCTTGATATAGGGCTGATATAGCAAAAGCCAATTGACTTTATGAGGTCAATTAAATCTTCTGATCGCCACTTAACCAACAAGCCATAAAATCAAAAAATGAAGAGAAAAATCATTTATAACCTCAGACTCATATCAGCCGCAGCGATGGCTGGATGCGCCATTGCGGGGGTTATCTTTGGCTGGATGGATTTGCCTTTTGACCCACGTATAGGCGGGGCTACTGTCGGTGCAATTTGGGCCACAGTCAAATTCCATTTGATCGCCTGATTTATCGCTATGGACTTTTCTGCTATTGATGGCAGCTGGGTAGACATTTGCTCGATCATTTCCGGATTTGTCTATATCTACTATCGAAGACGCTGCGAAAATCTCAATCCAAATGCGAAAAGATATAAATTAATATCTAAAAAGACCAGCTTAGATTTTGGCAGCGGTGTAGCCATTTTTCCTCTGCTAATCATGGTCGGGTCAGCAGTCTCTTCCGCACTACTTGACAGCCTAGTCGAATCAAGCTCCATCACTCTTGCAGTCGCTGGATTTTGCGGTGCAATCGCTATTCTCGAAGAAGACGCGTAGCAATACAAGTGCAAGCCGCCACCACTACCGAAGGAGTGGTGGGCTTTTCATTTAGGCCAAGCCTGTTGATACATCAGCGAATCGGCAGCGTGACCGTCTGCGTCGGAGGCGATGCGTTCAGCGACTTCTGCAAGCTCGTCAACGGCTTTACCAATTGCCGTGAGTAGCTCTCGCTCGGCTGCGCGGTCGACGGTGCAGGCATCTGCACTGGGCGCGGGCAAGTCTCTAGCCCGCTGGGCGAAAGCGTCCCGCATGCGCTCACGCTCAAGATGAGTGGCAGCAGCATAGGCTTGATTGATCGATGTAGTTTGCGTGCGTGCATTGATAGCTCCTGTCAGTTGTTCGGCTTGTCGTTGTTCGGTAGCACGAGCCTCTCGCTCGGCGGCGAGTTCGGCGGCTTGGTATTCGCGGTCGCGGCGGTCGTAGCCTTTTTGCTCGATGTGCTGCTCAAGCTGATACAAGCCCAGCGCAATGCCACCACATGTCAAAAGTGCAATCGTGATGCGTGTGAGTAGTGACGTCATGCCACCTCCGTGGTATTCAAAATTTCAAGTTGCACCACACGGTGCAAATCCCTCGCCTGCTTGACGATTTTTTTCACCTGCTCCACCGCTGGTCGGCTGGTGCCGCCCGTAATACCTGCTGCATTGATGGCTTGGCCAAGCAGCACGCAGCCCTCGGTGTCGGCCTCGGTATTGCCTGCGTGCATGCGCACACCTGAGTAGCCAGGCACATCATTGATGGTCAGCGTATCAGGACCAAAGCGTGGCGAGTTTTCCAGCGTGACGATGTAGGGCCGCTCGGTGAATGTGGTGCTGGGGATAGCCGTGGCCCCCTGCACTTTCCACACACTCACCGACTGGCTGCGCACCTCTCGCATGGCGTCTTCTAGGGTGTAGCAAACAAACACGCCATCTAAAAATAATTTTCCCCATGTGCGCAGTTCATTGGCATGGGTGCGTTGTAAGGTAAGTTTCATTGTCAGCCCTCTTTAATACGCGTGCGCACAATCAAAGTCGCAAAACCCAAAAGCACTGCGGTTTCGGCAATAGTTGGTGGCTCAAGTCGAAGCAGCGGAGCCTCAGCACTTTGCACACCACACAGCAAAAGCACAGGCGTGGCCAATGCACCGCCCGCGCCTATTGCAAGCAGCAGCCAAGCAAGGGCTTTGAGCCATTCAGTGACGCGCTCTCGGGCGTCTAGGCTGCATGCGCAGGGGTTGGTGCGCTCCAGCTTATTGAGCGCTTCGGCCAGCACGATAAAGCCCCCGATAAAGTGCAAAGTTTGAATGGTTGAGTTCACTTGGCACTCCCATCGTCAGCAACTGGTGCATCGCCGAGCTTTGAAATCACGCGTGCAAATACACGCTGGGCCCCACCGCCCACACCAAACGCCACACTCAGCAAGAGTGCGTCCGGTAGGCTAGCCATCAGCAATAACAGTGGCGTGAGGTAGCCTGCGGTAAGACTGCTGGCGATGGCGACAAACATGCGCTCAAGCGTGGTGGCCACCAAGTGTTGCCAGGTGTCCCCCTCGCTAGGCACGCTGTTGAGCAAGATGATGGCCACAAGTCCACCAAAAAAACCAGCCACTAGCACATCGGCGCGTAGACCTAATGGCACGCCAAATGCGGTGAGCATGGGCACTGAAATACCCGCAGCAGCATAGGTGGCCACCGCCGCTGTTGTTGAAGTTGGCTCAGCCATTCAATCTCCCCTCGCGTGCATTGGCAATGCAGTGCCCTTTGCCAAAGAAAAAATCAATAACAGGCGCAAGACAAAGCCCCCATCGCTTACCTGCTAAATAAGCTCTACCCGTGCGTGCAGAGATAGTGTCGGTTGGCTCACCGCCGAAGAGACTATTTCCCTGCTCATCTACTGATATAGCCATGTTGTGTGCACGTTGTGTGCTGCCAAACAAGGCCTGCAAAAGCATGGCTGACAGAAGAATCGGCATTAAGACTATGCAGACTAGGCAAAGAAAAATTGTTTGTATTCTTTTCATTTCTACCCCGCCTACGCTGGCCAAGTCAAAGCTGGAAGCTCTGATTCAATTTCTGAAAAACCCGATGGCATTGACCTTTGACCTGCCTGTACCTTTGCCAAAATGTCATAGGAAGCAGCCCAAGTAGCATCACGCAGATCAACGCAGCGCTGGCCTTCGACTTTAAATTTTGCAACTGCGCTTGTGGCATATGTACAAGCGCTCAATATGCCGTCGTAACCACGCTGCTTAGCAAAAGCATCCAGTCGCTGTTGGATTGCCTCCAGCATTTGCTCTTTCAACTGAGCTTTTGCACTGTCAATGCGCTGCTGTAAAACGCTGGCCGGAATATCACTTACCACCCACTGCTGTGTCCATACGCCGTTTTGCAATCGAGGTCCGCACTCATTCACAATTTGCGCGTCAGTGATGCTAGGCTTTGCAGACGTTGCGACATGCACCATCGAAAAACTCAGCAGGTCTTCATCACTCATCAAACTTAAATCAAGCGGGAAGCTCACGTGCTTGTAGGCATCTGTCCAGTTAAGGCATGGATACTCCAGCAGTTTGTTTTGCGTCACATCAATTTTTGCAAACATCATTTCTTTTCCTCGCTATAAGTGAAGTTGACGGTATAGGGCGGACTGGGCTTGGAATAGTTTGCATTTGTGTCAATAGCGCAGCACACCAAGCATTTACCAAGGCCATCAGCACGATCACCTAGTGCTGCTGTGTTATCGCCTGTTGCTCCAATATAAATATTTGATTCGGTAAAGACGGGTGCTTGAGTGATGCTTGGGAATCCAGTGGTCGAATCGTAAGAGGTCAGCCGAGAAAAAGTTAGGGTGTTGCACGTGCTTGCCGACATCAAGAAATAACGACCGTCGTCATAAAAAATGGAAAGCACTGAAGACGCAAAACTATCAGCCAAATACCAATCACCACGCCCATTGGAACTGCTGTTGATATACAAATTGCTGCCATTGCACAGAAAAAATACACCATTCAAAAACCGAAGGATGGCACCAGTGTTTACCGATAAATTAACACTCCCACCAAATGGATAGCTGGAGCGCTGCACCACCCTTAAATTTGAGCCATCACTAGAGTCATAGACGACGCCATCGCTGCCTATAGCAATAAGACAGCCATTGCCATAAGTGGTGCTGTCTATTTCTGTAATCGTCGTTGCAACCTCAGTCCACGAAAAGCCATTGGTCGTGCTGGACGCCACTTTGATACCAGAAGTATTTTTACTTCTCACCACCAAGGCGTCGCCAGCTGCATAAAAACCAAAGTTGAGATACTGAGGTTTGAAAGAATAGGCAAGAACCCAAGACACACCATCACCGCTTGAGAAGATTCCAACAGTGCCAAGAGGATCATTCGGTGCACCCGAAACGCGAGCCTGAACGTACCAAACATTTTTAAAATAAATAGCTTTAAATGGAAGCTGCCTGGTTGTATTAAAAACCCAATTTCCACCAATAACAGAAGCGCCAACTGAAATCCAAGCAATACCATCGATTGATCGAAATAATCCAACAGCTCTATCTGCGGCGATAAATACGCCACTGTTGAACTCTAGGCCTGCATAAGCAAACGATGACTTTCTAAGCGTCCAGCTCAACCCATCAGAACTTGAGTAAATCGCGCCTGAGGCAACTCCCACATAAATGCTATTACCGTAAACAATTCGAGCAAAATTTAAACTTAGTTTTGCAAACGTATTACCATCATTACTGACCCATGTGCAATCTCGCGAATAGGCAAACCAGCGGCCACCAAGTTGCACTATAGGACGTGATTGATCTACATAGTCATCTATGGTGGAAGTGGTCCCGCTTGTTGAGGACCAAAGATACCCAAGCGGAATTTTTTGTTTACCGCCGCTGCAAAGCCAGGCGTTTTTGACGATGTTATGCATATCAATAGTTTGTTTGCGATGCGCCAAACCAGTTTGCGCCACCATCATTCGTGAGGAATTGAAAAATATTTTTCTTATTGGACAGCAGGGTGGGCGCGACCGAGCTAGGCCATGAAACGCTTGAGGGCCAAGTGATGGCTGGACCGCCATTTAGCGATACAACCAATACAAAACCATAGGCCGTACCGGTTGGCACATTAGTGAATGAAAGCCCTGTTGAAGCCGAAATGGATTTTGTAAAGAAAATACCTTTTGAGCAGTCGATCGAGTTGCCCGTCACCGTATTCACCGTCGCCGTGGTCACCAAACTATTGATGGCAGAGGTGTCTACTTTGTTGGCGCTATCAAACAATACGTCTTCTGTGCCTGACGCATTGCGTTGCAGCAGCTTGACATTGCTGCCGCTCGATATGACCCAGCGGCGCATGCCTGTAATAAGGCCGCCCATGCCTGCGTAGTCGCCTGACCATAGTCGCGCAATATGTCCACGTACAGTCTGCCAAACCTCAGTCTGGTAACTACTCGTCCCATCCGGTTTACTTAAGTCATTTTGATCTGCCATCTACCCTCCAAATATTAATAGCCGCCAATTTGCAGCGACCCCATTCCACCCACACGGTTGTTAGATGCATCCCATGCCATCACATATACCTTGGCGGGTGTAGCAGGAGTCGCACTGTCATCGATGTACACGCTCCACCTCGCAATAGGCGACGCCCCACCCAGCGCAGCAGGGGTCGGCGAGAACACTGCTGTAACGACATCAAAGAAGTTTTTAGTGGTGGTGTACGCAGTGCCGCTGGCATCAGTACTTTGCAAAGTGATCGCTGCGAATTCGCTTTTCTCTTCGCTGCTCACCACCACATGCACACGCTGCAGCTTTACAAGGTCATCACCACCGACAGCGGTAACGCTGTAGGTCACCCGCACATAGCGGACTTGGGACACCTGTACCTCAGTGACACCCGAAGGGCCTGCTTTCCATGTACTGGCGTCTGCACTCCATTCAATCAGAACGGCGGGCAGCACTGATCCAACCAAGGTCATGCTTTGCACCGCTACCGACACCTTGGCGCTCGGCATCAACTTGCCAATATCGTGAAGCTCTACATAGCTACCGCTCAACGCTGATGGCTCAAAAACCAAGGGGTAGCCAGCTGCCACTTGTGCGTCGGTATTAGACCAAGCACGCGTTGAAAAATGGGTGCTCCATGTCTCGCCGTCAAGTACCGGTAAATAGATTGCGTCACCATCCACATACGCATTAGTCTTAGTACCTGTCCAGTTTTCATCCCACTCACTCGACAGCACAAAGTTGACAGGTAGGGTGACATTGACATCAAGAGGGGTCGGAACGCTTAAGTTGCCGGCCACATCCTCAGCCACCAAATAAATACGCTTAGCCCCTGCGCTTCTAAAAATCACCACATCGCTGCGCGAATCTGCACCAGCCTTACCATAAAGTGCACAGTCTTCAAGCGCTGCGCCAGAGGCGCCGGTATAGATGCTGTAGCTCTTGATAGGCTGGCTGGTCTTCGCATCATTCCAACCGAGTGCGACGGTATTGACCTGAGTATCTGAACGCAAGATGACCACAGGCGAAGGACCTGAAATGGCAAGGCTGCATGTGGCAGCAGTGGTGCTGTAGCTTAACGACGTATCACGGTGACGCGCCCACAAGGTGAGCGGTGAAGTCGCTAATTGCCAACTTAACAAATGCGATGCGCTAGCCTTGCGGGTAACAAACGTGCCAGCTTCCCATGAGACACCTATACGTAACTCAGTGTCTAAGTAATCTGCATCAAACGACTTATCCCATGTCACTAAGATACCGTTGTTTGCTACCGATATGCCCAAACCACTTACATCACTGGGGGGCTCATGCTGCAAAACGTAGGGGTATGCAATGACATCGGCTAAAGACTGGATGCTGCCGCCATATTCATTGAGAGATGTGAATTTGAAATAAACAATCTTGCTATTCCATCCGCGCGGCAATGTTTCTGTCTCAAAAATGTTATTGTCCACACGGACAAAACCAGCTCCAGCTTCGTACGCTTTGGCTGTACTGTTGAGCTGACCCCGGCGCAGACTGGCGAGCGTGTAAGTATTTGCCGCCTGAAGCGTAGATGCTTGGTAGCTCAAATACTCGCCACGGCCATTGGCACCCACCCAGCACAGCGTAGACCCACTATCAGCATCTACTGCAGAGCCTGAGAGCAACTGCCCGCCAACACCATGCAACACCGCAGAAAGACTGGTGCTGGTTGTATCAATAGATGTCTTAAGGTGACCATATCGAGCCCGCGTTTTAGTCTGTCCGAGCTGCCGGTAGTTATTTCCATCCACGCTCATCCACACAGCACAGCCGCCCCATGTGGCATCGGGGCCTGTAACGGCTATGCGCACCACAATCCCAATGCCCCCCTCATATTTAATAGGGCGCTGAAAAAAGATAGGTGGCGTTACATTTTTAGGTGCTGCGTTGTAGTTGCCTACAAACCCTGCCGATTTTTGAAATGCATAGGCAGCAGGTGTGAAGGCCGCCATAGGTGCGTCTTCAGCCTTGATCACAAACCGATCATCTTGGTCTTCAATTTCAATGATGCGCACCACCAACTTGTCTAGGCCAAGATAGCTGTCGGTGAGGGTCACGTAGTCCATGGGCTCAAGGCGTGCGTAGCGGGCGCCCAAGGTGAACTCGTAGGTGTTGCGCAAAGCAATTTCGCGTTGAAGAATTTGCTGTGCTACCAGACGCGCCACGTTGGCATCGGTGATGCCATTGAGTGTGATGCTATCTTTGGTACGCAGGCCCGAGCGAGCGATGCTTTCGTCGTCCTTGGCCTCACTGATAGCAGTGTTGTATTCACGATTGGCATCCGCGTATTGCACCTTGACGTGGTTGTAGGTGTCTGCCTCGCTTTTGCGGGTGACTTTGATGGGGTCTTCATCCTGACTGCTGATGAAGTCATCGTCGGTCAAGTTGTAGGCAGGTGTGGTGTTGGGAACATACGCACCCACGGCTGATGCGCCATAAGGTAAGAATTTCAACAGGCCTTCACTTGACACCAAGCCCACATTGCCAATCGTGGCCAAGTCATTCACCATGTCAGCACAGGCCGACAAGCTGGTGTAGACGGGACATGCATACAAGCCGACACCCGCAGCGTATGCCAATGCATCAGCTGTCGCCCCTATTGCACTAGCAGGCACGCCAGAGCGCTTGAGCAAATCAACCGCAATCGTCATAGGCGACGGGGTAGACCCAAACTGTGTGTTTTCTACTTCAACATTGTGGTTGGGTATTTGAGCGCCTTGATCTAGGGCATATCGCTGGGCATACAAGTAGCTGGTGCCACTATAGCCAATAGCTTGCGTAAGATGATCATGACCAGTTGACACTTGATACGAGTTACCGTCTTCATCAACTTGCGTGGTGTACGGCAAAGCACTCAAGTGTGACCATGTGGCCTGCCCTTGCTGGCCAGACATAAAGCCAATGCCCAATTTGCTCGATGCATCGGCTGCGCTGTATTTGCTTTTTCCTCGCCACACATTGATGAGCGACATAGGCCCCTGCCCAATGCTCGAGATAAGGCTGGCGTAGTAGTCATACGTGATGGTGTCCACGCCACCGCCTTTGCCACCGCCTTGGCTAGTGCTCTTTTCGACCGACTCGAAATCTCCGTACCACACCAAATTGACAGGTAGCCTGTTTCGGCCATAAAGCAAAGCCACGGGTGTACCTTCGGCACTTTGCTGAATGGGCACACCGCCAATGCGTGCCTCGGGAGTGATGCTTGAGTTGCCGCCCATGGTCAGTTAAAGAATGAAAAATATTGAACGACGCGGCTACCCAAAGGCGGCGCACAAGGGTCTGTCAGCACGACGCCAAGACCCATGTAGCTGTGCACAGACAAGCCCCCATCAACCAAGATGGCCGAGTGGCTGTAGGTGCGGCCAAATCGGTACAACGCCATATCGCCTACGCTGGGGGTGTCTACTGGGTGTGCATGCTCTAGCACGCCAGCCAAGTAGCGCTCCTCATCGCGGTGAAGCATCCAGTCGTTGGGGTAGTAGCCGGGGTCAAATGCCTCCATTAAGCCCACCGCGCTATACACAGCAATGAGAATTTGCAAGCAGTCCACACCCACGCCTTTGATGCGGGCCATGTGGTGGTAAGGCGTACCTAACCATGAGCGAGCCTCCACACAAATCTGTTGACGCAAGGCGGCAATATGAACGGGGGAATGCGTCATACAGGCACCGCCGTTTCTGCGGCTGGGATGAATGGGAAACCACCGTAATTAGCCTTGTTGGCATACACAAAGTCACACACCTGAATGGTCTTGTTGCAGCCCCATGTGACTTGAAAAGAATCACCCACCGCAATCTCTAAACCGGCAGGACGCAGCAACGTAGCTGTAGAACCAGACCACGTTTTCACAGGGTAAGTAAAACCAGAATTTTTTCCACTTGTAAACTTGAGTTGGCCGCCTTGCAACACAACTCCTAAAGAAATAGGCAACATGCTGGTGCCAAGGTTTGTAGCCCCTGAGTCAATAGATGTTTGAAACTCCCACCGCTGCGCGACCGACACCACGGTGCCGATACTCGTGTGTTTTGAAGCAGCGCAGCTAGTGTCATACAAGGTCCACGTGCACCCAGCTTGATACGAGCGCACAGGCTGCTGCGTGTTAAGTAGCTGCAAATGGTTGTTGACCTTGATTTCCAACTGCGAACGACCGCCTGACACATCGGCTACGGTGCCAGCAAAACGTGTGAGTACGCCCACCCAGCCGCTGGTCCAGTCGGCTGCATAGGCGCGGTACAAGCGCACAGTGGCACCATCTAGCCTGCCCGATACTGCCGCCTTGATGAGAGGCACAGAGCCAATGGTGACTGCATCATCTGCGGTCAGCGTGAGCGTGAGGCTGTCGACTTGCACACCAATGACCAACTTGATGTTGTTGCGCGTGATGAGCGGGCCCACACTGAACAGCGTGCGCACGCCTGCAATGTCTACTGCAACAGGCGCATCGGCACTGGTCCAGCGAATGACGGTGCCATCTTGCAGCGTAATGTCGTAGCAATCGACCACCACCAATTGGTCACTGGTAAGCAAAAGGCTGTTGAGCGCGGCTGAAGCGGTGATCATGTGCGGAGCTTGCAAGTGATGAAGCTCACCTGCCCTTTCCAAAGGTCTTTCATAAACTGCTCGGTGGCCAGTTCATCTTTATCAAACCGGCAACGCCACAGGTATGAGCCTGTCCAAGTCAGCACAGCGCCCAAGGCGGGGGCTGCTGTGAAGGTGACCGTACCCGCATTGGCATCGACCGTACAAGCGGCGGACACAGCGCCATTGATAAAAACAGTAGCCTCTGACGCACAAGCAGCTACTGGCTCGGACACTTGTGCGGCGTAGTTGCGGGCCAACCGAAAGACGGTGGTGACGCCATCGCCCACACCGAATGTTTGATTGACTGCAAGACTAAAAGCAGGATCGGGATCAGAAAACAAAAAGGTGTCAAACTGCCCACGCATGCGACCAAACAAGCCTGCGATTTGCTGCAAGTCGGTCTTGCTGCCTTCGCGCAAAAACTCGTAGCTGAGGTTGTATTTGTAGCGGGCATAGGCCCAATTGCTCAGGCGCACCTCTTGCCCGCTGGTGCTGGTTTGGACATGGGTGCTGTACAGGGCTGTGCGACCAATGGGCCACGACAAGCCGGGTAAGCTGGGGTACAACAAGTTGCTCATTTTTTACGGATGCCGTTGCGGTAGGCGGCGCTGAGGGCATTCACCAACGCGTTTTGATTGCCCATGAGGACACGTTGCACACTGGCGCCATCGAGCGCACTGACGTGCAGCGTGACATTGGGTGCAGACGCCTGCGATGACTGAGGGTTGTCGGCCATGTTGCGAATGACATCGGCGTGCTTGGCAGGCAAAATCATTTCGCGGGCATGGGTTTGCACAATGGGGTTGATGGTGGCGGGAATGTCATAGCCACCGGCGGCGCTGGCCGTGGGAGCAAAGCTCATGGCTGCGGAAAATGCAGCAGCACCAGCAGCAGGCGCCATGGCGGGGCCAACGATTGGGATGGCTGCCGTACTGGCTACGGCAGCGGCACCTGCGACACCCGCATTGGCCGTGACTTCGCTCAAGGCTTTGGCGATGCTGATGGCCTTGCCCTCCACGGCTTGCATCAACCATTGCGCAGCCATTTGGGCCAACGCACCCGTGACCGCCTGCGTGACCGCCTGCCACATGCCCGCATAAAAGTTCTTCATCGTGAGGCCGCCTTGCAGGCCTTTTTGAATGACGGAGGCAAAGCCGCTTTCCATCGACTTGTAGGCACCATCGACAAACTTCATTTTTTCGCGGGTGGCATCCATGTCGATGCCTTTCATGCGAGCTTGATGCTGACGCTCTAGCTCTTTGATTTGCAAATGAATTTGGCTGATTTGCGCAATGTTGCGGCCGGGGCCTGCTTCGGCGATTTGCAAGCGCTCTAGCAACGCGGCACGCTGAATGGCAGTACGCTTTTCTTCAAGCTGGCGTTGAGATTCAATTGCTTCTAAGTTACTGATGGCGTGCAAGTCACGGTCAAGCTGAATGCCCTGCCGCTCGATCTCCAAATCGATCAGCTGCATGTTGCGTTTGGACTCGGCCATTTGCATATCAATTTGCTTTTGCTGCTCAGCAGCTTGGCGATGAGCGATGACGATGTCTTTTTGAACGGCTTGGTACTCTTTGCTTTCTTCGCCATAGCGCTGCTTGACTACGGCGGCATGGCTTTCAAGAATTCCCAATCGGGCTGCAATGTTTTGTTTGAAGGCCGCTTCTTGCGCTTGAAAGCCTGCGACTTCAGCGTTGTATTTTTCTTGGTTGATGCTGAGTGCAAGGTCTGCGTATTTTTTGCGAATGGCCAAGTTGTCTGCACTGCCATCTTTGGTGAGCTTGATTTTTTCGCGCCAAAACTCAAGCTCGTCAGCTTTGCTCATTTGGCGAAATGAACCTTCTAAATTAGCCTCTTCTTGGATTTTTAATTTCTTTTCTGCAAGCTCCGCCTCAAATTGAGAGGTCTTTGTTGCATTCTTTTCTTTGAAATGCAAATCTGGGTTATCTGTGTTGATATCTTTCTCGGTAGACGTATCAATTTTGGGACGTTTACCCAATTTGGCATAAAGCTCCTCAAGCTGTGCCATATTTTTTTTGTGCTCTGCATCACGCGCAATTCCAAGAGCACGATAGTCATCAAGGTGCAGAGTGAATCTAGCCTTGATTTTTTGAAAGCTCGTTGAAATTTCGCTTGTCAACTCTTTGAAGCCAATGATGGTAGACTGGACAACCCACAAAATCCCTTCTAACCCTGCTGCAAAAAACCGCGCAGCACCTGCACCATCAGTATTTAGAAAAGTAGCGATTTTTAAGAAAACGGGCAACAACTCCTGTCCCATTTGTATTTGCATACTTTTAGTGACCAAACCAAGTTCACGCATCTGAATTTGATATTTCTTACCGGCCTCTACGCTCTCAGTACCAACGACCAAGCCTAGCTCCCGCGCTCGCTGTTCAGATGCCTGCATTTGTTCAGCAGTCAACTTCAAAATGGCCCGCACTTCGCCCCAGCCACGCCCATAAACTTGTTGCCCTGCAATGTTTTGCTCAATCGGGTTTTTCATCGCAGCCAACTTTGTGTTGACCTCACCCATTAACTCGGTCACGGGACGGTAGTGACCGCCAGAATCACGCACTTTGATGCCCAAGACCTCAAATGCCTGAGCGTTAGAAAAAACGTTTTTACTGAGCTTTTGTGAGGCAGCGGTATAAAGATCGGCATCAAGTCCGAGGCTATGAAGTGCTACTTTTAGAACACTGGCTTTTTCAGTTGTTAGGCCAAGCTGGTTTGCCATTTTTCCAACTGAAATATTCCACTCATTTGCACTGTCAATAAATTTTTTCAATGCGCCACCACCAGCAAGAACAGCAATGAATGCAGTCATGTGACCGTTGAGCAATTCAAAAGAACCAGTTATTTTTTTAAATTGCGCGTCAATCGTGGATGCGGTTTTTCCTGCGGCATCCGCCGCAGTTTCCATACCTTTGACGAAACCCGTGGCGTTAGCGTCAACGGTGTAACTGACTGTTTTTTCACTGTCTGCCATCTTTGTCTTTCAGGTATTGCTCAAAGGCGCTGTCATCGACTGCGGTGTGTTGACGCACAGGCACATGGCCCAGCTCTTGAACCAAGTCTTCAGGCGTGGTGTCGCCCTCGGCACTGGGAAGTGCGGGCGGCTTGTAGCCCAAGTACGCAGCAACCAAGCGACCAACCGGCGGCTCTTGCTGCCAGCGTGCATCGAGTGCACGCACAGTGGGAAGATCAACATGGTTGCGCACATGGGGCCACGTCCATCCGGTGTCTATGCAGATGCGGGCGATGAGGGCAGCCCAGTCAGTGCTGACGTCTGCACCGGCTGGGCTACTTGGTTTTTTGCCTCAGCCTGCGCTTTACGTTGCAGGCCTGAGACGTCAAGCAGCGCGGACAACACATCACCAAGCTGACTAACATCCAACAACTCCGAAAGTTCATCCACAGTCATGTTTGGATAATTTCGCAGCAAGGCCACATGTGTTGCCTCGGTAATGATGGAGATAGCCTGCGGATCAAGTGCAGACATTGCACTCAATTCGGATAGCTTGTGTTGCAAGCGCTGAAGAGCACCTAGCGTCAACGGCGGAATGGTGTAAACACGCTCGCCACCAAAATTGAATTCAACACCGGGGATGAGTTCTTGTGGCATGGCGTTACTCGCTGAAGCTCAAGGTGCACACAGCGCCGCTGACAGGGTCAGCAAAGGCCTCGATGTCGAAGTCACCCGCAGCAAAGTCGTCTTGCTTAGGGTCGAAGCCTAGCTTCTTGCTTGCACAAGTGGGGAAGCGGAATGTGGCTTGCTTGCCCATGTAACGCGCCGAGAAGTCCACACCAAAGACCGGCACCGTGCCCATGATGGGGTTGGTCAAGCTGATGGTTTTGGCGTTGGTGGCAGCCACGGTGTAGGTGTAGCTGATGTACACCACCTTGCCTGCATCAGCCGCCGCAAAGGTGTAGACACCAGCTGCGCTGACGCTGTATTGACCTGTGGCGGGTGCGCTGGCCACGACTTGCATAGGCAAACCATTGCTGTCGAGTACGCCGAGGTTGCGTGCATAGGTGCCAGAAGAAGGTGGCGTCACAGTCAACGTGTTTGGTGAGGCCGGAATGGCGGCACCAGTCAAATCTTCTTGGACAGCAGTGAGCGTACCGGTGGATAGAGCTTGACCAAAAAATAAGTCGTTGTAGATGCGACCGCTGATTTGAGCGAGCTTGGCCTTGATGCTGAGTTTCATCTTGCCACCCGCAACAGCCACAGCGAATGCTTGCTGACCGTAGAGCATTTTCAAATCACGCTCAAACGAAAAGCCTGTGTCTTGCAGTACACCAAACTTGATGGGCGTAGGGTTGGCGATGGTGTTGCCCAAGGCGTCGCTGGTGGCGGTGCCCCACAGGGTGCCGGTTCCGAAGTGTTGTTGCATGGTGTACCTCTTTAGGTTGGTGGTGAAAAATTAAAAGGGTTTGTCCAGCGCAAATGCACTGGAGGTGAAAGTGGCGCGGTAGGTCGCGGTCAAGGTCCCCGCAGTTTTGTCAGCCTCGACGGATTCAAATTCTTCGTTGGTGCGGCGCAAGACACACAGAGCACTGAGTGCTGAGCTGCTCATGAGCGCGGCATGCATAGGAACATCCACGACATCGGCGAGTTGGTCCCATGGGTCACCTCGCACAAAGATTTCGGCTTTAAAAGTGAAGGTGCTTTTGTCAAGGATGTCGCTGTGCCGTGTTCGCTCTGTTCCACCGGGGGTGATAACGATGGCAGGTGTTTTGTCACGGGTAATGCTGGTTTCACGCGAGCGAAAAACAGAAGCACCACCGGGTGCAGCACTGGTGAGTGCGGCATGAGTTGCTGCTAAAACTTGTTCGCGTAAAGATGGCATGGTTTGAATTAATGTGTTGACTTAATGTGCTGAGTTATGCAGATGCGTTGTCGCCAGTGGATTCGCTTTCGGGGGCATTGAGCGATTCAGCCAGCACCACGTCATGATTGCGATTGGCCGCAAACTCTTCACTGAGTTCGATGGTTTCGCCCTCGCCTTTGACTTGTCCGTCATGGTCAACAAAGCTGCCTTGAATGATTTTGTAAATTGGCATAAGAACCCCTTATTGCTTGGTTAAAACAAGTTGAAAAATAGCCCCGTCATCAAGCGCAACAACGTCACGCACGATGTAGGGAAGGCTTTGCACTAAGACCACCGATCCACCATCAATAAGCCCAAGGGAAATGTCAGTAGCGGCGACTTGCAGGGTGTAGTTGGTGTTTTGCACATTGACGCCACCCATGCCAAATGTGTCATCAGGTCTGTCAAAAATGCCTGAAAACGCATAGGCACCGCAGGCACAAGGGACTGCGAAGTCTCGGAAAAACTCCGACACGTTTGAAAAGTTGTTGAATGTGGTTGCCATGATGTTGAAGCTTTGATCTGCAAGCCACCCTCATGCATGAAGGTGGCTCACGCATCAAATCAGTGGTTACTTGTTTTGCTGCGCATTGGCTGCGGGTGCAGCATTGAGAGCTGGGGGTGCAGTATTGGTAGCGGCTGGCACTTGGCCGTTTTGCGCTGCTTGCATGCCTGCAAAGAAGGCTTGCATTTGACGCTGCACTTCAGCTTGCACTTGGGCACCCATGTCTTCAGCAACGACGCTGGACTTGGGATCAGGTACGTGCTTCGACGCTGCGAAAGCAACGGCTGATTTGTCAATCGGCTCAAGCTTGTGCAATTGATCGGCGGCTTGTTCTTCATTCAGGTCGACATATTTGCCGCCGTAGAAAGTCTGAGTTTGTGTTTGAAATTTGTCAGGAGAGATTTCAACTTGTTCACTGACTTCGACGACAAAACCATCACGGACTTGAAATTTCATGGTGTTCACCTAAAAAATATGTATTTCAGAAAAACCCTGCTGCAATATCAATGAAGCAGGGATGGGGCTTAGAAGCCAGGTGTGAGCGCATCAGTCATCACAGCGAATGAAGCGCCGTGACGCACACCGATGTCGCAGGTCTGCATGACGCGCAAGACAACATCACCGTTTTTGAATCCAGTGCTGTCGTAGGGGTTGACTGCGATTTCCATCACGCCCCACATACCGATCAGCAATTCCAACCAGTTGCCGTAAATCAATTCGGAACATTGGCCAGTGGACGTGCCCTTGCTCAATGCAGAGCGCAGCTGGTTACTCACGGCGTAGGGGTAACCACGCAGGGTGTCACCGGGAGCCTGAGCAATACCACCTTGTGGCATCCACAGGTATTGACCCGTGGTGGCTTTGAGTGTGCTGAGGTAGCCGAATGCTTTGCTGTTGATTGCAAAACCCAAGTTGGCTTGTGGTGCGTTAGCCAACCTAGGGCCGCTGTACATCTGGATGATGTGATCAAAGCTAAGGTTGGCACCGTTAGCGCCACCAATGATGCTGGAAACGCCCGATTGGTTGACGATGCCAGTGGGTTGACCACCAGCACCACTGCCACTCATGGCGGCCAAGTCAATGCCCAAGGCGCACTGAGCGAGCAAGTCTGCACGGGCCAACATTTCGATGGCGGGTGAGCTTTGCAACATCATCAAACGGCTGATGAGTGACCATGCTGTGATGGTTTTGGGTTTCAAGCTAACCTTGTCAAAAGTTGCTTCGCTTTCGCTACCAGCAGTGCTTTCACCCACCCAGCTCAAGTTAGCCGCACCGTTTTGACGCGGAATGTCAACGTTGCCAGTTAAGTCGGTCAGGTAACGCGCACCCAGCTGGGCGGTGACGCTTGCATTGCGCAGCACTTCGATGAAGTTGTCGGCCATCAAGTTTGTTGCGACCAAATTACCGCCTTGCGATGCTGTACCAACTTGATACGCAGCACGGGTTTGTTTTTTACCCATGACTTCGCTGTAAGTGCGAGCGTGTTTTTCATCGGGGGCAAAGGGCAGATCAGTAGGCATGAAGAAGCTATTTGCTTCAGCTTTGCCCATCCGTTTTGCCAAGGCTTGTGAGACTTCACGCTCGAAGCCCGCGGCTTGCCAATTGCCGTTGGTGAGGGCTTGTACGGCACGGATGAGGCTGTAGTTGCGCTTTTCTCTGTCAGTCATGTCAAGACCGTCACCGAGTGAGGCGACCGCGCCTTGTTGGCCCAACAGTCCATCGAGGACGATGCCACGAGCGGCAGCAATGTCCACGCCGGATGAGATCATCTCGTGGGTTTTTTCCATCGGCAAGTTATGCTTGCGGCACAGGGCGACGATGTCTGCGACGCGTTGACGCTCAACGGCAACGAGGTCGACAGGGGCAGCAGCAGCGGCACCGCTGCCACCGGCTGAGGTTTGCGTTTCGGCTGCGTTTTGCAGCACGTGGGCGCGTTTTGGATTCATGGTGGGTTCTCCAGTGGTTGAGGGTGCAGCGGGTGCTGCGGGGGTTGCTTGAGTTCGTTGTGCAGTTGTCTGCACAACGACCGGTTGCTCTTGGGTGTGGGCGCTGCGACCAACGCCCACGGTTTGGTCTGCAGGAATGCTGACCATGGACACTTCGTAGGCGAGCCATCGGGTGGCGGTGTAGATGGCGTCATCGTCGTAGTAGGGGTCTTCTTTTTCGCTGTCGATGCGGTATTTGTCGACGCGATACATGAAGCTGACGTTGCGCACGATGCCGTCAGCCACCAGACCCAACATTTCTTGACCGCGTGGTGTATTGGCAAAACGCACGATAGCGTGGCCACGTTTGTCAGGGCCAATCCATGCTTTCTCGACCACGCCCAAGATGTCATCCATGTTGTGGTTGAAGAGCATGGGTGCACCATCGTTGAGGCGCGAGAAGTCAGGTGCATCGGCGTCGTGACTAAGCACTTCGATACCGAACCAACGGGCTACGGGCTCTTCGCTGCTGAAGCTGATTTCTAGAGTGCGGGCATCGATGTCAAGACCGGGGACGGTGCGCTTGCCCGCGGCGTCAACAGCGGCACGAATAGCCAGAGTGATGCTGCGGGTTTGGGGCCCGAGGTTGTCGCCATCGTGCAGGCGGCGTTTGGTTGGGTCGGCAAGGGTCATGGTTACTCTCCAGTTGTGTCAGTGGCAATGCCATCCGTGGCACTGTCTTCATCGGTTGGGCTCGGGCCCCCGTCAGATTCAGGTTTGGCCTGAGACGCGCCCTTGTCGTTTGTTTGCGCTGGGTCCGTATCAAAGACAAGATCCAAATCAGCAGCAAGGTTGAGTTCGTTGCGACGCTCTTCCAAAATCTCTTCGATGTCTTCACCTTTACCGGCAAGGACGCGTGTTTGTGTGGTGATGCCGCTGCGAATGGCAGCCTTGGCGGCCATGACTTCTTTGAGTGGGTCGACCCAATCCCAGCCACGGGTTTGCCAGCGGACAAGTTGATAAGCCTCAGTGTTTTGTTCGTAGCCGCGCAGTTGCAAGGCGCCCGAGAGAACAGCTAAATCGAGCCATGCTTCGTAGACGTGCTGATGAAAAGTGCGCACCAACCAAGCCTGCAAAACGCGCCAGTTGTCACGGTCATCGAGCAAAGCCAAGCGGCCACTGCTGTAAGTGGTTTGGCTGTAGTCACGGCTCAAACTTTCGTAGCTGATGCCTGTACCAGCGGCCACACTGCGCAGCATGTAGCGCATGAATGGGTCTAGTGCTCCATTGGGACGTGATGGATTGAAACCAGAGAAGGTTTCGCCAGGTCCGAGTTCTTTGATGATGCCGGGGGACATATCGAACACTTTTTCGTTGTCGACTACATCGTCGCTGTCCATCGCACCACCCGGCATATCAGGCGTTTCACTCTCAGGAGACTGGACAAAACCCATGATGCTTGCGCTTGCGCGCGCAGCCACAATCTCAGCCTCTTCATAGCCGCCCATGTGGCGCAGCTTGATGAGCACGCTGTGCAACCATGGGACACAGCGGGTTTGGGTGGGACGCTCAAAAAGACCGATGTGCAAAATTTCAGACGCTGGCACCCGCAACCAGTCATTGCTTGGGGCGCTGGATGCAAACGAGAAGTCACCGGGATGGCGCGGATAGAACCAGTAAGCAACTGGGCGCTGCCACTTGTCCACCTCGACGCCCATGCGAACTTCATTGCCGTCGTTGGTACGACCACTCCAGTTGTCTACAAGTTGATCAGCTTCAATCAATTCAAGCGCCATAGGCACATTGCTTTTGGCAAAGCGTTGACGAATGATGCGCACCAGAATTTCGCCAGCTTCGGCAACGCCACGCATCACACAACGCTCTAAGTCTTCAAATGACATGCGCCCGGCGGTGTGGCAGTTTTCAGCACGACTCCATTTGGCCCATGCTTTTTTAATGGCCGCATTGGTGACTGCATCTTCTTTGCCACTAGCCAACTTGACCAAGGGCTGTAGACCAATGCCACGGCCCACAACGTTGTTGGGGATGATGCGCTTGATGGCGTTGGCTGCATACTCGTTATCACGTACCAACTGGCGGCTGCGGTTGCGCAATGGACGTAACCCGGTGTACAGCTCGCTGTCAGCACTGGTGCCGTTAGCTACCCAGTCAGCAACGGTGCGACCCATTTGCGCGCCTGCATAGCTGCGGCGTTGGAGGTTGGAGGCCAAGCGTTTGTGCTCAGGGCCATGGGCTTTGCGCCATTGCTCCAATACGATGCTGCCCTTGACGGCTACGCGTTCAGCATTGAACCAAGATGATTGTTGAGCGAGTTTCATTTAAAACGTACTCCCACGCGACCTGAATTGCCTTGACCTGTCGCCAGCTGCTGGGCACGACGCTCGTTGCTGATGATGGTGAGGTAGTGCGAACGCAGTTTGATCAGTTCGGCAGTCGGCTCGCGTTTCAAACTGCGGTTGCCAATGCTGTACTCGACAGAGACACCGCCATCGACACGCGCTTTGATTTCGTTGTTGATGGCCGCGTAAATTTGTTCGGCCTGACTGCGACCATCGAATGCCGTGTTTGCAGCCATGGCTGCAAGGTTCGGACTAACAAACAATTGACCACTGCCAACGGTGCACCGTTGTTGCAGGTCAAGGGACTGCGCCCATGCTTGCCAGTACCAAGTAAGGCGCGTAGCCCCCGTGTTGAGTGCCGCTGACTGTGCTGGAGACAACTGAAAGTTCCAACCACCGCCAGATGCTGCGCCTAATACATCCACATTGCCCGCAGGCAAACTGCCACGCAACGAGTAGGTGAGTTTCCAGTTGGCAGAGGTGATTGACCCAAGAGCACTGATGAACGAGACCTCGGTCCATGACACGCTATCGCCCGCAATAATTTTGTTTGGAATTGACATAGGCGTTACCAGTTATTAGTGCTCCAACCACCATGACGCTTAGGCGCTTTGACGCGGCGCTTGATGGGTGTTGGCTTGGGTGCAGGTGTCTGCACAGGTGCAAGTGCGGCGGTTTCGTGTTGGTCAAGCACAGGGGTGTCCGCTCCCATCTCTTCATCTTGCGACGACGACTCTGCTGAGGTATCTGTGGGTGCTTCTGTTTGTTCTGGCAGGTCACTCAAAAAGGTGTGCTGACGCAGTCTTGCTTCAAAGGCCGCCCAGTGCGCCGGACGCATCAAGTTTGTTTTGAGACTTCGTGCTGCATGTAGGGCGTAGACTTCACAGTCGAGCGCTTCATTGCGCTTGCCTGCTTTTTTCATCCACACTTTTTTGTTCTTTACAGATCTGTGTGGAGCCTTAACCTCGCTCACCAGCTGGTCCCAATAGTCAGCACGTACAGTGGCATACCAATGCAACCGTCCCGGACCTGAGCCATTGAGTTTTAAGCGGTTTTCAATGATGGTGTCTTTGGCTCGGCTGGTGCCGACCATGAAGACTTGCAAACCAAACTTTTGTGCCTTGTTCTTTTTGTTGAGATCAACTGTGCGAGGTGAGGTGAAAATTTCTCGACGGTCATCGGTGGTTTCACTGTGACCTTTGATGGCCATGTACTTCTTGGCCCGGCGTTGACGTACGTAGGCATAGACACTTTCAGTGGCTGCACCGTCCGAGCTATCAACGCTGACAGCACCGATACGCAAGGTGGCACCAGTGGCATGTTTGAAGTTGCCATCGAGCAGCTTGTCTAGATCCAGCCATGCGCCCGCATTGGCGACCAAGGTGCTGCCAAAAATTTCACCCCAATAAACCAGCCAGCTTTCTTCACCAACACCCCATGCTCGGATAACGACAGCTAAACGGTCATGCTGCACGTCAACGCCAGCGGTCAGGATGAAGCCGCCTGCAGGAACAGTTAACTCTTCGTAGGCTTCCGCGCGGCGACGCAGGTCATCTGCTTCGGGGGTGTCAGTCTTGTATTCGTAGGGCTCGCCGAGCGTGCTGTTTGTGAATGCAATGATGCTGCCAGGCTCGCCTTGCGAAAGCTCGTATTGAGCAACCAAATACTTTTCAACCAATCGGGTGAGTGATGATTCTTTGAAGGGGCTGTAAAGCTCATTCAGATAGAAACCAGCAACACCTCTGAATGTGTCGGTCGCACGCCAGCCATATCCGAGTGACTCTGCATTACGAATGTTTTTGACCTTGTGGGCGTCCGTCCAAAGCGAGCCGCAATGCGGGCACACATACGCAGCAGTTTCAGGCTGGGCTGTGCCATAAATCGTGTGGCTCGTTTGGGCATCACTTTGCCACTTCACGTTATCCCAGCTCAGTGGATGGGCTTCGCCGCAATCGTGACAAGGCACTTCAAAGATACGCTTGTCGCTGACTTCCATCTCAGCATCGATGCTGGAAACGCCTTTGATGCTCGGTGTACCACCGACCAATATTTTGTGATCGTGAAAGGTTTTGACACGCTCTTCAGCCAACTTAATTGCGTCGCCCTGCCCCTTGATGTTCAAGTTGCAATCGTCGGGCTCTTCCACAATCATGCGTTTGAATGGTGTGGACTTCACTCCGCCCATGCTGTTACTACCGAAGAGTTTTAGAAAACCACCAGCAAAGCGTTTGCGGTTTTGCGTGTTGTCGAGCGTGCGAGTTTTGACATTTACTAAATCGTTCAAGACCGGTGACGCTTCAATCATCGGCAACAACTTCTCGACGTTGTAATCTTTCGCCGTCTGATCGCGAGGGAACATCAAACCAATTGGCGCTGGATCAATATGAATCGTGTAACCGAGGTAGTTGTTCACCACACCATCGGTCCATCCAATCTGGGCGCTTTTGCGACACACCACTTTGCGAATGCTGCGATCGTTGATGCACTCAAGAATCCCCCGCAGGTAGGGGGTGATCGTCAGGCTGTAGCGTCCGGGTAACGCGGTGACATCACCACTCAAAAACCTATAACGTTCAGCCCACTGTGCTACCGAAATTTTTGGAGGTGGCGCAAACTTAGAGCACACTTTCTTTAGCAGACGATGAAGCGCTCTCGGCACTGTCATCGTCTGCACTTGGGTCGTAGGTGCTGAGTTTGCGTAGGAATTCATCAAACGTTTCTGCGAGTAGATCGCGCTTGGCGTCCACGCTCTCCATCGTGTTCAACAGGTGAGTCAACCGATCCGGCTCTTGGCGTAGATAGCTTTTTGCAGCGGCGACCATTGAGGTCCATGCTGGTTCGATTTGTTCAACAGGGACAAGTAAGCCACGCTTGGTCAGAAGGTCCAACTCAACCATGTCACCTTGCATCCGAGCCAATCGATCACGCGCCGTTTCTTTTGCATTGGCCTTGTTCAACTCGCGTTGAATCATCCAGTCGATCACTTGCTTGGTTTCGTATGTGTGCGACTGACCTTTTCGTTCAGCACGCACTTCAATTGGCAATCCTTGCTCTTGCCATTCGGTCAACGTCACATGACTCACACCGAGGATTTCTTCAAGCTGAGATTTGTTTACCTTCACAGCCACCCCCATCAGTCAAAGTAAGAAAGTCAGCGAGGACCAAACATCTAGCGAAATTTCGCGGTCTTCGTGCCCGCTGTAGGAGCCTTCAAAAAAGGACCCGCCGATTTATTCGGTGGGCACGGCCTTGGACTGGAGACGCTTCTGCAACCAAGAGTGCTCGTGCTGCAAGATGAAAGGGAATCGCTCGTTGATCAACTGAATCAACGCTTGCTCGACAGCTTTGTTTGCCAGTGCATCGGGGATGCTTGGCCCCCACAGCTTACGAATGGGTAACGCGCTCCACTGAGTCTTGCCACCCTTGACTACCTTCTTGTGCTTGGCATTAGACTCGCGCACGAATACTTGCTGTCCACCCCTAGTTGTATTGGCAATGAATGCGTGGGCAATTACTTTGCGACCGTTCAACACATCGACCGATACACCTGCACCCACTTGGCGTGCGTTGTATTTGATCAAGGGAATTGGCCGCCCACTGGCTACAGCATCAGCTCTTAATTGCCCACCATTTGCGCGGTTGACTTTGATTGCAGCTTTTATGTCCGCCGCCTTGAGCTTGTAGCCAGCGCCCCGCACTTCACGTGAGGCCCTGACTTTCACTTGGTCAATCATTCGATTGAGAGC
>NZ_JAVKLM010000014.1:0-4380 GCF_031539105.1 Limnohabitans sp.
CGGTTTTCAAATTAAACAAGACGCTGGCAAGACTGAGCTTGAGATTACTCTCAAGTACTACGCAGGTCGTCCAGTGATCGAACGCATTGAGCGTGTGAGCCGTCCTGGCTTGCGCGTTTACAAAGGCTGCGGCGCTATCCCCCAAGTCATGAATGGCATGGGCGTGGCAATTGTCACAACACCTCAGGGTGTGATGACTGACCGCAAAGCACGCGCTACCGGTGTCGGTGGCGAAGTGTTGTGCTACGTCGCTTAACTGCAGCCTAAAGGAAAGACTGAAATGTCCCGAGTAGGAAAAATGCCAGTGATCGTCCCCCAAGGTGTGGACGTATCTATTAACAATGCCCACATCAGTGTCAAGGGTTCCGGCGGTTCGCTGTCGGTTGCTGCCCACGCATTGGTGAAGGTTGTCAACGAAGCCGGTCAAGTGACATTCACACCGGTTGATGATTCGCGTGAAGCAAATGCCATGAGTGGCACATTGCGCCAGTTGGTGAACAACATGGTGACCGGTGTGACCAAAGGCTTCGAGAAGAAGTTGCTCTTGGTGGGTGTGGGTTACAAAGCTGCTGCGCAAGGTTCTAAGCTGAACTTGGCGGTGGGTTACTCTCATCCCGTGAACAAAGACATGCCAGAAGGCATCAAGGTTGAAACACCTGCCGCTACGGAAATCATCATCAAAGGTGCTGACCGTCAACGCGTAGGTCAAGTGGCCGCTGAGATTCGTGCAATTCGTCCCCCAGAGCCTTACAAGGGCAAGGGCATCCGTTATTCGGATGAGAAGATCACGATCAAAGAGACCAAGAAGAAATAAGGAGCTGCAACATGTTGACCAAAAAAGAGCAGCGACTCCGCCGGGCACGTCAAACACGTATTCGCATCGCCAACCAAGGCGTTGCACGTTTGATGGTGAACCGCACCAACTTGCACATCTACGCTACTGTGGTTTCCGCTTGCGGTACCAAAGTGGTTGCGACAGCATCCTCAGCCGAAGCCGCAGTGCGCACACAACTCGGCGCAACTGGCAAAGGCGGCAACGTCAATGCAGCGCAAGTGATCGGCAAGCTGATCGCTGAAAAAGCGAAAAAAGCTGGCGTCGAAAAAGTGGCGTTTGACCGTTCAGGTTTTGCTTACCACGGTCGCGTCAAGGCCTTGGCCGACGCAGCCCGCGAAGCTGGCTTGCAGTTCTAATCGGATTGGAAATTACACATGGCTAAATTTCAAGCTAAAGCGCAGGGTGACGGTCCAGAAGACGGACTCCGCGAAAAAATGATCGCGGTCAACCGCGTCACCAAAGTGGTTAAGGGCGGCCGTATTCTCGGTTTCGCAGCTTTGACTGTGGTGGGTGATGGCGATGGCCGCGTGGGCATGGGCAAGGGCAAGTCGAAAGAAGTGCCAGCTGCTGTTCAAAAGGCGATGGAAGAAGCCCGTCGCAACATGACCAAAGTTACTTTGAAAAACGGCACGATTCACCACAAGGTGCACGGTCGTCACGGTGCTGCAAACGTCATGATGATTCCAGCACCTAAGGGTACTGGCATCATCGCAGGCGGTCCAATGCGCGCTGTGTTCGAAGTGATGGGTATCACTGACATCGTGGCAAAAAGCCACGGTACATCAAACCCATACAACATGGTTCGTGCAACCTTGGATGCTTTGAACAATTCCACGACGCCTTCAGAAGTGGCGGCTAAGCGTGGCAAAAACATCGAAGAAATCTTCGCTTAATCTCGGAGCATTCAATGACTACCCCTCAAACTGTGAAGATCCAATTGGTGCGTAGCCCAATTGGCACCAAAGAATCGCACCGCGCCACTGTCCGTGGCTTGGGCTTGCGCAAACTGAATTCTGTGAGCGAGTTGCAAGACACGCCTGCAGTGCGCGGCATGATTAACAAGATCAGCTATCTGGTCAAAGTGCTGTAAAAGGTTGAAGATGGAACTCAATAACATCACCCACGCACCTGGCGCAAAACACGCCAAGCGTCGCGTTGGTCGCGGTATCGGCTCTGGCCTCGGCAAGACTGCTGGTCGCGGTCATAAAGGTCAAAAGTCTCGTTCAGGCGGCTACCACAAGGTTGGCTTCGAAGGCGGTCAAATGCCTTTGCAACGTCGCCTGCCCAAGCGCGGCTTCAAGTCCACCACTTTGAAGTACAACGACGAAGTGACCTTGGCTGACTTGCAACAACTCGGCGCTGCTGAAGTCAATATGTTGACATTGAAGGCCGCTGGCCTCGTGGCATCTATCGCTCGCGTCGTCAAAGTTGTGAAGACTGGCGAATTGACAACTGCTGTCAAGCTCAATGGCATCGGCGCTACTGCCGGCGCTAAAGCTGCAATCGAAGCCGCTGGCGGCTCGGTCGAGTAATCGTTAGATTCAACAGGAACAACGCTCCGTGGCTACTACCTCTCCATCGATCGGTAACAACGACAAGTTCGGCGACCTCCGTCGCCGACTGGTCTTCTTGCTGCTCGCCTTGGTGGTTTACCGCGTGGGCGCTCATATTCCTGTGCCTGGCATCAACCCTGACCAATTGCAACAATTGTTCAAGGGTCAGCAGGGCGGTATTTTGAGCTTATTCAACATGTTCTCGGGTGGAGCTTTGTCGCGCTTCACGGTGTTCGCGTTGGGCATCATGCCTTATATCTCTGCATCGATCATCATGCAGTTGCTCACCTATGTGTTGCCTTCTCTGGAGCAGCTCAAAAAAGAGGGCGAAGCAGGTCGTCGCAAGATCACCCAGTACACGCGCTTCGGCACTTTAGGCTTGGCATTGTTCCAGTCTATGGGCATCGCTTTGGCCTTGGAAGCATCTGCTGGTTTGGTCAACGTACCTGGCTTTGGATTCCGTATGACAGCCATGGTCAGCTTGACCGCTGGCACGATGTTCCTGATGTGGTTGGGCGAGCAAATCACTGAGCGTGGCTTGGGTAACGGTATTTCTATTTTGATTTTTGCTGGTATCGCAGCAGGCTTACCAGGT
Source organism: Limnohabitans sp. (assembly GCF_031539105.1). Taxonomy (GTDB): domain Bacteria; phylum Pseudomonadota; class Gammaproteobacteria; order Burkholderiales; family Burkholderiaceae_C; genus Limnohabitans. The sequence continues at coordinate 2,984 of NZ_JAVKLM010000014.1, forward strand.
TCTATCGGTGGTTTGCTTGAGCTGGTGCGTACTGGCGCGATGAGCATTTTGGCTGCCATCTTCATTGTGATTGTGGTGGCGTTGGTCACTTACTTTGTGGTGTTTGTTGAGCGCGGTCAACGCAAAATTTTGGTGAACTATGCGCGCCGCCAAGTGGGCAATAAAGTGTATGGCGGTCAGTCGTCTCACTTGCCTTTGAAGTTGAACATGGCGGGTGTGATTCCTCCTATCTTCGCTTCATCAATCATTTTGTTGCCAGCCACTGTGGTGAGTTGGTTCAGCACTGGCGACAGCATGAGCTGGCTCAAGGATATTTCTGCAGCACTTGCACCTGGACAACCTGTCTACGTGATGTTGTATGCAGCTGCGATTGTTTTCTTTTGCTTCTTTTACACCGCCTTGGTCTTCAACAGCCGAGAAACAGCGGATAATCTGAAGAAGAGTGGTGCTTTTGTTCCCGGCATTCGTCCCGGTGATCACACTGCTAAATACATAGACAAAATTTTGGTTCGACTCACGCTTGCGGGCGCTGTGTACATCACCTTTGTGTGCTTGCTACCTGAGTTCTTGATCTTGAAATACAACGTGCCTTTCTACTTCGGTGGTACATCGTTGCTAATTATTGTGGTTGTCACCATGGACTTTATGGCCCAAGTGCAAAACTACATGATGAGCCAACAATATGACTCGCTGTTGAAGAAGGCAAGTTTCAAAACAACGCTCTAACGGGCCAAGTAAAAAGTCGTGTTTCATGCCAATGAGGGTGTGAAATGAAATGAGTTTTAGGAGAATGAAATGAGAGTTTCGGCTTCGGTCAAAAAAATTTGCCGCAACTGCAAAATCATCCGCCGCAAGGGCGTGGTTCGTGTGATCTGTACAGATCCACGCCACAAACAGCGCCAAGGTTGATTGAACTGGTTTAAAGAGGACGCACATGGCACGTATCGCTGGCATTAACATTCCGCCGCACAAACACACTGAAATTGGCCTCACAGCTATTTTTGGTATTGGTCGCACACGCGCTCGCAAAATTTGCGAAGCAACAGGCATTGATTACACAAAGAAGATCAAAGATCTGACTGACTCGGACCTCGAAAAGATCCGTGACCAGATCGCTGAATTCACGATTGAAGGTGACTTGCGTCGCGAGACAACCATGAACATCAAGCGTTTGATGGACATTGGTTGCTACCGCGGTTTCCGTCACCGTCGTGGTCTTCCTATGCGTGGTCAACGTACGCGTACCAACGCTCGTACACGTAAGGGTCCGCGTAAAGCAGCCCAGTCGTTGAAGAAATAATAGGACTGAACAATGGCTAAATCTCCAAGCGGCGCAGCTTCACGCGTACGTAAAAAGGTTCGTAAGAACATTGCTGACGGCATCGCGCACGTGCACG
>NZ_JAVKLM010000015.1:0-6067 GCF_031539105.1 Limnohabitans sp.
CTATCAGTTTGCGCGCGATTACGCTGGTAAGCACGCTGCGTAGATCACCAGCCTCAATCAGCATGACAGAAGCATTTGTGCGAGTGGTCGATGCGCACGAGCCGCGCTCCGCTGACCGCAGTTTGGTGCAAGTCGCTGTCGGCGTTTTGGTGCGTGACGAAGGTTCTTTCTTGCTGACCAGCCGCCCAGAGGGCAAAGCGTATTCGGGCTATTGGGAGTTTCCAGGCGGCAAGCTCGAAGCGGGCGAGACGGTAGAGCAAGCTTTGCGTCGCGAGCTGCAAGAAGAAATTGGCATCACCATTCTCGACTGTACGTTGTGGAAAACTGAGCGCATTGACTACCCGCATGCCATGGTGCAGCTTAACTTTTGCAAGGTCACGCAGTGGACGGGTGATTTGCAAATGCTCGAGTCTCAGGCCTTTGCGTGGCAGCAGTTGCCAGTGACGGTGATGCCTGTGCTACCCGGTACTGTGCCTGTGTTGCAGTGGTTTGCGCAAGAGCGTGGATTTGTGGGCAGCACGCACAGTGCCTAAGTACCTTCGAATAGGTTCTTTTTTATTGCAGCGGTGTGTTTTCGAAATCAGCATCGTCTTGCGGCGTTTGGTCGGGCAAGCGGTGTTCTTCGTTGGCCCACGCGCCTAAGTCAATGTTGCGGCAGCGTTCGCCGCAAAAGGGTCTGTATACATTGGCCGTTTCGTACCGGCTAGGGCCGCCGCACTGCGGACAAACAACGATGCGAACCTCAGAGTCAGACATGGCTTAAATGCAAAGAGCCATTTCAAAAGGCACGTCGTCAGTTCTGTGCTGCAAACGACCATCGCCGTCTTGGCGCATCATGCGCACCCAAATCATCAAGCGATTCCCGCTGATTTCTGGAATAAAGCCTAGCGCTGGATCAATCGCCACGCGCATCAGCTGAAACTTGCCTTGAGCCAGCGATTGCTGAAACTGTCCGCCCATCGCCATCATTTTTTGTGAGGTCCCTGTGTCACGCATCAGTGAAAGCAACAGGTTGACAGAGTTTTTCATGGGTTGGAACACATCGAACCAACGCAAGATGTCGACACGGCGGAAGTCTGGGCTCTGTTGTTGCCAAGCGTGGTAAGCGGGCAAGTCAAAACAGCAGGTGCCGCCCGGAATCGCAGCGCGGTTGCGCAGGGCAGAAAGCCATTCGTTTTCCGTGATGTTTTGACCAATTTTTCCCATTGGGCCGCTGAGTCCGCTATAGCAGCGATCAATGTTGTCGAGCAACTGTTGCAGTGCTGTTTCGGAGACCGAAGGGTTACCCCGCAAGGCGTTGAATTGTTGCTTGTGACGCTCTAAGTCTTTGAGCACGTCCGACTTCAGGTCTGTGCGTCCACCAGCTTCAACCAACTCAAATAGAGTGATAAGCGCAAAGTGATTGTCCACGGCGTGGTCGCGTGTGGTGAGTTCTTCAAAACGTTGAAACAGGTGTTCCAAACGCAGGTAAGTGCGCACACGTTCGTTGAAGGGATGTTCGTACAGAATCACGCGAAAAACAGGTCAGTGGTGAACTTTGGTAATTGTGATGATCATACCTGTTCAGAAGTAGTTTTCTTATGATCTATGGGGTTTGCATCGGTAGGCAGCCCACGCATTCACGCAGTGCTTTCAGTGTGATTGCATCGTTGCAAATCACCCAGTCAGCAGCAGCCAGCCTTTGGGACCGGGATGCTTGTGTCACGATGATGGATTGAATGTCCTCGCGGCTCAAACCGTTGCGTGCCATGACCCTTTGAATTTGTGTTTCTTCCAAGCAATCGACCACCAAAATGCGGTCCACTTGAGCGCGCCACCGTGAGCCGGCTTCCACCAATAAAGGCACGTCAAATACCAAGGTGTGATGACCCTTGGCAACAGCCACTTGAGCCTCCCGCTCTGTCTCTTGCGCTACGAGTGGGTGGATGATGGCCTCAAGCGCTTGCTTGGCTTGTGGATTAGTGAATATATGTGCACGCATGTGTTCGCGGTTGAGTGCACCCTCGGCGGTGACAAACGCTGAGCCAAAGGTGTGCGCGATGGCTGGCATCGCGGCACCCTGAGGTGCGGTCAAGCTGCGGGCAATGGCGTCGGCATCAATCACCGCCGCGCCGCGCGTCTGCAGCAATTGGCTGACAGTGCTTTTGCCGCTGCCAATGCCGCCCGTCAAACCAATCCGAAGTGGGGTGTGCCTTGTGATCATGGGGCCGAGTCTATTCAAAAAATCACCAGCCCATCCACAGCGAAATGGCGTCGATGCCGATCACGGCAACCAAGCCACCCGCAATGGCTAAGAACGGCCCAAATGGCACATAGCCGTCGTGGCGCAAACGGTGGGTGAACTTGAGCGCCAAACCCACCATGGCCCCACTCAAACTGGCCAGCATGACCACCGGCAATAAGGCCAAAGGACCCAGCCAAGCGCCGAGAGCTGCAAGTAGTTTGAAGTCACCCGCGCCCATGCCTTGTTTGCCCGTGACGCGTTCAAACGCAGTGGCCACTGCCCACAGCGATGTGTATCCCAGCACGGCCCCCCAAACAGACTGCTGCAAAGGCAAAGGCAGCCAATCTAAAGCGCTGGCCATGAGGCCGCTCCACACCAGGCCTTGTGTCAAGTCATCGGGCAGCAGTGTGGTTTGCCAGTCGATCACGGACAAAGCCAAAAGCACGGTGGCAAAGCCAGCCCAGCAAAAACCTGTGGCATTCAAACCCCAGTGCCAAGTGCACAGCAGCCAAATCAAGCCCGTGCAGAGTTCGATCACCGGGTACTGAACGCCGATGGTGTGGCTGCAAAAACTGCAGCGGCCTTTGAGCCAAGTAAAGCTGAGCAACGGAATGTTGTGCCAAACCTTGAGTGGCGTGTGGCAATGCGGGCAGTGTGAGGCGGGCCAGCACAAGTTGTAGTGCTGATCATCGCCTTCGGCTGTGTGCTCGGCCATGACTATGCGTGGCAAACGGTGGATCAACACGTTCACAAAGCTACCGATCAGCAAACCCAAGCCAAACACCAGGGCCATGTCCCACGTCATACCACTTGCCCCAGTTGAAAAATTGGAAGATACAAAGCCATCACCAAGCCGCCAATCAGCAAACCCAGCACCACCATGATGAAAGGTTCTAAGAGTGTAGACAGTCGCGCCACGGTGCTGTCAACCTCGCGTTCAAAGTGTTCGGCCGTTTTCTCCAGCATGTGGTCGAGTGCGCCCGACTCTTCCCCAATGGCGCACATCTGCACCACCATGGGCGGAAACAAGCCTTCGGTGCTTTCCAGTGCGCGCGATAAGGCTTGGCCTTGTATAAGCTGCGCTTGAATACTTTGCGTTGCCGCCTGAAATAGCAAATGGCCGGTCACGCCTTGCAGGGCTTCCAAGGCTTCGGTCAGTGGCACACCCGCAGCAAACAAGGTGGCCAGCGTGCGCGTCCATCGTGCCGTACACGCATGGCGTGTCAGTGGACCTGCAATGGGTATGCGAAGTAGTTCGCGGTGCACAAAGCGCCGCCAATTTGTACGCTGCTGAACTTGTCGACTCAGCCACCAAAACGCCAAGCCTGTCAGTGCCAAAAGCCAAAGCCCAAAGTGCTGAAGGCCTTCGCTGAGTGCGATCACGCCCTGTGTGAGCCATGGTAGCTCTGCGCCAAAAGAGGCAAAGATGTTTTGAAAGGCGGGCACGACAAATACCAAAATCAAAATCAGCACCGCGCCCGCAATGCCCAATACTGCGCTGGGGTAAATGAATGCAGACCGTATGGTTGTGCGCAAGGCTTCTGATTTTTCAAGGTGATTGGCTAAGCGCTCCAGCATGCTGTCGAGCATGCCTGCTAGTTCTCCAACGGCAACAAGGTTGCAATACAGCGCATCAAACGCTGCGTGTTGTCGCAAGGCTTTGTTCAAAGCAACGCCACCTTCGATTTGGTTGCGTAGTTCGCGAACAAGATTTTTCAATGAGACCTTGCTTTCCCCGCGATCCAAAATATCAAAGGCTTGCAGCAGAGGCACGCCTGCGTGCAGCAGCGTGGCCAGTTGACGCGTGAATTGGGTAATGTCACGCGCGGATACACGGGGCTGAGTCTTGAACTGCAACCAACTCGGAAGATCGAATTCACGCTGAATGTGAGTGGCCCGAATGCGTTGCTGCTTGAGTTCATGGCCTACCTCTTTTTGGTTGTGTGCGTGTAACACTCCGCTTTGCATTTCTCCTTTGCGGTCCACGCCTCGCCAAGCAAAGCGGTATTTATCCATGGTGTGTCAATGCCATGACTTCTTCGCCCGAGGTCATGCCTTGCAATACTTTGAGCCAACCCGATTGGCGAAGAGTGCGAACGCCTTCGGATGCGGCTTGGCTCGCCAGTGCGCGTGCATCGCTGTCTTGCATGATGAGTGCTTGCATGGCATCGCTGATGGGCATCACTTGATATATGCCAATGCGCCCTTTGTAACCCTTGTCGCATGCATCACAGCCCATCGCTTTGTAAGGTCGTGCATGTGCGCGTATGTGGGGTGGAATGGCTTGTTGGTCTTGTGCGCTGAGGTTGTTGAATAAGAGACCGATTTCTGCTGCATCCATCGGGTGTTTGCAGTGCTCGCACAACCGCCGAACTAAGCGCTGTGCGGTGATCAAGCTCACACTGGCAGCCACGTTGAAAGCGGCCAGGCCCATGTGGCGCAGGCGTGTCAAAGTGCCTGGTGCATCGTTGGTGTGTAAGGTGGACAAGACCAAGTGGCCAGTTTGTGCGGCCTGAATGGCGATGTCGGCAGTTTCTAAATCACGAATTTCACCCAGCATGATCACGTCCGGGTCTTGACGCAGCAGTGCGCGTAGCGTGGTTGCAAACGTCAAACCAGCGCGGTCATTGACATTGACTTGATTCGCGCCAGGTAAGTGAATTTCAGAAGGGTCTTCGACGGTAGAAATATTCACTTCGGTGCGATTGAGCAATTCAAGACAGCTATAAAGAGACAGCGTTTTTCCAGAGCCCGTTGGGCCTGTCATGAGAATTAACCCGTGTGGTTGCGCCAAGGCTTGAACCAGTTTGGCGCGGTCATCAGGCTCGTATCCCAGTGCAGCCAAGCCCGGCCGCTCACGGCTGAAATTCAAGATGCGCACCACGATTTTTTCGCCGTGTAGCGTCGGTAGCGAGCTGACGCGCAAATCAATCAGCTGCTCAAGGTAGGGGTATTGAATCCGTCCGTCTTGCGGCACACGCTTTTCGGCAATGTCCATGCGGGCCAATACTTTGAGCCGCGACACAATGGCGTCGCGCAGTGTCAGCGCGGGCGCTGCGGTCACACGAAGCAAGCCATCAATGCGAAATCGGATGCGAAAGAAGTTTTCTCCGCTTTCAAAATGCACATCTGAAGCACCTTGGGCCAAGGCTTGGTTCAGCAAGTCGTCGAGTGTTTTGACTGCGGTGTCGGGTGACATAACTATGAATTCCTCTTAGGGCAGCTATGCGTGAATTCTTTGTGGTTTGCTAAGCCTTGTGTGCGAGTTGGCGTCACAAAAAATGACTTGCATTCAACTTCAGTGGCGAGACATGAAATACGCCAATTGGCGTATTTCCCAAAGATATAAATTTAAGTAAACTGACTAAATCAGCACTGCTGGTATCCAAATCAACAATAGGAACAAGACCGTGAACAAGACCGAACTGATTGAACACATCGCAGCTAAATCTGACATTTCTAAAGCAGCCGCTACACGCGCACTCACTTCTATCATTGAGGCGGTCAAGAAGACCCTCAAGAAAGGCGACACCGTGACTTTGGTTGGTTTCGGCACTTTCAGCGTCAGCAAGCGTGCTGCACGTGTTGGCCGTAACCCTCGCACGGGCGCTGCTTTGAAAATCAAAGCAGCCAAGGTGCCACGCTTTAAGCCCGGTAAAGGCTTGAAAGATGCTTTGAATTAATATTAAATTCAAATCAAATTAGGCGGATTCAAGGACGAAGTGCAACACGCTTTAACGAGGCATGGAATACCTCGTGAGGTGTCTTGAATCCTAGTCGCTTTCTGGGGCGGTGATTCAATCGGTTTTCAATCATAGTCAATTCCTCATCCGTCACGGTTTC
>NZ_JAVKLM010000016.1:0-24410 GCF_031539105.1 Limnohabitans sp.
AAACCGTGACGGATGAGGAATTGACTATGATTGAAAACCGATTGAATCACCGCCCCAGAAAGCGACTAGGATTCAAGACACCTCACGAGGTATTCCATGCCTCGTTAAAGCGTGTTGCACTTCGTCCTTGAATCCGCCTTTCATGTTGTTGACGGACGTGACGGGAATGCCAGTGTCTGCACCGCCGTACAAACCCAACACCGGCGCTTTCAATGACGCGGCCAAATCGATGGGGTGTTTGGGGTTGTTGGCATTGGTTTGGCCTTCCATACGGCCATACCAAGCCACGCCCGCTTTGACCTTTGGGTTGTGTTCGGCATACAGCCATGTGATACGACCACCCCAACAAAAACCAGTGATGGCCACCTTGTTGGGGTTGCCGCCGTTTTGAGTGGCCCATTTCACCGTGGCATCCAAATCAGCCATGACTTGCGCGTCTGGCACTTTGGAGATGACTTCAGCTTGCAGCTTGGCAATTTCTTTGAACTGGCTGGGGTCGCCTTGGCGCACAAACATTTCGGGTGCGATGGCCAAGTAACCCTCTTTGGCAAGACGACGTGTCACATCTGCAATGTATTCATGCACGCCAAAAATTTCACAGATCACCAACACCACAGGTAAGTTGGTTTTGCCAGCGGGGGCAGAGCGGTAGGCAGGAACTTTGAAGCCATTCACATCAATCTCAATGCGACCGCTTGTTAAACCTTCAGCAGAAGTTTGAACAGCCGTTTGAGCCATCAGTGGCATGGCGGCAGCAGCATAACCAATACCCAATGCAGTTTGCAACGCCAAGCGGCGTGTGGGCGTGAGCGAGGCGTCGGTGCTGTTGAGCAGGGCGTGTGTGTCGGCGATGTGGTTGTGGTTCATTGTGTGGCTTTGTGTTGTTTAGGTGAATGAACGAAGCGTTGTGCAACTTCATACGCGATCATCCCAAAAACCATCGCCAGTACAAACACAAGGGCTTTGTCTTGGCCCGTTGCCATGCTGACCAAGGCCGGACCTGGACAGAAACCAGCCAACCCCCAGCCTGCGCCAAAAACCAAGCTTCCAATTACCAAGCGTCGGTCTATTTGGTTTGACTTTGGCAGATGCAATGCGCCACCCAAAAAGCTAGTGGTGCGTTTCTTGGCTAGCGCAAATGCAAAAAATCCCACAGCAATCGCACCACACATGACGAATGCCAAAGATGGGTCCCAGTTGCCAAACAAATCTAAAAAGCCAATCACTTTGGCTGGATCGGTCATGCCTGAGAGCATGAGCCCCAAACCAAACAACAAACCGACGACAAATTCACTGATGCGTTGCATGTTGACTCCTTAGAGGATGTGCTTGATGACAAACACGATGGCAAATCCAGCTGCCATGAACAAGCCCGTGGCGGCCATCGAACGCGGCGAGAGGCGTGACAAGCCGCACACACCATGGCCACTGGTGCAACCCGAGCCGTAGCGTGTGCCCAAGCCCACCATGAGGCCCGCGACGACGACCATGGTCATGTTTGCGTCAATCCGTGGGGCGTGGAAAAAATCGCTAGGGGCCAAGGCTTTCATCACGAGGGGTGAGACAAAAAGCCCTAACAAGAATGTGATGCGCCAAGACGCATCGTCTGTTTTGGCTGGTAACAAGCCTCCCAGAATGCCGCTGATGCCCAAGATGCGACCGTTCAACAAAATGAACAAGGCAGAGGCTACGCCCAGCAATAAGCCGCCGCTGAGGGAAGCCCACGGTGTGAAATGTGTCCAATCCATGTTCATGGTTTACTCCTTAACCGTTGCAATAGGTTTTGTACAAAACCTGCATCACCGTCAATGCTTCGGGACTGCTGATTTGGTAATAAATGTTTTTGCCTTCACGGCGGGTGGTTACCAACTCTTCATTGCGCAACACAGTGAGCTGCTGTGAGAGCGTGGGTTGTACGATGCCCAGTAGCTCTTCGAGTTCACTCACGCACTTTTCGCCTTGTGCCAGTTGGCACAAGAGCATGAGGCGATCGGCGTTGGCCAACACCTTCATCAAGCGACAGGCTTGATCGGCGGCTTTGTGCATGTCTGCGAGGTTGATGTCTTTTTGTTTCATGGCAATCAGTTCAACACGAATTCGATTTGTATAGTATATTAAAAAATAGATTGTTATTTCATAGATTGAACGATATGATGCCAACCGCATTCAAACCTTTGGTCCACGGCATCTTTGACCCCGCCACATGGACGGTGACGTATGTGGTGTATCAACGCGAGGGCGGGGAGTGCGCCATCATTGACTCAGTGTTGGACTACGACTCCAAGTCGGGCCGAACCAGCCATGACACAGCAGACAAGGTGGTTGGCTTTGTGCGCGATCACAAGTTGCAAGTCAAATGGATTCTCGAAACCCATGCCCATGCAGACCATCTTACCGCCGCTCCCTATTTAAAAGAAAGGCTGGGTGGTCAAATAGGTATTGGCGCCAACATCACCGCGGTGCAACAGGTATTTCAAAAGGTGTTCAACCTAGAGCCTGAATTCAAAACTGATGGCTCACAGTTTGATGTGTTGCTTAAAGTTGGCCAGCACATGACCTTAGATGACGGTGTGGGTGAAATCATGGATGTGCCAGGTCACACACCTGCATGCGTCGCCTACCAATTCGGTGATGCGGTGTTTGTAGGCGACACCCTGTTCATGCCAGATGTGGGTACTGCGCGTTGCGACTTTCCAGGTGGAAGTGCCAAAAGTCTCTTTGCTTCGGTTCAAAAATTGTTGAGCTTGCCCCATGACACCCGCTTGTTCATGTGCCATGACTACCCACCGAATAATCGGCCCGCTGCTTTTGAATCTAACGTGGCAGATCAACGCGCCAATAACATTCATGTGCACGATGGCGTGACCGAGGCTGATTTCGTGGCCATGCGCACACAACGTGATGCCACGCTGGAGATGCCAGTGTTGATCTTGCCCTCAGTGCAAGTGAACATCCGCGCGGGTGAGTTACCGCCCGCCGAGGCCAATGGCACGCGTTATTTGAAAATTCCTTTGAACACACTTTGATTTTTAGGTCTTATATGAACCGTCACCTCGTATTGCTTTCTATCGCGCAGGGTTTGTTCCTGACCAACAACGTCACCTTCATTGCTATCAATGGCTTGGTGGGTTTGAGTTTGGCCCCTGTCGCTTGGATGGCCACTTTGCCCGTGATGGGCTATGTGGTGGGTGGTGCGCTTAGCACGGGGTTGGTGGCCAAGTCTCAGCAGCGTTTTGGGCGCAAGGGCTCGTTTCAGTTGGGGCTCTTGGTGGCTTTTCTGTCAGCGGCTTTGGGCGCTTTTGCGGTGCTGACCCAATCATTTTGGTTGTTGGTCACTGCCACGCTGGTGGCGGGCTATTACAGCGCCAACGGTCAGTTGTATCGCTTTGCAGCGGCTGAGCTGTGCAAGCCTGACTATCGCGAGAAGGCGGTGTCGTTGGTGATGGCGGGTGGCTTGATTGGTGCGGTCATTGGTCCCAACTTGGCGATTCAAACCAAGAGCTTGTTTGGCATGCCGTTCGCCGGTGCTTATGTGGCTTTGATGGTGGTGGCTGTGTTGTCGATGGCGGTGATGAGCAAGATTGAATTCCCACCCGCACCTGTGGCCAAAGTCGATGATGACGGTGGTCGGCCTTTGGGAGAAATCATGCGTCAGCCTGTGTTCTTCATTGCAGCTTTGGCAGCCGCCTTGGGTTATGGCGTGATGAACTTGTTGATGGCTGCCACACCTTTGGCCATGCAAGTGTGTGGGTTTGCGTTTGAAGACACAGCTTGGGTCTTGCAGTGGCACGTGATTGGCATGTTTGCGCCTGGCTTTGTGACGGGCCACCTCATCAAACGCTTTGGTGTGTTGACCATCATGGGCGTGGGCGTATTACTGAACATTGGGTGCATTGCCGTGGCTTTGTCAGGTGTGGACTTTCACCAGTTCTTGTTCGCACTCTTCATGCTGGGTGTGGGCTGGAACTTTTTGTTCACAGGCAGCACCACACTGTCAATGCAGGCCTACACGCCACAAGAGAAAAACCGCGCACAGGCAGCCATTAACTTTTGCGTGTTTGGCACGATGGCCTTCACCTCGTTTGCTTCGGGCGCGTTGGTGACCACGCAAGGGTGGACGTGGTTGAACTGGGGCTCGTTGGTGCCCGTGTTGATCACGGGTGCAGGATTGCTCTGGCTGGCACGTAAAAAAGCCTCAACTGCTTGAATTAAATCAATGCTTCAGAATCGGTAGAGGTGGTTGGGATTGTCCACAAGTACTTGCTGCTGTACTTCTGTGTTGGGCAGCCATTGCTTGCGCTCATGCACAAGAGCGTCACCTGTGATGTCTCTGTAACGGCTCACCTCATGCGGACCTTTGCCGGGTTCTCGGTTGGTGTGTGGCCAGTCGCTGGCCCATAGCAAACGGTCGGGGCGTGTCGCCAGCAAACGTTGGCTCAAGGCTAGCAAGGCAGATGCATCTTGGATGGGGGAGCGGTAACTGGCAGACAGTTTGATGTAGATGCGGCCAGCGTCTAGCAATTGCAGCAAGCTGCTGGATTCCAGCGATGCGCAGCTAGCGTCTGCCCAAAGTGCAAAGTGGTCGAGAACCACAGGCACCGGCAGTTGGCGAATGCTCGGAACACAAGCCATGGTCACGGCTAACGGTGCATAAACTTGGATGTGCCAACCGAGGTCAGCCAACCTTGGCGCCCAAGTTTGCAAGGCCTCGCGCAATACGGCAGCGTTCAAAGCCACATCATGTGCGCCAGAGCTTTCCAGGTTCAGTCGAACGCCGCGAACGCCTTGTGCGTCCATGGCTTGCAGACTTGCCTTGGAGGTGTGTGTGTCGAGCACTGCTACACCTCTGGCGTGTCCTTGCATGGCGTGCAAGGCATCGAGCATGCATTGGTTGTCGGTGCCATACACGCTGGGCTGGATGATGACTGCGCGTGTCAGCCCTTGGTGTTGAAGATGATTTTGTAGTGCTGACACAGGGGCAGGCCCCGGTGTGTATTGCCGTTCATCCACCATCGGATACGCGTGTGCGTCACCGATGACGTGAACATGCGTGTCGCAACCACCCGTGAGCATCATGGGTGCTGTAGACGTTTGACCACCGCTTGACCTGTGGCCTGAGTACCCAATTTGCCGCCGATGTCGCGGGTCGATTCGCCTGCGGCGATACATGCTGTGATGGCGTTTTCAATGGCGCGAGAGGCGTGCAGGTACGACGGCTGGCCACTGCGTTGTGCATGCCAGCTTAAAAGCATGGCCGCCGAGGTGATGAGCGAAAACGGATTGGCAATGTCTTGGCCAGCAATGTCGGGTGCCGAGCCATGCGCGGCTTGACCCATGGCATGGTTCAAACCCGCATTGAGCGAGCCGCCCAAACCTAAGCTGCCCGACAGTTCGGCTGTGAGGTCAGACAAGATGTCCCCAAACATATTGGTGGTAACGATGACGTCAAAGCGGTTGGGTGCGCGCACCACATGCGCCATCATGGCGTCGACGATGAAATCGTCCACAGTCACTTCAGGGAAGTCCTTGGCCACGCGGTGGCATGCATCCAAGAACATGCCATCTGTCACCTTCAGTACATTGTGTTTGTGCACCAGCGTGAGGTGTCGACGACGCTGCATGGCAATTTCAAATGCGCTGCGTGCAATGCGCTCGCAACATTCACGCGTGATGCGACGCAGAGAAATAGCCACATCGGGCGTGACCAAAATTTCGCTGTTGCCCGACTCTACATTTCGATCAGCATAAAAGCCTTCGGTGTTCTCGCGCACCACCACCAAGTCAAACGGTGAGGTGATAGTTTTCACACCTGTGTAGGTCCGCGAGGGGCGAATGTTGGCAAAGAGGTCGAGGCTTTTTCTGAAAAATTTAGAGGGGTTGATCTCACCCTTGGCTTCATCTTTGAAGTCATAGGTGGACATAGGGCCGAGCATCAAGCCATCGGCATGTTTGACTTTGTCTAGCAGCTCGGGCGTCACCGTGGCGCCATGCTTTTTCAAACTTTCGTGGCCTGCGATGTCATGCATTAATTCCAGATTTAAACCAAAACGCTCAGAGGCTGCTTGCAACACATCGACCGTGACGGCCATAGTTTCTGGTCCAATGCCGTCTCCGGGTAGAACAACAATCTTCATATCACTGGTCAACTTTCACGTTTGCTTCTTTGATGAGTTTTTCAAACTTTACAGATTCAGATTTCACATAGTCTGCAAATTCAGTGGGTGTATTTTTGGGCACGGCCACGTTGTCGGCTTCGAGCCGGCCACGTATATCGGGTTGAGCCAACAGTGTGTTGACTTCGCGGTTCAAGCTCTCAATCACCGTTGCTGGTGTGCCTGCAGGCGCAAACAAGCCACCCCACAAGGTGTAGCTAAAGCCTGGCAAACCACTTTCGGCAATGGTGGGCACGTCTGGCAACGATGTCATGCGCTTGGGTGTGGTCACGCCGAGGGCTTTGAGCTTGCCGCCTTTGATTTGCGGCATGGCAGCAGAGGCGCTGCTGAAGAAAGCTTGCAACCGACCCGCCATCAAGTCAGACAACAAGGGACCGACACCTTTGTAGGGCACGTGCACCATGTTGAGTTTGGCGCCTAGCCCCAAGGCCACAGCGGATAGGTGACCAGGTGTGCCTGCGCCCACGGACCCGTAACTGAAGTCGCCGGGTTTGGCGCGCGCCATTTGAATGAATTCATTCACTGTGTTGTAGGGCGCATCAGCCGGAGCCAACATGACCAAAGGCGCATTGCCAATCATCACCACGGGTACCAACTCTTTGAGGGGGTCGTAACCCATGTCTTTGATGAGCAAGCGGTTGACGGTGATTTCACCCGTCTGGCCCAGCAGCAAGGTGTAGCCGTCGTTTTTGGCCTTTGCTGCAACGCGTGTACCCACCGTGCCTGAGACGCCGGGTTTGTTGTCCACCACCACGGGTTGCTTGTAAATCGTCGACAGTTTTTCGCCCACCAAGCGGGCAAACACGTCGCCTTGTCCGCCGGGCGCATAGGCCACGATGATGGACACGGGTTTGGTTGGGTAGTCTGGTTCAGCGGCAAAAGTGGCGAAAGAGGCAAAAGTGCCGATGATGATCGAGAGCGAGGTTGCGAGTTTTTTCATACAGATCTCCATTATTCAGGCTTGATGTTGCCGTCTTTGACCACCTTGGTCCATTGCGTCAGTTCTTGTTTTAAAAGCGTATCCAGTTCGCCTGTGCTTGAGCTGGTGGCTTGCATGCCTAGTTTGTTGAAGCGCTCTTTCACATCGGCGCGTTGCATGATGCTGCGCAGGTCTTGGTTCATTTTGTCAACGATGGAGGTGGGCGTTTTTGCAGGTAAAAAGAGGGCCAACCAAATCGTGGTGGCATAGCCGGGCACACCTTGCTCACTGATGGTGGGCAGGTCGGGCAACTCAGGGTGGCGTTTGGCGCTGGCAATGCCCAGTGCTTTCACGCGGCCAGACTTGATGTTGGGCACGGCTGAGTTGAAGGCATCAAACATGATTTGAATGTGTCCTGCCAGCAAGTCTTGCGCAGCGGGGCCTTGGCCTTTGTAGGGGGCGTGACCCAGCTGTGTTTTGGTCATGTTGGCAAACATTTCAGAGCCCAAGTGGTAGGTGCTGCCAATGCCAGATGAGCCGTAAAACAATTTGCCCGGATTGTCTTTGGCATAGCGCACCAGCTCTTGCACGTTGTTGGCTGGCACCGAAGGATGGACCACCAAAATGTTTTCAATCGTGGCAACTGTGCTGACCGCCGCAAAGTCACGCACGGGGTCATAGCTTAGCTTGGGCATGAGCGCAGGGTTGGCCGCCATGATGCTGCTGGTGCCAAACAAAATCGTGTTGCCGTCGGCGGGTGCGCGTGCCACAAACTCTGCGCCAATCGCCCCCGTGGCACCCACGCGGTTGTCCACGATCACTGTCTTGCCCATGGCTTCTGACAATAACGGCGCAATCACGCGAGCAGCAATGTCGGTTGGTCCGCCGGTGGAGAAGGGCACCACCAAACGCACTGTGTTGTTCTGCGCAAAACTGCCAAAGGACGCAAACAGAAAACTGGCAGCAACGGCAATGTGACGGCGTGAAATCATGGGTGTCTCCTGGGGAGTGAAGAAAATTTAGGCCAGCAGGCGTTGGCGAATGTCGAGTGGTGACAAAACTTCAAGCGGTTCAGCGCCGCCGTTGGGAATGCCCACCTGTGTGGCATTGAGCAGCATCGACACCATCACATAGGTGCCTGACAGCACGGTGAGGTCAACCACGGCTTGTTCACCCATTTCTGTGACTGCTTGTTGCCACAAGGCATCGGGCACGCGGTGGTTGAGGGTAAGTTGGATGCAAAAGTCGTAGACCAAAGCTTCGTCTGCTTGCATGCCTTCTGGGCGTTTGCATTGACGCAATTGTTCGATGATGTGTGTTGACAAGCCCGCACGTTGTGCGATGGGGTCATGCGCCCACCACTCGTATTGCGCATTGGCAATACGGGCTTGGATGAGGATGGCAAATTCATTCAAGCGTTTGCTGACCGATGTTTTGAAGCGCAGGTAATCTAGAAAGTCAAAGCAACGTCGTGCCATTTCTGGGCTGCGCAGCAAGGCGTTGTAAGGGCCACCGAGTGCGGCACTCGACACTTTGAGAATGTCATCGGCCAAGGGGCGAACTTCGGGGGCGAGTTGTTCGTAGGTGATCTGTGTGAAGCGTTCAGTCATGGGTATAGGGTTCTGTGTGGTGAAACATGGTTCGCAGTGTATGGGTGAAATGAGGGCGACAGATGTCGCTCCAAGCTGTGCCTCGCACTGCTAGCCAGGATGCGGTGCTTAACACCTCTGGGTTGTGCAAGTCGTAGCAAGCGAATGAGCGCGGGCTGTGGTCAAGGTTGAGGTAGCGGCGCGCTACCAAGCACCCGGGAACACGAGCCAGACCAGGCATGTGTTCTTCGTTGTACCACTTGTAAATTTCTGATGCCCAGCCTTCTTCGGGATCGGTTTCGACCACGTAGTGAACGCCCATGGGCGTGTCGCTGTGAGGCCCTTGGAGGTGCATGACCTCTTGCAGTCGCGACACCTGTGCAGCGTGTCCTGTCATGGCGTGCCAAATCTTTTCTAGCGCCGAGCAGTCATCGTCTTGGATCTCCGTAGCTTTTGAAAACCGTAAATAAACGTACTGCATGGGTAAGCCGTTTTCAGCGTGTCGTGTGAATGCCGTTTGCAATGTGTGTGACACATGCAGGGTTTGGGTCAGTGCTTCTTGCCATCGCTTGGCGGTGCCCGCAGGGCATTCGGCAGCGCATTTCAAAAGCAGGGCATGGCAGCGGGTTGTGGTGTGCATGTCAGTGTCCAATGTGCAGAGCCACCAACACGCGCGACACCATGTTGTAGGCACCAATCGTGATGCACAGGTCTAGCAACTGCTTGCCTTCGTAGTGTTGTGCCACTTGCGCAAACAAGGCGTCAGGCACTTCGATATCGTGGGTCATGGCGTCTGTCATGTTCAACACGATGCGTTCAACGTCACTGAATAGGTCAGCGATGTGAGGCGCTTTCACGGCATCAATTTTGGCTTGCGGCAGGCCTGCTTTCAAGGCGTGTTCAATGTGGGCCTCAAACTCGTAGGGCGCACGGTTTAAGACGGCTACGCGCAGGATGATCAGTTCGCGCAAGTCTGCGGGCAGGCTGTTGCGTTGACGCACCGCGCTTAAAAACTCCTCCCAACCTTGCGCCATTTCTGGGCTGTTGAGTAAGTGTTGGTAAAGCGGCGTGATGCGTCCGCGTTTGGCGATGATTTTGGCTTCTAGCTCAGCCAGCTCGGGGCGCGTACCCGGGGCGATGGATGCAATGCGAGCGAAGGTGGTCATGGTGGCCTTAATCTGCTTTGACTTTTTTGTCGCGAATGACGCGTCCCTATTTGGCCATGTCGTTTTTGAGCAAGTTGCTCAGCTCTGCTGAGCTCGATGCGGATGGTTCAGCGCCCGAGGCCACCAGCTTGGCACGCACCGCTTCGTTGGCCAAGGTGCGGCGCACGGCTTGGTTGATGCGCTCTAGCTCTGCGGCTGATGTGTTTTTGTTTGCAAACAACGCGTACCAGTTGTCCGAGTCCACACCTGCCACCCCAATCTCTTGAAATGTTTTGACATCGGGAAACAAAGGATGGCGGCGCGTAGAGGCCAGTGCCACAGGCTTGAGTTTGCCGCTGCGAATATGGCCCATCAAACCGGGGATGTCACCAAAGAACCCATCTACATGGCCTGCCATGACATCAGTGATGGCCGGAGCTGCGCCTTTGTACGGCACATGAATCAAGTTGGCACGGGTTGCGTCAGCCAGCAACTCCATAGCCAAGTGCGGCACGCTGCCAGTGCCCGATGAGGCCATGGCGGTGGGCTTTAACTTGGCAGCTGCAATGAACTCTTGCGGGCCATTGACGGGGTTGTTGGGGTTGACCACCAGCATCTCCACGTTGTTGACCACCAGCGACACGGGGGCCAAGTCGCGCACAGGGTCATAGGACAGCGCAGGATACAGCGAGGGGTTGATGGCCACTGCACCCACACTGGTGAGCCATAGGGTTTGGCCATCGGCTGGGGCTTTGATCAAAGTGTCAGCTGCAATGGCGCCGTTGGCACCAGCTTTGTTCTCCACCATCACCTGTTGGCCCAATTCTTTGCTAAGTTGTTCAGTGAGTGTGCGGGCCACAAAGTCCACTGGGCCACCCGGTGGGAAAGCCACCAAGATACGTGTTGTTTTAGTTTGTGCTGACGCGAAGGTGGCTACGCCCACCATGGCGAGGGCAGCCAGCGTTTTGACGAAATGATGACGTTGCATGAAGTAGCTCCTTTAATCGCATCGGACCGACATGCCGCCGTCCACGATGATTTCTGTGCCCGTGATGAATCGCGCTTCATCGCTGGCTAAAAACAAAACGGCATTGGCCGTGTCTTGACCATCGCCCATGAAGGGCAGTGGAATGCGTGCTTGTCGTTGGGTGAGCAATGTTTGCACATCGCCCCCCGTGCGTTGTTTGGCCAAGCGTACATCCACCATGGGTGTATGCAGCTGGCCGGGCACCACGGTGTTGACGCGAATGCCTTGTTTGGCATATTGCACCGCCACCACGCGCCCCAGTTGTATGACGGCAGCTTTGGTCGCGGCATAGGCCACTTGTGCCGAGCCTGTCCAGCGGATGCCAGAGGTGGATGAGATATTCACTACCGATCCCGATCCTTGAGCAGCCATCACGGGCAAGACGTGCTTGCACATCATGAACACGCTTTTGAGGTTGTGGTCAATTTGGGCGTCCCACACGTCTTCGCTCATCTCCACGGGCCCGCCTGCAGCGGAGCCGCCTACGTTGTTGATGAGCACATCGATACGGCCAAAGCGTTTCAGTGTGGCTTGGACGGCGGCTTCGATGGCGGCGGTGTTGGTCACATCGCAGCTCATAGAGTCAATTTCGCCGCCGTTGCTTTGGCTGACCTCATGCGCGCGTGACAAGGTTTCTTGCAGTCGGTCTTGGTCTCGGTCTAAGGCCATGACCTTGGCGCCTTCTTGCACCATGCGCACAGCAATGGCGCGACCATTGCCCCAGCCAGGTCCGACAGAGCCAGCGCCGGTGACGAGTACCACTTTGTTTTGCAATCTTCCAGCCATCTTGAATGTGCCTCTGTTTTTAAAATCGATAAAGCGCTTGGGGGTTGTCTACCAAGATAGCTTGCATCAAATCTGCGGTGGGCGCGATGTGTTGCAGGGCGTCGACCAACACCGCTTCATCTGGCACATGCGTGTGGTTGGGGTGAGGCCAATCGGTGCCCCACACGCATTGACGTGGAAAGCGCGCCACCAAATGTTGCGCCAAGTTGATGCCATGGGCATAAGGCGGCACGCCCAAGGGCACCGAGGCGTCGATGCGGTCAATGCCGCTGACTTTGACGTGAAATTTTGAATCGTCCAACAAGTGGCACAAGGCCTGGAAGTCGGCGTGCTGAATGCCCAGTTGTGCATCGACTCGGCCCATGTGGTCGATGACCACGGGTACTGCAGACTTTTGCAAGCAGGGTCCGAGCTCGTGGACCAAGCTGCTTTCGAAATGCACTTGTAGATGCATATGGTGATCGGCCAAGCGGTGTGTCAGTGACAACAACTCGTAGGGTGTCGCACCCATGCCCAAATGTTTCATGAAGTTAAAGCGTACGGATCTAAACCCTGCAGCAGACAAGCGCTTGAGCTCGTTGTGGTCAACGTCAGGTTTGACCAGCGCCACGCCCAAGTAGTTGCCCGCGCCTGCGACGATGGCGTCTTCGACCACCGCGTTGTCCAAGCCGTGCACCATTGACTGCACGATCACGCAGCGGGTGATGCCTAGTTGCTGGTGAAGAGCAAAGAGTTTTTCTTTGGGTGCTTCGGCCGGTTTGTTTTGGTGCGCATGAGGGAAGGGGAAACGGTCATAGGGACCAAACACATGGACATGGGTGTCACACGCACCAACTGGCAGTTGTAAACGTGACTTTGAAGTTGGCTTCATGAACGTTTGGCTCAAGGCAAGCTGCGTGCGTACACCGCCATGGCTTCAATTTCTTCGTCTGTCAAACTTCTTGCAGCGCTAGCCATGGTGCCGTCCATATCGGCGCGTGCGCCTGAACGCAGATTGCGCAGCTGGGCCACAAAGTATTCAGTCGATTGGCCTGACAAGCGTGGCACATGTTTTTGACCTTGCAACTGTGCACCATGGCATGACGAGCAATATTGCTGCTGTGCAATTTGCTGGCCACGGACAATTTTGGCTGCGTCGCCACCTGCGTGCGGTGCAGGTGCGGGTTGCGAAGCATAGTGCGCGGCAATGTCACGCATGTCTTGTTCGCTCAGCGTGCTGGCAATGGCTTCCATGCCGCCGCCTTTGCGTCGTTGATCGCGAAATTGCAGCAGTTGATAAAAAATGGACAGCGGTGGTTGTGCTGCGAGGTGGGGTGTACCCGGAATAGAGGACACACCTTTTTCACCGTGGCATGCGGCACACAGCTGCGCTTTTTCTTTACCAGCGATGGCATCGGGTGCGGCAGATGCAGGGGTGCCGCTGAGAAGTATCAAAAAAAAGGCCATTCCCTGAATGGCCTTTGAAGAAAACTTAAACATTATTTGCTGTGAGAGATGCGGAAGATGGCGCCGGCTACGTCGTCAGACACCAGCATGGAGCCGTCTTTCATGACGTGCACGTCTGCTGGGCGACCCCAGAAATCATCGCCTTGAATCCAGCCAGTGACAAAGACTTCTTTCTTGGTCACATTACCTTTGGCGTCGAGTGCCACACGCACCACATCGAAGCCAGTTTTCTTGGTGCGGTTCCAAGATCCGTGTTCAGCGATGAAGATGTTGTTGCTGTACTCAGCAGGGAACTGCTTGCCCGTGTAAAAGCGCATGCCCAAAGCTGCCACGTGAGGGCCAATCTTCATCACAGGTTTGTCGAACTCATCGCATGAGCGGCCTTTGCCGAAGTCGATGTCGAGCAAGTCACCTTGGTGGCAGAAGGGGTAGCCAAAGTTCATACCTTTGCGTGTGACGCGGTGCAAGGTGTCGTTTGGCAAATCGTCATTCACCCAATCACGTGCATTGTTGGTGAACCAGAGTTCTTTGGTGGTGGGGTGAAAGTCCATACCCACGCTGTTACGCACGCCATGTGCCACAGTTTCCAAGATGTTGGTTTTGAGGTTCAAACGCACGATGACGGCGTGTGTCACGGGTTGAACTGTGATGTTGGCAGGTGTACCAATTTGGAAATACAAGTAGTTGCCATCTGGGCTGAGTTTCATGAACTTCCAACCGTGTGGCTCGTCCTTTGGCAACGCATCAAACACGACTACGGGTGCTGGTGGGTTGTCTAAGTTGGCTTCGATGTTGTCGTAGCGAATGATGCGAGACAGCTCTGCCACATACAAAGCGCCATCTTTGAACACCACACCGTTGGGGCGGTGCAGGCCTTTGGCGATGGTCTTGACTTCGCGCTTGCCATCTTTTTCAACCACGGCATAGACGTTGCCAGGGAAACGTGTGCCGACAAACAAAGTGCCTTTGGGTGACTGCACCATGGAGCGTGCGTTGGGCATGCCTGTGGCCCACAGCTCGACTTTGAAGCCTGCGGGTACCTTGAGTTTGTCGGTTGGAATATCGCCAGCAGGCAGGGCCGTCATGCCTGGTGGGTGGGGCACCAAGTTCAGAGCAGCTTGCTCTGCTGTGCGGCCTTGTGCCCATGTTGGGGGAATGGCAGAAGCGGGAGGCGCTGCAGGGGCTTGTGCCATGGCCAAGCTGCTGACGGCCATGCCCACTGTGAGCGTGGCATTTTGTAGGGTGCGGGTAAAGCGTTGAAGTTTCACAAATGTCTCCTTGAAAGGTCTCGAATTAAAAGCGCAAATAGCGCGCAAGCCAGTCACCAAGGCGATTAGGGTCAACCCGAGTATGGGCTCTTAAAGCGGTATCTGGCTTTGTACGCCAATCACCCAAGAGCGGGGTAAGCCGGGTTCGAAATATTGTTTTGACAACTGGTTGATGATGACGGAGCTCACCGTGTTTTTGTTGGAGATGTTGTCAACGCCAACGAACGTTTCAACATGCGCAGGCCCCACTTGGTAGCGCTGGCGTAGGCGTGCATTCAACAGGGTATAGCTTGGGGCCAAGGCGTAGTCAGCCGTGGTGGCGGTGTTGGCATCGTTAGCCCACATGCTGGAGCGGTGAATCACGTCAAGCCCTGCTTCCATGCCGAGCGCAGGCTTTTGTCCCATTTGTGCAAAACCTTTTTCAGACCATTGCACGGCTGCAAAAACTTGACGCTTAGGGATCGCAGGCAGGCTGTTGCCGTTGGGTGGGCTGAAGCTGGCGCTGCCTGCTTGGTAGGTGGCATTTAAAAAAGTGGCAGATGTTTGTGTGCGCCAGTTGACCGTGTGCTGGTTGCGCAGTGCCAATTCAAAGCCCTCACGTTTTGTTTGAGCGGCGTTGTCGTAAGCGGTTTTGCCGTTGGATGCCAAGGCAGCGACGATTTCATTGGTGGTGTCGATTTGGAACCAAGCCGCATCGATGCGCGAGCTAGCTGATGGCAACCATTTCGTGCCCAGCTCTAGGTGCTTGCTGCGAGAGGCTTGCAAGCTGGGGTTGAATTTTTCAACAAAGGCGTTGCTGCTGTCACGCGAGTAAGCGGCCTCCACCATGGTGGGGGTTTCAAAACCCTTGCCTTGGTTCACATAAAGGTTGAGGTTGTCTTGCGCGTGCCAAGTCAAGCCCAACACAGGACTGGTGGCTTTGTAGGTGACAGAGCCAGAGCCATCGACACCAGAAGGCATGTCGTCTCGACTCTTCAATGTCACGTTGCTTTGGCGTGCACCGGTGGTCAGCGTGAACTGATCACCGACAGACCAGTTGGCTTGAGCAAAATAATCGCGGTTGCTCGCCTCATTCAACTCGTTGCGCGTGAGGGCGCCGCTTTTTTCGCCAGCGGCTGCGGCACCTGCTTGGCGTTGCTCTTGGGCGTGGTCGGCATCCATGCCTACGACCCAAGTGACTTGCTGACCATTCCAAACGCTGCCTTTGCCATTGGCCTGCAAACCAAGGCCTTCAAAGCGACGGTCAAGCCCCGTCCATAAGTTGGTGGATTGGTATTGCAAGTTGGTGCGTGTGCCGCCATAGATGCGGGCTTGCAGTTTCAAGTCACTGTCGACGCGGTGTTCTGCCACTGCGCCCACTTGTTCTTGCTTCACAGTTTTGCGTGTGTTGCGGGAAACGGCATTGGTGCCTGCTTGTGAAGGGTCTGCGGCCAGTTGCGTGGCGGTGAGTCCCAGTGCATCTTTAGCTTGGGGCATATCAAAGCTGTTCACAATGAATTTAAAGCGGGTGTCCGGCTTGGCATCCACGGTGATGACGCTGTTGAGCTGCTTGCGCTCGGCGCTGCTTTGTTGGCGATAACCATCAATCGCAAACGTGCTGTAGTCGGCCACAAGGCCAACGTTGCCGGTGCGCTGGCTGATTTGCCAATCGGTGCGTTGCATGCCGAACGAGCCTGTGTATAGGTTCACCTGAGCTTCGGGCTTGTCACCCGCTTCGCGTGTGAAGGTTTGAATCACACCGCCCGATGCGTTGCCATACAGCTGCGCCAATGGACCAGTGAGCACCTCCATGCGTTCAGTGGATGTCATGCTGACGGTGGAGGTTTGTCCTTGACCATCGGGCATAGAAGCAGGGATGCCATCGGTGATGAGACGAATGCCACGCACGCCAAATGCGGACCGTGAGCCAAATCCGCGAATGGAGATTTGCACGTCTTGTGCGTAGTTATTGCGGTTAAGCGCCACCACGCCAGGTGCGCGGTTGAGCACGTCTGAAATATTGACCTGCGGGCCAGAGCTGCGCAGTGTGTCAGCGTCGATGGTGAACACCGATGCGGGTGCGTCGAATTGCTTTTGTTCTAAGCGGCCGCTTTGAATCATGACCTCTGGCAAAGTTTGCGCCTGTGCTGTTGAGACAAGGGCGCCAAAGGCCAGCCCTTTCAATACGCTGCAATAAACCAGCGGGGTGCTGACGGATGAATTAATCATTTGGAACAATTTGAATTTTTAAACTGCTGTACCAAGCGGCGAGATTTTCAATGTCGCTGTTACTCAAAGGCTTGGCCATCACGGCCATGACTTCGTGTTTGCGCTGACCGCTACGGTAATTCTTTAATTGTTCCTCTAAATACATACTTGGCTGCGCAGCCAAGTTTGGTGTGTTTGGCGCCATGGATAGACCTTGCACACCATGGCAAACAGAACATGCACCTGCCAAGACTTGTCCATTTTTGGCATCTGCTGACCAACTTTGCGATGTCATCACAACCAGAAAAGTGAAGCACCAAGCATATTTATTAATTTTCATATTTTTCAAAAACCGGGCGCTCCATTTGCATGAAGTGCCCGGTTTAATCCATTAGTTGCCGTAAGTCACACGGTAAATGGCGCCTGCGTAGTCATCCGAAATCAGCATTGAACCGTCTTTCATCACGGCTACGTCTACGGGGCGTCCGATGTAGGTACCAGTTTCTGGGCTTAACCACCCTTCTGCGAAGACTTCTGATTTATTGGCAGTCCCGTCTGGCTTGAGTGACACAAAGTTAATCAATGCGCCGCTGGCAGGTGTGCGATTCCATGAGCCATGCGAGGCTACAAAAATGCCACCTTGGTACTTGGCTGGGAACTGCTTGCCTGTGTAAAAGGTCATGCCTAATTGAGCTTGATGAGCGGGAAATTCAATTTGTGGGAACACACTATTTGGTGGTTCTTTCATGTTTTTCAGATCGGGTGCAGCTGGTGAGCCCGCAACTTTGTAGTGGCCATTCCAATAGGGGTAGCCGAAGTGCTCGCCCTTCTTGGTGGATCGGTTCAATTCGCCCGGAGGAATTTCGTTACCTAAGCCATCAGTTTGATTGTCGGTCCACCATAAGGTTCCATCTTTAGGGTTGAAGTCTTGACCGACCGAGTTGCGCATGCCAATGCTGTAGACCTCGCGGTTGCCACCACTGAAGGGGTCCATGCGTGTGATGCCGCCAATGCCTAGTCGGTTGAACTCATCTATCTTGTCGGCTGGTTGAACGTTGTAGGGTTGTCCCATGGTGATGTACAGCTTGTTGTCAGCACCAATTCGGCATGTTCGTGCACCATGGTTATAGGACTCATATTCTGTTGGGATCAGTTGGCCTTGTGGGACCACTTCAATCACAGCAACATCTGGGCCTTCATAGAAGAACTCAGCAGCTGGAAAGTTAAGTACTCGGTTGTGCTCGACCACCACAAAGAAACCATCTTTGGTCCAACAAACGCCATTGGGTACTTTGAAGTTGAGCGATGGAGCAAATGACTTCACTTCATCTGCGATGCCGTCACTGTTGCGGTCTGTGACGGCCCACACGGTAGTCTTGCGTGTGCCCACCATGACCATGTTGGTCGATGGTGCAACAGCCATGTGACGGGCGTCCGGCACAATGGCGAAGAGGTCAATCTTGAATCCGTCGGGGAGCTTGATCTTCTTTAAGTTGTTACGAATCGCATCTGCATTGCGTCCTGTTTGTTGGATGACAGGTAGGTTCAGGTCCGTGGTGGCAACCTTCATTTGTTTCATGGTACTCAAGCTGTCTTTGCCTGATTGCGCAAATCCATGGCTGGCTACCAGTGCCAACAGTAGGGCTGAATAAAGTTTGGTCATTTTCAATTTAGTCTCCTTGGGTTTAATGGAAATACTCAACTAACGACGAGATCAATGTTTGAGGCTGTCTAGTGACAGGCTCAGGGAAGGTGGATCAACAAGCAAAGAATCTGTCTGCCTTTTTTGCAATTGGTCGCACTTGCGTCGCAAAAAGCGAAGGCAAGTCACACGCAGAAATGATGAGAAATTTTTTACATCGCCACGACTTTTCATGATTTCGTCGTGAAACTGAACAATCAATGCATTGGTGGTGAAGCCTTCTTCCACGGCTAAGGTGGCCAAGGTGTCCCACACAAAATTTTCTAAGCGAATGCTGGTCATCACGCCGTGTATACGCACTGTGCGCGAGCGTGACTCATAAAGAATCGGATCGGCAGAAGCGAAAAAATCACACATCACTGTCCTTTGAGAGCGGTTTCGTTCTAGACAATGTAGTTTCGGAAATCCGCAAAAGGTGATAGCCAGTTATTTACAGGGAAAGCCCTAAACAAGCCTTGGAATGAGGTTTGGCCTGGGTTTCAGTCTGTTGCTTCAATCTGGGTTGTCACCGTCGTGACCCAATCTGTAGGGGTAAGCGACCAAGTTTTCATAGTTTGCGAGGGTGATAACCTTGCTCAATGACGACCTCTATATTCAATCAATCTCGTGCCAACCTTTCTGGCGATATCTGGGGCGGCTTTGCCGCGATGTTGGTGGCCTTGCCATCGGCCATTGCATTCGGTGTGACCATCTTCTCGCCACTGGGGGCTGAGTTTGGCGCCAAGGGCGCGTTGGCGGGCATGCTGGGGGTAACAGCCCTTGGTTTGATCGCCGCCACTTTTGGTGGCACACAGCGGCTGATCTCGGCTCCGTGCGCACCGGCTGCAGCGGTGTTGTCAGCCCTCACCATTCAAATGACGCAGCAGGGCTCGGGTGTCGGGGCTGTGGTGCTCACCTTGTTTTTGGTGGCATTTGTCAGCAGCTTGGTGCAAATCTCGTTTGGCTTGTTGCGCATTGGCGAACTCATCAAGTACATGCCGTTTCCGGTGGTGAGCGGCTACCTCAGTGGTGTGGGTCTCATCATCATCATGAGCCAGTTGCCCAAGTGGATGGCGCTGCCCAAGGGTATGAACTGGTGGCAGGGCCTGCACGCGATGGAGCTTTGGCAAGTGCCTAGCTTGATCGTGGGTGCAGCCACCGCGGCCTTCATGCTGTTGGCACCCCGCCTCTCTAGAAAAGTGCCTGCGGTCATCATTGGTTTGTTGGGTGGCATGGCCTCTTACTGGTTGCTGGCCTTCAGTGCTTGGCCCGAGTTGCGCGACTTGCACGACAACCCGTTCATCATTGGTCCATTGGCGGTGGGTGGCGAGGGCTTTTTTGAATCACTGCTCGACCCATTCCGTAGCTTGAGCGAATCAGGTTTTCCTAGCTGGACACAAATTGCATTTCCAGCCATCACCCTGGCCGTGTTGTTGTCGATTGACACACTCAAAACTTGTGTGGTGCTCGATGCCATGACAGGCTCACGCCACGATTCCAACAAAGAACTCATTGGTCAAGGCTTGGGTAACTTGGCTTCATCTCTCATTGGTGGCGCACCCGGTGCTGGCACGATGGGTGCGACCTTGGTGAACAAGGCCAGTGGCGGCACCACGTATTTGTCGGGTGTGTTTCAAGGTGTGTGGTCGTTGTTGGCTATTTTGTTGTTGACCTCGCTCATTGCGTGGGTGCCTGTGGCGGCCTTGGCTGCGTTGCTCATCGTCATTGGCTTCAAGATGATTGACTGGCATTCACTTCAACTACTCAAAGCCAAAGACACCATGCTTGACTTTGCGGTCATCTTGATCGTGGTCATCGTGGCTAACACCGTGAGCTTGATTGCCGCTTCTGGTGTGGGCGTGGCTTTGGCCATCATGTTGTTTTTGCGCGAGCAAATTCACACCACCACCATTCGTCGTAAATCGTTTGGCAACACCATGTTCTCGTCACGCGTGCGTGGTCAGCATGAGCGCGAAGTGCTGGCTGAGACCGGCAGCCACACCGTGATTTTTGAATTGCAGGGCAGCTTGTTTTTTGGCACCACCGATCAGCTGTACACCGCGATTGAGCCCGAGCTCGGTGCTGCCAAGTTTGTGGTACTCGACTTCATGCGTGTGCAGTCCATGGACATGACGGCCGGCCACATGATTGAGCGCATTCGCAACATGTTGGCTGAGCGTCATGCCAAGTTGGTGTTGACCCGCGTGCCCGAGCGATTGCCCAGTGGCCGTGACTTGCGCACGTATGTGGACCACATCGGTTTGTTATCAGACAGCACGGCCAAGATTTTTGATGAGTTCGATGAAGCGTTGGAGTGGATTGAGGACGAAACATTGACCTTGGCGGGCCACGCCCATGTGTCTAAAGAGGGCATCCCCTTGGGCAAGTTTGAACTCTTCCATGGCTTGAACGAAGAAGAAATAGCTGCGCTAGAGCGCTGTGCCCAACACCACGTGTTTGAGGCGGGCGAACTGATATTTGGTGCTGACTCTACCGGTCATGAACTGATGCTGATCAGTCGAGGCGAGGTGAAGGTGAGTTTGCCATTGGTCAATGGCAAAACCATTCACCTCACCACCTTCAGCCGTGGACAGTTCTTTGGCGAGATGTCATTCTTAGATGGCCGCGCTCACTCGGCCGATATACATGCCACGCGCGAGACCGAGCTGATTGCCATCGACCGAAAAGCCTTTGCTATCGTGGCTGCAGGCGATCCGGTGATGAGCATCAGCGTTATGCGTGCAGTTGCCTTAGCCATTGCTGACCGTTTGCGTCATGCCAACGCAGAGCTGCGAGAGATGCGTCAGGCGTGATGCGGTTTATTTAGAAACGCGGCACATCGCGCAAATCTTGTTGCCCGATGGGTCACGCAAATAAGCGATGTAGTAACTAAAGGCGGGGTTGGTGCGCATGCCCGGTGGGTCTTCGCAAGTGACGCCGCCGTTGGCTATGCCAGCTGCGTGAAAGGCATCTACTTCGGCTTCAGACTTGGCTGCAAACCCCAAGGTGCTGCCATTGCCAAAGCTGGCTGGCTCGCCATTGATGGGGGTGGTGATGCCAAACGTGCCCGTGGGCGTGCGGTACACATAGCGGCTGCCTACGTTGGCGCCGGGTGCATGGCCCAATGCGCCAAGGGCAGCGTCATAAAACTTGCGCGAAGCTTCGAGGTCTTGAGCGCCAAAAAAAACGTGTGTGAACATGTGGGGTTCCAAAGTGAATCAGACGTAAAAAAAGCGGCTCGGTGACCCGATGCCGCTTTTGTGCGTGAACGCGAAGAATTACTTCTTCTTGGTGTTCACAGCAGCTTTGAAGGCTGCGCCAGCAGTGAAGCGAGGCACCACAGCAGCTGCGATTTTCAAGGCTTCGCCTGTGCGTGGGTTTTTGCCAGTGCGTGCAGCGCGAGCAGCAGCTTTGAAAGTGCCGAAGCCGATCAATTGCACGTCGTCTTTTTTCGCCACAGCGTGTGTGATGACGTCGATGATGGCATTGACAGCGCGGCCAGCGTCGGCCTTGGTCAATTCTGTGTGAGCAGCTACGGCTTCGATCAATTCAGTTTTGTTCATGAGTGGGTTCCTTGTTAAAACGGGTGCATTGTGCCATTTTTGGCAAGTATTTCGCAGGATTTGGCTTTTCATTTTCATGATTTTTTGGGCTGTATGCCCGCATAGATCAAGGCATGGCGCAATTTATTAGTGTTGACCCTAGTTTGTGAATCCATGAATGCGCTTGCTCAACAAAATTAACCTGCTACCCACACTGCGCCATGTTGCTTCTTTGATACAAAGAAACGCATGAATACACAACACTTATTAGTTCAATGTCTCGCGCGACGGGCATCTGATTTGCATTTGTCATCTGGCGTGCCTGCCATGCTCAGAGTCGATGGTGATTTGATTCCGCTGTCTGAGCAAGTTCTGACTCATGCTGACATTCACGCGGCATTGATGAGCATCATGTCATCTGCGCAGCAGTTGCAATTCAGTCAAAACTTAGAATGCGACTTTTCTTTAGACCTTGCTGGTGTGTCGCGCTTTCGGGTGAATGTGTTTCAACAAGCGCGTGGTGTGTCTGCGGTGTTTCGGGTCATTCCGCATCACATTCCCAGCTTGCAGGCCTTACATGCACCTGCCATTTTTTCGCAGCAGATGCAAAGTTCGCGTGGTTTGGTGTTGGTCACCGGGCCCACAGGCTCGGGTAAATCTACCACCCTCGCGGCCATGATCCATGCGCTGAACCAAAGCCAGCGCAAGCACATCGTCACCCTCGAAGACCCGATTGAGTTTGTGCACACACCACAGCAGTGCTTGACACAGCAGCGTGAGGTGGGCACGCACACCCACAGTTTTGCCAACGCCTTACGCGCCGCACTGCGCGAAGACCCCGATGTGATTTTGGTGGGTGAGCTGCGTGACCTTGAAACCATTCGCCTCGCCATCACTGCCGCTGAAACGGGGCACTTGGTGTTGGGCACCTTGCACACCTCAAGCGCTGCCAAAACCATGGACCGCATCGTGGATGTGTTTCCTGCTGAAGAAAAAGACATGGCACGCAGCATGTTGTCCGAGTCACTCAATGCCGTGATCTCGCAAGTGCTTTGCAAGCGCAAAGATGCTGATGGATGTGTGGCTGCCTACGAGGTGATGATGGGCACACCCGGTGTGCGCAATCTGATACGTGAGGGCAAAGTGGCGCAGTTGTATTCGGCCATTCAAACGGGGCGGGGTGTGGGCATGCAAACCTTAGACCAAAGCTTGTTGACCTTGGTTCAGCAGGGGCTCATTGATGTGCAAGAGGCGTGTGGTAAGGCGAAGTACCCAGAGGTATTGAGCTCGGCTCGCTCAACCTAGCTGTCGCTGTTGAAACTAGATTGATGCCGCAGGTGTCAGGGTATCGCTGGTGGGAATCCCAGCACCAATTTATCGCTATGTTTGAAGTGTGTTGGTGTTCTAGAAACATTGCATTTTAAATTGTAGAAGTGCAATTATTAAAAGGTGCTTAGTGCGCCACCAGACAGACCAATGGTTATTCAGTAGATAGATTGCTCGCTGTGGATCAATTCAGAAGCAGGCTTTAAATGTATTTACGGTTAGTTGTTGGTTTGCTGATTGCCGTGTGCATGGCATCTTGTGGTGGTTCAGGAAACGATACGAGGAATGGTGCTCAGCCTAGTGACGCGATTGCAGTGGCCATGCTGAGTTCAGCACCTATTGCCTCATGCCCAAACGGGGGCATTACTGTGCAGTCTGGTGTTGACATTAATTCCAACCATGTTCTTGAGCTCTCCGAAGCAACCAATGAGCAGTACGTCTGTAATGGAAGTAACGGGACCAACGGCGTTAATGGCTCGAACGGCAATGATGGTGTGATTGGCACTAGCGGCTTTAACGTACAAATGGTGATTACCAGTGAGCCTCCGGGTAGTAACTGTTCACAAGGTGGAAGCTTGGTGCGTGTTGGTTTGGATTTAAATAGAAATAGCATTCTCGATACATCCGAGGTGACATCTTCTAGCTATATCTGCAAAGGCACGACAGGAGGCAGCGGTAGCAACGGTAGCAACGGAAAAAATGGGCTTAATTCTTTGATTGAAATTCATGTAGAACCAGCTGAAAGGAACTGTTTGTATGGAGGCTCAGAATTAACGTCAGGCCTAGATGCCAATTCCAACCAAATCTTGGACGCAGGCGAAATCACATCGCGAACATATGTCTGTAACTCATCCAGTATTACCAAACCCATTTATGCCTACATCTTCAACTTGTCAAAGCAAGTGGTAGCGATTCATGAGCCTGTTCGTTTTGATAGCAACGGTCTGCTGTCTGAGTTGGTGCATGAACCTGGTGCTGCTGAAGTTCGTGTGCTGAGTGCAGGAATTTACACAGTTGCTTTTTCTATTTCTGGTGCTGAACCAAGTCAGTTTGCAATTTTTGTGAATGAAAACCTAGTGCTTGGTTCAATTTACGGCTCAGGCGCTGGTACGCAACAAAATAATGGACAGATCACGCTTGCGCTTATTGCTAAGGATGTATTGACGGTGGTGAATTACAGCTCAGATGCTGCCGTGAGCTTGCCGAGCAAAGTAGGAGGTTCGCAAGTGAATGTGAATGCTTCGGTGCGTATCGAAAAAATAGATTGACGGTGAGTGGTGCCCCCGACAGGAATCGAACCTGTATCACTCCCTTAGGAGGG
>NZ_JAVKLM010000017.1:0-121931 GCF_031539105.1 Limnohabitans sp.
CCAAGCCCATGAAGCTGCCGGCCTTGGCGCGCGTGGCGCAGTACTCGGGCAAGTAGCGACCGGCTTGACGCATGAGCCAAACGGGGGTGTGGTCGGTGGCTTGGCGCATGCAAGCGCGCAAAAAGGTGTCGTTTTGGAGTGTCATGGGCATGTGGGATCTCGATGTGTCAATCTATCGTTTATTAAAGTGTCAATTAAACTTGACATTTTGTCAAATGGCTGTAGATTCAACACCAGTCAAGCAAATTCGAAGGCCACTCATGGACACTTTGCAGGAATGGATTCAATCCCCATCTCAGTTGCGGCAGCTTCAGCTTGAGCGCTTGCCTGCATTGGCCAGCGAATTACGCCAACGCCTGATTCAGTCGGTATCGAAAACGGGGGGCCATTTCAGCTCTAACTTGGGCACAGTAGAACTGACGATTGCGCTGCACTATGTGTTCAACACACCAGAGGACCGATTGGTTTGGGATGTAGGGCATCAAACTTATGCCCACAAAATGTTGACAGGGCGGATGGACCAAATGACCACTTTGCGTCAACGCGGTGGGTTGAGCGGGTTTCCTCGGCGCGAAGAAAGTGTGTACGACGCGTTTGGCACGGCCCATTCATCGACCAGTATTTCTGCCGCCTTGGGCATGGCCACCGCCGCCAAACTCACAGGCAGCCAGAGAAAGTCCGTGGCGATCATTGGCGATGGGGCGCTCACGGCGGGCATGGCTTACGAGGCGATGAACAACGCGGGCACCAGTGACTGCGACTTGTTGGTGGTGCTCAATGACAACGACATGTCGATCAGCCCGCCCGTGGGGGCGTTGAACCAATACCTGTCTGAACTGATGTCTGGCCGTTTTTATGCGCAAGCCAAAAAACTCAGTCAACAACTGCTGCGCAATGCGCCGCCTTTGTTTGCTCTGGCGCGGCACCTTGAGCAACAAACGCAGCAATTGATTCAGCCGGCGACGATTTTTGAAAAACTCGGATTTACCTACACAGGTCCCATCGACGGTCACGATGTCACAGGCTTGGTGGACACCTTGAGAACGATCTCTCAAAAGAAAGGGCCCCAGTTTTTGCACATCGTCACGCGCAAAGGTCAAGGTTATGCAAGGGCAGAGGCCGATCCCGTGAGTTACCACGGCCCTGGCAAATTTGATCCAGCTGTGGGCTTGGTGCCCTCGTCTGCGGGAAAGCTCACCTTCACTCAGGTGTTTGGGCAATGGCTGTGTGACATGGCCGCCGAAGATGTGCGTTTGGTGGGGATCACGCCCGCCATGCGAGAAGGTTCTGGCATGGTGGCGTTCAGTCAGCAGTTTCCCGATCGATATCACGATGTGGGCATTGCCGAGCAGCATGCGGTGACGTTTGCGGCAGGCTTAGCCTGTGAGGGGCTCAAACCCGTGGTGGCCATTTACTCGACGTTTTTGCAACGGGCCTATGACCAATTGATCCACGATGTGGCGCTGCAAAAGTTGCCTGTGGTGTTTGCCTTGGATCGCGCGGGGCTGGTGGGGCCCGATGGCCCCACGCACGCCGGCATGTTTGACATCGCGTTCACGCGTTGCATCCCCGACATGGGTGTGGCGTGCCCGGCGGATGAAAACGAATGCAGGCAATTGCTCAGCACCGCTTATGCACATGACGGCCCAGTCACCGTCAGATACCCCCGAGGTTCAGGTGCGGGCGTGCCCGTGCAAACAGATTTGAGTACCCTGCCTTTCGGCCGAGCCGAGATGCGCCGTGCGGGGCAGGGCCTTGCTATTTTGGCGTTTGGTCCCTTGCTTTATGAAGCACTGGAAGTCGCCGAGTCGTTGAATGCAACCGTCATCAATATGCGCTGGGCTAAGCCCTTGGATTTGGACATGCTGAGCAGCATCGCGCACACGCATGAACGATTTGTCACGATCGAAGACGGTGTGCGTGCTGGCGGCGCAGGCGCCGCTGTGTTGGAAGCCTTGCAAGACATGGGCGTCTTCAAGCCCGTCTTGGTGATGGGATTTGACGATGCGTTCACCGAGCATGGCGACCCTCAGTCTTTGATGCAGCACTATGGCCTAACAGCCGCTGGCATTCATCAGCGCATGGCCAAAGCTTGGCCAGAGGCTTGTGCGATGCCCAAGCTGAGAAAGGTGGTCTAAATGGCTGTTTGGACACTCGGGCTTAACCATCGAACAGCCCCCATCCATTTGCGTGAGCGGTTTGCTTTTGCATCCGATCAACTGGTGCTGTCTTTGCAAGGCTTGCGCCGCACTTTTGAGACACACAAAGAAGTGGCTATTTTGTCCACTTGCAACAGAACCGAAATTTATTGCGCTGGCGATGATGTGCAGTGGCGACAAACCCTCAGGTGGCTTGCCGACACGGGCAAAACACAGGTGGATGATTTGCAATCGCACATTTATCGACTGGATGGCGACGCCTCTGCCCGCCATGCGTTTCGGGTCGCCAGTGGCCTGGATTCCATGGTCTTGGGGGAAACTCAAATCTTGGGGCAATTCAAAGAGGCGGTGCGAGTTGCTGCTGATTCTGGCGCCTTAGGCACGACGCTGAATCAATTGTTTCAAAGGTCATTTGCAGTGGCCAAAGAGGTGCGCACGTCGACGGACATCGGCGTTCACTCCATCAGCATGGCGGCGGCCAGTGTTCGTTTGGCATGTCGGATTTTTGAAGACATCAAGGACACCCATGTGTTGTTTGTGGGCGCTGGCGAGATGATCGATTTGTGTGTGGCTCACTTTGCAGCGAAATCGCCGCGCTCGATCACCATTGCTAACCGTTCGGCGGAGCGTGCAGATAAATTGGCGCACATGCACGGGGGCCGCAGCATGTCGCTGGCAGATCTACCTGCGCGTTTGCATGAGTTTGATGTGGTGGTCAGTTGCACAGCGAGCACCTTGCCGTTGATCGGACTCGGGGCTGTTCAACGCGCTTTACGTGCCCGAAGAAATCGCCCCATGTTCATGGTGGATCTTGCTGTACCTCGCGACATTGAACCCGAGGTCAAAGGTTTATCCGGAATTTATTTGTACACCGTCGATGACCTGACCCAGGTCATCAACAGCGGTCAATCGCATCGACAAGAAGCCGTGACAGAGGCAGAGGTCATCATCGATGAAGGTGTTCAAAAATTCATGGCGTGGTTGGATCGAAGGAGCCATGTGCCTTTGATTCAAGAGTTGAACCTTCAAGCAGATGCTTGGCGTCAAACTGAATTGGCGCGCGCGCGCAAGCGCATCGAGAACGGACAACCGGTCCATAGCGTTTTAGAGTCACTGTCGATGGCGTTGATGAAAAAAATGCTCAACGCGCCATTGCGTGAGCTCAACCATCCCGACAGCGTTCAAAGAGAAAAAGCGCTGGTCGCGGTCAAGCATATTTTTTTAAATGATTGAACGACGCGGGGCAATCGGGCGAGAGCGATGATGACCAAGCAACGTCGGGGGAGTGTGGTGTTGATCAGTGCTTTTGTACTCGCAGCGGGGCTATACGGCTTGTGGACGCCAGATGTGGACCGTGCTGAATTGCTGCTGCGTTATGGCGCACCTTCACAACACGAGCTTGTGGTGGAAGGCGTCCGCGTAAATTATCAAGACGCTGGTCCGCTTGATGCGCCGGTCGTACTGTTGCTGCACGGCTTTGGCTCGAGCTTGCAAACTTGGGATGCATGGACGCCTCAGTTGGCCACAAAGTTTCGCGTGATACGTCTGGATTTGCCGGGTTTTGGTTTGACGGGAGAGGTTCCCTCCAGAGATTACTCGGAGCGCCAAGACGTGGCAACGCTGCGGCATTTTGTCGACCAATTGGGCGTGTCAAATTTTTCAATCGTTGGCCATTCTCTGGGCGGGAAAATTGCGTGGTCACTGGCAGCCGATCAGCCCGAACGCGTGCAGGCGTTGGTGCTCATGGCTCCCGATGGCTTTGCACCTGCAGAGCAATGGGGGAGTAAGCCGTATGAAGTTCCTGTCGCCATGGGGCTGATGAAACATGTCCTGCCCAAATACATGGTTCGACAAGTGCTTGAGTCTGCATTTTTCGATCCAGCCTGGTTGACGCCTCCCATGGTGAGCCGTTATCACGATATGTTGCGAGCGCCGGGCGTGAGAGCCGCGATCTTGGACAGAGCCGATCAAACGGTCAACACAGATCCGAGGTCTCGTTTGAAGTACATCAAGGCGCCGACATTGCTGCTGTGGGGCGAAAACGACGCCATGATTCCCAGCAGCAATGCGTCAAGCTATGCCGCGGTGCTGGCACGGTCACACACCGTGGTGCTACCCAAGCTGGGTCATGTGATTCAAGAAGAGCAACCGGATCAAGGGTTGGCACAGGTCGATGCATTTTTGAGCGCACAGTTGTTGCGCTGAGCCTCGATTGGCGTCTTAAGAGGAGCTTCTCAAGCCTTTGGGTAAGGGGTACTTGGTGTTCTCCAAGAGCCCGTTCATTTTGCGCACGCTTACGGCCCCCATGAGGCGCAGCTGCGTGATGACCTCTTGCACCAACACTTCGGGCGCCGAAGCTCCCGCCGTTAAGCCAACGCTGGATTTACCCACAAACCATTGAGGCTGCAGCTCCGTGGCACTGTCCACCATATAACTGTCTGCGCCCATGCGATGGGCCAATTCTTGAAGCCGTGTGCTGTTGGAGCTGGTCGGGCTGCCCACCACAATGACGATGTCCACTTGGTTGCTGAGCAGCTTGACTGCGTCTTGACGATTTTGAGTGGCGTAGCAAATGTCTTGTTGTTTGGGCTGACGAACCGTGGGGAATTTGTCTTTCACCACCGCCAAAATCTCGGCCGTGTCGTCCACGCTCAAGGTGGTCTGTGTGACCACCGCCAAGCGTTCGGTCTGGGCCGGCCGCAAGCTGGCGACATCGGCCACGCTTTCCACCAAATGAATGCCTGAGTCGATCTGCCCCAAGGTGCCCTCGACTTCTGGGTGTCCTTTGTGTCCGATCATGATGAACTCGTAACCCTCTTTGTGCAGCTTGGCAACTTCGACATGAACTTTGGTGACCAAAGGGCAGGTTGCATCAAAAATGGAAAACCCTCGAGCCTGAGCTTCTTGTTGCACGGTGCGGCTGACACCATGAGCGCTAAAGATCAAGGTCGCGCCGGGTGGTACATCGTTCAAATCTTCAACGAAA
Organism: Limnohabitans sp.; assembly: GCF_031539105.1. GTDB lineage: Bacteria > Pseudomonadota > Gammaproteobacteria > Burkholderiales > Burkholderiaceae_C > Limnohabitans. The sequence goes on from NZ_JAVKLM010000017.1 coordinate 5,146, forward strand.
ACAGCACCCTTTTTCTTCAAAGCATCGACCACGAAGTTGTTGTGAACAATTTCATGTCGGACATAAATGGGAGCTCCAAATTTGAGCAGTGCTTTCTCGACAATTTCGATGGCCCTGTCAACGCCTGCACAGAAACCGCGTGGTTCAGCAAGCAAAACTGAATGGATAGTCATGTGTGTGTTCGCATTGAAGTGATTGCGATGAAAATCTTGATTTCATCTTATCAATGAATCGCCCCGTGTTTTAGGTTTGGGGAAATGCCATCCTTGATTCAGCCACTACCGACTGCTAGAGCCAATTGGGTATATTCCACCTGCCAAGGCTGAGGCCAATTATTATGGGCAACTCGCTGAGAAGATCAACGCCGATGCGTTCACTTAAACGATCTGTTCTTCTCAAAATTCGGGGCGATTCATTTCATCTAAAAATACAGCCTAAATGCAGCACTTTCCAGAAAAAGAAGACGATTTAAATCAACCACTCAGCATGTGGCGGACCAGTGTTGCACCCATGATGGATTGGACCGATCGCCACTGCCGCTATTTCCACCGCCTGCTCAGCCGCAACACCTTGCTCTACACCGAGATGGTCACCACCGGTGCGCTCCGCCATGGCGATACGCAGCGGCATTTGCGCTTCAACGCTGAAGAGCATCCTGTGGCTTTGCAGCTGGGTGGCAGCGATGCGGCTGATTTGGCACATGGCGCCAAGCTGGGCGAGCAGTGGGGCTACAACGAAATCAACCTCAACTGCGGCTGCCCTTCCGACCGTGTGCAGCGCGGCGCATTTGGCGCGTGCTTGATGAACGAACCTCAAACTGTGGCAGATGGCGTAAAAGCCATGATGGATGTGGTCAGCATTCCCGTGACTGTGAAGCACCGCATTGGCATTGACCGCATTGAGAGCTATGACTTTGTGCGCGACTTTGTGGGCACCGTCAGCGATGCGGGCTGCAAGGTGTTCATCGTGCACGCACGCAATGCGTGGCTCGATGGTTTGAGCCCCAAAGAAAACCGCGAAGTGCCGCCGCTGCGCTACGAGCTGGGTTACCAGCTGAAAAAAGACTTTCCCAACTTGGTGATTGCCATCAACGGCGGCATCACCACCAACGCGCAAATGGCCGAGCATTTGCAGCATGTCGACGGTGTGATGTTGGGCCGCGAAGCCTATTACCGCCCGTGGCTCATGACCACCTGGGATGCCGAGTTTTACAAGGATCCGCATGAGACCCTCAGCCGAGAAGCCGTGGAAGAGGCGATGGTGGCATACATGGAGCGTGCCCATGCCGAAGACGGTTGCCCTTGGTATCCGATTGCGCGCCACATGCTGGGCTTATTTCATGGGCAGCGTGGTGCGCGTTTGTGGCGTCAGGTGTGGAGCAACCACAAGCTCAAGCCTTTGCCGCCGCGTGATGTGCTGAAAATTGCCCGCGAGGCTTTGGCCCGTGGTGCAGAGCATCCCGCCGAGACGAGCTAAGCATTGGTGCGTTAGCTTGCGGCCTCTAAGCCGTTGGCAAAGTGCTCGTTCATGCGTTGCGCACTCAGCTGCGCATTGCGTGCCATCAAGGCATCCATGATGGCTTGGTGTTCCTTGAGCGACTCTTCTAATCGGCCACTCTTGAACAGCGAGTTGTGGCGGTTGAGCTTCATCACCTTGCGCAAGTCCGCCACCATTTGGTCGCGCCAGCGGTTGTTGGCGATTTCCAGCAAGCGCATGTGAAAGCGCTCGTTCACTTCAAAAAACTTTTCGCGGTCAGCCACTGCCTGGGTTAACTCGGTGTGCAGTGCTTGCAAATCTTGGAGTTGTTCGGCTGTTGCCTCAGCAGCCACCACGGCTGCGGCGTCTGACTCAAGCAAAGAAAGCAGGTGGTACACATCGCGCTGGTCTTTTTCATTGACCTCGGTCACATACGCGCCGCGTCGTACCTTCATGGTCACCAAGCCTTCGGCAGCCAGCACTTTGAGTGCTTCGCGCATGGGTGTGCGGCTGATGCCGTATTCCTCGGCCAAGCGCATCTCATCAATCCAGCTGCCGGGCTCTAACTCGGCCGCAAAAATGCGCTGACGCAGCAGTTCTGCGACTTCTTCATACAGGGCACGAGGGGTGAGGGTGACGACAGCCATGTGTTGAATTGTAAGCTTATATAAGATTTTGAATCAATAATTATGAATGATATGATTCTGTTACGGATCAAAAACCCTAGGTTAACCTTGGGTTTCTTTGATCGCTGCACACCCCTTTCAAGAGTGATTTGCCATGAGCCAAAAGCCAACTGAATTCAACGCCGGTAATCTAGAAGCATGGGCCAAAGCCGCCGCCAAGTCCGCCCCCGGAGGCGACGTCAGCGCCTTGAATTGGAAAACGCTGGACGGCATCAGCGTCAAACCGCTGTACACCGCCGAAGACACCCAAAACCTCCCTTACGCCAACACATTGCCCGGCTTTGAGCCCTATGTGCGGGGCCCTCAAGCCACCATGTATTCGGTGCGCCCTTGGACGATTCGCCAATACGCGGGCTTCTCTACCGCGGAAGAATCCAATGCGTTTTACCGCAAGGCTTTGGCCGCAGGTGGTCAAGGTGTGTCGGTGGCGTTTGACTTGGCCACCCACCGTGGTTACGACTCTGACCATCCCCGTGTGACGGGCGACGTGGGAAAGGCCGGTGTGGCCATTGACTCAGTTGAGGACATGAAGATCTTGTTCAACGACATTCCGTTGGACAAAGTGTCGGTCTCCATGACCATGAACGGCGCTGTGTTGCCTGTGTTGGCGGGCTACGTGGTGGCGGCTGAAGAGCAGGGCGTGAGCCAAGAGTTGCTGAGCGGCACGATTCAGAACGACATTCTGAAAGAGTTCATGGTGCGCAACACCTACATCTACCCGCCAGAGCCTTCGATGAAGATCATTGGGGACATCATTGGTTACACCGCCAAGCACATGCCAAAGTTCAACTCGATTTCGATTTCGGGTTACCACATGCAAGAAGCCGGCGCCAACCAAGCCTTGGAATTAGCGTTCACCTTGGCCGACGGCAAAGAGTATGTGAAGACCGCCATTGCTTCAGGTTTGGACGTTGACGCTTTTGCAGGCCGCTTGTCGTTCTTCTGGGCGGTGGGTATGAACTTCTATTTGGAAATCGCCAAGATGCGCGCCGCCCGTTTGCTGTGGTGCCGCATCATGAATGGTTTTGATGCCAAGAACCCCAAGAGCAAGATGCTGCGCACACACAGCCAGACGTCTGGCTGGTCGCTCACCGAGCAAGACCCCTACAACAACGTGGTGCGCACCACCATCGAAGCCATGGCTGCGGTATTTGGCGGCACACAGTCGCTGCACACCAACTCGTTTGACGAAGCCATTGCTTTGCCCACCGAGTTCTCGTCGCGCATTGCCCGCAACACACAGCTCATCATTCAAGAAGAGACCCACATCACCAACGTGATCGACCCATGGGCCGGCTCTTACATGATGGAGTCGCTCACCCAAGAGATGGCCGACAAAGCCTGGGCCATCATCGAAGAAGTCGAAGCCATGGGCGGCATGACCAAGGCCGTGGACAGCGGCTGGGCCAAGCTCAAGATCGAAGCCGCCGCCGCTGAAAAGCAAGCGCGCATCGACTCTGGCAAAGACGTCATCGTGGGCGTGAACAAATACAAGCTCGCCAAAGAAGACCCGATCGAAACCTTGTCGATCGACAACGTGCGTGTGCGCGACGGTCAGATTGAGCGCTTGAAGCACATCAAAGCCACGCGCGACACCGCCAAAGTACAAGCCGCGTTGGATGCACTCACAGCCTCTGCCGAAAGTGGCGAAGGCAACTTGCTCGACTTGTCCATCAAGGCCATCCGCCTGCGCGCCACAGTAGGCGAGGTGAGCGATGCGCTCGAAAAAGTGTTCGGCCGCCACCGCGCCGACACACAAAAAGTGACCGGCGTTTACGCCGCTGCGTATGACGACGGCGAAAACGTGGGAGACACCATGGAATATTGGAACGCCCTCAAGGCCGACATTGCCGCGTTTGCAGAAGACCATGGCCGCCGTCCTCGCGTGATGATTTCTAAGTTGGGCCAAGACGGCCACGACCGCGGCGCCAAAGTGGTGGCCACTGCGTTTGCCGACCTCGGCTACGACGTGGACATGGGCCCCTTGTTCCAAACGCCTGAAGAGTGCGCTCGCCAAGCGATTGAAAACGACGTGCACGCGGTTGGTGTGTCCACCCTCGCAGCGGGTCATAAAACGCTGGTACCCGCCATCATTGCCGAGCTCAAGAAGCAGGGCGCTGACGACATCATCGTGTTCGTGGGCGGTGTGATTCCACGCCAAGACTACGACTTTTTGTATGAAGCGGGCGTCAAGGGAATCTACGGCCCCGGCACCCCTATTCCTGCCAGCGCTAAAGACGTGTTGGAGCAAATTAAAAAGGCCCTTGGGTGACGCCTGCACAGTTGCTCGATGGACTGTTGCAGGGCAACCCGCCCCTGCAACGCCGTGCGATGGCCAAAGCAATCACCTTGCTGGAGTCCACGCGCACGGACCATCGCGCCTCTGCCGATGAATTACTCACCGCCATGTTGCCGCACACTGGCCAGTCGTTTCGACTGGGCATCAGTGGTGTGCCGGGCGTGGGCAAGTCCACTTTCATTGAAGCGCTGGGTTTGTATTTGATTGCTCAGGGTCACCGCGTGGCCGTGCTGACCATCGACCCGTCGTCGACTGTTTCTGGCGGCTCCATCTTGGGCGATAAAACCCGCATGGAGTTTTTGAGCGTGCATCCGGATGCCTATATTCGTCCCAGTCCATCTAGCGGAACTTTGGGCGGTGTGGCCGAGAAAACCCGTGAGTCGATGCTGGTGTGCGAAGCCGCAGGCTACGACGTGGTGATTGTCGAAACCGTGGGCGTGGGTCAAAGCGAAACCGCGGTGGCCAACATGACCGACATGTTTGTGTTGCTGCAGTTGCCCAATGCGGGCGACGATTTGCAAGCCATCAAAAAAGGCGTGATGGAGATTGCCGATTTGGTGGTCATCAACAAGGCCGACATTGACGCCACAGCCGCCACACGTGCGCAGCTGCAGATTACCAGTGCTTTGCAACTACTGGGTATGCACGGTGGCTCGGGCCATGCGCATCGCAATACCGAGGTGTGGCATCCGAAAGTCGTGCAGCTCAGTGCGTTGCTGAACCAAGGGGTGGACGCGTTTTGGACTGCTGTAGGTGAGTTCAAGCAAATTCAAAAACAAAACGGCCGCTTCGCCGAGCGCCGCCAAAACCAAGCTCTGTCGTGGATGTGGGAACGCATCGATGCTGGCTTGAAACAAAACTTCAGGGCTCAGTCGCGTGTACAAGCGCTGCTGCCCGAATTGAGTCAACAAGTCGCGGCGGGCCAGCTGGCCGCTTCGACGGCTTCCCGTCAACTGCTCAGCGCCTATCAAGCGAAAAGTTAAGTCGCAGAGTTAATTTAAAAATCTTCCTGGAGTAAAGAAAGAGCAACCATGCAAGACATCATCGAACAACTGGAGAAGAAGCGCGCTGCGGCCCGCTTGGGTGGCGGCCAAAAGCGCATTGACGCACAGCACGCCAAAGGCAAACTCACAGCACGCGAGCGCATCGAAGTGTTGTTAGACGAAGGCACCTTCGAAGAGTGGGACATGTTCGTTGAACACCGTTGCACTGACTTCGGCATGGACGGCGACAAAATTCCTGGCGACGGCGTGGTCACTGGCTACGGCATGATCAATGGCCGTTTGGTGTTTGTGTTCAGTCAAGATTTCACCGTGCTGGGTGGTTCTCTGTCTGAGACGCATGCTGAAAAAATTTGCAAGATCATGGACCAAGCCATGAAGGTTGGCGCACCTGTGATTGGTCTGAACGATTCGGGCGGTGCTCGTATTCAAGAGGGTGTCGCAGCATTAGGCGGTTACGCCGATGTGTTCCAACGCAACGTCATGGCCAGCGGTGTGGTGCCTCAGATCAGCATGATCATGGGCCCATCTGCCGGTGGCGCTGTGTATTCACCTGCATTGACTGACTTCATCTTCATGGTCAAAGACACGTCCTACATGTTTGTGACCGGCCCTGACGTGGTCAAAACCGTGACCCACGAAGAAGTGACAGCCGAAGAGTTGGGTGGCGCTTTGACACACACCACCAAGAGTGGTGTGGCCGACATGGCCTTTGAGAACGACGTGGAAGCCTTGCTGATGCTGCGCCGTCTGTACAACTACTTGCCGTTGAACAACCGTGAAAAAGCACCTGTGCGTGCCAGCGGCGATCCATCGAGCCGAATGGACATGAGCCTCGACACCTTGGTGCCTGAGAACCCCAACAAAGCGTATGACATGAAAGAGCTCATCGTCAAAACCGTGGACGATGGCGACTTCTTTGAGCTGCAGCCCGACTACGCTAAAAACATCTTGATTGGCTTTGCCCGCATGGAAGGCCAAACGGTTGGTATTGTGGCGAACCAACCTTTGGTGTTGGCCGGCTGCTTGGACATCAAGAGCTCGATCAAGGCCGCGCGATTTGTGCGCTTTTGCGATGCGTTCAACATTCCCGTCATCACCTTTGTAGACGTGCCCGGCTTCATGCCCGGTACCTCGCAAGAGTACGGCGGCATCATCAAGCATGGCGCGAAGTTGCTGTACGCGTACGCCGAGTGCACGGTGCCAAAAATCACCGTCATCACACGCAAAGCCTATGGTGGTGCGTATGACGTGATGGCCTCCAAGCACTTGCGCGGCGACGTGAACTTTGCTTGGCCTAACGCCGAAATCGCGGTGATGGGTGCCAAGGGCGCGGTGGAAATCATCTTCCGTGAAGATAAGAACGACCCCGAAAAACTGGCCGCCCGCGAAGCCGAATACAAAGCCCGCTTTGCCAACCCCTTCGTGGCTGGCGCACGCGGCTTCATCGACGACGTCATTCAACCGCATGAAACACGCAAGCGCATCTGCCGCTCGTTGGTGATGTTGAAAGACAAGAAGCTCGACAACCCATGGCGCAAGCACGGGAACATTCCTTTATGACCCACCCCCGAAGCGCCTTTGGCGCTTCCCCCTCAAGGGGGCAACACCAGTGGCTTAGCAAAGCTTGCGCCACGGTGTTTCCCGCACAGAATTGTTTGATGGAGATAGTCCATGTTTAAAAAGATACTGATTGCAAACCGTGGCGAAATCGCTTGCCGCGTCATTGCCACCGCTCACAAGATGGGCATCAAAACCGTGGCCGTTTACTCTGAAGCCGACAAAGAAGCACGTCATGTGCAGCTGGCCGACGAAGCTGTGCTGATTGGGCCCGCGGCCTCGCGCGAGTCTTACCTCGTGGCTGACAAAATCATCGCGGCTGCCAAGGCCACGGGCGCGCAAGCCATTCACCCTGGCTACGGCTTTTTGAGCGAAAACGCCGAGTTCTCCAAGCGTTGCGAAGACGAGGGCATTGCCTTCATTGGGCCACGCCACTTCTCGATCTCCGCCATGGGTGACAAGATCGAATCCAAGAAGTTGGCTGGCGCTGCGGGCGTGAACTGCATTCCTGGCTACAACGAAGCTATCGATACGGCTGAACAAGCGGTTGAAATTGCCAAAGGCATTGGTTACCCCGTGATGATCAAGGCTTCGGCCGGCGGTGGTGGCAAAGGTTTGCGCGTCGCATTCAACGACAAAGAAGCCTTTGAAGGCTTCACCTCCTGCCGCAACGAAGCGCGCAACAGCTTTGGCGATGACCGCGTGTTCATCGAGAAGTTTGTCGAAGAGCCTCGCCACATCGAAATCCAAGTGCTGGGCGACAGCCACGGCAATGTGGTGTTCTTGAACGAGCGCGAGTGTTCGATTCAGCGCCGTCACCAAAAAGTGATCGAGGAGGCGCCATCGCCCTTCATCAGCGAAGCCACGCGCAAAGCGATGGGCGAGCAAGCCGTTCAGTTGGCCAAGGCGGTGAAATACCAATCAGCCGGTACGGTGGAGTTTGTGGTCGGCAAAGACCAAAGCTTTTACTTTCTTGAGATGAACACCCGCTTGCAGGTGGAGCATCCCGTGACCGAAGCCATCACCGGCCTCGACTTGGTGGAGCAAATGATCCGCGTCGCCGCGGGTGAAAAACTCACACTCACACAAGCCGATGTCAAGCGCAATGGCTGGGCCATTGAGTGCCGTATCAACGCCGAAGACCCGTTCCGAAATTTCTTGCCTTCTACAGGTCGTTTGGTGCGTTTCCAAACGCCTAAACAAACCATGTTCCAAGGCAACACCGCTGACTTGCTTGGCGTGCGCGTGGACACCGGTGTGCAAGACGGTGGCGAGATTCCGATGTTCTATGACTCGATGATCGCCAAGCTCATCGTGCACGGCAAAGACCGCAACGACGCCATCGCCAAAATGCGCGAAGCCCTGAACGGCTTTGTGATTCGCGGCATCAGCTCGAACATACCATTCCAAGCCGCGTTGTTGGCGCACACCAAGTTTGTGTCGGGCGACTTCAATACGGGCTTCATCGCCGAGCAATACAGCAAGGGCTTCCGCGCCGAAGACGTACCACACGAAGACCACGACTTCCTCGCCGCATTGGCCGCGTTTGTGCGTCGCAAATCACGTGAACGCGCTGCAGGTTTGAGCGGTCAGTTGCCAGGCTATGACGTGCAAATTGGTCAAGACTACGCCGTGGTCGAATTGGGCCAAGGCGGCGACAACCGCTATGTGCAGGTGCATGTGGATGAGTTCATCGGCAAGCCCGGCGTGGCGCAAATCACCATCGCTGGCAAAACCTATGCGATCGAAAGCAAGTCTCGCTTGAATGACATTCGCATTGAGGGCACTTGCAACGGTAAGCCTTTCACGGCGCAAGTCGAGCGCGGCACTTTGAAGAACCCATTGGTCTTGCAAGTGCAGCACAACGGCACGCGCATTGAAGCTTTGGTGATGTCGCCACGCATGGCCGACTTGCACAAACTGATGCCTTTCAAAGCACCACCCGACTTGAGTAAGTACGTGTTGTCTCCCATGCCTGGTTTGTTGGTTGAAGTGTCAGTGACACCGGGTCAAAAAGTGCAAGCGGGTGAGCGCGTGGCCGTGATCGAAGCCATGAAGATGGAAAACGTGTTGTTTGCAGCGGCAGACGGCGTGGTCAAAAAAGTGGTCGCCGCTAAGGGTGAATCACTGACTGTGGACCAACTGATTGTGGAGTTCGAATAAATGGGCGCCGTCAATCGTCCATTCAAGGTGTTGGGCATTCAACAAATTGCCATCGGCGGCCCTGACAAGGGCCGCTTGAAAAAGCTGTGGGTTGACATGTTTGGCCTCGAAGTCACGGGCACGTTTCAAAGCGAACGCGAGAACGTGGACGAAGATATCTGCGCCATCGGCGTTGGCCCCTTCAAGGTCGAAGTCGATTTGATGCAACCGATGGACATCGAGAAAAAGCCTGCGGTTCACGCCACGCCGTTGAACCACATTGGCTTGTGGATCGATGACCTACCCGTGGCTGTGCAATGGCTCACGGCACAAGGCGTGCGCTTTGCACCCGGCGGTATTCGCAAGGGCGCGGCTGGCTTTGACATTACCTTCATGCACCCCAAGGCGAGCGATGAGTTCCCCATTGGTGGCGAAGGCGTGTTGATTGAGTTGGTGCAAGCACCGGCTGAAGTGGTGAAAGCGTTTGCTGCTCTAGCTGCCTCACACGGTTAACGGCTGTTACTGGTGCATGGAAACTCGTTTAGCGAGTTCATACGCGAGCAGTGAGGCAAACGTCGCCACCACTGCGCACAGCCAATAGTGCGTCACTTGACCGCTGGGTTCGCTTTGCAGCAGCATGCCGCCTACCCATGCAGCCACGCCCATCGAGAACGATTGAACTGCGCCGTTGAGTGACATGAAGGTGCCACGAAATTTGGGGTTGGCCGCTGAGGTGAGCAAGGCCATGCCCGGAATCATGCGGGCGTTCATGGCAAAGAACAAACTGCTGGTGACCAGCAACACCACGTACAAAGGTACAGGCTCGATCAACGTGATGGCAAACATCGGAATGATCGAGAACAAAACGGCGCGTTGAAATGTTTCGCGCTTGCCCAAACGGTCGGTCAATCCGCCTACCCAGCGACCGCTGAACAGCGTCACAACGCCGCCGCAAAAGTACAGCCATGGAATTTCGTGAGAAGCCATGATCTGGTTGTTTTGCAGATACAGCGTGATATACGGAATGATGGTGAAGGCAGCAAACATCATGGTGGCTGACAAAAGCAGGGCCATGCGTTGGTTGTGCTCGCCCAACACTTGGCCCATGGCGTGCAGCACATGTTTGTCCTTGGCGTGAGCCACGTGGGCATCGAGTTTGGGTACGCTGTAATTAGCCAGTGCGCCCACAGCCACGCACATCACACCAATGCCAAAGAAGGCTGTGTGCCAGCCCCAGAGGTTGGCAAACAACAAGCCTGCAGGCACACCAGCCACAGTGGCGACTGAGAAGGACGTCATCACAATGCCGGTTGCGCGACCACGGCGCTCAAACGGCACCACATCACCAATGATGGTTTGTGTCATGGTGGACAACACACCGCCAAAAAAGCCAGAGGTGATGCGCGCGATCATGAGCCAGCCATAGGTGGGTGCAATGCCGCAGGCCACGGTGGTGAGGGCAAACAACACATACAGCGTGAGCAGCAAACGCTTGCGGTCAAAGCGGTCAATGAAGGTGGTGGCAAACAAGCCGGACAAACCGGCTGCTACGGTGTAGGCTGAAACTAGCAAGCCGAATTCTGCAAAACTGATGCCAAACAAACTGGTGAGTTGTGGCCCCAGCGGCATCATGATCATGAAGTCCACGATGTGTGTGAACTGAATGCCAGCAAGTGACAAAAGAAGCAGAAGTTCTCTGCGTGCAGTGAGTGGTGTGTGCATGGAAGTAGGTAATGTCGCGTAAGGGGCAGAAGGTGCCCCTCAATTGCGTAGGCGCCGAAGATGCCATGCAAGCCCTAGTTGGCTTGGCGGGCTTTGGCCTTGGCGAGTGCGGCTTCGATGATCGCACGTTTGCGATCGACCTCGGGTGCGTGTTCTGTGCCCTTGGTATGTGCGGGTAAATCGGCCAGTTTTTTCACGGCCTTGGCTTCTAAGCGTTCGTCGTGTTCTATCGCTTCACGTTTGAGGCGTGCGGTACGCACGTCATAGCGTTGGCGGGCGACGTTGGCCAGCTCTTGCGGCCATGAGGCCCAACCGCTTAGGTTGAGGTCGATGGGTTCAAGTGAGATGCAATCCACAGGGCAGGCTGGAATGCACAGCTCGCAGCCGGTGCAATACGGCTCCACCACCGTGTGCATGCGCTTATTGGCGCCCATGATGGCGTCGGTCGGGCAAGCCGCAATGCAAAGCGTGCAGCCAATGCACCACGCCTCGTCAATGATGGCGATGGTGCGCGGGCCTTCTAGTCCGTTGTCTGGGTTCAGGGGAGTGGCTGGCTTACCTGTGAGGACAGCCAGCCGTTCAACGCCCTCTGTGCCGCCTGGTGGGCACTGGTTGATGTCAGCCTCGCCTTGGACGATGGCCTCGGCGTAGCGCTGACAGTCAGGGTAGCCACATCGCGTGCATTGCGTTTGTGGCAGGGCATTGTTGAGCTGTTCGACCAGACTCACTTTTGTGCAGCAACGGTTCTTTTGGTCACAGGCTTAGCCGCTGCCTTTTGAGCGACGGTGGCAGCTTTGGCTACCCGTGGTGCAGCTTTCTTCAACGCAGGCGTCGCTTTCTTGGCCTTCACGATGCCTTTGCCTTCGCCTTTGTTGTGCTCCAAGATGAAGCTCTTGACGTGTGGGTACACCACATCGCGCCAACGACGACCACTGAAAATACCGTAGTGACCGGCGCCCTTGGCTTCGAGGTGGTGGTGTGCTTGACGCACGATGCCACTGCACAGCTTGTGGGCAGCTTCGGTTTGGCCAGAGCCAGAGATGTCGTCGAGCTCACCTTCCACCGTCAACAGGGCGGTGGTGCGGATGTCTTGCGGACGAACCAGTTCGAGCTTGCCTTGTGGGTTTTTGATTTCCCAAGTGCCACGCACCAACTTGAAGTCTTGGAACACGGTGTTGATGGTTTCCAGGTAGTAATCGGCATCCATGTCGAGTACCGCGTTGTACTCGTCATAGAAATCACGGTGCGAATCGATGCTGGAGTTGTCGCCCTTGATCAAGTCTTTGAAGTAGTCGTAATGGCTCTTCAAATGACGATCGGGGTTCATGGCCACAAACCCGGTGTGTTGCAAGAAGCCGGGGTATACGCGACGGCCTGCACCTGGAAAGTTGTCGGGCACGCGGTAGATCACATTGTTTTCGAACCAGCTGTAACTCTTGTTCATGGCCAAATTGTTCACAGCTGTGGGTGACTTGGTGGCATCAATCGGGCCACCCATCATGGTCATGGTGATGGGGGTTTTCTCGCCACGGCTGGCCATCAAGGACACTGCAGCGAGGACAGGCACAGTGGGCTGGCACACGCTCATGATGTGGCAGTTGCCATACTTGGCTTGTAAATCACGGATGAACTCTTGCACATAGTTCACGTAGTCATCGAGGTGAAATTCGCCTTCGCTCAAGGGCACCAAGCGTGCGTTCTTCCAGTCCGTGATGTAGACCTTATGGTCTTTGAGCATGGTTTTGACCGTGTCGCGCAGCAAAGTGGCGTAGTGGCCTGACAAGGGGGCCACGATCAGCACCACGGGTTGTGCTTTGAGTTTGGTCAGCGTGGCCGCGTCATCGGTGAAGCGTTTGAAGCGGCGCAGCTCGCAAAACGGCTTGTCAATTTCGATGCGTTCGTGAATGGCGACTTCGGTACCTTCGACTTCGACAGACTTGATGCCGAACTGTGGCTTTTCGTAGTCTTTGCCCAAGCGGTACAGCAGGTCATAACCGGCTGACACGCGTTGCGCCATGGGGTTTTGTGCGATGGGGGAGTTGGTTTGACCGTATAACTTGGAAGCAGCTTGTGCAAAGTCTGCGAACGGTTCCATGAGGCTGCGTTGCGTTTCGAAGATTTGGTAAAGCATGTTGTCGTTGTCTCAAAAATGTTGCAGTGCAATATAGCAGCTGTTACTTGGTTGAAAATGGAGGCTGTCCCCCAATTTGCGTCTTCAAAGGACCTGCTAAGGCTAATTGTGAATTCATACATAAATATTACACGTATGCCGGTTGTGTTTGTCGGCCACGGTAGCCCCATGAATGTGATCGAGGACAACCCGTATCGCCGTGCTTGGCAAGACGTGGGCGCCCAGTTTGGTGTGCGTTGGCCCAAGCCCAATTTGATTTTGTGTATCTCAGCGCATTGGATGACCGAAGGTTGGTGGATGACAGGCATGGCCCAGCCCAAAACCATTCACGACTTTGGCGGTTTTCCACAAGAACTGTTCGACCAGCAATACCCCGCACCTGGTGCGCCCGAGTGGGCGGCGCAAACGGCGCAGCAACTGCGCCAGCCCGACAGCGGCCACCCCGTGGGCGTGGACCTGACCGCCTGGGGCTTGGACCACGGCGCGTGGGGCGTGCTCAAGCCCATGTTTCCTGCGGCGGATATTCCGGTGGTGCAGCTGAGCATTAATTACCACCGCCCAGCCGCTGAACACTTTGCGCTAGGCCAGCAGCTGCGTAGCTTGCGTGAACAGGGCGTGCTGATCGTGGCCAGTGGCAACACCGTGCATAACTTGCGCACCATGAACCGCTCAGCCGCTGATACCGACGCGTATGACTGGGCGATGGCGTTTGACCAATGGGTGGGTCAGCAAATCACTTTGGGCCACCTTGAAGCGTTGGTGGGCTTCCAAGCCCAAGGCGACATGGCCAAGATGTCGCACCCCAGCTATGACCACTTTTTGCCTTTGCTTTATGCCGCAGGTGCGGCAGAGGCGGGTGAGCCTGTTGAGTTTTTCAACGAGGGGTATCAGCTCGCCTCTATTGCGATGCGCTCAGTAATTTGGGGTTGAAAAAAAAGGGCCTCACGGCCCTTTTTCTTTGTTGTACGTGATGCGTGCAAACCGTGTGCAGTTACATCACTTTCGCGATGGCTTGGCACACGTAGTCGATGTTCTTGCTGTTCAACGCAGCCACGCACATGCGGCCTGTGTCGGTGCCGTACACACCAAACTCAGAGCGCAAACGCACCATTTGGTCTTTGCTCAAACCAGAGTAGCTGAACATGCCGATTTGGGTGGTGATGAAGCTCATGTCTTGCTTCACGCCAGCAGCTTTGAGACCGTCGACCAAGGTTTGACGCATGGCTTTGATGCGCACGCGCATTTCACCCAATTCTTTTTCCCACAAAGCGCGCAGCTCGGGGTTATTCAACACCGCAGCCACCACAGCGCCGCCGTGGATAGGAGGGTTGGAGTAGTTGGTGCGAATCACGATTTTGAGTTGAGACAACACGCGGCTGCACTCTTCTTTGTCGGCGCATAAGACGCTCAAGGCACCCACGCGCTCACCGTACAAGCTGAAGCTCTTGGAGAACGACGTCGACACAAAGAAGCACAGGCCAGCAGCCACAAACTTTTGAATCACAGCGCCGTCTTCGGCAATGCCGTGGCCAAAACCCTGGTAAGCCATGTCCAAGAAGGCAGTCAGGTTTTTGGCCTTGACGACTGCTACTACTTGGTCCCATTGGGCCGCAGTGATGTCGTAGCCGGTTGGGTTGTGGCAGCAGGCGTGCAACACCACGACGGTTCCAGCAGCTGCAGCGTTGAGCGAAGCCAACATGCCTTCAAAGTTCACGCCGCGTTTTTCAGCGTCGTAGTAAGCGTAGGTGTCCACCTTGAAACCAGCGTTGGTGAACAAAGCGCGATGGTTTTCCCAGCTGGGGTCAGAAATCAACACGGTGGCGTTGGGGTTGAGGCGCTTCAGGAAGTCAGCACCGATCTTCAAGCCGCCCGTGCCGCCAATGCCCTGCACTGTAGCCACGCGGCCAGAGGTGACGGGTTCAGAGTCAGCACCGAACACCAAACCTTTGACAGCCGCGTCATATGCCACGATGCCCTCGATGGGTAAGTAGCCGCGTGCAGTGGGCGTGGCCATCATGGTTTTTTCAGCGGCTTGCACGCATTGCAGCAATGGCAGTTTGCCGTTGTCGTCGAAGTACACACCCACGCCGAGGTTGACCTTGTTAGGGTTGGTGTCGGCGTTGTATTGCTCGTTGAGGCCCAAGATGGGGTCGCGGGGTGCCATTTCGACAGCGGTAAACATTGACATCGTCAGTCCTTGATCACGGATAAAGAGAGGGGGTTAGGTAAACACGTGCAGTCTGCGGTAGGCTTACACGTTCGGCCTAAATTTTAAGGGTCAACCCGTATGGTTTTTGAAATCATGCGTTTTTTTCGAGCTATACCGTTTGCACCACCATGCCTGACACCGCAGAAACACTTCCTGACGCAACGCTTGCCGCCGAGTCCCCAGCAGCCGCAGACGCGCCAGAACAGCCAAAGGGCACCATGGTCAGCTACCCCGGCTCGCCGTTTGAGCTGTTTCAGCCGTACCCGCCTGCGGGCGATCAGCCTACGGCCATTGCTCAGCTGATCGAAGGCGTGAACGACGGTGAGGTGTTTCAAACCCTGTTGGGCGTCACGGGCTCGGGCAAAACCTTCACCATGGCCAACGTGATTGCGCAGCTGGGCAGACCTGCCATCATCTTTGCCCCCAACAAAACCTTGGCTGCGCAGCTGTACAGCGAGTTTCGTGAGTTCTTCCCCAACAACGCGGTGGAGTATTTCGTCAGCTACTACGACTACTACCAACCCGAGGCCTATGTGCCGCAGCGCGATTTGTTCATCGAGAAAGACAGCGCCATCAACGAGCACATTGAGCAAATGCGCTTGAGTTGCACCAAGAGCATCTTGGAGCGCCGTGATGTGATCGTGGTGGCCACGGTCTCGGCCATCTACGGTATCGGTGAGCCCGAGAGCTACCACCAGATGATCATGACGCTGCGTGCCGGCGACAAAGTGGGCCAGCGCGACGCCATTGCCCAGCTGGTGCGCATGCAATACGAGCGCAACGACCAAGATTTCTCACGCGGCAAATTCCGCGTGCGCGGCGACACGATTGATGTGTTCCCCGCTGAACACTCTGAGTTGGCGATTCGCATTGAACTGTTTGATGACGAAATTGAAAGCCTGCAACTGTTTGACCCGCTCACGGGCCGCATTCGCCAAAAGATTCCGCGCTTCACCATTTACCCATCGAGCCATTACGTCACGCCGCGTGACCGCGTGTTGGCAGCGGTAGAAACCATCAAGGTGGAGTTGGCCGATCGTTTGAAAGAACTGGTGGGCATGAACAAGTTGGTCGAAGCCCAGCGCTTAGAGCAACGCACGCGCTTCGACTTAGAGATGCTCAGCGAAGTGGGCCACTGCAAAGGCATTGAGAACTACACCCGCCATTTGTCGGGCGCCCCCGTGGGTGCACCGCCCAGCACTTTGACCGACTACATGCCCAAAGACTCTGTGATGTTTTTGGACGAAAGTCACGTCATGATTGGCCAGCTCGGCGGCATGTACAACGGCGACCGTGCGCGCAAGACCACGCTGGTCGAATACGGTTTCCGGCTGCCCAGCGCCTTGGATAACCGCCCACTCAAGTTGGAAGAGTTTGAAAAGCGCATGCGCCAAGTGGTGTTTGTGTCGGCCACGCCCGCCGACTACGAAAAGACCCACGCCAGCAAAGTGGTGGAGCAGTTGGTGCGCCCCACAGGCTTGGTCGACCCGATGGTGGAAGTACGCCCCGCCACACACCAAGTGGACGATGTGCTGCAAGAAATTCGCATCCGTGTGGAGCTGAACGAGCGCGTGCTCATCACCACGCTCACCAAGCGCATGGCCGAGCAGCTGACCGATTACCTGACTGACAACGGTGTGAAAGTGCGCTACATCCACAGCGATGTGGACACGGTGGAGCGGGTTGAAATCTTGCGCGATTTGCGCTTGGGCACGTTTGATGTGCTGGTAGGTATCAACTTGTTGCGCGAAGGCATTGACTTACCCGAGGTGTCGCTGGTCGCCATCTTGGATGCCGACAAAGAAGGCTTTTTGCGTTCTGAGCGCAGCTTGATTCAAACCATTGGTCGCGCAGCGCGTAACCTGAGCGGCAAAGCCATTCTGTATGCCGACCGCATGACCGAGTCAATGAAGAAGGCGATTGGCGAAACCGAGCGTCGTCGCACCAAGCAAATTGCGCACAACCTCGAGATGGGCATCACGCCACGCGGTGTGGTCAAAGGCATCCGCGATCTGATCGATGGCGTTTACAGCGAGAAGGCTGGCAAAGAAGCCCAAGAGCGCGAAATTCAACGCGCCGCCTTTGAAGACATGAGCGAACGCGATGTGGCCAAAGAAATCAAACGCTTAGAAAAGTTGATGATGGAACATGCCCGCAACCTCGAGTTCGAAAACGCCGCTCGCGTGCGCGACCAATTGGCCACCTTGCGTGAGCAAGCCTTTGGCGGGGCAGGGCACGACAACGTGGCGGTGCTGGCGCAAAAGCCCTGACTCAGAAGGGGTTGGCGACCGAGTACCCGAGCAAATCCGTGGGGATTAAGCTATACTTGACCTAATTAGTCGACAAAGCCCAACCACCTAGGAGCTTGCCATGCGTCTCACCACCAAAGGCCGTTTTGCGGTCACCGCCATGATTGATTTGGCCCTGCGTCAAAACACAGGCCCTGTCACCTTGGCGGCCATCAGCCAGCGCCAACAAATCTCGTTGTCTTACCTCGAACAGCTGTTCGGTAAGCTGCGTCGCCACGACTTGGTGGAGTCCACCCGTGGCCCCGGCGGCGGTTACTCCTTAGGACGCAAAGCGGCTGACATCACAGTGGCCGACATCATTTTGTCAGTGGACGAACCCATCGACGCCACCCATTGCGGCGGCAAAGAAAACTGTTTGGGCGAAACCGGCCGTTGTATGACACATGAGCTGTGGGCTTCTCTCAACCAACGCATGGTCGAGTTTTTGGACTCGGTCACCCTGCAAAAGCTGGTGGACGAACAAATCGCCAAAGGCGTGGAAATTGAAAACAAGCCCACCCTGAAACGCGCCATCCAGCCTATGCCGGTGGTCAAACCCATCCGCGTGAATGCGCCCAATTCGGTGTTTGCCTTGGGCAACGCCTTTGCCAAAAACTAAACCACGTATTTCTTAAATATTGATTGAACCATCATGGACATGACACCCCATTTCCCCATTTACCTCGACTACGGTGCCACCAATCCGTGTGACCCACGCGTCGTGGACGCCATGATTCCTTGGTTGCGCGAGCACTTTGGCAATCCCGCATCACGCAGCCATGCGTGGGGCTGGGAGGCTGAAGCCGCCGTTGAGAAAGCCCGTGAAGATGTGGCCTCTCTCATTGGTGCAGACCCCCGCGAAATAGTGTGGACATCAGGCGCGACTGAATCGAACAACCTCGCCATCAAAGGTGCGGCGCATTTCTACAAGTCCAAAGGCAAGCACCTCATCACCGTGAAGACCGAGCACAAAGCTGTGCTCGACACCATGCGTGAGTTGGAGCGCCAAGGGTTCGATGTGACTTACCTCGACGTGCAAGAAGACGGCATGCTCAGCATGGACGCGCTGAAAGCGGCCATTCGCCCTGACACGATTTTGATCAGCGTGATGTTCGTGAACAACGAAATCGGCGTGATTCAAGACATCGCTGGCATTGGTGCTATGTGCCGCGAAAAAGGCATCATCTTCCACGTGGACGCAGCACAAGCCACCGGCAAAGTTGAGATTGACTTGACCACCTTGCCCGTTGACTTGATGAGCTTGGCTTCACACAAAACCTACGGCCCCAAAGGCATTGGCGCTTTGTACGTGCGCCGCAAACCCCGCGTGCGCTTGGAAGCGCAAATGCACGGTGGCGGTCACGAGCGCGGCATGCGCAGCGGCACCTTGCCAACCCACCAGTGCGTGGGCATGGGTGAGGCGTTCCGCATTGCCAAAGAAGACATGGCCAAAGATTTGGCCAAAGCCAAAGCCTTGCAACAGCGTTTGCTGGATGGCTTCAAAGACATGGAGCAAGTCTTCATCAACGGCAACATGGAGCACCGTGTGCCTCACAACTTGAACATCAGCTTCAACTATGTGGAAGGCGAGTCGCTCATCATGGGCATCAAGGGCTTGGCAGTGTCGTCGGGTTCTGCCTGTACCTCAGCCAGCTTGGAGCCCAGCTATGTGTTGCGTGCTTTGGGCCGCAGCGATGAGTTGGCACACAGCAGCTTGCGCATGACGATTGGTCGCTTCAGCACCGAAGAAGAAATTGACTACGCGATCGAAACCATTCGCCTCAACGTGGCCAAGCTGCGTGAACTGAGCCCTTTGTGGGACATGTACAAAGAAGGCATCGACATCAGCACCATCCAATGGGCTGCTCACTAATTTAGGAGATTCACCATGGCTTATTCTGAAAAAGTGGTTGACCACTACGAAAACCCCCGCAACGTTGGCTCCTTTGACAAGGGCGACGACTCTGTAGGCACCGGCATGGTGGGCGCGCCCGCTTGCGGCGACGTGATGAAGTTGCAAATCAAGGTCAACCCTGTGACGGGCGTGATCGAAGACGCACGTTTCAAAACCTACGGCTGCGGCTCGGCCATCGCTTCCAGCTCACTCGTGACTGAGTGGGTCAAGGGCAAAACTTTGGACGAAGCAGCAGCTTTGAAAAACAGCGAAATCGCTGAAGAGCTGGCGCTGCCACCCGTAAAAATCCACTGCTCCATCTTGGCCGAAGACGCCATCAAGGCCGCTGTGGATGATTACAAAAAGAAACACGCTACGGCCTAACTCAAGAAGAACACCATGGCCATCACATTGACTGAAGCCGCGGCACGACACGTGACCCGCTACCTTGCCAAACGCGGCAAGGGCGTGGGCGTGCGCTTGGGCGTCAAGACCACGGGTTGCTCTGGCTTGGCCTACAAGCTGGAGTACGTGGACGACCAAGAACCTGAAGACGTGATCTTTGAAGACCACGGCGTGAAGGTGTTGATCGACCCCAAGAGCTTGGCCTATATCGACGGCACGCAACTTGATTTCGTGCGCGAAGGCTTGAACGAGGGCTTCAAGTTTTTGAACCCGAACGAACGTGACCGTTGCGGTTGCGGCGAATCGTTCCGTATTTAAATCTCAATAGCTTAAAGCGGGGCGCCACGTGAACGAATCGGCCAAGCCGTTGTCGGCGCAGCTCGCGGTCAGCGACTTTGAGCTCTTTGGCGTACCTGCGCAGTTTGCACAAGACCGCGCTCATCTCGATGTGCGCTGGAAAGACTTGCAACGCGAAGCTCACCCTGACAAATTTGCTTCGCAAGGTACAGCTGCGCAACGCGTGGCCATGCAGTGGTCGGTACGCATCAACGAGGCGTATCAGCGCCTGAAAGACCCGATGCGCCGCGCTGCCTATTTGTGCGAACTGGGCGGCGCGCCCATTCAAGCCGAAAACAATACCGCCATGCCTGCTGCATTTTTAATGCAGCACATGGAATGGCGCGAGGTCATGGACGATGCCACCGATGTGGCCGCGCTCGAAGCCTTGTTTGGCGAAGTGCAGCAAGCCCACAAAACTGCCTTGCAGCAATGCGCCCAGCTCATCGACACTGCACACGACCTGCCCGCTGCTGCGCAGCAGGTGAGGGGGCTGATGTTCATCGAGAAGTTTTTGCGTGACATCGAAGCCCGAATTGACCAACTAGACGCCTCCTGAAAGCGACAATACACACCTATGGCGTTGTTACAAATTTCCGAACCTGGCCAAGCCCCAGACCCACACCAGCGACGCATCGCGGTGGGCATTGACTTAGGCACCACCCACTCGCTCGTGGCTTCCATGCGCAACGGCTTTGCCGAATGCTTGCCCGATGCAGACGGCCATGTCATCTTGCCGTCAGCAGTGCGCTACCTCGAGAACGATGGCCGTCAAATTGGCCGCACTGCTTTAGCTTCGCAAGCCGAAGACCCACAAAACACGCTGGTGTCTGTGAAGCGATTCATGGGACGTGGCGTGGCTGACATTGCCAACCGCGACCAACTGCCCTATGTGTTTGTAGACAAGCCTGGCATGTTGGCCATTCAAACCCGTGTGGGTGAGAAGTCGCCCGTTGAGGTGAGTGCCGAAATTTTGGCCACCTTGCGCTTTCGTGCCGAAGACACCTTCAACGACGATTTATACGGCGCAGTTATCACTGTGCCTGCGTACTTTGACGATGCCCAACGCCAAGCTACCAAGGATGCCGCGCAACTCGCGGGCATCAATGTGCTGCGCCTCATCAACGAACCTACGGCTGCAGCCATTGCATACGGCTTAGACCAAGCCAGCGAAGGTGTGTACGCTGTGTATGACCTCGGTGGCGGCACGTTTGACATCTCTGTGCTGCGTTTGACACGCGGCGTGTTTGAAGTGTTGGCCACAGGCGGTGACTCTGCTTTAGGCGGCGACGATTACGACCGTGCCTTGGTTGATTGGGTGCAAAGCCAAACTGGCTGCGTCATTGCCACGCCCGCTGACAAATCGAATGTGTTGGTGGCAGCGCGTGCTTGCAAAGAAGCTTTGTCCGCGGCTGATAGCGCCACGTTTGAAGTGGCCTTGTCGAGCGGCGCACTGAGCCACACCGTCACACGTGCCGAGTTTGAAGCCGCCACGGCCGGTTTGACCCAACGCACCTTGTCTGCCGTGCGCAAAGCTTTGCGCGATGCCAAGCTGAGTAAAGATGATATTCAAGGCGTGGTCATGGTGGGCGGCTCCACCCGTATGCCGCAAGTGCAGCAAGCGGTGGCTGATCTGTTGGGTTGTGCACCGTTGAACAACCTCAACCCAGACGAAGTGGTGGCTTTAGGTGCCTCCATTCAAGCCAATCAGTTGGCAGGCAACAACCCAGATGGTGAGTTGCTCTTGCTCGACGTGATTCCTTTGTCGTTGGGTATTGAAACCATGGGCGGTTTGGTGGAGCGCATCGTGCCGCGCAACCAAACCATTCCCACCGCGATGGCACAAGACTTCACCACTTACCAAGACGGTCAAACTGCTTTGGCCTTGCATGTGGTGCAGGGCGAGCGTGACATGGTGGCCGACTGCCGCAGCTTGGCCCGCTTTGAGCTGCGCGGTATTCCACCCATGGCCGCAGGTGCAGCGCGGATTCGCGTGACCTTCACGGTCGATGCTGATGGTATGGTGAGTGTCAGTGCGTTAGAGCAGCTCAGTGGCGTCGCCGCCAACATCACCGTCAAGCCTTCGTACGGTTTGTCGGACGACCAAATTGCCGCCATGTTGCAAGACAGCTTCAAAACTGCAGAGCAAGACATCAAAGCGCGTGCTTTGGTCGAAGCCCGCGTGGATGCTGACCGCATGTGGCTGGCCACGCAAAGTGCCTTGCAAGCCGATGGCGATTTGTTGTCAGCCGAAGATCGCACACGTATCGATGCTTTGATGGTGGCTACGTTAGAGGCCAAAAAGCTAGAAGACGCAGCCGCCATTGAAGCCATCACCGAAGCGCTGGCCAAAGGCACAGAAGCTTTCGCTGCCCAACGCATGAACCGAGGCATTCAACACGCCTTGGCCGGACAAAATATCGAGAACATCTAAATGCCCATCATCAAAATTTTGCCCCACGCCGAACTCTGCCCCAATGGCGCGGAGCTGCAAGCCGCAGCGGGCAGCACCATCTGTGAAGTGCTGTTAGAGCACTACATCAACATCGAACACGCCTGCGACATGAGCTGCGCTTGCACCACCTGCCACGTCATCGTGCGCGAAGGATTCAAGTCGCTCAACGAGGCTGATGAAAACGAAGACGACTTGCTCGACCGCGCTTGGGGCTTGGAGCCCAATTCACGCTTGAGTTGCCAAGCCATCGTGGCGCAACAAAACTTGGTGGTCGAAATTCCAAAGTACACCATCAACCACGCCAAAGAAAACCACTGACCATGCGCCAGATTTTTCTAGACACCGAAACCACTGGCCTGTCGGCCGAGAACGGCGACCGCGTCATTGAAATTGGTTGCGTCGAGCTGCTGCATCGCAAGCTCACCGGCAACAACCTGCATTTCTATTTGAATCCAGAGCGTGACAGTCACGAAGACGCCTTGCGCGTTCACGGCATCACCAATGAGTTTTTGAAAGACAAGCCCAAGTTTTCTGAGGTGGTTGATCAGTTCCTGGAATACATCGAAGGCGCAGAAGTCATCATTCACAACGCCCCGTTTGACGTGAGCTTTTTGAACAAAGAACTAGAGCTACAAGGCCGCCCTCGTTTCCCCACCTTTGTAGATGGCATCACCGATACCTTGGTGATGGCCAAAGAAATGTTCCCTGGCAAGCGCAACTCGCTTGACTCTCTGTGTGATCGTTTAGAAGTCGATAACTCAGGCCGCACGCTGCACGGTGCCTTGCTCGACGCCGAGCTGCTGGCCGATGTGTACATCAATATGACGCGCGGCCAAGACGCCTTGCTCATGGAGGTAGAGAGTAACGACGCACAAACTCGCACGACAGAGCGTGTGGATCTCAGTAGTTATCAGCTGCCTGTGATTGCCGCTACTGAGCAAGAGATGACGCAGCACACCGATGTGCTGGCTCAGCTTGATAAATCGAGTGGCGGTAATACAGTTTGGCGAAAATTGGAAAATTCTGTGGCATAATTGCTATCTTTTCAGAGATGGAAAAACGGTAAAGATGGGCGATTAGCTCAGGGGTAGAGCACCACATTCACACTGTGGGGGTCGCAAGTTCGAAACTTGCATCGCCCACCATTTTTTGCCAATTAAATCAAGCACTTAGAAGAGATTCTTAGTGCTTTTTTTACGTCCAAAAGTAGTATAGTGGCGGTATACTACTTTTGATAAGTATTTGGACTTCATTTCAAGCTCTAAAAGCTTTAAGGTGTCACTCAGAAAACCCACGTTGGTTATCGTATTCGCAGAGCATAAAACTGTGCCGTGCAGCCCTTTAAAAGCAGGGGCATAAAAATCGACAGCTTAAAAAAACGCTACGTTTGTTTTTACTAGCGTTCAGCTACTCAGCCCAGCCCCTCTAGGAAAAAGTGCGTTGTAGGGCGTTTTTGATGCCCGCATGAGCTATGGACAAAGCTTAGCGCTCGTATGCATCTGGGCACACAACAAAGAAACGCATTTAAATTGAGCTTATTCCCAGGGGCGAGGTCTGCGCTTGCTTTGCAATTCACCAACGTTCATCTCACCCTGAAGTGGGGCAGCGTAGAAACGATCAATCATTTCAGGGCTGGTTCTGGCATTCCTTGCGAGGGTCAGAGTGTCAACAGCTCTTCCAAACATCAAACGGAACATGATGCAGCTATGACGAAGGCTATACATAGTCCTAGGTTCTCCAATAACGACGGGTGTGCTGTTTCGCGTTCCAACGAAGCTAAAGAGCTAGGTATCAAGATGGGGCAGCCTTGGTTTGAATGCAAAGAGCTTGCAGAAGAACACGGCATCTTGGCTCTTAGCAGCAACTATGCACTCTATGCGGACATGTCAAACCGTGTCATGTCTATCTTGGCAAGCTACGCGCCTCGGCAAGAGGTGTATTCGATTGATGAGAGTTTTCTAGATCTGACCGGCGTCCCAAAGCTTAGAGACCTTAGCTATGAAATGCGAGATCGGGTGTTGAGATGGACAGGCATTCCGGTTTGCGTGGGTATCGGCCCCACAAAGACACTTGCTAAGCTAGCAAATCACATCGCCAAAAAACATCCAAGATCCAAAGGTGTATTCAACTACAACGACCTAAATGAAACTCAAAAGACAAAGCTACTAGGTCAGATTGCAGTTGATGAAGTTTGGGGTGTTGGCAGAAAAATAACTAAGCGATTAGCGTTGCATGAGATCCAAACCGTTCAAGAACTCCGTACAGCGCACACCCCAACTTTGCGCTCTGAATTCGGCGTGGTGATGGAGAAGACGCAAAGAGAGTTGCAAGAGATCTCATGTATCGATCTTCAAGAGCATGTGCCTGACAAGCAGCAAATCGTAAATAGTCGCTCGTTCGGTAAGCCGGTCACGGAGCTGGCGGTAATTCAGGATGCACTTAGCGTATTCGTGGCCAACGGAACGGCGAAACTGAGAGCGCAAAATGGCCAAGCAGCGTTATTACAGGTGTTTCTCCAGACTAATCGATTCAAGCCGGAACAACCCCAGTACAACCCATGCATGGCGGTTCCATTGCCTCAACCCACAAATGACAGCCTGGTTATCAACCGATGGGTGCAGCATGTAGCTGGGCTGCTATGGCGCGATGGCTACAACTACAAAAAAGCAGGAATCATGCTGGGCGATATCTCACCGATTTCAATGGTCCAAGGTGATTTGCTTGAGCCGCAAGCAAACGGAGGCAACCGGTTAATGAAGGCAATAGATGGGTTGAACTCTCGCTTCGGGCGCGGGACAGTTAAGGTCAGCACAGGCGGAATGCGAAAAGAGTGGGGTATGCGTCAGGAGCGTAAGTCACCCAACTACACGACAGATTGGTCAGAAGTCCCTGTTGTGTAAGAAGAGGGGAGAAATTAACGTCCGATCAGAGTGATTCATGATCGTGATTAGTACCCAAAATAGCAATCACTAGTTCACTAAACTTAGTTGAAATGAAAAAGACAGATTCAACCTGCTCTAACTGTGGATTCCATATCAAAGATGGAAAGGCTATTCGCTGTGGTTTCGACTACTTCCAAATTCCTGCTCCAGAGCGTCGTACTCCCAAGCTAACTAGCTTTCCTGAGGTCGCGGCAATTCACAGTTGTCCTCGCTGGGATCCGAATGGTGCCAGCGTCTTGAAACCTTCTGCGGAATCGGGTGCTCCACAGAAAGCAGAGACTGTTTACTACTTGCCAGGACATGGCGGACTGATTAGTACTGGACTTGGTCAAGCGTTACTTGAAAGAGGCTATGACGTCACTGGTCGCGAGACAGTTGGTGAGTTCAAGGACGTGGGCTTTAGCAGTCAAGTAGAGATCATTGCGAATGATCTCAAAGAGTATTTTTGGCGTGAGGATGCTAAGGTCATTTCCAACTCATTTGGCGGCTATCTCTTTTTGCATGCCCAAGCTTTAATAGGTGAGCCATATGTTGGAAACGTGATTCTTTTGTCACCGATCGTTGGCGAGTTTGCTAACGCTGATGAGCATCGGCCTATGAACTTCATTCCGCCTCAGTCTGAGAAATTGCTTGAGCTTGCCAATGCAGGAAAGCTTCCTGTGCCTCTGAAATGTGAAATCCACGTTGGGTCAGAGGATTGGCAAAGTTGCCCTAATGCTGTTGCATTCGGAAAGCTAGTTGGCGTGAAAGTCAATGTTATTGAAGGGGCAGGGCACAACCTTTCAAAGGACTATGTCAGCAGACTCTTAGATGAATGGTCAAAGAGCAAGCACTGATAAAACGAACTACTGACGTGCTTGTGGACTGAAGTTCAAATCCCAAACGCAACACCATACATAAGGGCTCGGATACTCTCCGAGCCCTTTTTCTTTGCTCCAAAACCCTGTATTCATGGGCTTCCGACGAGTGACCTTAAGTACGCGGCAACTTCACTTTTTTAAAAGTGATTTTTTCTGCCGTTTTCTCTCTTTTTTCTCTGTTTTCTTAAGCACGCGTCTATAAGGTGAGCGTACGTTTCATGCGGTTTTCGGAAAGTGGTTTTCAGCTTAACGGTGCTCATGTTTCATTCACTAAAACGCGCTCCTTGATTAATCACTTTATTTAAGATTCTTCACTCTTACTAATTCAGAGCGCAAGAGCTTCACGGTTGCTGGATCGTAGGCTTGCATGAATTTATCAACAACACCCTGAGTCGCCACTCGCATGCGCTCTGTCTCTGCTGGCTTTACTTCGTTGAAAATCATGCCCTTATTTGTCAAATCTTCAATAGCCGTTTTGGCTTGCAGGCGACTGATTTGACGCTCATAGTCACGAGCCTCCAAAGCAGCCTCACGAAGGATTTTTTGTTCTGCTGGAGTTAATTTATCCCAGAATTTTTTACTTACCAGGAAAACAATCACGCCATACGCATGGCTGGTTGCACTGAGATGTTTTTGAACTTCATACAGTCGACTTGATCGAGTAATTAGGTATGGATTTTCTTGTGCATCTAAGGCCTTGCTCTCCAGCGCACCAAACAGTTCGGCAAATGACATGGGAACCGGATTGGTTTTAAGTGCCTTAAAAGTTTCAATGAACACGGGATTTTGCTGTACCCGAATCTTCAGTCCATCAAGATCTTCGATGCGATTGATTGGACGTTTACTGTTTGTTACGTGGCGAAAACCGTTTTCCCAAAAAGCTAATCCGATCAGACCTTTTTCCGGAAGTTTTGCCAAAAGCGCTTCTCCAAAAGGTCCATCTAGCAAAGCATCTGCTTGTGCACTGTTGCTCACTAAAAAAGGTAGGTCCAGCAAGCCAAAGTCTTTGACTACGCTTGCAACAGGTGCAGTGCCTGGAGCGAAGGCTTCTTGTATGCCACCGGCTAATGCCGAAATCTGTTGCATTTCGTTGCCCAGTGAGAGGGAAGGAAATTCCTTGACTGTTATTTTCCCGCCCGTTTTTAATGCAATGATCTCTGTGAATTTTTTAACACCCATGCTTATCGGATGATCAGTATTCACAGGATGACCTATCCGCAGCGTGCGTTCTTCAATTGTTTGCGCCTTAACGGCATTAAGCGCTACCAGTGAGGTTAGCACCAATGCAGTTCGAAATAATTGAGTAATTTTCATTTTGTCTCCTGTTTAAATTTTGGTAATCCATGGTTCGATATCAGGTGTATCTCTGCACAGGGAAAGTGTTGCTAGGTATCTCTGCAGATTTCTTAAGAGTGCAAAGAACTGATTACGTTAGTTCATCTCTTTGATGTGATGAAAAGATAAAAACTACGTAATCCATCGCGAGTCTATGAACGATTGATTGACTAATCCAATGATTTATTTTTAATATAACGTTCGACGTTTTCGATGATTGACGTAAAATTAAGAAATGGAAATTCGTCAACTTCGCTACTTTCTAGACATTGCTGAGACAGAGCATTTGACGCAGTCAGCTGAGAATCTTTTTGTCACGCAATCCACCCTATCTCATGGCTTGCGTCAACTCGAAGAAGAGCTGGGTGTGAGCTTGTTTGATCGCCTTGGGCGTGGCTTGAGGTTGTCGCAAGCTGGTGTGGAATTTCGTGGCTATGCCAGTCGAACTCTCAAAGAGATTGAAGCAGGGCGCATGGCTTTGGCTGGCTTGAGTGAGTTGCAATTTGGAAAACTCACCATTGGTGTTTTCCCAACTTTTTTAAATACAGTTGTTCCCGCCACAGTCGCAGCATTTACCAAAGCGCACCCTCAATTGACTATCGAAGTTAAAGACTTACGTGCAGGCCCGATTGAGGACTTGCTAGTTCGTGGTGATCTTGATATGGGTATTGGATTTCATCCTTCAAAACATGCTGACATTGAAGTGGAGCCACTCTTTGATGAACGAATGGTTTTGGTAGTTGGAAAAAATCATCCACTTGCTGATCGCCGATCCGTATCCCTGCGTCAACTTGCAGGTGTGCCACTGGCACTTCTTCCGCGGAGCTTTGCGACTCGTGGACTTATCGACATATGTCTTAGAAAAGCTGGAATCAAGCCGACCGTTTCAGTCCAGATGGAATCAGTCGAAGCGCTTTTAGGTGTTTGTCTTTTTGGAAATCTTGCGGCAATCGTGCCTGAGCGTGCAGCCTTACAGGCGACTGAACTTAAGATGATTGCTTTGACTCACCCATCAATCATTCGTCACGCGGGCATTCTTTGGCGTAAGGGTACTTCACGAAGTCCAGCAGCGAGACGGTTTAGTGAAATGCTGATTAGTAGGTTTCGCTAATTGAATGCAAGGTGGCGTTACAACTTGTAACGCCACTTTTAGCCGAAAGATTAGCTCTCAAAGTTAGTTGTTCGTTAAAACTACAGTTTGTAATTGCGATGCTGCAATTTTTTTAGATTTGTTGGCTTCAGCAGTTTTAACAACTGTATCAGCCACGATTTCTGCGGTAACAGCTGAGAGTGTCCACCCTAAGTGTCCGTGTCCTGTGTTGTAGAAAACATTTGCATCTTTACCTTGGCCCACGCGCGGCATCATGTTAGGCATCATAGGTCGCAAACCGGCCCATGGCACCACTGAGCGGGTATTAATGCGTGGAAAGCATTGTTCTACCCATTCAACCAAGGGGCGAATACGGTCTGCACGAATGTCTCGGTCTACGCCATTGAATTCGGCAGTGCCCGCCACGCGGAAGCGGTTGAGACCTAAGCGGCTGGTAACCAACTTGGTTTCGTCATCCAGCAAGCTCACGGTGGGGGCGCCCAATTGACTTTCTTCGTCGTTCAAGTTGACCGTGATGGAGTAGCCCTTGACGGGGTAAATGTTCACGCGATCGCCCAGCTGTGCTGCAAAGTCGCGGCTAGCAACGCCTGCGCAGACAATCACGCTGTCAAAAGTATGAACACAGGGGGAGGCCTGCTCTTGTGCCACCGTGATGACGGCTTGTTGGCCATTGCTTTGAACTGATGTCACATCTTGTCCGTATAGCGTTTTCACACCCAGTCGTGCTGCCGCAGCTGCGAGTCCGTTGGTGAACTTATGAATGTCACCTGTGGAATCGCTTTCCGTGAAGTAGCCACCGTAGTAGGTGCCTGCCAAGGTTGGCTCGATGGCTTTCATTTCAGCTGGGGTCACGGCATGGCGCGGAAGGCCACCTTTGGCCAGCATGACGGATACTTTTCCCGCGTGGTCGAACCCCTTTTTGTCACGGTAGATGTGCAGGATGCCTTCCTTCTTCAGGTCGAAATCAATGCCTTCTTCTTGCGCCCAAGCGAACAAGTGTTTGCGAGCTGCGACTGCTAAGCGAGCTGTCTCGACGGTGTTGCGCTCATAGTGAGGCATGGCAGCAATGAACTCTGCAAACCAAGAGAGTTTGTGCCAAGTAGGAGCTGGGTTGACCAGCAGCGGCGCATCACTTTTGAGCATCCACTTGAGGCCTTTAAGGATGGTGGACCAATGCGTCCAAACTTCTGCGTTGGATGCAGACAGTTGCCCGCCGTTGGCGAACGAGGTTTCCATCGCAGCATAGCGATGGCGTTCAAACAAGGTCACGGCAAAGCCGCGTTTGGCCAAGGCATAGGCTGTTGTGACGCCCGTGATGCCGCCGCCGATGACTGCGATTGTTTTCATAATGAAGGTGCTTTCAAAAACGTCAAGGGTTGAGCTTTGGCATGCAAATACGCACACGCAAAGCGCCCCCTCTGTTTTTGGACCTGAGAGATTCACGGTGGCATGTGACGGCCATCGCTTGCTCCTTCGGTGCACTGACGGACGAATTCGTCAGCGGCTCTTCAGAGTTGGGTCATGTCACCGGTCCGTTTGCCTGAGAGTTTCCGGGGCGGTTGCTCCTTCGGCGCTGCCCAGCACGCTTGGGCGTTGGCAGTCTCTCCCGATGACATGTCGACACAAGGTCGAATGAAAAATTACAAATTAGTGTGCCAGAAATCTTTCTACCAACGCGACCCAATAAGCAGCGCCAGTGGCAATGTTGTCGTCATTGAAATCGTAGCCTGGGTTGTGCACCATGCATGCACCAGCAGATTCTGCATCACCGTTACCAATGAGCAAATAGCTACCCGGTATTTTTTCAAGCATGAACGCAAAGTCTTCGCTGCCTGTCAAGGCTGGGCCTTGCAAGGTCACGCATTCGGCACCCACTAAATCAAGCGCCACTTGTCGTGCAAAGTCTGTTTCAGCCTTTGAGTTCAGCAGCACACAGTAGCCGGGGCGCCAATCGATGTCGGCCGTTACGCCAAAACTCTCGGCTTGCGCCGCCACCAAGGCTTTGATGCGTTGCTCTAACAAACGTCGCACGTTTGGGTTGAGGGATCGCACACTGAGCTCTAAGGTGGCTAGGGCAGGTATGACGTTGTTGGCTTGACCTGCATGCAATGCGCCCACCGTGACGACGGCAGTGTCGAGGGGGTCGACGTTGCGAGACACGATGGTTTGCAGCGCCATGACGATGGACGATGCCGCCACCAAGGGATCTGCCGCGCGGTGGGGCATGGCCCCATGACCACCTGTGCCGTGCACACGGATGGTCACATAGTCACTCGAGGCCATGGCCGCACCGTCACGAAACACAAAGTGTCCCACGGGTGTGCCTGGCATGTTGTGCATGGCAAAAACGGCATCGCACGGATGTTGCTCAAACAAGCCGTCTTCGATCATGCGCACCGCGCCGCCGCCGCCTTCTTCGGCTGGTTGAAAAATCAAATTCAAGGTGCCGGTGAATGACACATCCTGCGCAATGGATTTGGCAGCAGCTAAGAGCATGGCCGTGTGGCCATCGTGGCCACACGCATGCATCACGCCGGGTTTCACACTCGACCATTCAGCGCCTGTGGCTTCTTGAATGGGCAGCGCATCCATGTCCGCGCGCAGTCCTAAGCGGCGGCCTTGCCCTCGCGTCAATGTGCCCACCACACCTGTGCCACCCAAACCACGGTGAACAGCATAGCCCCAGCCCTCTAGCTTGGCAGCGACCAAGTCAGACGTGCGGTGCTCTTCAAATGCCAATTCGGGGTGGCGGTGGATATCGCGGCGCAGCTGGATGAATTCACCCACTCGTTCGGTCAGTGCATCACGCAAGTAGGTCATATCACTGGGGCTGCAAGTCGATCGATTTCGCGATAGCGCGGAACTGTGCCGTGCCATCCACATAGGCTTTATCCACAGCCTTCAAGGACAAAGGCTTGGCAACCAATTGACTATTGGCTGCCAGACCACTTCTGACGGCAGGATCTGACAGCGAATCAGTGATCGCTTTGTGAATGACTTGAACCACAGGTTCAGGCGTGTCTTTTTTCACAAAGTAGCCTGTCCATATGTTGAAGGTGAAATTCTTGAGTGACTTGCTTTCGCTGATCGCGGGGTAGTCTTTGACCGACTCCAAGCGCTCGCTGTTGAGCATGGCGAGCACTTTGAGCTTGCCTTGCTTTTGCAACTCCTCATAAGCCTTGCCAAAGGGGGCCAAGAAGATATCGACTTGGCTGCCCATCAAATCTTGGTTTGCAGGTGCCGCGCCTTTGTAGGGCACATGCGTCATGGGAATGTTTGTCACTTTGGACAAGTGCTCACCCAGCAGGTGATAAAAACTGCCAGGCCCGACGCTGGCGTAGGTAATAGGGCGGCCTGCTTGTGCTTCTTTTTTAGCGTAGACCAAAAACTCGTCGATAGAGTTCACAGGCAAATCTTTGCGTGCTAAAAATGCAATTTGTGCCGTGGCAATCATTTGCACCAGACGGAAATCCTCACTCTTGAACTTCACGGCAGAAATGGCCAAAGGTGCCAAGATCAACTCGTTAGGCGAGCCTTGAAAAATGATTTGACCATCGGCCGGTGCGTTCAACACTTTTTGTGCAGCGATGGAGCCACTGGCACCTCCCAAGTTGTCCACGATCACGGTTTGTCCCAGATTTTTGGACAGTGTGTTGTTGACCGTGCGTGCAATCACATCAGACAAGCCGCCTGCTGGGTAGGGCACTAACAGTGTGACGGGTTTGCTTGGGTAAGCATCTGCTTGGGCTGATGCTGCAACAAACAGGCTGCATAGCACTGTGAGTAGATTCAGAGTTGTACGGCGATGGAATGTCATGGGTTGTCTCCTTGTTGATATGAGTGAATCGTAAGAAGTGATGCTTTGTATGTCCAATGCATAATAATTAATGAATCCATAATTTAAATGCATTGATTGGAGGGGCTATGACTTTGGTGCAATTGCGACATTTTTTAGAACTAGCCAACACAGCTTCGTTCAGCAAGTCTGCTGTCAAATTGCACTTGAGTCAGCCTGCGTTGAGTCGAAGCATCAAGTCCATAGAGGACGAGTTTGGTCATCAACTCTTTGACCGTGTGGGGCGAAAAATTGAACTCACTGCATTTGGGCAGTACTTCTATGCGCAGGCACGCGACTTAGTTGACCGTGCTACCAACTTGAAGCAAAGCAGCAATCAGTTGCTCAGTGGTCAAACGGGTAAGGTCAGAGTCGGTTTGGGGTCTGGTCCTGGCGCGCTGCTAACGGCGCCTTTGTTAAGGTATGTTGCCAGTGAGTTCCCAAAAGCCCATCTAGAAATTGCAAGGGGTCATACAACTCTGTTGGTTCAGGCTTTGCGTGATCGGCAGCTCGATGCGCTGGTGCTGGACATTCGGTCCTTGAATCCGTCCAGCGACCTGGAGGTGGAAAGTTTGTGCGAACTGCCAGGTGCATTCATGTGTCGCAAAGACCATCCTTTGAGCAAAGCGCGTCAAGTCACGTTGGCAATGCTCAAGGAATATCCAATTGCCTCGACGCCCCTGAGCGATGAGGTCGCTCGCATCCTTGTGGATCGTTATGGCGCAGATGCGCATCCTGATGTTTTAGTCAATGTGCGTTGCGATGAAATTTCAAGTTTGCTAGATGTTGTGCGATCGACAGATGCCATCTTGGTCGCTGTTCGATCTTTAGGACCAGACTTAGTGGCCCTCAAGATGTCGCCTGAATTGAATGCAACGGCAAAGTTTGGCTGGGTGTCACTCAGGTCCCGCAGTGAGTCACCTTTGTGCGGCTATTTACGCACGGCTACAAAAGAAATATTGAGTGGGCATTAGTCGTGCCCCACCAGATCATCAAGACACCACATGATGGCAAGCGACGTCTTGATTCACTAGAACTTTTAAACGCCAAGTAATTTGGGTAAGGTATCGTCAACTGCCACTTGGCTAGACGGTCCTGCAAGTGCCACTAAACCTTTTTGCAGCACGATTGCTTGATCGCTGTGAGCCAACACACGACGGTAGTCGCGGTCAACAATGAGCGTCGCAATGCCACTGTCGCGGATGTTGGCAATCACGTTCCAAATTTCATTCACGATCAAGGGCGCTAAGCCTTCAGTGGCTTCATCCAGAACAATCAAGTCAGGGTGCGTCATCAAGGCCCGTCCAATGGATAGCATTTGTTGCTCGCCGCCTGAGAGCTGGTTGCCCATATTGCTTAGCCGCTCTGTGAGACGTGGAAAAGTTTGCATGACGCGGTCAAAGGTCCAATCTTTTCGGCCGTCTGTTCCGGGGCGCGCAGACATCAACAGATTTTCTCGCACCGTCAGATTGGGAAAGATGCCGCGGCCCTCAGGCACATAGGCAACGCCCAAACGTGCGACTTGGTGGGGTTTGAATCGGGAGGCATCTTCACCAAACAGTGTGATCGATCCCTCGCGTTGCGTGAGATGACCCAACAGCGTTCGGATCAGTGTGCTTTTACCCATGCCATTTCGCCCAAGCAGGCCCATGGTCTGACTGCGCTGAATCTTGATATCAATGCCATGCAGCACATGGCTTGACCCATACCAGGCATGCAAGCCTTTAGCGTCGATCAAATAGTCGTTGGTTGTCATGTCAGTGTCCTTCCCCAAGGTAAGCGTTGCGAACTTCAGGGCTCTGACGAATAAAGGCTGCATCACCTGAAGCGATCTTGACGCCGTTGACCATCACCGTGATGACATTGGCAATGCGAAACACCGCATCCATGTCGTGCTCTACCAACAAAATGGCGTGCTCAGCACGCAGGGTATCGAGTAGCTTGAGCATTCGGTCGGTCTCTTCTGCGCCCATGCCCGCAAGTGGCTCATCGAGCAGCAGCACTTGTGGTTGAGTCGCTAAGCACATTGCGATTTCAAGTTGACGCTTTTGACCATGCGACAGCATGTTGGCTTGACGATCGAGCATGTGTTCTAAACCTGCACGGCTAGCGGCATCGTGTGCTGCAGCCTGGGTCACCGGACACGCATTGGCTGATTGCCACCAAAGCCAAGGTTTTTGTGATTGGGCTTGGGCAGCCAATCGGCAGTTTTCGAAAACCGTGAACGTTGGGTAGATCGTATTTCTCTGGTAGCTACGACCTAGGCCCGCACGGGCACGACGCGCTTGCGTCCACTGCGTCACATCTTGCCCCATCAAATGCACTGAACCGCTGGAGGCTGGAATCTCCCCAGACAGCATATTGATCAGCGTTGACTTTCCTGCACCGTTTGTGCCGATAACGGCATGCACAGTGCCACGTGTTAACTCAATGGAGACATCGTTGACTGCAATCAGACCACCCCAACGACGCGTGATGTTGCTACCGCGTAGCAAAACTTCCGATGACTTCATGATTTACCTTTCGAGATGGTCAGATCACTCAACTCTGAATCATCTGACTGCAACCCAATCAAACGGGTTT
Source organism: Limnohabitans sp. (assembly GCF_031539105.1). Taxonomy (GTDB): domain Bacteria; phylum Pseudomonadota; class Gammaproteobacteria; order Burkholderiales; family Burkholderiaceae_C; genus Limnohabitans. Next base: position 40,416 of record NZ_JAVKLM010000017.1, read on the forward strand.
TTAGTTGGCCTGGAAGACTGACCAGCCCATTGGGTAAAAGTGCGACTGTTGCAATGATGGTCAGACCAAGTCCTAAATGCCAGTGCTTGGCAAACTCACCAAACACAGACTCTGATTTGAAAAATTCTTGCAACAGCGCAAATGCAAAGGCACCAACAAGTGCGCCACGCAGATGGCCAAGGCCACCCAGAATAATCATCACCAAGACCGCACCTGATAAGTGCCAGCTCATCATCTCGGGGTTCACAAAACCGTCTTTCACTGCGAACAAAAAGCCAGCCAAACCTGCGATTGCGCCAGATAGGGTGAACGCTGCCAACTTGTAGTTGTAGGTAGAAAAACCAGTGGCGAGCATGCGTTGCTCATTGACCCGGATACCCGCCAATGCTCTACCGAATCGAGAGCGCAAAAGTACCGCTAAAAATACAAAGACTAGAAAGAGACAAGCCAAGGTAAAGAAATACATCGACGTTGGAGAGTCAAGATGGATGAGGTCACCCAAGACGGGCTTGATGTTGAGATAAATGCCATCCGATCCGCCGCCCAGTGGTGTGTCATGCACTACAAAGTAGGCCATCTGGGCAAACGCCAACGTCACCATGATGAAATACGCCCCCTTGGTTCGTAACGACAGGGAGCCAACCACAAAGGCATAGACTCCTGCAGCTAGGACAGCTGCCGGCAACAGCCACACCAGCGATGCGGCTTCGGTGTCTGAAGACGCGCGAACCGCCATGTATGCTCCAATTCCAAAGAAAGCGGCTTGGCCAAAACACACCAAACCAGCTCCTCCCACGATCAACTCAAGGCTCAGTGCCAAGATGGCGTAGATCATGATCTTGCTCATCAGATCAATGCCGAAATTCCCGCTTAACCATGGAAAGCATGCAAGCGATAAAAAAAACAGCACGACAAAAGTGAGTTTTGTATTTTTTTTGTCAGTCATCTCATCCTCCCACTTTAAAAAGACCATTTGGTTTCCACAGCAGGATTCCAGCCATCAAGAGATAAATCAATACGCCTGACGCTTGAGGCAAGAGAACCTTGCCGAAGGTATCGACCACGCCGATCATCAGTGCCGCAGCCAGTGCACCTTTGATAGATCCAATACCGCCAATCACCACCACGACAAAGCAGATGATCAACACTTGGTTGCCCATGCCCGGATACACCGAGGACACTGGTGCTGCCACCATGCCGGCTAACGCTGCAATTGCCACACCTGCAGCGAACACCACTCGGTATAAAAACTGAATGTCAATACCTAGCGATTGCACCATCTCACGGTTACTGGCACCCGCGCGAATCATCATGCCCAGACGGGTTCGAGTGAAAACAAAAAACATCGCCAATGCCAGCCCTAAGCAGACGGCTGAAACGAATAAGCGATAAATGGGATAAGTCATGACCTCGCCCAGTTGCAGTGAGCCCGCTAAGAGGTCCGGAACCTGAACACCATGCACATCGTCACCTACCAGTAGACTACGAAGTTCCTCAAATACGAGAATCAGACCGTATGTCATCAACACTTGCTGTAAATGTTCACGGTCGTAAAGGTAGCTATAAAACGCCCATTCCAAAAAATAACCCAACAGAACGGACAGCACCAAGCCAACAAATAGGACTGCAAAGAATCCCCCCCCAAAGGTGCCACTCACGATAGGTGTCAACGCGTAGGCCATATAAGCACCAATCATGTAAAAGCTACCGTGCGCCAGGTTGATCACGCCCATGATGCCAAAGATGAGTGTCAAACCTGAGGCGACCAGAAACAGCAATAAGCCGTACTGCACCGCATTCAGACACTGAATGAGAAAGTTTGTGAGATCCATATAGGTGATGCGTTGCGTCCTTTCCAGAGTTGGGAAGGACTGGTGTATGACGAAAGGCCGAAATTAGATGCGGCAACCAGTTGCAGGGTCTTCAAGCGCCTTGCTAGCAACGCCAATCACCTTGTTTTCCTTGCCAGAAACTTGGCGCAAGTACATGTCCTGAATGGGGTTGTGTGCCTTGGATATTGTGAATTTGCCGCGCGGACTATCGATGGTGGCTTTGGTCAATGCAGCGGCAAAGCCTGCTGTATTTTTTGCGTCACCTTTGACTGCAGCCAAACCGATGCCCAACATTTGCGCAGCGTCGTAACCTTGGACGGCATAAACATCGGGTTGCATTTTGAAGGTCTTCGCATAGGCCAGACGGAAAGCATTGTCACGTGGGGTGTTTAAGTTGTCCGCGTAATGCAGCGATGTCAACACACCTTCTGCAGATGCACCTTGAGCTTCCAATGTGCCATCAGTCAGAAAGCCAGTGCCAAAGAGCGGGATACTTTTCTTCAATCCAGCACCGTCATAGTCTTTGACAAACTTCACGGCACCGCCGCCAGCAAAGAACGAGAAAACAGCATCAGGTTTTGCGGATGCAATTTCAGTTAACAACGACTGAAATTCAACGTTAGGGAATGGGAGCGATAGTTCTTTGGTGACCTTACCCCCAGATTTTTCAAAGCCTTCTTTAAAACCTCTGGCCATCTCGTCACCGGCGGCGTACTTCCAAGTGATGGTGGCTGCGGTTTTATGACCTTTAGCCGCCATCGCTTGACCAATCGCGAAACCTGGCTGCCAATTGCTGAAGCTGCTGCGGAAAATGTTCACTGCACACATTGAGCCTGTGACTGCATCCGCGCCGCCGTTGGGATTGATCATCAATGTGCCAGTGCCCTTTGCGACGCGAGCCATTGCCATTGCAACGCCTGAGTGCACGCTACCTATTAAAACGTCCACGTTGTCTCGTTTGATCAGTTTGTTGACGTTATCAATCGCTTTAGATGGATCGGACTCATCGTCGACTTTGAAAAATTCCACTTCTCGTCCACCGAGCTTTCCTCCCTGTTCAGCGAGGTGTAGTCTGAATCCATTTTCAATGGCAGTGCCCAATGCGGCAAACGTGCCAGTAGCGGGCAACATGAGGCCGATCTTGAGTTTTTGCGGGGTCTGTGCCATTGCCAATGGCATAGTGAGCGTGACGGCAGTCGCGATCACGGCGCGGCGTGAGAGTTGTGAAATATTCATGAGTTTTGTCTCCTAGGATGTGCCGATCAGTGACGGCTTTTTTATCAACGAAAATTGGAATGGTGGTGTCAATTGGTTATTCGCACGGATGAAATGCATCAACCTTGGTCGCCACCACCGACAGGTAGGACCGTGCCAGTGATGTAGGACGAGCGGTCTGAAGCCAAAAATAAAATGGCCTCGGCTTGCTCGTCGAGCGTGCCGTAGCGCTTCATCAAGGTGCTAGAAATGGTTTGATCGACAATTTCTTGGTACCAAGCTTTATCTTTGCGACCCAGATTTGACGTGTTGCGTGGAATGCGACGTGGGGGTGCTTCTGTGCCACCAGGTGCTATCGCGTTGACGCGAATACCACGCTCACCGTTTTCGAATGCCAAGCATGCAGTCAATGCGTTGACGCCACCCTTCGCTGAGCCGTACGGAACGCGGTTGACGCTGCGTGTCGCGATTGAGGACACGTTCACAATGGCGCCCTTTTTTTTCTTCAGCATGTAAGGCAAGACTGCACGGCAGCTCCACAGCGTAGGAAATAGCGAGCGTCGTACTTCGGCTTCGATCTCTTTGGGGTCATAGTGCTCAAATGGCTTGGTCCAGATGGTTCCGCCGACGTTGTTCACCAAAATATCGATGCGACCAAACGCCTTATGAGTTCTCTCTGCCGCTTGTTCTGCGCCCTCAAATTGCTCAAGGTCTGCTTCAATGGCAATGACCTCGGTGATGGCGGACAGCTGCTCGCGTACTTCTTGAACGAATGGCGATCTGTCAACAAGCGCTAAGCGTGCGCCTTGCGCTGCTGCAAGCTCAGCAACACGCTGGCCTATGCCTTGCGCAGCGCCTGTGATGAGCATGACTTTGCCTGCAAATTCTTTGTTCATATGGGTTACTCCGAAATAGTGGTAGTCGTATTGGGTGTGAACTTCTCATAATGAAAACTCACGGGACTCAAGGCGATGTCTTTGAAATGTTTTTGCACGGCATCCACCATAGGGGGCGGACCGCACAAATACACATCGACATCCCCGTCATGCAAGATATCTGGCGACATGTATTGCGTGACAAATCCTTGTTTCTTATGGCTTGTTTGCGGGTCAGCCACGCAGGTGGTGAAGGTGAAGTTGGGTAGGCGTTCAGCAAAATTCGCCAATCGATCGACCATGACTAAATCTTGATCACGTGTGACGCCATAGATCAAATGAATCGGCAGAGCGTGCGCTTGTTTCTCAAGGACTTCAAGCATTGACAAAAACGGCGCAAGCCCAGTGCCCCCTGCTAAAAAGAGCAATGGTCGAGTGGGAGTTCGCAGATAAAAGCTGCCCATAGGCCCTTTGATGTCAAGCGTCTCGCCTGACTGGGCGCGATTGAGCCAGCCGCTCATCAGTCCCCCAGGAACTTGCTTGACCAAGAAAGTCATGCGAGCGCTACCCGGTGCTGAGCTGAACGAGTAAGACCGGTGTTGAACACTACCTGGAACACCAATATTGACGTATTGGCCTGGCAAAAAGGCCGGGGCATCCGATGGGGCACCCAGTACCAACTCATAGGCAGCATCGCCAAGCGAGGAGACCTCAGCCAATGTTGCGGAGAACTGGGCCGTGCCAGTTTTACAAGCAGTGGAGGGCACGGGCACCGAGATGACGCAATCTGAACTAGGAATCATTTGACATGTCAGAACCAAACCCTCATTGGCTTCATCTTGTGTCAAGGCTTCATCAATGTATTCATCGCCCATGTCGTACGAGCCACTTTCTGCTCGGCATTTGCATGTACCACACACACCATCCGAGCAGTCCATAGGCAAATTGATGCGATTTCTGAAAGCACTGTCGAGCACTTTTTCGTCTGCGCCACACTCGATGAAGCGTGTGACGCCATCCTCGAAGTTCAAGGCTATTCGATAGCTGGTCATCTTGTGAGCCCTTTTTATCTTAGATGTGATAGATGTCAATGACTTGGTTGATGTAGTCATTCTTTAAGACAATCTTTTTGCGCGTGATTTGGAAACTGCCGTCGCCTATCACCTTCAGTGTTAAAAAGATCGAACCAAAAAAATGATCTGTGATCTTGTAGCGGTGGCTCAACGTGTGGAAGTTGTATCTGACGTCCAGTGAGTCACCACGGTCAGCCAAGATCTCCACATTGCTGACCATGTGATTGGTGCGTGGTTCGGGCATGGAAGCACTGGAGCGCTCCGTCTTGATGCGAAACACCCGATCCTCCAAACCATTGCGATTTGGGTAGTAAATCAGTGAAATCTCACTTTGTGGATCTTCTGTCAACTGATCGTCATCATCCCAAGATGGCATCCAGAATTGAACTTCTGGCGCATACATATCCAACCAAGCATCCCACTCACGGTCATCTAGATGACGCGCTTCTTTGAATAAAAATCCGCAAACATCACTGAATTTATTGCTCATCACTTAACTCCTTCTCGCTCTTTGGTCAGCGCTTTTTTCATGCTTTCTGCCCAATAGTTGTGTTGACAAACGAACAGGCCTTCGTCTTCACTTCGACTCCCACTGACCAGTGGTGTCATACCCATATTTCGTGCGTTTTCATCTGGGCCATGCACCCAAAGCGGTGCGCCGCGACTCAAATCATTCCAAGGCGCAGCCTTAGCGGCATAACCTGTTTGACAAGAGCGAAATTCCTCGAGGTCATCTGCTGTTCCCATACCCGAGACGTTGAAAAAGTCTTCGTACTGACGAATACGGGTAGCCCGGCTTTCGGCGCTTTCGCCCTTAGGTGCGAAACAGTAAATCGTGACTTCAGTCTTATCTACGCTGATGGGTCTTGTGACTCGGATTTGTGTCGAAAACTGATCCATCAAATACACGTTTGGATACAGGCATAAATTGCGTGTTTGGTTCACGATCAGCTCAGCCTTGGCCTCTCCAAGGCGATTTTTGAGTTCTTCACGATGGTCATAGACAGGACGCACTTCTGGGTTCATGGTCTTCGTCCACAGCAGGATGTGGCCGTTTTCGAATCCGTACACACCACCCACGCTCTTACTCCAGCCATTTGCATCGACAGCCTTGGTGCCACCATCTTTGCGTCGTCCCATCGTCGCGGCGTAATTCCAATGGACAGAGCTGACGTGGTAACCATCGCTGCCGTTTTCCATTTGCAGCTTCCAATTGCCGTCGTAGGTGTAGGTTGAGCTACCACGCAAAACTTCCAGTCCTTCCGGTGCTTGATCAACGATTTGATCGATCACGACTTTCGTTTCACCTAAAAACTCTTGCAGGGGCTGCACGTCAGCATTCAAGCTGCCAAACAAGAAGCCTTTGTAGCTTTCAAAGCGAGCCACTTTCTTAAGGTCATGTGAACCGTTGGTGTTGAATTGGATGGGGTATTCCGTGGTCTTTTCGTCTTTGACCTTCAGTAACTTGCCCGTGTTCGCGAATGTCCATCCATGAAATGGGCAGGTGAAGCTGCCTTTGTTGCCGTGCTTGCGGCGGCACAGCATCGCGCCTCTGTGTGCACACGCATTGATCACAGCGTTTAAGCTGCCATCTTTGGTACGTGTAATGACGATGGGCTGTCGGCCAATATTGGTTGTGAAGTAGTCATTGATCTCTGGAATTTGGCTTTCATGCGCCAAGTAAATCCAGTTGCCTTCAAAGATGTGTTTCATCTCGAGTTCAAAGAGATCCGCGTCAGTAAAAATATCGCGACGGCAACGAAAAACACCGTTTTCCTGATCGTCTTCCAAGGCGCTGTTCAATAAGTTTTCAACGTCGGCATATTTGTCGACGGATACGTTCGTATTCATGGGGTGTTTCCTTTGGGTAGGGGCATCCGCCGCAACTCAGATTGCGGTTTTTCGTCTGTCGTTGTGCCCAGGTGGTGCCAAATGAAAGTTATTCGGAACCACCTCGGTTGAAGATCAGGCTGCTAGGCGAGGGCGCTCGACGATCTGGTTGTCAGCGCCATTGACCAAGGGGCTTAGCGTCATGTCGAATTTAATTTCACAGAACGGACCACTCAGGCCATGCTCTTTCATGCTGGCTTCGTCCTCGTGCTCAATGACTGGGGGGACCAAGCCATCTCGGGTTGCATAGGCGAAGTCATCATTCACCAATGGGTCACCGTCGATGTTGATTTGCGTGGTCAACTTGCGGTGGCCATCTGCTGTGACAAAGAAGTGGATGTGTGCAGGGCGATTGCCATGGCGACCCAACTGATTCAGCAGCGCCTGAGTCGGACCGTCGGGTGGGCAGCCATAACCCACTGGCAAGATGCTTTGAAACTTGTAACGTCCCTGTGCATCGGTCATGATTGTGCGGCGCATATTGAAAGCCTTTTGCTCGCCCGTGGGGTCAAAGTGAGAGTAGAACCCCTTGGTGTTAGCGTGCCAGACTTCAACCGATGCGTTGGAAACAGGCTTGCCGTCTGCACCGAACACAGTACCGTGCATGATCAGAGTTTTGCCTGCTGTATCGCTGCCATCATCTAATCGTGTGAAGCCATGAGCGACAGGTGCACCGGCGACGTAAAGAGGTCCTTCGATCGCACGTGGTGTGCCGTTGGTCAAGCCAAGTGCAGCGTCTTCCGCGTCCATTCGCATGTCGAAATAGCGGTCCAGTCCTAAACCCGGTGACAGCAAGCCTGCCTCGCTTTGTGCGCCAAGCTGATTCAGGTAAGCGACGCCGGCCCAGTATTCATCTGATGTGATGTTCAAGTCTTCGATAGCCTTAAACAGGTCAGACAGAATGCGATGAATGATGGTTTTGGTGCGTGGGTTTCCGCCTTTTTGCGTCAGGCCACTTGCCAGCTTTAAAAAATCTTGAACTTCATTTGTTTTGAAAATTTGTACGGTCATGCTTATCTCCTAGAGGTTGGTCTTACTTGGTTACTTTGGATCGATGTGAAGCTAGCTTCACAGTTCTGAAAAATCACGTCTAACAGCCATCGTGCTTTCTGATGACTTGCCAAGGCGTAGGGTGTGCAGGTTTGCGCCTATGTCCTTGATCAAAACAAATCCTGCTTGTGTAAACAATGTGATTTGTTTCGTTGGATAGTGAGGCGCTCGTTGCATGGGGTGAATTAAATGGCAGTGCCATCAATTCATCCAATACCAAATTCATGTATGGCGATACCTTTTGCGTATAGTGAGGAGTTTTTGTGTTAAAAATCAGCAACTTACATCACGCCATATCTCGCAGGTATGGATTACCCTAATGGATCTTCGTCAGTTACGTTATTTCGTAGCGGTTGCCACGACAAAGAACTTCACGCGTGCAGCTGAGCAAATGCACATCGCACAGCCACCACTGAGTCGGCAGATTCAGCTGCTTGAGGAGGAGCTCGGAGTTCTGTTGATTCAGCGCAGCAGCAGACCCCTGCGCTTGACCGATGCAGGACGGGTTTTTTACGAAGAGGCCTTACAGGTGCTTCATCGGGTCGAACAAATGAAAGCGGGTGCCAAGCGCGTTGGCCAAGATCAACGCCAATCCATTTCAATTGCCTACGTCGCATCGACTTTGTACGGCGGCCTTCCTATGTTGATTCGTATGTTTCGCAAGCGCTACCCCGAAACAGACATTCATTTGGTCGACCTGAGTTCGGTCCATCAGATCGCAGAGCTCAAATCAGGGCGTATCGATTTGGGATTCGGGCGAATTAGAACTGGCGACACATCAGTTGCTCGCGTGGTTTTAAGGGAGGAACGTTTGGTGCTTGCCTTACCCCCAAGCTCCCCATTAGCGAAGGCACGTGGCAGGATCAGTCTGAAGGAGTTGGTCAATCAGAACCTGATCGTTTTTCCCAAGGATCCGCGGCCCAGTTATGCAGACCACGTCTTGAGCTTGGTTCACGATCAAGGCATTCAGCTCGGTGAAATTCACGAAGTTCGTGAGATACAAGCCGCTCTGGGTTTGGTGGCATCAGAAATGGGGGTGTGCATTATTCCTGCAGCGGCTCGCGTGAGGTCCGATCTGGTGTACCGCGTCATAGACGATGAGCGTGCGACTTCTCCGATCATTTTGAGTCATCGTCTCAACGACGATTCTTGGTATATCCCTGCCATCAAAGAACTGGTCGTGGCAATGTATGCCGAGAATCCGCCATGGTTGGACTTAGAGAACAACGAATTTCCGTCCATATTCGGTAAAGAGACACCCATCACGACAATCAAAAAAGTTAGTAGGCTAAAAGATAAACATAAGATTCTTCCATCCAAGTCAAAGACTTCCAATGCAAAAAAAGCTACCTCCTGATGCATTGGAAATTGATTCATCAGTCCAGTGTGGCGCCAGAAGTTTTGACGCGCTCAGCTTGTACCTTAAAGTCTCTTGATAAAAAGTTTTTGTACTCCATTGGGGATGAGCCAACTGCTACGTACGAATAGGCATCTATATTTTCTTTTCGGAAATTAGGTGCAAGTAGCACCTGGCGAACATCGTTAGCAATTTTTTCGACAATTGCTTGCGGAGTACCTGCTGGAGCTACCAAACCGATATTGAATACTGCATTGATATCTTTTATCCCCGCCTCCCTAAATGTTGGTACGTCTGGTAAAGCTATGCTGCGAGTCTCTGATGAAATTGCAAGCGCCTTAAGTTTTCCAGATTTAACATGTTGCTCAATTACTGACACTCCAAGTACTGCTGCATCGACTTGTCCTGCAATGATTTCTGGAATCAAGGGTGCGGCGCCTTTGTAAGGCACGTGAATCATTTCAAGCCCCTCCTGTTTTTCAAACATTGCCATAGGCAAATGAGTGATACCACCGGCACCGGAAGAGCCAAAACTAATCTGCTTGTCATGGTTGTTTTTTGCCATCTTTATGAACTCTTTCATTGAGTTGGCTTTCGATGATTGGGGTACGAAGAACATCATCGGCACGCTGATAAGACGGGAAATAGGAGCGAAGTCCTTTTCAGCGTTGTAGGGAAGCTTTTTATACAAGTGCGGATTCATCGTCAACGCAGCTTCAGTAGCTGCGAACAATGTATACCCATCTGGAGCACTCTTAGCAACGAATTCTGCGCCAATAATTTCGTTTGCCCCTGTTTTGTTGACCACAACAACAGGTTGATCCCAAATTTTGTTGAGTTGATTGCCTAGTGCTCGACTTAAATTGTCAACGGGGCCACCGGGAGAGTACGGTACGACGATCGTTACAGGTTTTTTTGGGTAAGTTTGTGCAGGGGCGCTTGAACAGATTGCTGCAAGCATTATGGTTATCAAGGCGATTTTTGACTGTTGATGCATGTGTGTTCCAGTTGAGCGATGTGTGAGGTTTCCATAGTGAACAAGAGCTTTAGGCTGAAGCACAAGTAATGTGCTCGCTTCAGAATTGTTCGAATGCAAGATAGCTTTTGAACTAAGAAATAACAAATGAAATTGTTGATATCTACTATTCGAATACTTCGAATGCTTTCCTCGTGATTCTTCTGAAGCAAATCAACTCTGTAATTTCTTTGAATCCTTTAGTCGATGTAGCCAATCGGCTTGTCATTCATGAAGGTTTTTTGCAATGCAAAGTTGTTTGCGCACTTTGCAGAGATGTCCGCTTGAAGCGCGTAACTGAACAGAACCCTCCGATTCAAATTCATGAAATGCGGAATGCGGAATGCGGAATGCTCTTTTAAACGTTCGATGATGACGAACGGTTATATAGAAATAAATCATTTGATGAATTTAATTTTGGCAAATAGTATTGCTGTGTCAATGTATTGAATTCTGTCTTCAATTCAAAAATCACTTGACCTTTGTTCAAAGAATGCACCCGTTAACCCATTTGTGAGAAAACAAAAATGAGCAATCAAAGCGAATCAATTCCAAGCCGTCGTGGGTTCTTGAAGACAGCTATGACATCCGCTGCAACTTCGGCTGGGGCAGTAGTCGGCACAGCTAATGCCGCACAGCAATGTGCCGTCACTGGAGGCGATATCTTGGGACCGTTTTATCGTCCCGATGCAGCAATGAGTGCGACCTCAATCATTCAACTGGTTAAGCCTGAAGAAAAGGGCCGCCACATTGTTCTGACTGGACGCGTATTGCGTCCTGATTGCAAAACCCCCGTTGTGAATGCAATTGTGGATGTTTGGCAAGCGAATGCCGAAGGCATGTATGACATCAAAACACCAGACGAAGTCATTGCTCCGGCAAATTACTACATGCGTGGTCAAGCGCGGACAAACGACAAAGGTGAGTTCATCTTGCAGACCATTGTTCCTGGCAAATACCGTATTCCTCCAGGTTTGGAAAACTTTGAGAAATTTGAAGGTTACTTGCGTCCAGCGCACATCCACTTAACAGTGACTCACCCCGTTTATCTGCCCCTGACTACTCAGCTGTACTTTAATGGTGACCCACAAATTGCCAAAGATCCTTGGGCTAAGCACTCCAAGAACATGGTCAAGATGAACAAAGACCAAGGCACTTTCGAGGTCGTGCTTGGTAACACGCCTCCTCATAAATCTTAATCAGACGACAGACCTAGACGCTATGCCTCAAATCATCTCGCTGCAACCACGCATCATCGATATTCCAACAGTCCGGCCTCATAAGTTGTCCTTTGGCGCCATACAGCAACAAAGTTACTGCATTGTGCGGATCGAGTTGTCCGATGGCGCGGTGGGGTGGGGTGAGGCGGCCACCATTGGTGGTGCGTCTTGGAATGAAGAATCTCCTGAAAGCATCTTGCATGCCGTCAAGGCCTATTTGACGCCAGCGGTTCTCAACCAAGAGGCAGGTGGGTTTGAATCGATCTTGCAGCGGATGGACAAGAGTTGCCGCGGCAACTACTTCGCTAAGAGTGCCGTTGAGATGGCGCTCATTGATGCAGTTGCACGGTCTAATGATTTGCCAGCTTGGCAGTTGTTGGGTGGGAAATTGCACGAGCGCTTGCCTTTGGCTTGGACTTTGGCTACGGGTGATGTTGCCAAAGATTTAGAAGAAGCTTACCGAAAGCTAGAAGAGCGACGTCACCGCATTTTCAAAATCAAAATTGGCGCACGTTCACCGCAAGAGGATGTTGCACTGGTCAGTGCCATCGCGCGTGAATTGGCTGGTAAAGCCCGATTTACTGTGGATGTGAATCAAGCTTGGGATGGCAATACGGCCCGACGATATGTGCCTGAGTTGGCGGATGCAGGCGTCGACTTGATTGAACAGCCTGTTGCTAAGTCGAACATCGAAGGTTTAGCTTCGTTGGTTGATATGCAGATGCGCACGCTCATCATGGCTGATGAGAGCGTTTGTACGCCACAGGATGCGCTCATGTTGTCAAAACAAAACGCATCACACGTTTTTTCATTAAAGGTGGCAAAGCATGGAGGTTTGCTTCGGACACGCAAAGTTGCTGCGCTTGCCGAAGCTGCTGACATTGATTGGTATGGCGGCACGATGCTAGAGACATCGCTGGGCAGCGCTGCATCGGCGCATGTTTTCTCGACCCTCACAGGTAAACACCATGGTTGCGAATTGTTCGGCCCGCAATTGCTGGTTGATGACATTGTCGAAAAACCGATGCTTGTTAAAGACTTTGACTTGCATATTCCAGATGGTCCTGGATTCGGCGTGACGATTGATGAGAAAAAGCTCGATCGCTTCGACCGATCAAAGCAAGGCTTGAACCCCACACATTTTGATCTTGGACGCCAATACGCATCCTGAAGTCAGCCAATCAACCCAAGGAGAAATTAATGTTGTATCTCGTGCGCATGGATGTTCGTATTCCTACAGGCTCAGACCAAAAACAGATGGATGAAATTAAGGCTCGCGAAAAAGTGTATTCGCAAGAGCTGCAGCGTGATGGACGTTGGGTCCATTTGTGGCGTGTCGTGGGTGAATACGCCAACTACAGCGTGTTTGATGTGAGTTCAAACGATGAGTTGCATCAGCTTCTTTCGGCGTTGCCTCTGTTTCCATACATGGAGATCCATGTCACGCCTCTGGCTCAACACCCATCTTCCATTGCTTGAGGTCATGATGAAAATTCATAAACTAATTAACAACATCAGCTTGAAATTTCTTGCTATTGCAGCCTACAGCTGGATGGCAATCTCACCTGTACATGCGGCCTATCCAGAGAAGCCCATCCGTTGGATTGTTCCGTTCCCACCTGGTGGTGCCATGGATAGCATTGCTCGTTCTGTTGGAGAGCAGCTGTCCCGCAAGTTTGGCCAACCTGTGGTGATCGAAAACAAAGCGGGTGCAGGTGGAAACTTGGGTGTTGACTTCGTGGCCAAGTCACCTGCCGATGGTTACACAATGGTAATTACATCCATTGGTATGGTGACGAACCGTCACCTCTACTCAAAGTTGAGCTATGACCCAATCAAAGACTTTGCGCCAGTGTCGATGCTGGCTGTTGTACCCAACATGCTGGTGGTCAATCCAACGAAGGTGAAAGCAAAAAATCTGCGTGATTTGATTGCTGAAGTTCGGGCAAGGCCCGGAAAGCTGACCTATGCATCGGCTGGTAACGGAACTTCGATCCATCTAGCTGGTGAGTTGTTCACATCCATGACCGGTCTGGACATTCAGCATATCCCTTATCGAGGTAGTGGCCCTGCTGTTTCTGATTTGCTGGGCGGACAAGTGGACATGATGTTCGACAGCGTTTCATCAGCGCGTCCCTATGTACAAGCTGGCAAGTTGAACGCGTTAGGCGTCACCACTTCAAAGCGTTCAACCGCGATGCCAGAAGTGCCAACCATTGCAGAGGCTGGCGTTCCAAGCTACGTGCTTTCGCCGTGGTTTGGTGTTTTCATGCCAGCAGCAACGCCGCCCGACATTGTGAAATTCATGAATGCGGCGTTGATCGAGGTGATGGGCCGTACTGAAGTCAAAGCGCGCTTCTCCGTATTAGGTGCGGAAGCGATTGGCACTACACCAGAAGCATTTGCCTCTAGTTTGGTTGCTGAAAGTGCGAAATGGGAAAAGCTCATTCGCGAAAAAAATATTCAGCCTGACTGAAAGAGAATGAATGTCTGATATTTACTCAGTTCAACTTTCAGATGGGCCAGGATTTCCAGTTGTCGTGAGCCATGCCTTAGGTCTTGATCATTCAATGTGGTCGGGCTGGATAGATGCCCAAAAAGGACAACGTCCAATATTGGCCTATGACCATCGTGGGCAGGGTCGATCTAAGCTTGGCGTGCGGCCAATTGATTTAGGCCTCTTGGTGGAAGACGCAGCAACACTCGTCAACGAGTGGAAGCGTGGGCCTGTCGTCTTCGTAGGTCTTTCGCAAGGCGGTATGGTTGCGCAAGGATTGGCGATTCGTCATCCTACTTTGGTGCGTGGACTTGTATTGGCTCACACCGTCGCGAATTATGCACCTGCAGCGCAAGCTGCTTGGAGGGAGCGTATCGCTACTGTGGAGCAGCGCGGAATATCAGCTGTCGTCGACCTGATTTCACAGCGGTATTTGTCTGAAGATTTTCGAGCAACTAACCCCCAAGTCACAGATGCACTTCGAGCTCAGATTTTGTCTAATGATGCAAAAGCATATGTTGCAAATTGCCAAGCAGTTGCAAATGTCAATTGGTTGAATGATTTGAAATTGATCAAGAGCCCCACCTTGGTTCTTGCTGGGGCGTTAGATATGGGGGCAACGCCAATGATGGCAGAGGCGATACATCATGAAATTACAGGTTCGCAGCTAGAGATTTTTGAGCATGCCTCCCATCTCAGCCCACTTGAGCAACCCGAAAAATTCCAACGTGCTGTGAGTGACTTTCTAAACAGTCTATAAGTTTATTTCTCAGCCTATTTGAATTCAAGAATTTTATAAAAAAATGATCAACAAAATATGCAAAAGTATTCCCGACGCTTTGTCCGGAATCAAAGACGGGTCGACAGTTCTTATCGGTGGATTTGGAACTGCAGGAATTCCAAATGAACTCATCGATGGGTTGATTGAACACGGAGCTCGCGAACTGACCGTGGTGAACAACAACGCTGGCAATGGAGACACCGGACTGGCAGCCTTGTTAAAAGCGGGACGCGTGCGAAAAATTATTTGTAGTTTTCCGCGACAAGCAGATTCATTCGTCTTTGATGAGCTGTTTCGAGGTGGGAAGATTGAACTAGAGCTTGTGCCGCAAGGAAACTTGGCTGAACGACTTCGTGCTGCTGGCGCTGGTGTTGGTGCTTTCTACACGCCAACTGGCTTCGGAACAGAGCTGGCATTGAATACAGATGGAACACCAAAAGAGACGCGTCGTATCAATGACAAAGACTACGTTCTTGAGTATCCAATTTACGGGGATGTTGCTCTGATCAAAGCTGAAACTGGCGACCGTTGGGGTAATCTGACGTTCCGTAAAGCTGCGCGCAACTTCGGTCCCGTCATGGCGACAGCAGCCAAATGCACTATTGCAACTGTTCACGACGTGGTTGAACTCGGAAAGATGAATCCCGAATCGATCGTGACTCCTGGAATCTTTGTTTCTCGAATCGTCAAGATTGAGCGCGTAGCTACACAAGCTGGCGGCTTTAAGCAAACTGCATAAGGAGAACCTGCATGAGTAATTACACAAAACGAACAAAGCAAGAGCTTGCTCAACGAGTTGCGCAGGATATTTTCGATGGCGCATATGTAAATCTTGGTATAGGTCAACCAACGCTGGTTGCGAACTACTTGCCAGAGGGTATAGAGGTTGTCCTGCACAGTGAAAACGGGATCCTGGGGATGGGGCAAGCGCCGTTGGCTGGAGAGGAAGATTACGACTTGATCAACGCTGGTAAGCAGCCTGTGACATTGTTAGCCGGAGGTTCTTATTTCCATCATGCAGACAGCTTTGCCATGATGCGTGGTGGTCATCTCGACATCAGTGTTTTGGGTGCATTTCAAGTGTCTGCGACTGGTGATCTTGCCAATTGGAGCACTGGTGAAGTAGGTGCAATTCCGGCAGTGGGTGGTGCAATGGATTTAGCGGTTGGAGCCAAACAGACTTGGGTCATGATGGACCTACTCACTAAAAAAGGCGAGAGCAAGGTTGTTAAAGAGTGCACATATCCCCTCACGGGATTGGGCTGCGTCAAGCGCATTTACTCTGATCTGGCAACGTTGGAATGCACAAGTGGAGGTTTGAAGCTGATCGATAAAGTCGATGGTTTAAGCATGGAAGGGCTTGAACGACTCATCGGTCTCTCAGTTCACGCCTGATGAACAAAACCACGACTGAATTGTTGAAGAAAAAATTTTTAAGAGAACTGATATGACTGAAGCCTATATTTGCGATGCAATTCGTACCCCCTTTGGACGTTATGGTGGCGCATTGAGCAGCGTACGTGCTGATGATTTAGGCGCTGTGCCTATTAAGGCGCTGATGGAGCGCAATTCAACGGTTGACTGGTCCAAAGTGTCCGATGTGTTTTATGGGTGTGCCAATCAAGCGGGTGAGGACAACCGTAACGTGGCTCGTATGTCTGCGTTGTTGGCGGGCTTACCTATGGAAGTACCCGGCGGCACCGTCAATCGTTTGTGCGGTTCCGGTTTGGATGCCGTGGGCACAGCCGCACGAGCCATCAAATCTGGTGAAGCTTCCTTGATGATTGCTGGCGGTGTCGAGAGCATGAGCCGTGCACCCTTTGTCATGCCCAAAGCCGAGAGCGCGTTCAGCCGCAACAACGCGGTGTACGACACGACGATTGGTTGGCGCTTTGTGAATAAGCTCATGAAAGCGCAATACGGCGTAGACAGCATGCCTGAAACTGCTGAGAACGTCGCGGTCGATTACAAGATCGAGCGCGAAGCGCAGGACCAAATGGCCTTGCGCAGCCAGCGCAATGCATTGGCCGCTATTCAAGCTGGTCATTTTGCACGTGAAATTTGTGCTGTGACTATTCCGCAGAAAAAAGGCGATGCTGTGGTGGTGAGCCAAGACGAACACCCACGCGAAACCAGCCTAGAGTCGTTGACTAAGCTCAAAGGTGTGGTGCGACCCGATGGCAGCGTGACTGCAGGCAATGCCAGTGGCGTAAATGACGGTGCCTGCGCCTTGTTGTTGGCTAACGAAAGCAGTGTCAAGCAATACGGTCTTACGCCCAAAGCTCGCGTTGTGGGTATGGCGACAGCGGGTGTGGCTCCGCGTGTTATGGGAATCGGACCAGCACCGGCTACCGAAAAAGTGCTCTTACAGACAGGACTCACGCTCGATCAAATTGACGTTATTGAGCTAAATGAAGCTTTTGCTGCACAAGGCTTAGCTGTCTTGCGTATGCTGGGCCTCAAAGACGATGACTCACGAGTGAACGCTTGGGGTGGTGCGATTGCGCTGGGGCACCCATTGGGTGCATCAGGCGCTCGTTTGGTGACCACTGCACTCAACCGATTGCACACCACGGGTGGGCGTTATGCCCTTTGCACTATGTGCATTGGTGTGGGGCAAGGTATCGCTTTGATTATTGAAAGAATCTAATTTTCAATTTGGAAAATAAAGTTATTTGTCAAGATGTGACATTGTTACTGGGTAAAGCAACTATCAACGGGGATGCATCTAGAAAGCATCATCTCGGTAAAAGTTTACTGAAATGTCATGTCTTGCAAAGACACCGATCTATTCAATAGGCGAAATAACAAGTTCATTTGCCTACATCTTTAACGACAAAGACCGTTAGATTTTCGGATTGCATCCAGATCTTTATGATGGATTGTTAAGTGCCGACCTAGCCAAAGTTGTGGAACTGATGACTTTGGCTCACATGCCTGAGCTACGAGCTGAGTCTGCGCCGAGAAGCTAAGCAGTTAAACCAATTCGACAACAGCTCGCAATTGGCTGGGACTGCTGTACAAGTAAGTGGCAGTGGTTTGGATGCTGCGGTGACCAGCAAGCGTTTTGAGCAAGTGAATTGCTGTGCCTTTGTTAGCAAGGTTTGTGAGGAACGTTCTGCGTCCACTGTGGCTGCTTGCGCCTTCAAGCCCGGCACCTTCGTAAAGCAGGGCAAATGTTTGAGACAAACTGTTTGCACTAAATCCAGCTTTAACACTTTTTTGGCTTGCAAAGAATGGGTAGCTGCGCTCTATGCACTTTGCTTGATCAGCGTAGGCTTGCAACTCTGCTTTGAGCTTTGCACTTACGAACACAGTACGTGCATGACGGCCTTTCGTCATGTCGGGCAGCAAGCGGATCTCATCTTTTACTTGTCCGTCACTGTTTGTTACATCACTCCAACGCAAGCATGCAACTTCTCCAATGCGTAATCCTGCCCAGTGCGTGAGCAGCATCATTGAACGGTTACGCGCTGCGTATTTACGTGTATTGATGTAGTTGAGCACCTGATCGATATCAGTTGCTGAGAGTGTTTTTGCTTGTGCCATTTCGTATCTCCTAAATCATGTGTTTGCGTTAATTGCATTGTGTTTTCATATATTTATCTGGACAACCTGAGTCCGTCCAGAGTGGCGGGTTTCTGGGGTTGGAGCAGGGCGAAATGAACTGACTGTGGATAACTTTTTGGCGGTTTTTTTCTCCAATGATTTCAACGCTCAGACTTTGAAATCTACTAAAAGCTATGTTTTTCGTGATTTTTCTTGGATAACTCACACGCTCTGTGGATAACTCGCGCAGATTGCATAGCAAGCCCTACAAGCGCTGATCTGGGTTCTCAGCACTCAAAGTATTCGGGTTTGCAAATCGATGTGCTGTAGGGCTTTTAAACGCGTCGAGTTTTGCGCTTGAGCAGTGAAATTTTGCAAAGTAGTGCGGTTTGTATCTGCCGCCCGAATGGGGTCTACAGACCTAATTTCTAGAGCTACGGATTTTTTAGGTGAAGTACTTAGCCTTTTGCTCTGGTAGTTTTTAACCAGTAATCTACCGCTAAGAGATTTGCGATACGTACATGCCTGTGTATTTCGAGATTATTTGCTTGGCCTCGGGCTAAAACCAGTCACAGTTAGAAAACAGACCTCCATACTGAATGCAATGCTCAATGTGGCATTTCGCTACCTTGATATAGATAGATTTAGCCCATTCCGAGCTCTCAAGATTTCAGGCGTTGAGATTCGTCGTCCAATGCGAATCATTACTGATGAGCTGTTGCTTGAAGTTAAGCATAGGTTGATGATTCGTTTCACACCTTACAAATTAGTTGGACTGATTCAACTCAATACAGGGTTACGTCTATCTGAGCCCGTCTATGCCCGTGTTGAAGACTGTGTGTTGGATCATCCGATTCCTCATATTTGGGTTCGAAGAAACGAGTTGTCGAATCGCAAAACAAACAGCAGTATTCGGGCTGTGCCTCTGGTCGGTATTTCATTGTTTGCAGCTCAGAGGCTAGTTGAGTTTGCAAAGGGGGAGAGCAGTGAATGGCTTGTTCCTAAATACGCTCACTATCACGGCAGCAACACTTGCTCAGCAACTATGAACAAGTATTTGGCTGATTTGGACTTTAGGAGTCACATGTTCCGACATGGATTGATAGATAGGATGAAAGCTCGCAACGATATTCCAACTCGATTAGCTGAGAGCATTACGGGACACTCAAGCGGTGGGTCTGAGTTCAATTACTATGGAACTGTCGGATACACGTTGGAGCAAAAGTTGGAAGTCATTCAGAAAATTTGTATCTGATTGAGCTGCGCTAGATCGATAAGTTCGATACTCAAAATAGGCACCATCCCAGAATTTTGTGAAAATAGGGCGCGGAACCATCGCATGTTGAGCGTTTGGGCGCCTCAAATGCGGATATTTGTCGGTCTATGAAAACACAAGCGTAAAGAGTCTTTACGCTTGGTGTTCTATAAGCTCTAAATTCGACCTAAAAAGTAATTGTATATAATTATATGACTATACTACAAGCATACTACTTTGGGACTTTTTGAATTACGTAAGTTGTTGATTTAAATGGAGAATATGGCAAAACGCCATAGTATTCACACTGTGGGGGTCGCAAGTTCGAAACTTGCATCGCCCACCATTTTTGCCGCAATGAAATCAAGCACTTAGAAGCGATTCTTAGTGCTTTTTTTACGTCCAAAAGTAGTATAGATAGACCATACTACTCATCATAGATTTTTCGAAGTCTTTCCTTAGATTTTCGAACTGTGAATCATCTACAAATCAATCTCCACGCGCAGCGTTTCAAGCTGTACTGAGCAGCGCACTTTTTTTTGAGTGCTTGAGCCTCGGGCCAAATTTCCGTTGAAGAAATTAAACGCTACGTTTGTTTTGATTTGAGTTCAGCTACCTAGCCCTACGAGCCTTTCGAAAAACGCGTTGTAGGGCTTTTTTGACACCTTAAAGGGTTACTGAATTGGGTCCTGCACCCGTAAATATTTGGGCTGCGAAAAATTTAGGTGAAGTACTTTTCAAATCAAGCTGGTGATTTTTACTCGGTACCCATAGCTCTAACCTCTATTTTGCTTGGCCCAATTCCCAAGGACGTGGCCTACGCTTGCTCTGCAAGCTTTTGGAAACCATCTCAATACATCATTCGCAAGAGCAGTCACTTAAAACTACTGATCTTATGACTTTGGCTCAGTTTGGGTCTCCCGCCGCAATTCATAGGTCTTTGAGGTTATTAAGAGATAGTGGACTTGTGTTGGATTTTTATAAAGGCATAGATCGACGGGCCAAATACTTGTGCTCAAGCGAAATAGTGAATTCCTACTACTCGAAACTTGGTGCTGTTTTACTGGAATCAGTAAGAGAAGCTACTTAAAAATATTTACTAATAAGAAATAGCTCATTATAAGTGAGCTTTTTTTTGCTTGCCTACAACCTACACCAACTCAACAGCGGCCTTCAACTGGCTTGGGCTGCTGTAAAGGTACGCAGCGGTAGTGCTTATGCTGCGATGACCAGCGAGCGTTTTCAAGATGTGTATCGCGGTGCCTTTGTTCGCAAGGTTTGTTAAGAACGTTCTACGGCCGCTGTGGCTGCTTGCTCCCTCTAGTCCCGCACCTTCATAGAGCAGGGCAAAAGTCTGCGCCAAGCTATTAGCGCTGAAGCCTGCTTTCACGCTTTTTTGGCTAGCAAAGAATGGGTAGCTGCGATCTACGTACTTTAATTGCTCTGCGTAAGTTTGTAATTCCTCGCGCAGTTTGATGTTGACGAAAACTGTACGGGCGTGTCTTCCCTTGGTCATGTCTGGCAGCAAGCGAATCTCGTCCTTTACTGTTCCGTCTAAGTTCATCACATCGCTCCAGCGTAGGCAGGCGACTTCGCCAATTCTTAAACCAGCTAGGTGCGTCAGCAACATCATTGCTCTGTTGCGTTGCGCAAATGCTTTCTTTAGATACAGCCCGAATGGATCCTACAGATCTAAAAAGATTGGGCTGCAAAAAATTATGGTGGAGTACTTGTCAAAACACCATGGTGATTTTTACTCGGTACCCGTCCAAGTTATTGGGTTACCAAATGTCGGTTGTCCATCTGCATGTCTGAAACAAAACTGTAGTCATTCACTCAAAGAAGGACGCAGCAATGAAAAAATTCGACTCAACTCAACTCACGCAATTTATTGGAACAACTGGCTATTACCGAATCAGTCGCAGGCACCTGCTTACTGACGGTACTAAGTACTTGGCTGAAGAGGCTGAGTGTTTTTGGATGATGGATGCGATTGCTAGCCACTTAAGCGAGATTGGCACTGAGGACTGGTTTGTCCAAGTGCGCATGACTGTGAATGGCTACAGGGCAACGATGATCTACGAGGATGGCAGTGGCAAAGAGCATGCCCGTCAAGAGATTCCATACACAGACTTTCCAATGCACGCCATATCTTTGTTTGCCTGCTGGGACGGAGAGCACTGGGTGATCATGCTTCCTAGCGAATACTAAGCAAGTTAGGCTGTTGCAAGCAGCCTAAAAATAAACTACAGTGTAGTTATGAGCAGTATTAAATTTGAATGGGATGCTAAAAAAGCATCTGCAAACGAAAAGAAACACGGCATTTCTTTCGATGAGGCTCGTACTGTTTTCTTTGATGAAAACGCCAAGTTGATTGATGACCCCGATCATTCCGATGATGAGGAGAGGTTTGTTCTGCTGGGCTTAAGTAGCTCGCTCAAAGTTGTGCTGGTTTGCCATTGCTATCGTGAAGAGGGAAATGTGATCAGGATCATTTCTGCACGTAAGGCGTCCACACATGAATCTAAGCAATACCGATAAGAGGTGCACTATGAGAAAAGAATACGATTTCACCAAGGCGCGTAAAAATCCTTATGCTGCGCAGCTGAAGAAGCAGATCACCATTCGTTTGGATGAGGATTCAATTGGCTACTTCAAAGGTATTTCGGAACAAGTTGGCATCCCATACCAAAGCCTCATTAATCTCTACTTGCGCGATTGCGCAGCGCATCACCGCAAGTTAGATCTGCGCTGGAAGTGAGCCGTCAACAAGCTTGCTTCAAGTTCAATTTGAGCTTTTGACCTGACTAGGGCCAGACTGGATGCTGTGAAATCCGTACTGAGCCCATAGCAACCAACCTGCATCCTGCGCGTTCATGGCCGCGTATGGGCCTGCCAAATCTGGATCAGTGAAGGTACGAATGTCTTTGGTGTTCATTCGTTACTCAAGTCTATTAGCTTAACCATTTTCATGAGCCCGTCGGATGCTTCTTCAATCAAGTCCAAAACATGTTCAAACCCCTGTTCTCCACCGTAGTAGGGGTCAGGAATGATTGAGGCTTGTGCCGTTTGTAAGAACTCAGCAAATCCACGAATCTTGTGTTGGTGCTCAGAAGGACACCGCTCCTCAAGTAATGCGGCGATCAAGTCGAGCAACTTTGGAGTCAGGTCCAACATACCGGATCTGCCGCTGATTACCTCAGTCCTTCAGCTCCTGGTTCGCTGATTCCCTCTGATGTTGAATCGAGTTTTAGCTGTGAGCATCAGACGATAAATTTTGCTGTTCTCAATGCTCAAGTTGACGAGATGGATTGGCTGGAGTTAGCCAGGTCAGGACATCGTCGAGCTAGGATTACGCATGACCGTTGGGAATGGCTGGTGCCATAAAAATGAATCTGATCATGAATCACGTTCAATGGGTTATTTGCTCTTAAGTCTTTGACTTTTACGCGTGCGTTCAAAGAAATCATCAGGTTTGGTGCGAACCCATTTGATAAATGGCTGCAGCTCCACGTTGTTTTTTAATGCTTCAACGGTGTTTAGACTTTTCGCAAGCTCAGCCTCAGTGAAGAGAGCATGTATTTGGCGGTGGCAAATGCGATGAAGCGCTGCTGTTTGTGAGCCGCCCCAAGACTTAGGCACCAAGTGATGAGCATCCCTTTGCGGGGGAGGAATAAGTCTCTCGCATAGGGGACAAATTTCCTCCTTATCTGCCGGTACCCCAAGCTGAGCTAGTTGCGCTTGCAGGAGTTTTTTTTTGATGCGTCCAGGCACGATTTGTAAATTGGAACAGCTTAGTTAGATAAGCGAACAAGCACTACGGCTGATGCGACTATGTGAGCAAGCGTCACAACCACTGAAAGACCATGAAGTCCCATAAATCGAACCCAGTCATCGCTGTCAGTTGCTTTGTTGATTGCGGGCATCAGGATCTGTCTGGTTGGAATCGTAGTCAGTGCAATCACCGCTAAAACAGCTGAGCTAATGATGTCTTGTTGGGCTGTTAGAACAGCGGCCGCAGTAGATGCTGCAATGACGTATATGTAGAAAAAAGGAAAAGCTTTTCTGATCAGAATGCGTGCATCCGCAATGGGCATCACCTTAAATAGAAATGCAGCAAAACTGCCAGCGAATAACAGCATGCCACCGAACAGGAAAGCTGTTGTTAGCAGTGCGGAGATTTTGAGGGCAGTGTTCAACATTTTTTACTTCGGTAAAGAGTTCCAAGTAGATTTAGCAAGGCGACATTTGTTTCTTGCGCTGCGAACCTAATTGTCACTAGTCACATTTTTATTTGCTATGAATAGCTCATCAACTATTCATCCTTGAGGGGTATTACGAGTCTTTGATTAGCGAATCAATCTTTTGCATTCTCTCGAGAGGATCAAGTTCGCACAGTAGTTCAAGTTTCTTTTCCGTGCTGATGTCCATTGCCTCTGCATATCGGTTTGCAACCCATCCACATTGATCAAGCAGGTAGGGTTTAAAGATAGGAAGTCTGTGACTTTGCCCTTGCTGCTGGGCGCTAGCTATCACTTTGCCGAGCCTATCCGCATGGTGTTGCAAGGACAGTGGTGGTTCAATCTCATGATCGTTGGGCAGATATGAGACTTGACCTTGCCAGACACCAAATGGCCCGGGTTGTGTGTCGTGCAATTCAAATCGAATCCCACCTTGGCAAATCACACGGAATAAGTTGGCTTGTACTTGTTCAAAGGTTCGGATGTGTGCAGTGCAACCATGCATGTGCAGCAGAGGTGTCTCGCCTGGTACTTGTATCTCACTGCCTTTTTTTAACCAAACGACACCAAATGGGATTTGTTGTTGGTGGCAGCGCTTGATCAAATCAAGATAACGAATTTCGAAGATTTGCAGCGACAGCATGCCATCTGGAAATAGCCCGTGAGATAGTGGGAACAGGGAGATTTTTTCAGTCATGGCGTAACTTCAAACACCTTTGTTAG
Source organism: Limnohabitans sp. (assembly GCF_031539105.1). Classification (GTDB taxonomy): domain Bacteria; phylum Pseudomonadota; class Gammaproteobacteria; order Burkholderiales; family Burkholderiaceae_C; genus Limnohabitans. The sequence goes on from NZ_JAVKLM010000017.1 coordinate 64,989, forward strand.
CTGGATGACATGTTGCTTATGCGATCCAGATATCGCTTTTTTTACGATCTTGTAGATGTCTAGATCAAACTCGGCCTGTCCAGCCTCTGCCAGGCTGTAAAGCTCATCGTGATCATTAGCGATTCCAAGGTAACACCACTTGTCGATCACTACGATGCTCTCTCCGTCCTTGATAGCTATTGCACCATCAAATGGCCACACTTGTACTTTATAGAGATTAAGTGCTGTTTGTAATTTCAAATGGTGTACGTCTAACGATACCTGGGGGCTTGGTTTGAGGCTTTAAAACTCTCACCGCATTACGAGCAAATGTGCCGAACTGGAATATTTATGAGTGACGCTTCGTTCAAGACCTATGAGCTTTTTGGGGCTTTAGAAGGTCTATCTTTTGAGCAGTGGTGGGCATCAACAGGATCTAGAAAATTAGGTTGTGGTTGCCTTGAGTTACAGCCGGGTCTAGAGATCTCATATCAATCAAATTGGGATGAGTTCAAAATTTCAGTAAGAAATTTTTCACTGAAGAATGTTGCCTGTTTCACATTTCACGACATTGCGGCAGTTGTTGATGCTTCTAGTTGCAACTTGTTATCGATGAACCCAATCGCATGGCCTTTTTTCAAGGCTCGTATTTCGCCATACTCAATCAATAAGTCTCTTAGCGTACTTATCGGCATGCGCCAACTTGGCTTTGAAGTCGAGGTGTTTGAGCGTCTGCCTTATCGTGTGTTTCAGGGCTTCTATGGTGCCATCGACTGCTTGCTCATGTGCAGCGGCCACGAGGGTGGCCCGGCCAGCGTGCCCGAGTCGCTGGCCACCGGTACCCCGGTGCTCACGAGTCGTGTGGGCATGTCGATTGACTTGATCATCGACGGAGATAACGGCTATTTCCTCGAGCTGAATCCTGATGAAGATGCCAATGTGATCCACCGCCTTGCTTCCAGCCCGCAGGCTTACGCCTCGCTGGAGGCGACTTGCCGCTCGTTGGCCGCAGAGGTTCCTACATGGAGGGACTCCATCCAAGAGAACCTGACTGTGTACGGTCAAATCGCCGGATTTGATTTGAAAACCCCTCCCGCCATTGTTGTGACGCCGGTGTTCGACACCCTTGAGATTCAAACCTAAGAACGCTGGACCTAGCCATGAAAAGCAAGCTCAACATCCTGCTGGCCGACGACCTGCATATTAACGTCAAAAACTTCGCATCCTTCTACAAGTTTATGGAGAAGCAGGGCGCGACGGTCAAGAACATTAACACTCGACGTGCCTGGATAACGGTCTACGGCCACTACGAACCCATGGCTTCAGTGCGCGAGCGTGCCCGCCTATTGGCCAAGCTGGGAGCCGACGAGCTGTATAACTACCAAGTTAAAGGAGTCAACCTCTTTAATGTCGCTCGTGCCGAGGTGATGGCTCGTGTCGTAGTTCAGCCTGAGTGGCATGGTACCCACTATCCGCATACCTCCCGGGGCATCTTCGACCAGCTGATGGAGCAGAACAAGCAGGTGCTTATGCTCGGCCTGGCGGCGGCTTGGGACTGGCTCGATTTCTGGACACAAGCTCTGGCTGACGAGAAGCAATTCTCACACGCCTGCATCTTCTCGGGCTCGCTGATCTATCAGCGTACGCTCATGGAGCTGCTGCGATTCACGCCCACTAAGGTCATCGTGATGGAGACCTTCTTCACCGGAAACGACTACTACTGCGAAGAGAAGTACGAACCGATTGCAAACAATACCAACCTCAAGCACAAGACGGTGTTCGAGTCGCTGGCTGGAGTTAAGCAGGAGAATCTGGTCGACCGAGAGCGCATCAAAGCTCTCAACAAGGTGCTAGCCATGAACAACAAGAACGTGCAACAGCCAGATACTGGCGAACCGCTTGTGTTCGCGGACGCGGCCAAAATCGTCACGATTTTCGGTCAGGTAGTTAATGATTTCTCACTGCTTGAGTATCGCGCCATCGGTTTATGCTCCATTGCAATTTATAAGGAGCTCATTCACGAGCTTGTCTCAAGCGGCTTTAATGTTGTTTTCAAGGCGCATCCGTGGGAGGAAAAAAAGACTAATATTTGCCGACCGCTAACCCACGACGCCATCTGCAATTACATTGCTACGTTGCCCGAAGTGTTAAAAAAGCGTGTTCAGGTCGTCGACCATTACCCCATCGACAAGCTTTTTGAAATGTCGGACGCCGTTGTGGGTCTGAATTCCCAGAGCCTGATCGAGGCAGCTTTCCATGGCCTCAAGCCGATCCAGTTCGGTGATGCGTTCTTCGGCAATAAAGGCTTTACCTACGACTTCACGCCAGCTCAGATTCGTGAAGTCGTCTCCAGCTTGCAGCAGGGCAGCCTTTCGGGCGCGCTCTCGCTGGCCGAATATCGCTGCTTCGAGGACTTCCTGATCACGGCTTTACAACTATTTATGGTGTCCTGCCAAGATTCAGGTCTATTGCGCTTGGCGCAGGTGTTCGAGATGCCCGCATCTATTGCTTTGCTCTCAGACAAGGCGGCAAAGGGCCAGGTTCAACCTACGCCAGCCATGACCACTGCAACGCCCCTCCCTGAGGCCAGATTGGCAACTGCCCCCGCCATTAGCCAGAAGGATAAGTCGCTTGTAACGGGCGCTAGCGATCCCAGTCCACTCGATCGCAAGTTGCACAAGCTGCGTCGTAATCCGCGCAAGTTCTTCGCGGACTCGAACAACGGTCTGGTCCGTATCTTTCGTCACCTGTTCTGAACTTACAAATGTGAAAACCCATTGGCAATCGAGTGGTTATCGCAGCTGAAGCAGAAGTCAATTGCGATATTTCATACTATGCGATTGCCGGCTGAGTGCCAGCCAAAATAATACGCTCACGATTCAATAACGAGATTGTCAAAGAACTGTTGTAAACAACTTGGCGGGATTTATTGCTTGAAAAATTAAAGACTCACCATTTGACAAAATTAATCTACGTGTCGAGCAAAGAAAAAGATGAATTATTTTCTACAAAGCGATCTCAAACAAGGCGAGCGATCATGAGTGTACACCCCAAAAATATTAGCAAATTTAATCAGCTTGACGTTCGGAAGTGCTGGGATAGGCCACCCATTTGGAGAAAATCGGAGTTGGTTGCTATGCCAGGCTTTTCGTGCCTTTACGATCTATCAGGCCAACGCATCGAGGAAACAAGACGGGACTACATTGAGGGCGAGAAATTCATAAAAAGCATCTCTCCAACTCAAGCTCCACCCTACTGCAAGATACCAAACGACCTTACAGTGATTGATGAGCCTATTCTCTATGGCGGACAGATTGGCGCGCATTACGGGCATTTTCTCTCGGACCACGTTTCCAGAATGTGGCCCATATTTGATGAACACCTCTATAAAAAAATATTTTTATTGCCAAGATCCAATGCCGAATTAAACTATTCTTTCGTTCAGCGATTTCTTGAATTGACTGGAATCGCGAAGGAAAAATTTATAACACCAACTAAACCAACCTTATTAAGACGGGTATACATCCCTGCACCATCATTGCAACAGATATCAACGATATATCCTGTCCAAAAAACAATTCATGAACATGTAGCCCGAAATTCCCTCTTGAGCAGCACAGGCTTAAATAGCATCGACGCCCCAGTTTATTTATCAAGGTCAAAATTGAATAGCGCAAACAGGCTAATTAAAAACGAGGAAGCACTTGAGTCAAAGCTATCTTCATTTGGCTACAAAATTGCTTATCCTGAGGATTTATCACTAGACGATCAAATATCATTATTTAATTCTAGGCATCCAGTTGTAGGTTTTATTGGATCAGCATTTCATTCTTCGCTTTTCACGCTTAATAATGAAAAAAGGTTCTGCATATTATCGGGTGAAAATGTCAATCCAAGATTTCTACTAATTGATGCAATAAAGAACTATCATCCAATGTACGCCAATATCTGCATGCCGACCGACTCTTGCAAAGATGGACCAGCGCGCGATGTAGCTTTCAATATCGATGCTGCACTTGATTTTTTATTTGCAGAGGGCTTTATTTAATTTACTTTTTAAATAAAGTCAGCAATGGTTTTTATATATTTCCTAGAAGCCAAAATGGGAAATTAGATTTATAGTCTACGAAAATAGCGACCCTCCTAGTTCATTTGAATCAAAAGTTTAGCAGCGCCAGAATATACGCTTTGATATCCCAATTATTGGTTTAAATTTAAATGAATTCTGGATGAATTACAACGTGTTAGAACTGGTCAAGAGAACGATTGAGATCCAGATTTAAACCCTACAAGCGATGATAAGCAAACTGGACGACGAGTTTCACCGTACGGTGAATACCATTTTGCATGCTGGAACGGGGAGGCTGGAAACGCGAAGCCTGCAACAACAATCTGGTTCCAACAAGCTTCACCACCACAACGCTAGTGATGGGCGGCAAGGGCAGGAATTCCAGGGTCTGATCTCAGATAGCGATGTGCGTCATGCATTCGATTCCGATAAAGATTACAAGCCCTTCATTGCTGCGCAGATCATTTCAACCCGTCTCAAATCGCTGTCATCGGACATTAGCTTTGCTGAGGCAGAAGACCTAATTCGGCCCTGCAAGATCAATGCGTTGGTGGTGAAGGACACAGCAGAACCGATGGTTGGTTTGCTGCAGATCTGCGACATACATCACCTAATGAAATTACGGCCCGATATTGCCGCCATCGGTGTCATGTCAAGCGGCATGTTGCGTCTTCCGTTCCTAGCGGAAATGACGGGAATGCGTGTTAAGTCAGTTACGCGGGTATCGGTCAGCAATGGCTTGTCGGCCATTGCCGGTTGGGGCTACCGCCCCACTGGCAGTGAGGCGCTGGCTTATGCTAAGCGGCACCACTTACCTTATTGGGCGTTCGAAGACGGCTTCCTGCGCTCCTACGGCACTGGCGACCGTTTTCCGCCCTTATCCATTGTGGTGGACGGAGCTGGCATTTTTTACGATAGCACCCGCCCCAGCGCGTTGGAGGGGTTGCTAGCCAGCTCACAAGATGTGCTGGCGGGCCATGAGGGGCTAGTTGATAAGGTCCTGGGGGTGTCGCTGGAAAAAGGTTTGAGCAAGTACAACCATTCGGCGGATGGATTGCTTCGCCGCTTCGTTCCTCGCAATGACATGCTCGTACAGCGTGTTTTGGTAATTGACCAGACGTTGGGTGATATGAGCGTTTCGCTGGGTGGTGCGACGGCTCAAGCTTTCACAGCCATGTTGGCAGCGGCCAAAGCTGAAAACCCAAGAGCCAGTATTTTTGTAAAGACACACCCCGAAGTGTCTTCAGGCCGCAAGGGCGGCTATTTGACGCAGGTGCAGCCTGATGATCGCACCGTGTTGCTGCGCGATGCGGTCAACCCAATGAGCCTGCTCGGCCAGATGGATAAGGTGTATGTGGTCACCAGCACCATGGGTTTTGAGGCCTTGCTGGCGGGCAAACCCGTGGTGTGCTTTGGGGTGCCTTGGTACGCTGGTTGGGGCGTGACGGATGACCGTTGCAAAGATTCACCTGCTTGGGAGCGGCGCACGCGCCAACGCTCGGTGCGCGAGTTGTTTGCTGCCGCTTACATCCACTACACCCGTTACCTCGATCCGGTCACGCACCAGCGCGGCAGCATTTTGGATGTGATCGATTGGTTGGTATGCCAAAAAGAGATGGCCAACCGCATGCACGGTGAGCAACGCCAAGGGCGTGTGCTGGGTGTGGGTTTTCGGCGCTGGAAGGCGGCTAACCTAAAGCCCATGCTTGGCTTGCATCGCGATCTGGTGCAATTTGCTCCAAATGCAAGTGGTCTAGAAAAGCTTTCACCTCAACTTGGAGAAACTTTAGTTTGTTGGGGGGCTAGTCCTCCATCTGAATTAATTGCATTAGCGCACGACAAACAATTCAAACTATTACATCTAGAAGACGGCTTCATACGCTCCGTAGGTTTGGGTTCCGACCTCATTCGTCCTCATTCATTGGTGCTAGACGAGCGCGGCATTTACTTTGATGCCACACGCCCTTCGGATTTAGAACACATGCTGGCCACTCGTGAGTTCACGATAGAGGACAGGCAACGGGCGCAGCAAGTGCGGGCGTTCATCGTTGAACACAGCATTACCAAATACAACTTAGAGCCACGACAAACTGTGCAATGGCCTAGCAATGGGCGGTTGGTGGTGTTGGTCCCTGGGCAGGTTGAAACCGATGCATCTATTCGGCTAGGCTGCACCTCTGTGCGGACCAACTTAGATTTGCTCCGTGCTGTCCGCCAAGCTCGACCAGATGCCTTTATTGTTTACAAACCACACCCCGATGTGCTGAGCGGTAACCGCAAAGGGCGTGTAGCCTTGGCGGCTGTACGCGAGTATGCAGACCATGTTGAGGCGGGTGTGTCGGTGGTGAGTTGTATTGAAGCCAGCGATGAGGTCCACACCATGACATCGCTCACAGGCTTTGATGCGCTGTTACGCGGCAAAAAGGTGGTGACGTATGGCCAGCCTTTTTATGCAGGCTGGGGCCTGACTGAAGACCGAGCAGAAAACGCCACTGCGTTTGAAAGGCGGCAACGCCGTTTGACCTTGGATGAACTAGTTGCAGGCGCTTTGCTGTATTACCCCATTTATTGGGATTGGGACTTAAAGGGCTACACCACCTGCGAGGCTGTGCTGCATCGCATTGTTGAGCAGCGCATGGCGCTTGAGGCTAATGGTGGTTTGCATAAGCTGCGTGTGGGTTTTGTGCGCCGACAGTTACGTAAGGCCAAAGTGTTGTTTGACAGTTGGACTGGGCGTTTGTGACAGGAGGCTTTGTATTACGTAGACGCGTGCATTACTTCAGCGGTTTTGACCCACGCGGTGCTGCCTATTACCACCGCTTGTGTGAAGAAGAAGCGGCCAAGCCGCAAGTGCAGGGCGGCACCTTGAGTGTTGGGCGTCGCAGGCGCATGGGTAAGCTGTTTAACCATTGGGTGGTGGCTTGGCAAGGCGGCGGCAAAGACTCAAAGTCAGTTGAAACCCAGCATGTGTTTATGAGTTGGGACGACATCATCCGCAACCATTGGAGCAAAAGCCCTTGGGCTCTAGCCAAGGAGTTTTGGCTGGCGTATCGCGGCATTATTTTTGATGTGGACTTGTCGCGGGTTAAGCAAATTTTTGAGGGTGTTTATGTGACTGGCATTTTGCCGGGTGCATATTTGCTGGGTTCGTTGTTGTTAGGTGTTTTGCTTTCTATTTTTTTACTGTCACTAAGCACGCTGATGCTTGGCCCCCAATGGCTGCAATGGGCGTGGCAAGTGTTTGCTTGTCTCTCGGGCGCTGGGTTGGTGGTGGCACTGGGTGTGTATGGCGAGCTTAGGGGCTTGTTTTGGTTGCTTCGCATATTTACGTACGTTATTCGCATGGGGCGCACTGGTATAGATGGTTCAGAACAACGTAGACAGCAATGGGTAGAGCACGTGATACAGCGCCAACAAGAAGACCCTGTAGATGAGGTGCTGTTGGTGGGCCACAGCATCGGCACATTGATGATGGTGGGCGCTATAGATGCTTTGCTGCAAGACCCACGCTGGCAGGCGTTGCAGCACGGGCGAAAAACCAAAGTGTTGACCTTGGGGCAGTGCTACCCGTTCATTGCTATGGTGCCAAGGCCCAAAGCCCAGTTGTTCAAAGAAGCTTTACAGCGCTTGAGCTTCCATACACATTTGCTGTGGTGGGACATCACGGCCAAGATAGACCCACTGTGTTTTTACCGCGCGCACCCCTTGGTTAAAACAGATGTGGACCACAGCAAGGCCCCGATGCCTGTGCTGCACAGTGCCAGTTTTTTCAAGATGTACCCCCCTCAAAGTTGGGCCTTGATTCGGAAAAACAAACTAGACGCGCATTTTTTGTATTTGCGTGCGCCAGAGTTGGCAGGTAACTTTAATTTGTTTGATGTGCTGTATGGCCCAAATTGGTTTGAGCATTACGTAGGGCGCGTGGATGACTAAGCTGACACCGCCTGTACCGATGCCGCTGAAAAAAAGCAAGATTGGTATTTTTGGTTTTTGGCGTGTCGCATATTCGTGGATAGACGCACTCAGCCACAAAAGCTACGAGATGTTGCTAGGCCATTTTTGGCTGCCAGCCATGCGTGTGTTCATCATCAACGACCCCAAGTGGGTCGAGCGCATTTTGGTGAAAGAGCCAGCTAACTACCCAAAGCACCGTTTGATGCACGAGTCCTTAGAGCCGTTGATCGGTTCTAGCCCGTTCACTACTAATGGCAAATTGTGGGGGCAACAGAGGCGCATGCTGGACCAGGCTTTTGGCCATGCTCGTTTGAGTTTGGTGTTCCCACTCATGCAGCAGGCGTGCGCAGATATGTTGGGGCGTTTTGAGCAGCATGACCTCGGTAAGCCCCTAGATGTTGATGCCGCTATGACGCATGTGACGGCAGACATTGTGTATCGCACCATTTTTTCAGCGCCGTTGGGTGAAGATGAAGCTACCAGCCTATTTGCTGCTTTCACCCGCTACCAAGAGTTTGCGCAAAAGGTGATGGTGTGTAGGCTACTGCGTTTGCCTGTGTTTTTGTATGACTATCGGCGGCGTCAATACGCCAATGTGATCAGAGAATTTTTAGGCGCGAAGGTCAGGGCGCGTTTTGAGTTTTTATCAATGGTCGATGAGCAAAACGGGGCTGATATTTTGTCGGGGTTGCGCACTGCAATAGATCCAGAGGATGGATCTGTGTTGACCGAGAAAGAGGTGTTGGACCAGGTGTGCATGCTGTTTTTAGCAGGACACGAAACATCAGCAAGTTCATTGAGTTGGTGTTTCTATGTGTTGGGCGAAGCTCCTGAGTTGCAAAGTCAATTGCAAGAAGAACTACTAGAGGTTGCGCCGACGGGTGAATTAGCTTTTGCTGACTTGCGTCGCTTATCTGCTTTGCCAGCGATGTTTCGAGAGGTATTGCGGCTGTACCCACCCGTTGGTTACTTTCCCCGCGAGGCCACGCAAGACCAAGAGATTCGCGGTGCAAAAGTACGTAAGGGGGACGCGCTGCTGGTGTTTCCATGGTTGCTGCACCGACACCGACGTTGGTGGCGTGAGCCCGATGTGTTTAAGCCTGCGCGGTTTTTGGATAAAGACCGTGCCCCTGTGCGTGGTACTTATTTGCCTTTTGGATTAGGTGCTCGTGCCTGCATAGGCGCGGGGTTCGCTATGCAAGAAGCCGAGTTAATTTTGAGTGCAGTGATGAAGAACTACGACGTGATGGCCGTGCCGGGGTTTGAGCCGCAGGTGGTAGGGCGTTTGACTGTGCGATCTGACAAAGGCATCCAAGTGATGTTGAAGCGAAAGTTTTGATGTGAGCCATTTTTGTCCTGTTTATCCCAAACCAAGACAGAGCAAGGCTTCGGCGTTGTTGATGTTTTTTAGCGCTAGACGTTCATGGCTAGATGCCTTGTACGAGCGCAGCTATCGCATGCAAATGGGCGAGGTCCATTTGCCAGGCTTAGACCTTTACATGGTGAACAAGCCAAGCCTCGTGAAACAGGTGATGGACACACACGCGGAGGCTTTTCCGAAAAGCAATTTACTTGGGGAAGCATTGAAGCCTTTGCTGGGCGAAAGTATTTTCACCACCTCGGGTGAGCAGTGGCGCAAGCAACGCAGCATGATGGACCCTGCATTTGCGCAGGCACGTTTGAATGTGGCTTTTCCTGTAATGCAAGCGGCAGTGGCCGACATGTTGAAGCGGTTGGCGGTTTTGCCAGACGGGGCAGAGTACGACTTAGAGGTTGAGATGACGCATGTGACTGCGGACATCATCTTTCGCACTATTTTTTCAGTACCCATGGAGGGCGCTGATGCCAAGCGTATCTTTACAGAGTTTGCAAGGTTTCAGGCCATTGCGCCAAGGTTGCTGTTGCCCTCAATTTATGGCTTGCGGTGGCTTGTTTGGCCATGGGATGTGTGGCGCAGCAGACGCTCCGCCGCAGCCATTCGTGGTTTATTAGGGCAACTGATTCGCCCACGTTTTGACGCCCACCGAGCAGGTAAGCCGAGTGACACCACAGACATTTTGCAATCGTTTTTAGACGCGAAAGACGAAGCAACAGGCGAGGGCTTTGGCTTTGATGAGCTGTTAGACCAAGTGGCTATGTTGTTTTTAGCGGGTCATGAAACTTCGGCCAGCGCCTTAACTTGGGCTTCTTACTTGATAGCCAACGCACCCGATATACAAGAGCGCATGCACCAAGAGGTGGTGATGCATTTGGCAGATAGGCAGCCCGAGCTGTCAGACATGCGCTACCTAGACTTGGTGCGCAATGTGTTCAGAGAAACCTTGCGCTTGTTTCCGCCAGTAGGTTTTATGGCACGGCAATCTAGCGCGGTATGCCCAATGCATAAAAAAGAGATTGAAAAGGGGGCCACCGTGGTTGTGTCGCCGTGGTTGATGCAGCGTCATCGAGACCTTTGGGAGGAGCCTGATGCCTTTAAACCCGAACGATACAACAACGATGCGTCGCGTGAGTCATTGAAGCAAGCTTATTTGCCGTTTGGGATGGGACCGCGTGTTTGTATGGGTGCTGCGTTTGCGTTGCAAGAGGCGACGTTGATCTTGGCAAGCTTGGTACGCCATTACAAAATTTCAGCACTACCTGGCCATGAACCGCAGCCTGTAGGACGTTTGACGATTCGTTCAGCCAATGGCGTACGACTGAAGCTACATAGACGAAAGAAGGGTATATGAAGGAGCGGACGGTTGGATTTGCGTTGCTATGTGCATTGATACCGCTGGCGATATTGGGATATTGGTTGCTGCTATGGATTGGGTTTTTTGGGCCGAATGCACGAGGACGAGCTGGTGTGCGGGCACTGGATAACTTTGTGAATGCCACTATTTTTAATGGCTACGCATGGGAATCGATTTCTTCTCATGCGTGGCGTGAGCGTGAGAAGCGCTGGGCGAAAGTGGTGATTCGTATCACCGACAAATTTCAACCAGGCCACTGTCAGCGCGCCAACAAGCGTGAGCAGCCGGTGGTTGACTTGATTCGCAAATCTAAGCTCGACAGCCAAACCATTTTTTGATGTTTTGCATTAAGACGATCGTTTGTCAAAAATTCTGATTTGTACTCGCGGCTCTTTGGGGGATGTACTGCCATACATCGCACTTGCGCATGGTTTGCAAACACAAGGTCATCAGGTCTTGATGGTTGTGAACGCTTCAAATTTAGGTGTTGTGAACAAACAAGGCATTGAATGCGTGGCATTTGATGTTGGCCAAGATGCTGGTGCGCAGAATAACAAGGCTTTCAAAGGTTTAACGCAAAGCCTTTTGGGAAGCTTGAAAGTACTGCGCAAGCTTGGCAGTCACCTCAGGTTTGAAGTGGCATGCATTCACAAGTTGGTCCCTAGCTTTGATTTGATCATTGGTTCCCAAACCAGTTTGGCTGCGCCATTGGTCGCACGTGCTCTGGGTAAGCCTTGGGTCTTTTCAGGCGTGTCACGTAGCTGAAACGTTGGTGGATTTAGCGCTAGTTTCTTTGCTTCTTTTATTGCTTCAGATCGTTCACGATTGATTTCAGTTTTATGTTCATCGTTGATGTCAATCACAGGATTGCAATCTTTGTTTGGAAGATCAGGCCTAGGATCTTCTTTGCCAAATTGTTTCCTAGTCCAATGCCCCTGAGGAGGGAGAGGCAGTTGATGCTTTACGCAAATTTTTCTCAGTCCAACATCACTTAGTTCGAATTGCTTGGAGAGCTTAGTCATTGGCATTGACCAAACCAATTCAAACAATTCTTGTCGAGTTTTTTGCATACTGCACCCCTTTGAAGTTACAGATAAAACTCTATCTATTTTCAGTAGACTTGTTCTGGAGAAGTTCGATACATAAAAGAACCATCGAACCAGATGTGGCGAGCGTTCAAGCGTAAAGACTCTTTACGCTTGATGTCCTACAAGTTCTAAGTGTTGATTAAAAATCACTACTATATAAGTACATGACTATACTACAACTATACTACTTTGAGGCTTTTAAAGAGGGCTAAGCTGTTGATTTAATTGAGTAATTTGGCAAAATGCCATAGTCTTCACACTGTGGGGGTCGCAAGTTCGAAACTTGCATCGCCCACCATTTTTGCCAAATCTGAAAGATATCAGCAACTTAGGTTGTTTTCAGGATTTACATTTTAAGAGTTCAACATATGCTTCCCTCGGAAGCATTTTTTTCGTCTGTCGAAAACTGCATCCTGTTGTTTGATGCATCACGCTGGAACTGATTGAATTGGGTTACAAAACTCCATATGCTCACGCAACGTGAGCAATTGAAAATACAGATCCAGATCTGGCTTACCTTTGTGCATCTAGATAAGCATCACAGTTAGTTTTTTATGTCGAGAAAAACCTGGCCATTAGTCGCGAGTTTAGGAATTACGCAAACAGTAGCTTGGGCCTCTACTTACTACTTGCCTGCCATTCTTGCTCATCCAATTTCTTTGGCTTTAGGAATTGATGCCTCAGATTTTTATCTGGCATTTTCAATGGCTCTGGTTGTCTCAGCGGTGTTCGGTCCTATGTTTGGTAAAGCGATTGACACTTTGAGTGGCCATAGCGTGCTGCCAGCATCAAATGTATTTTTTGCGGCTGGACTTGCCCTTCTTGGTATTGCCAATAGTGAGTTGGCGCTTTACCTTGCATGGTTCATCATTGGCTTAGGGATGGCTGGCGGTCTCTATGAGTCAGCGTTTGCAACTTTGGTTCGAATTTACGGACAAGAGGCAAGGTCAGCAATTACTGGTATCACGCTCATCGCAGGATTTGCAAGCACTGTTGGCTGGCCATTGAGTGGATGGATTCTGAGTTATTGGGGTTGGCGAGAGGCTTGTTGGGCATGGGCATCTCTGCATTTGTTGCTAGCTTTGCCGCTAAATTTGGCAATTGACAGGTTATCCGCTGTTACGCGATCGGCTTTCTCTAATGGCAGTGAAGGTCTTAAGCCCAAAGCCAATACGCCTATTGACCAACCAAATGATGAGAATGCGCCGACACTCAAACAGGCACTTCTTCTTTCTTTTGTGTTCTCGGCAACTTGGTTTACAAGTACTGCGATGGCATCACACTGGCCGAGAATGCTTGAAGCGACTGGCGTTAGCTTAGTCAGTGCGATTGCCATTGGTGCCATCATTGGACCTGCTCAAGTTATCGCAAGGATTTTTGAATTTGGACTGTTGCGAAAAATGCATCCCTTGTTTTCAGCTCGCCTTGCTGCAATGGCGCACCCGATAGGGGCACTCTTGATGGTTGTTATTGGACCAGTCGTGGCACCTATCTTTGCTTTTTTACACGGAGCCGGTAACGGCGTACTGACAATAGCCAAAGGAACTTTGCCACTTGCTTTATTCGGCTCAAGCGGATACGGCTACAGGCAGGGCTGGATTATGTTTCCTGCTCGAATAAGCTCAGCATTTGCGCCATGGATTTTCGGGGTGGCCTTAACCAATTGGGGGGCAGGGGCGCTAGGCGTTACCTTTGCACTTGGAGCTTTATCAGTTTTTGCGTTGTACGCAATTAACGTAAAAAAGTAGCCAAGCGTCCGAATCAATTTCCCTTGAATTTAATTTCATCCATTTCAAATCATTCAAAAACTAATCGGACAAGCATCTCAGATGATCACTATTTTTCACAATTCAAACTGCGGCACGTCACGTAATACATTGGCCCTGATTCGAAATTCAGGCGTTGAACCTGAGGTGATTCTTTACTTGGAAACACCTCCTTCAAAAGAACAACTCAAGAAGGTAATTTCTGATATGTCCATTCCAGTCAGGGATGTGCTTCGTCAAAAGGACACACCCTACGACGAGTTGGATTTAGGCAATGCAAAATGGTCTGACGAACAACTAATGGACTTCATGATGGCTCATCCAGTTTTGATCAATCGTCCAATTGTTGTGACTCCAATTGGAACTAAGTTGTGCCGTCCATCCGAGTTGGTGCTTGATATCCTCGAGAACCCTCAGCGTGGGGCTTTTACAAAGGAGGATGGTGAAGTCGTCATCAACGAAAAGGGCGAACGTGTCTAAGTTCACTGATAAATTTCCCAATCTGGATAAAAGTTGTTTCCAATTTCCGCAGCAGACCTTGTTAGCGCCAAAGAATGTGTCCTTACCTAGTCGACCGTTACAGCGAGCGCAAGGAGTCAGTTCAGGAACTTACCAAACGTGTCAATCAGAAAACTTTATGAAAGATTTCCATACGTTTCGTGACCCAGAAATAGTGGTTACTCTGGCTTGATACCCGCTGCTATCAGGGCCGTCTTCCACCGGTCAATATCTGCTTTTAAAAAAGTGCGGAGCGCATCTGGATTTGCTTGTTCGGGTTTGGCAATCAAGGCACTCATATCATTGAAGCGCTGGATCAAATCTGGTTCACGTAGCGCTGTCAATAATGCAGCATTCAACTTTTCAATCACAGCTTTTGGTGTGTTCTTGGGCGCATACAAACCGTGCCAAACAGTGAGTTCAAAGTTGGGCAGTCCTGACTCTGCAAAGGTAGGAACATCTGGCAATGATTTCAGCCGAGATTTGGTAGCAACAGCAATCGGTTTCAAAGATCCCGCGCGTAAATGACTCAGCGTGCTGGCAGGTTGGTCGCAAATAAAATCAACCTGTCCTGCCAACAAATCATTAAGAGCCGGTCCTGTTCCTTTGTATGGAACAGAGAGCCATTTTGTATTTGTGGTGGATTGCAGCAAGGCTTCACATAAATTAGAGGTGGCGCCAACCCCGGCATTGGCAAAATTAATTTTTCCTGGGCGTTCCTTTGCATAGGCTAAAACACCTTGCAAATTATTGGCTGGAAAGTCTTTGCGTGCGACCAAAATCATAGGTACTTCTGTCACGATTCCGATGGGTTCAAAGTCTGTGACCGGGTCGTAGGTAAGTTTGCTGTACAGGGCTGGTGCGCTTGCGTGCGCCATGTTATGAAAGAGTAGGTTGTAGCCATCCGCAGGCAAACGTGACACGCGTGCAGCGCCAATCGTGCCGCCCGCTCCGCCTGTGTTTTCAACCAAGACTGTTTGTTGCAATGACTTGCTCATAGATTGCGCTAGCAAGCGACCTAAAACGTCAGTAGATCCTGCCGGTGGAAAAGGGATGACCATGGTGATGGGCTTGCTAGGGTAATCATTTTGGCTTTGACCTAGTACAGGAAAAACCAGTGTGAATGCAACTAGGCCAAGGATACGTTTCAGCGATGTCAGTTGTTGATTCATGTTCATGATGATCTTTAGAGTGGTTGAGTTAAAGAGTAGATTTCCAAACCTTGGGTGTCGATAGGTTGATAGAGAGCTCTTGTTAATGGATCGTGTCCGGCAATCACATGGTCTGGCGAGTCTGCAAGTCGATCAATGAGGTCGTAGCCGTTGAGCATGTCTGCTGTATTCACAACGATTGGGAAAGGAGATCTTTTCCGAATGTTTTCCAAGTAATGTGTGGCGTCAGAAGCCAACACAATCCATCCCCGTTTGGTGTGCACCCGAACAATTTGCAAGCCTTGTGTATGGCCACCTACCCAGTGAACAGTGATTCCAGATCGAAGTTCAAAAGCACCATCTTGAAATGCGACACGTTCTTCAAAGTTAGCGTAGACCAGATCACAAACATCTGAGGGGTCGTACGCATGGCGACAAAACGCATGCCGCATTTCTTTACCTGTGGCGTAGTGCATTTCACGTTCTTGTAAGTGAAAGCGCGTTTTGGGTAAAAGCCTGGTGTTACCAGCGTGATCGTAGTGCGCGTGGGTAATGATGGTGTCGTGAATGTCTTCTAAATGTATGCCTGCAGTCTTCAATGATTCAATAGGGCAGCGTAAAAAAGTTCGATTTCTAGCGCGTGCTGCCTCAGCGTTAAATCCTGTATCTACCAAGATGGTTTCGTTATCTGATTTGAGAAACCACACAAAGTAGTCCATGTGAGTGGCGGCATCGTGTGGGTCGTAAGCGATGAAGTTTTCTTGGCGTTTACGTTGCACTGTTGCGTAACGCATTGCATATGCTTCCCAGGTGCGCGTGCTCATGGTGCTTCCTTGAGTTAATGCCGGATGTGTGCCTGAATAGCAGCTAGTGCGGGGAGCAAATCAAGGGTCAGATCATCAGGTCTCTCAACCATTGGAAAGTGACCGAATCCTTTGAGCTCTTGAAAATGTGCCCCTTTGATTTCTGCCGCAACTTTTGCGCTGTCAGCAGGTGTGGCTGAGTAGTCATAGTCACCAGTGAAGAGCCAAACAGGGGTACGTTGGGTGTCAATCGCGGCGGTATGGTCGTGCGCGTTGAAGTCGTCACTGTAATAACCTAAATCTCCGTCATAAATGCCAGGCGCACCTTGAGAGTAAATCCAGGTAGCTTGGTCACGGTGTGCTTTGCCGCTTGTGGGTGATAACAATGACCCGACCCAAGCTGCAGATAAACGCGCACCATGAACTTGTGAATGATTCAAGTAAACAGAACGTCTTCCTGGTGAGCAATACGGTGCCTCAAGCAAAACTGCCCCATAGAAGCGATCAGGGTGTTGCGCTAGCAATGCTAGGCTGATCGCTGCACCCATGGAGCATCCCATGAGCGCTGTTTTTTCAATGCCAGCTGCATCCATGTAACTGAGAACCCACTTGGCGTAATTGGCTTCAGTTAAGCGCCAGTTCCAATTGGCCGTGCCATTGGGTAGTGGGGAACGACCGTGGCCAGGCAGGTCGAAGGCATGTAGCCGCCATTGTTGCCGTAATGTGTCTTGGCCCATCAAGCCGTGCCATTGCCGCGCGTCTGCACCCGCCGTGTGGAGGAGCAACAACGGCGGCGCCAACTCACTTCCGCTTTGTTCAGCGTAGACCCATTCGGTTTTTTTGTGATCAATGGCGTAGTACTTGCCCGTGATGTGCTCAAGTACTGCTTTATTCCATGTGACCTCAGGTTGAAGTTTGTTGTGTTTGATGCGACAAGTTTCAATTAACCGTTCGATAAAAGGCAGCGCTTGTGCTATCGCATGGGGTGAACCATCGATGGAGAATTCTGGACATTGCCGCCTCAGCGCACCCAGCGATTGATAGCCGGGTTCTGGTTCGGTGCTTAAAACATTGGTCCACACAGCTGCGCTTGCACTGAGGCTAATGACACCGCCGCCTTCTTCGCCCATCCAAACCACAATTGGATGCGAGTTTTGTTCATCAGTCACTTGCCATGTCACGCGAATCGGGCAACGCAAAGCGTCTTCTCTCACCTCAGATACTTTGAGGGCTTCTTGAATAGTTTTTTCAAGTGCATTGCCTGTGAGCATCATGTACGTTCCTGGATGAATTTGTACATCGCTGTGTGATCCGCGCCTTTATCGAGTTCGGATTCGGCTTGTGTCCACGTGCGTGTGCAGACAGCGACGAAGTCGTCAGAGGTGCCCATGCGGTCAATAAAATTCAAGGCAGTTTGCAGATCTTTACGCATCAATGCCAAAGAAAAGCCAGAATTGAATGATCCAGAGAGCATGAAGTTTTCAACCTTCACGTCGGTGGTGTTGTTTTTTCCGGTAGACGCATTGAAAACTTGGTTGACCAAATGTGGATCGATTCCAAATTTTTCGGCTGCGACCAAGGCCTCTGAAACTGCTAGTAAACCAGCTGCAGATACGTAGTTGTTTAAGGCTTTGACAGCATGCCCAGCACCTGAAGAGCCGACATGCACCAGAGTTTTTCCGAGCGCTTCTAGTACCGGTCGAATTTTCTCGATATGTACTTTTTCACCCCCCATCATGATGGACAAACTCCCATCAGTGGCCCGTTTGACACCACCCGAAACTGGGGCATCACAAAACGGTATGTTCAATGCAGCTAGTTTGGTGAAGTTTTCACGTGTGTGAACAGGGTCTGACGAACCCATATCCACCAGAATTTGACTTGCATTGAGGTGATGTGCCAGTGCATTTTCACCATCCCATAACAAAGCATCGACGATTTTGCTGTTGGGTAACATCAAAATCACAACGTCGCATTCAGTTGAAACTTGTGTGGGTGATGTTGCTGCTTTGAAGTTCTCTTCTTGCGTCAGGGAGGTTGCAGCGTGTGGGTTCAAATCGAATCCCATGACATGGAACTGTGCGCGCAGTAAATTTCGAATCATTGGAAGTCCCATTTGACCCAGTCCAATGAAACCGATGGTAGGTTTTGTCACGCTTAGATCCCCATTTCTTTGAAGACTTCTTTTGCACCACGGAAACTGTCAATGGCAGCGGGTACACCACAGTAAATGGCCGTTTGTAAAAAAACTTCAGAAATTTCTGCTTTGGATAAGCCGTTATTGATGGCACCACGCACATGAAGTTTTAATTCGTGAGGTCGGTTCAATGCGGTCAGCATGGATAGGTTGATGATGCTGCGTGTGCGGCGATCGAGTCCAGGGCGATTCCAAATGTCATTCCAGCAATACTCAGTCACGAGCTCCTGCATAGGCTGGTTGAATTCATCTGCATTTTTCAATGCGTTGTCGACGTATTCAGCGCCGAGAACTTCGCGGCGAGTTTTGAGGCCTTTTTCAAATAAGTCTTTGTTCATGGAAAGCTCCTAGTGGTTGGGTTGATTTGAAGATTCAGGATGTTGCAATCGGAAAACGCCTAGTGCCGCGACTTCCGCATTCATGACATGTTTGTATGAGATTTTTTGCGCGCCTTTGGCATCGCGTGCTTCGATAAAGTTGAGCAGTGTTTGGATTTCTTTGAGGCTTTGCGGCAAGCGATCTGGCAGCATCAACGACTTGGCCCTTAGCAAGCTAACGCGAGACAGCAGGCCCCCCAGCATTTCTTTGACCAGCTGGTTACCGCAGCCGCCCAACAAAATGTCATAAAACTCAGCTTTGGCTTGCAAAACCCCTGTGCGTGAGTTTTTCTTGCCAGCGTCGCCCAGACGCTTGACGACTTTGGCCAATTGATTAACTTGGGTGTCACTTGCGAGACGCGTGAATTCATGTGCGGCAAAGCTTTCTAGAAGTCGCCGAATGGCATAAAGGTCTTGCGACTCTTCTAGCGTCATCGAGGCGACTTCGGGGCCGCGGTGCGGGACTATCACGATTAACTTTTCTGCCTCTAGCTTTCGCAAGGCCTCGCGAACTGAAGGGCGGCTTACGCCAAGTTGCTCGCACAGTTCACGTTCAATCAGTTTTTCACCTGGTTTGAGGTCGCCGTTCAAGATCGCTAGGCGTAAATGTTTCTCAACCTGACTGCGTAAGGTTTCTAGTTTTAATTGCTTTAATTCTGTGGCCATATGTGAAGCATATTTTTTGTATGACAATTTGTCAATCATGTTGACAGATTTTTTTTCTGTGTTCACAATCAAAACACAAAAATAAAGAATTTTTTCGGTTCTGTACTCAATCCACACACATCGTAGGAGACAAATCATGCGTAAAAAATCTTCAGTTCAGCAGGCGGATGTCAATCTAGAAATGCGTCGCCAAGCGTTAAAGAGTCTAGGTGTATTGGGCCTGGCAGGTGTTTTGCCACTCAGTGCTTTGGCCCAACCCAAGGCGATCAACGTTGGTGTGATCTTGCCCTTGTCGGGAGCGAACGCGCAGTTTGGTATCAATTCAAGGCAAGGCATTGAGCTGGTTGCGGATGAGATCAATGCCTCAGGTGGTCTCAAAGGTTTGGGGGGCGCGAAGATCAATTTAGTCATTGCTGACTCCACCTCTACCCCAAATAACGCAGCCACTGTGGCGCAGCGCTTGATTGCAGAAAACGAATGCTGCGCCATCTTGGGCGCATTTGCCTCTTCTCTGACTTTGGCTATTTCAGAGGTCACTGAGCGCCGAGGCGTGCCATTGATCACTATGTCTTACTCAGACCAGCTCACAGGTCGGGGATTTAAAAACGTCTTCCAAGTCACGCCTAAGGGCAGTGTGATTGGCAAAGCTCAGTTCAACTTCGCGTCTGAGTTGTCCGGCGGAACGTCCAAGGTAAATAAAGTAGCGATCCTTTATGAGGACACTGCTTTTGGAACATCAACTGCAGCGGGATTGCGTGCTGCCGCAAAAGAAGCCAACGTGGAAATTGTGTTGGACGAGGCTTATCCACTGGGTATTACCGATGTCACGCCGTTGGTGAATAAGTTGCGCGCTTCAAAGGCGCAAATTGTGTTTCCAGTGTCTTATTTGAACGATAGCTTGTTGATTGTTCGTGCATTGCGTCAGCAAAAAATTAACATTCCGATTGTTGGTGGATCTGCGGGCTATGTCATTCCAGATTTCGCCAAAGCACTCGGCGACTACGCTGACGGTGTGCTTTCGATTTGCTCAGCCAACTATGACTTGGATACCGTTTCAACCGAGCGGTACCGTAAACGTTTTAATGCGTTCATGGTGCACGAAGCAGTGGAGCATGCGGTGTCGCTTGATGTTTTGATTCAATCGATCAATGCAGCAAAGTCAGCCAAGACCGAAGATATTTCACGTACCTTGCGGAGCATGACCTTCACTGAAGGGTGGGCCAAGACGATGACCAACGCAAAAATAAAATTTGATGAGACTGGTTTGAATATTCACGCTGAACCTGTGATGGTCCAGTGGCAGAAGAATGAACTGGCCACCGTGTGGCCGCCAAAGTTCGCCAAGGCCAAAGTCATTTCACGAAACGTCTAAGGAATTCCCATGCCGCTCTTGCAAGCCATCCTCGATGGCCTGATGTTGGGAGGGGTTTATGCCGTGATTTCAATCGGGTTGACGCTGGTCTTTGGCGTCATCTCGATTGTGAATTTCGCACAAGCTCAGTTTTTGATGGTGGGCATGTACGTGGCGTACTTTGCTTGGCATTTCCTAGGCCTTGACCCTTTGTTCGGTTCTGTAATTTCTTTCATCGTGGTTTTTGTTTTGGGGTATGCGGTGCAGCATCTGCTGGTTCGCCGAGTCTTAAATGCACCTGAGGTGGCTCAAATTTTTCTAACAGTGGGCTTGCTGATTGTTTTAGAAAATCTGGCACTTATTTTGGTCGGCTCTGAATTCAAGTCAGTTCAAACATGGTCACAAAACGAATCGCTTGAATTTGCGGGACTTATTGTCAGCATGCCATACGCGATTGCATTTCTCGCGTCAGGTGTTGCTGGCGTTATGGTGTGGTGGTTGTTAGCTAAAACCTGGTGGGGACGAACAGTTCGTGCCACAGCTCAAGATCCTATGGCTGCCAAACTGATGGGTATTGACCCTGACAAAATTTACCGTTTGTCATTTGGTTTGGGTGTTGCGTTGACTGCCTTTGGTGGGGCCATCATCTTGCCTTATCTCACGGTGTCCCCCTCCGTTGGTGAGCAATTTGGCGTTTTGATGTTCACTGTGGTGGTGCTTGGGGGATTAGGCAATGTGCTAGGTGCTGTGGTCGGCGGATTAGCAGTTGGTGTTATTCAATCCTTGTCTGGTTTGTTCTTGCCCTTGCAGTTGCAGAACATGGTTTTGTTTATTGTTTTTATTCTGACTTTGGCGTTTCGACCTGAAGGTTTGTTGAGGAATAAGTCATGAAAAGCCCCAAAGTATGGATTGCACTTTTAATTACCGTTGCAATTTGCCTTCCTTGGTTGATCTCCGCTGAGGGCTATAGCATTCGCGTGTTAACTTTGTTGTTGCTCTTTGCAGCGATGGCACAAGCATGGAACATTGTGGGAGGCTTGGCCAATCAAATTTCCTTGGGTCATGCCGCCTTTTTTGGCTTAGGGGCTTATACCTCCACTATTTTGCTCATCCGGTTTGGGTTGTCTCCTTGGCTTGGCATTTTTGTTGGCATGGCTGTGGCCGCTTGCGCGGGGGCATTGCTTAGTTTGCCGACCATGCGTTTGAAAGGACATTATTTCGCATTGGCCACTTTGGCTTTTGGGGAAGTGCTGCGTGCCATTGCCAATTCATGGAGCTCATTGACGGGTGGGCCTGTGGGTATTTCTGTGCCATTTGTGCCCAACGCGGGTCTTGGATTGATGCAGTTCAACTCAGGCCGTCCCTCTTACTACATCATGTTGTGCGCGGTGGTTTTGATCACATGGGTTTACTGGCGAATCAGCACTTCAAAATTGGGATATGAATTGCGGGCAGTCAAAGCCAATGTGGATTCTGCTGAGGTGATTGGTATCAACACAGCGCGGACCAAAATGTTAGCGGCCACCATTTCTGCAGGTTTGATGGGCGCATGCGGGGTGCTTTATGCCCAATTTAATTTCTTTTTTGATCCGGATTCAATTTTCTCACTGGTCGGTGTGTCTGTGCGTGTGGCTCTGATCTGCATCATCGGCGGTATCGGAACTGTGGCGGGACCCATCATTGGCGCATGCTTCTTACTGCCACTCGAGGAGATCTTTAATGCAACTTTGTCTAGTAAAGGTGCTGGCGTTTCTCAGTTGGCTTATGGCTTGATTCTGATGGGCATCATCTTGATCGAGCCTCGCGGGTTGCAGGCCTTGTATCGAAAATTCATGAACAGAGGTCACGTATGACGTTGGCTAATGCAACTGATTCATCTCAGGAAATATTGTCAGTCAACCAATTGACTCGCCGCTTCGGTGGGCTGACTGCAGTTAATCAACTGAGCTTTCAAGTCAGACGAGGTGAGTTAATCGGACTGATTGGCCCTAATGGCGCTGGCAAGACAACCTTGTTCAACCTACTGATGGGCTTGATTAAGCCAAGTGAGGGCGATGTATTTTTAGAAGAGCATTGCATCACGGGTTTTAAGCCGCATGAAGTTTGTCAACGCGGTATGGTGAAAACATTTCAAAATGTGGCATTGTTTCCTGAGATGTCAGTTTTAGAGAATGTGTTGACAGGTGCACTTCAGCGTGTTTCTTTAGATGAGGCGAAACATTTAGCAGCAGAGAACTTAGGCAAAGTTGGGATGTTGCATATCGCAGATAAAAAAGCTGCAGATTTGACCTTTCCAGAAAAAGCTTTGGTTGAGATGGCGCGTGCTTTGTGTACTGGGCCAAAAATTGTTTTGCTAGATGAAGTGATGGCAGCTTTGAATGATGCAGAAATGGATCAAATCTTGGCGTTGATTCGAAAGTTACGTGATCAAGACGGCTTAACCTTTATCGTCATTGAGCATCACATGCGCGCGATCATGAATTTGTGCGAGCGTATCTTGGTGCTTAGCTTCGGGCAAAAAATTGCAGAAGGAACGCCAGCTGAAATCAGTCGACATCCGGATGTCATTGCTGCTTATTTGGGTCAGGAAATGAAAGCTGAAGACTTGACATGACACTCCTTCATATTCAAATCGCAGAGGCTTCTTACGACACAATTCCTGTGTTGCACGACATTGATCTTCAGATCAATGAAGGGGCTTTCATTGCTGTCATTGGTGCCAATACAGCTGGGAAAAGCACCTTGCTCAAGTCTATTTCGGGATTGATGCCAAACGTCAAAGGAACAATTTCTTTGTCGGGCGAAAATTTGTTACACCTGCCAGCACATGAAATTCCTGCACGCGGCGTTGCGCACGTGCCTGAGGGGCGGCATGTATTCCCATTCATGTCGGTTGAGGAAAACTTATGGCTGGGTGGCTATTGCCGACGGCACAATGAAACCGCTTTGAGGGCTACGTTAGAAAAAATCTACGTCATGTTTCCTAGGCTTGCCGAGCGCTCTAAGCAACTGGCTGGTACTTTGTCTGGTGGCGAGCAGCAAATGGTAGCGATTGGCCGCGCATTGATGGGCGATCCAAAGCTTTTGTTGTTAGATGAGCCTAGCCATGGTTTGGCACCGAAAATTGTTCAAGAATTGCACGATGCATTTCTTGAAATCCATCAATCAGGTGTGACAACTTTGTTGGTGGAACAAAACACCAAGCTAGCTTTGTCGGTTGCGAGCGAGGCATTTGTATTGCAAGCAGGTCATGTGGTTTTGCAGGGGAAGTCGTCAGATTTGCTGCATGACCCTCGTATTCGTGAAGCCTATCTTGGGATTTAACTTCGTTTGAAGTCGTCAAACTTTGCAGTGCTAGTGTTCAACTGTAAAGAGTCTTATTCCCCCTTGTATTTCTGCTGACCACGCCCATCTACGCGTCATGTGAATCGTCACATCGGTGCTGCACAATGCAACGCCACTGAAGTGTTCAGTCTGGATTGAAAGGTATTTCATGTTGTCTCGTTTGTTGAAATCTGTTGTTGCTGGTGCATTCGTGTTGGGTGCAACCTTAGCGTTGGCATTGCCAACACCCAAAGACATTGAAGCTGCGGTTGCTGCGGGCCATTACACCCAGGCCGAAACTATGCTGCGCGAGGTGCTGCTAGACAAGCCGCAAAGCGCCAAAGCGCATTACGAACTCGGCCAAGTTTTGGCCCACGAGCACCGTTACAAAGAGGCGCAAGCTGAGTTACAAAAAGCCAAAGACATTGATCCGTCTTTGAAGTTCGCTACCAGCCCTGACAAGTTCAACACCGTGTTGGCCAAAGTCAATGACTTGGCTGCTGCGCCTACGTCTTCCGTGGTGATGGAGCCCTCGGTAGCGCCAGGTATGCACGCTGCCACCAAGGCAGCACCAGAGCCAGCCGCTAATGGCGGTGGTTCATCTTTGTCATACGTGTGGCTGGCCATTGCAGGTTTGGTCGCGCTTGGGTTGTGGTTGCGCCGTTCTGCTGCCAATACCGCTAGCAACGTCAACGCAGCAGCTTATGCACCTGCAGCAACAGCCCCTGGCACACCACCCGCACCCCGTGGCTTTGGCGCACAGTTCACGCCCAATGCAGCACCTGCTGGTTATGCGCCACAAGGCTATGGCCCCCAGGGCTACGCTCCACTCAACAGTGGTGGCTCCACCATGACAGGTGCTGTGGTGGGCGGCTTGGCGGGGGTTGCTGCTGGATACGCTTTGTCTAAAGCTTTAGAGGGTGATCACCACACCCCCGCTTCATCCTCAAGCGCGTCACCTGCGGCCAATAACGGCGGCTATGTACCGTTTGATGCCCCCGCCCAGCCAGACCTTGGCTCATTCGATGCCGGTTCAGGCAGTGATTGGGATAACGCAGACTCGGGTGGCAGCGACGACAGCTGGTAAGCACCAAGAAAAACCCCCGTCAGTGAACTGACGGGGGTTTTTTATTACATCGTGTCGATGAAGCTGCGCAGTTTGTCGCTGCGGCTGGGGTGCTTCAGCTTACGCAAAGCCTTGGCTTCGATTTGACGGATGCGCTCGCGCGTGACGTCAAACTGTTTGCCCACTTCTTCCAAGGTGTGGTCCATCGCCATTTCGATACCAAAGCGCATGCGCAGCACTTTGGCTTCGCGTGGGGTGAGGCCATCCAAGATGTCTTTCACCACATCACGCAAGCCCGCTTGCATAGCGGCTTCGATAGGCGCGGTGTTGACGCTGTCTTCGATGAAGTCGCCCAAGTGGCTGTCGTCATCGTCGCCGATCGGTGTTTCCATCGAGATCGGCTCTTTGGCGATCTTCATGATCTTGCGGATCTTGTCTTCTGGAATTTCCATCTTCTCGGCCAAGACGCTGGCATCAGGCTCGAAACCAAACTCTTGCAAGTGTTGACGGCTGATGCGGTTCATCTTGTTGATGGTCTCGATCATGTGCACAGGAATACGGATGGTGCGCGCTTGATCAGCGATAGAGCGCGTGATGGCTTGGCGAATCCACCATGTGGCGTAAGTCGAGAACTTGTAGCCGCGACGGTATTCAAACTTGTCCACGGCCTTCATCAAGCCGATGTTGCCTTCTTGGATCAAGTCGAGGAACTGCAAACCACGGTTGGTGTATTTTTTGGCAATCGAGATGACCAAGCGCAAGTTGGCTTCGATCATTTCTTTCTTCGCACCGCGTGAGCTGCGCTCGCCTGCGTTCATGCGTTTGTTGATGTCTTTGAGTTGATCCAAAGGCACGACCACGCGTGACTGCAAGTTCATCAGCTTTTGCTGCAAGTCTTGCACTGGCGGAATGTAACGGCCCATGGTGGTTGACCACGGTTTGCCAGCGGCAGCTTGTTTTTCGACCCACTTGATGTTGAGCAAGTTGGGTGGAAAGTCTTTGATAAAGGTGGCTTGTGGCATGCCGCACTTGTCAACAATGATGCGGCGCAGTTCGCGTTCGTTTTTACGCACATCGTCTACTTGGCTGCGCACAGACTCGCACAATTTTTCGATGGTCTTGGCGGTGAAGCGAATGCCCATCAATTCGGTGGTCAGCGCGGTTTGCGCTTTCACATAAGCTGGGGTGCCGTAGCCCTCTTTGTCGTAGGTTTTGCGGAGTTTTTCGAACAACACAATCATGCGGTCAAAGCGCTCAAGAGCAGCGTTCTTCAGCTCTTCTAATTTCTTGGTCAGCGCCTTAGAGCCGCCTTTGCCGTCGTCATCGTCTTCTTCGTCAAACTCGTCGAAGTCTTCTTCGGCCACATAGTCGTCAGCTTCGTTGAGGTTGTTGAAACCGTCCACGATGGTGGAGATGACCACTTTGTTTTCACGGATGTCTTCGGCCATGGCCAACACCGCAGCGATTGTGGCAGGTGAACCGCTGATCGCAGCCATCATGTCCATCAAGCCGCCTTCGATGCGCTTGGCAATTTCAATTTCACCTTCACGCGTCAGCAGCTCCACCGTGCCCATTTCGCGCATGTACATGCGCACGGGGTCAGTGGTGCGGCCAAATTCGCTGTCCACTGTGGACAAAGCGGCTTCGGCCTCTTCTTCGGCTTCTTCTTCAGTGGCGGCTGTCGGGGTGTTGTTGTTGAGAAGCAGGGTTTCTGCGTCAGGGGTGTGTTCGTAAACAGCCACACCCATGTCGTTCAACATGCTGATCACCACTTCAAGGGTTTCAGCATCGACCAACTTGTCTGGCAAGTGGTCAGAAATTTCGCCGTGCGTCAGGTAGCCACGCGTCTTGCCGAGTTTGATCAGAGTTTTGAGGCGTGAACGACGTTTTTGCATGTCTTCTTCAGACAGCACGGTTTCGTCCAAGCCGAATTCTTTCATCAAGGCGCGTTCTTTGGCCTTGCTGATTTTCATGCGCAGAGGCTTGACTTTTTCTGCACCCGCTTCGACCACGGGCTCTTCGCCTACGAGGTCGGCTTCGATGTCACTCATGTCTTCGTCATCGCCAGGGGCTTTTTTGCCTTTGGCTTTGGTGGCTTTTTTAGCAGGGGCTTTCTTAGCGGCCGCTTTGGGCGCATGGGCTTCTACAGCCGATGCTTTTTTCTTCGTGTCCTCAGCCTTGGCTTTAGGGATGGTCTTGACGACGGGTTTTGTCGCTGGCTTTTCAGCAGCTTTTGTTTTCGATGCGGGCACTGACTTGGCTTTCGTTGCGGGCTTGGCTGCTGGTTTAGCAGCGGTTTTGACTGCCGGTTTGGCAGCCGTTTTTGCAACGGGTTTTGCGACTGGCTTAGTAACTGCTTTGGCAGTGGCTTTGACGGTTGGTTTGGTAACCACCTTCTTGGCCACAGGTTTGGCAGGCTTCTTGGAATTGCGGTCAACAGGCATGAAAACTCCTAGACATCAAAGAAACGAATACACAGCGCCACAAAAACCCGGCGCGGGAAAAAGAAAAGGGGGGTGAAGTGTGAACCTCTAGAAGCAAGCGGATTGGGCGAACATTTGGAATGCAGTCCTTGCGGTAATGTGGCGAGTCGTGCGCTTGTGTCACGGTTGGCCGGGCCCGGAGGTGCTGCTGTCGCACTTGCTAAGTTTGGATTATACCTAAAACGGCGACCTTCAATTAGCCGCAGGCGCGTCAGTCTTGGCTTTCGACCAGTTTTTGGGGGATCAGACCCAGTTGGCGTCGGCGCTCAAACAGGGTTTTGTAGCGTTGCATGGCCGTGGGATCGGCGGAGGCCTCGGCAATGGCTTCTTTCATTTGCGCATCTAGGCTTTCAAACAAAATTTTGTTCAAAATGCCGCGCAGCTCTAGGCCTGCTTCTTTTTGTAGTGCAGCAGGCGACAGGGCATCAGACATGGGCTTGCCATCGTCGTCCAGTAGTGGCTTAAAGGACGAAGCCATGACTCGCAAGGCCATGTCTTGCGATTCGTGTGCGTGCAGACCTTCGCGCAGCGCCCCCCAAGGCTGGTTGCCATGTTCGTGGTGTTGGCCGTCCAGCCACACAAACAGGGGGCCGTGGGGTGGGGCGAGTTCGCACAAGAGGTTGTGGTCCTCGGTGGAGAGGTCTTCCCACAGTTCCATGTGGGTGAGCAGCACACGTGCAGCATGGTCGGCACGGCCTTGTGGAATCAGCCGTGTGCCGCGCTTGTAGGTCTTGGGTGCGTAAGAGTCGCGAGGTTTGAACTTGGATGATTTTTTAAATTCACCCGAGCGTGTGGGTCCTAACGCTGCGGATGCTGGCATCCACAGGTCTTGCAGCTCGTGGTTGCCTAGGTCAGCCAGCTCGGCGATTTCGCTGAGCAACTGGCGCTTGAGGGCGCCATCGGGCAAGGCCATCCAGAGGGGCTTGGCGTTGCTGGCCATGTGGGCGCGGCCTTCGGCGGTGTGTAAGTCGCAGCCTTCGCGCGCCACTTCAATGAGAAAGCGGCTCAGCGGCATGGCCTCGGTCACGCAGTGGGCAAAGGCTTCTTTGCCAAACTCGCGGATGTAGCTGTCGGGGTCGTGCTCGGCAGGCAAGAACAAAAACTTCACACTGCGCACGTCAGTGGCGTAGGGAATAGCCCCATCCAGTGCTTTGCGTGCGGCGCGGCGACCTGCGCCATCGCCATCAAAGCTAAAAACCACGTTGTCGGTGAAGCGAAACAGTTTTTGCACATGGTCAGTCGTGCACGCCGTGCCCAGTGTGGCCACTGCGTTGGGAAACCCCAGCTGCGCCAAGGCGACCACGTCCATGTAGCCCTCGGTCACCAGCACATAGCCTGCGTCGCGCAATGCGTTGCGGGCTTCAAACAAGCCATACAACTCGCGGCCTTTGCTGAACACGGGGGTTTCGGGTGAGTTGAGGTATTTGGGCGTGCCCTCAAACAACACGCGGCCACCAAAACCGATGCATTCACCTTTGACATTACGGATGGGGAACATCACGCGGTCGCGGAAGCGGTCGTAGCGTTTTTCTTCTTCGCCGTCTTCTTGGTTCACGATGACCAAGCCACTCTCAGCCAGCAGCGGGTCTTGGTAGTCGGGGAACACGCTGGCCAAGCTGCGCCAACCTTCGGGTGCGTAGCCTAGGCCAAACTGTTTGGCAATTTCGCCGCTCAGGCCACGGCCTTTGAAATATTCAATGGCTTTGGGTGAGTTACGCAAATGTTTGCGGAACGATTCGCCTGCTTTTTCCAGCACGTCGGTCAGCGTGGCTTGCTTTTGGCGCTGTTCGGCGGCGCGTGCGCGGTCTTGCGGCGAGGCATCGTCTTCGGGCACTTGCATGCCGATGTTTTGCGCCAAGTCCTTCACCGCCTCGACGAAGGTCATGCCTGCATGC
Organism: Limnohabitans sp.; assembly: GCF_031539105.1. Classification (GTDB taxonomy): domain Bacteria; phylum Pseudomonadota; class Gammaproteobacteria; order Burkholderiales; family Burkholderiaceae_C; genus Limnohabitans. Next base: position 94,388 of record NZ_JAVKLM010000017.1, read on the forward strand.
TCCATCAAGAAACCAATGGCGTTGCCGTTTTTGCCGCAACCAAAGCAATGGAAAAACTGCTTGGCAGGGCTCACCGAAAACGACGGCGACTTCTCGCCGTGGAACGGGCACAGCCCCATGAAATTGGCCCCGCCTTTTTTGAGCTGCACATAGCGGCCCACCACCTCGACAACGTCGACGCGGGCTAAAAGCTCTTGAATGAAGGACTGGGGGATGGCCATATGTAAAAAGGGTGAAGCCTGATTTTAGGCTTCACCCTTTTTGAAGAGATTGAAGAACGTTTTGGCTTACTTCGGTGCCAAACGAATTGCACCATCCAAACGAATCACTTCGCCATTGAGCAAATCGTTTTCAAAGATGTGCAGGGCGAGCTTGGCGTAGTCCTGCGGTGTGCCCAAGCGTGAAGGGAAGGGCACACCTGCCGCGAGTGCGTCTTGCACGTCTTGAGGCATGCTAAACAGCATGGGCGTGCCCATGATGCCGGGGGCGATGGTCATGTTGCGAATGCCGTTGCGGGCCAGGTCGCGTGCGATGGGCAGTGTCATGCCCACGATGCCGCCCTTGGAGGCGCTGTAAGCGGCTTGGCCAATTTGGCCGTCGTAGGCGGCGACAGATGCGGTGGAGATCAACACACCGCGCTCGCCTGTGGCTTCGGGTTCGTTGTCGCACATGGCTTCAGAGGCCAAGCGAATCATGTTGAAGCTGCCAATGAGGTTGATGGTGATGGTTTTGCTGAACGAGGCCAAGGCATGTGCACCGTTCTTGCCCACCGTTTTTTCGGCAGGGGCAATGCCCGCGCAGTTGACCAAGCCCATCAGCTTCCCAAGGGAAACGGCTTTGGCCACCACAGCTTGGCCGTCGGTCTCGTTGCTCACATCGCATTTCACAAAGGCGCCGCCAATATCTTTGGCCACGGCTTGGCCTTTGTCGGCTTGCATGTCGGCGATGACCACAATGCCGCCCTTGGCTGCGAGCGCACGTGCCGTGCCTTCGCCCAAACCCGATGCCGCGCCGGTGACGATGAAAACTTTGCCTTTGATGTCCATGAGGGGCTCCAGATTTTTTGAAAGTTTGTTTACGTTTACGTAAACGTCAATTATGCGGGATGGCTGGAGCTTGTGGCAGGCATCTAGGACAATCCCTAGTGATGGATTTTTTTGGGGCTTGTTGCATGAATGTGCGTGTGTTGTCGGCTGTGTCTGGTTGGCGTGTTTGGGGATTGGTGTTGTGTGCGCTTGTGTTGGCGGGTTGTACCTCGTCAGGCCCGTTGGCTCCTTTAGACGGAGCACGTCCTGAAGTGCCCGTGATTCAGCCCAAACGTGTGCCTAAATTCGGCTTGGCTTTGGGCGGTGGCGCTGCCCGTGGCTTTGCGCATGTGGGTGTGATTCAGGTGCTGGAAGAAGCAGGCATCAAGCCTGACCTGGTGGTTGGCACCTCGGCCGGTAGTGTGGTGGCGGCGTTTTATGCCAGTGGCAAAGACGGCGCGCAATTGCAAAAAGCCGCTGAAACCATGGAAGAAGCCACCATCACCGACTGGACTGTGCCGCTGCTGGGCCGCGGCATGATGCGCGGCGATGGTTTGGCCCGCTACATCAGCAAGCAAACGGGAGGGCGTCGCATTGAAGAATTCAAAATGCCTTTGGGCATCGTGGCTACCGATTTGAAAACGGGCGAGGGTGTGTTGTTCCAGCGCGGCGATGTGGGTACGGCGGTGCGAGCCTCTAGCGCTGTGCCTTCGGTTTTTGAGCCGGTGCGTATTGGCGCCCGCGAGTTTGTGGATGGCGGCTTGGTGTCACCAGTGCCCGTGCGCTATGCGCGCCAGATGGGTGCTGAGTACGTGCTGGCCATCGACATTTCTAGCCCGCCTGAATCTGGCAAAACCGGTGACATGTTTGACATCTTGATGCAGACCTTCACCATCATGGGCAAGAGCATCAACAGCCTTGAGCTGCGTGATGCGGACCTGGTGGTGCGCCCCGCGTTACACGACGTAGGCAGTGCCGATTTCAAAGCGCGCCGTCGTGCCATCGAGGCAGGCCGCGCCGCCATGCTCCAAGCGTTGCCCAAACTCAAGGCTGCTTTAGCGGTGCAATGAGCAGCAGGCAAAAAAAGGGGCCCACCTTGCGGCGGGCCCTTGAAGGGATTCCTGCACCCTGTGGTGACGAAGAATCCGAGGAGACAATCGTTACAAATTAACGCTTCTTGGCAACAGCGCTCTTAGAAGCTTTTACAGCGGTTTCAGTGGCTGATTGGATATGTGACTCGGCCATGTCAGCAGCTTGCTTGACGGCTTTTTGCACAGATTCCACAGCGGTGTTGCTGGCAGTCATGGCTTGTTTGAAGAAAGCCACAGCTTGCTCAGAGCCAGCTGGTGCGTTTTTCAAAGCAGATTCAATGTAAGTTTGAACAGCAGTTTGGCCTTCAGCCGCTTTGCCTTCTAAACCTTTGGTGAATTCAGCGCCAGTGCCTTGAGCGATGTCATAGAGATGGCGGCTATAAGCAGCAGACTTCTCCGCCAAAGGCTGGACAAAGCTGGTTTGCAAAGCGATGAATTCTTGTGCGTCTTTCACGGCCAATACAGCTTGTGCGTGTGCAGCAGATTCATTCAAGGCAGCGCGACCGGCGGTCAGGTTGAGCTCAACCATTTTTTCAACGCTGGCGAAAGCCTTGGTTGACAAACCAAACAGGTTGTCCAGGTTGGCTTTGTTGGTAGCGGCGAATTGTTCGACGTTGATCATGTGAATACTCCAAAAGTAAAGTGGGCTTGCAAAAAAATGTTGCGGTGCAGCATTGGTATGGAGTTTAGGGTTATCCCGTAACTTTGCAAGCGGGTTGGGGGCTTGGGAGGGTTGATTAGAGGTGGCCTTCTAAAACTGGAATATTCGTTGAGACCCGCAAGGTTGCTCCGCATTGGTGACAATGCAGCCTTGTTTCATGCGGTTTTCAACGGCTATGCGCGCTTTCTACTCCGATCAATTTGTGTTGCCTTTGCCGCCAGGCCACCGCTTTCCCATGGCCAAGTACCGCCTGCTACGCGAGCGTCTGCAGGCTGAGTTGCCCGAAGTCGAGCTAGCCGCCGCCGAGCCCGCCAGTAATGGTGAGTTGGCTTTGGTGCACACGCCCAGCTACATACAGTCGGTTGTGCAGGGCACGTTGACCGACGCTCAGCAAAAAGAAATTGGTTTTCCCTGGACGCCTGCCATGGTCGAGCGCTCACGTCGTTCAGCGGGCGCAACGGTCATGGCCGCGCGCATGGCTTTGTTTGGCGGGCAGGGCGTGGCGGCCAACCTGGCTGGCGGCACACACCACGCCTATGCAGACAAAGGCAGTGGCTTTTGTGTGTTCAACGATGCGGCCGTGGCCACGTGCCTCATGCAGGCCGAGTGGGGCCGCACGCGTAAGCAGCCACTGAAGGTGGCCATCATCGATTTGGATGTGCACCAAGGCAACGGGACCGCGCGCATCTTTGAGTCTGACGATCAGGTGTTCACTTTGTCCATGCACGGGGCACGTAACTTTCCTTTCGACAAAGAAACCAGCGATCTAGATGTGGAGTTGCCAGACGGTTGTGACGATGCAACTTATTTGCAGGCGCTGGAGCTGGCCCTGGCCGAGCTCGATAGCCGCTTCACGCCAGGCTTGGTGATTTACTTGGCAGGCGCCGATCCGCACGAAGGCGACCGTTTGGGCCGACTCAGCCTCAGCTTTGATGGCTTAGAGGCCCGCGACCGCCGCGTGTTTGACTGGGCATGGTCCAAACGCATTCCCATGGCCTTCTCGATGGCGGGGGGCTATGGCAAAGAAATGACTGACACAGTTCAGGCACAAGTCAACACCTACCGTGTCGCCTATGCGTACTGGCGACGCTGGCAAAATCTACCCAAAGATTCAAACCAACAAATGGAGACTCACCCATGACCAATTCAGCAGCTGTGTCCGCCGTAGACCACGCCATCACCTCGCGCATGTCTGCTCGCGCTTTCACGCAGCAAGCCGTATCACACGAGCTGATCACCGAAATTTTGCAAGTCGCTAGCCGCGCACCCTCTGGCACCAACACACAACCTTGGAAGGTTTACGTTTTGCAAGGCGCGACGCGTGATGCCTTGGTCGACAAAGTATGCGCCGCTCATGAAGCCATTCGTGCCAACCCCGAAGTGGCCAAGCAGTACACCGAGCAATACGACTATTACCCTGAAAAGTGGGTCAGTCCCTACATTGATCGCCGCCGTGAAAACGGCTGGAGCCTGTATGGCTTGCTGGGCATCGGCAAAGGCGACAAAGACCGCATGCATGAACAGCAGCAACGCAACTTCAAGTTCTTCGATGCGCCTGTGGGTTTGATGTTCACCATCGACCCCATCATGGGTCGTGGCTCGTTGCTCGACTACGGCATGTTCATTCAAAACATCATGTTGGCTGCGCGAGCACGTGGTTTGCACACTTGCCCGCAAGCCGCGTGGAATGGTTTTCACAGCATCATCCTGCCGCACATCGGTGCGGGCGAGGGTGAGATGATGGTGTGCGGCATGTCCTTGGGCTTTGCCGACGAGAGCGACAAGGTCAACACGCTTGCCACACCGCGTGTGCCGGTGAGTGAGTTCACCCACTGGGTGGTCTGAGTTTTTAGTTAGCGACCGATGATCATCACCAGCCTGCTCGACACCGACCTTTACAAATTCACCATGATGCAGGCCGTGCTGCATCAGTTTCCAAGCGCGCAGGTGTCTTACAAGTTCAAGTGCCGCAACCCTGGCGTAGATCTGGCACCGTTCGTGCAAGAAATTCGCGACGAAATTCGTTCACTGTGCAGCTTGCATTTCCAAGATGCCGAGTTGTCATGGCTGCGCAGCTTGCGTTTTATCAAAAGTGACTTTGTGGATTTCTTGGGGCTGTTTCGCCTGAACGAAAAATACATTCAGGTAAATGCACTCGCCAATGGTGAGATTGACATCAGCATTCAAGGCCCTTGGCTACACACGATTTTGTTTGAAATTCCCGTGTTGGCCATCGTCAACGAGGTGTACTTTCGCAACACGCAAAAGGTGCCAGATTTCTTAGAAGGCCGTCGTCGCTTAGACCAAAAGATCGAAGCGTTGCATGCTGAGCGTCTGAGTGATTTGAAAATTGCCGACTACGGCACGCGTCGCCGTTTTTCGAGAGCGTGGCACGAAGAGTTGTTGCGTGTCCTCATTTCAAAGCTGGGCACAGGCAGCGCAGGGCAGTTGGCGGGTACAAGCAATGCTTTGTTCGCCATGAAGCTGGGCCTGACACCTTTGGGCACCATGGCTCACGAATATTTGCAAGCCTGCCAAGCCTTGGGGCCACGCTTGCGCGACAGCCAAGTATTTGGTTTCGAGACATGGGCACGCGAATACCGTGGTGACTTAGGCATTGCACTGAGCGATGTGTACGGTATCGAGCCTTTCTTGCGCGACTTCGACATGTACTTTTGCAAGCTCTTCGATGGCGCACGTCATGACAGTGGCGACCCCTTCACCTGGGGCGAGCGCATGATTGCGCACTACCGCAACAACCGCGTGGACCCGCTGACGAAGACCTTGATTTTTTCAGATGGCCTGACGGTCGAAAAAACCATTGCGCTGTACCAGCAGTTCCGTGGTCGCTGCCAACTCGCTTTTGGTATTGGCACCAACTTGACCAATGACTTGGGCTACGAGCCCTTGCAAATCGTCATCAAGATGACGCAGTGCAATGGCCAACCCGTGGCCAAACTGTCAGATACACCCGGCAAAGGGATGTGTGACGATGAAAATTATTTGGCCTACTTGCGCCAAGTGTTCGACATTGCGCAGCCCGTTTAAGGACTTGTTGTGTTGACTGCACTCGTTGTAATTTTCGTCTTGGCCTATGCTGCCATCGCCTTTGAGCACCCCATCAAGATCAACAAATCAGCGTCAGCCTTGGTCGGTGCTGGATTGTTATGGACGATTTATGCCGTCAACACGGGTGACGCACATGTGGTGGGAGAGCACTTGAGCGAGTCGCTCATCAGCACAGCACAAATCGTGTTTTTCTTGATGGGCGCCATGGCCATTGTGGAAGTGGTCGATGCGCACAACGGGTTTGACGTGATCACCTCACGCATCAAAACAACACAACTGTCTGGCTTGATGTGGTTGGTTGGTTTTGTCACGTTTTTCTTGAGTGCAATTTTGGACAACCTCACCACCACCATCGTGATGGTGTCGTTGATGAAGAAGTTGCTCGGCAAGCGTGAGGATCGCTTGTTCTTTGCCGGCATCATCGTCATCGCTGCCAATGCGGGTGGCGCCTGGTCCCCCATTGGCGACGTGACCACCACCATGCTTTGGATTGGCGGTCAAATCACAGCCCTAGAAATCATCAAAGGCTTGTTCTTGCCGTCGCTGGTGAATGTGTTGGTGCCGTTGTTGGTGACCAGTTTTTGGCTCAAAGGCCAATTGCTTGTGCCACCTGCTTTGCCTGTTGAGGAGTCAGCTTTGCCCGTCACCTCTGCCTTTGAGCGCAAGCTCATGTTCTTTTTGGGACTCGGTGTATTGGTGGCTGTGCCAGCTTTCAAAACGTGGACAGGTCTGCCACCTTTCATGGGCGTGCTGTTTGGCTTAGGTATTTTGTGGCTCGTGGGTGACTTGGTGCACCGCCAAAAAGACGATGAAGACAAATCGCATTTGTCGCTCACGCATGCGCTCACGCGCATCGACATGCCTTCGATTATTTTCTTTGTCGGTATTTTGTTGTCTGTGGCGACCTTAGAGCACACGCACATCTTGTCTGATTTAGCCGCCTGGTTAGATCAGGCTGTGGGGCGTCAAGACGTGATCGTGATGATCATTGGTGTGGTCAGCGCCATCGTCGACAACGTTCCCTTGGTCGCAGCTTCTATGGGGATGTACAGCTTGGAGCAATATCCAGCTGATAGCTTTCTGTGGGAATTCTTGGCCTATTGCGCAGGCACAGGAGGCTCGATTTTGATCATTGGGTCTGCTGCTGGAGTGGCAGCCATGGGCTTGGAAAAAATTGATTTCGTTTGGTACGTTAAAAAAATCAGCGGGCTAGCCTTGATGGGCTACTTTGTTGGTGCTCTCTTCTACATCGCTGAGTACACGCTCACGCATTAACTGAAAGTTGTCTATGAAAACCAAAATCATCGTTGCCCGTCCTATTTTTGAAGAAACATTGGTGCATTTGCGTCAACACTTTGACGTGACTGACAACCAAGCCGACGTGGCATGGACCAAAGCGTCATGGACGCAGGCGTTGTCGCAACACGCGGGCGCACTCACCACCGGTTCTGACCCTGTGGATGCCGAAGTGCTGAAGGCATGTCCCAGCCTGAAAGCCGTGGCCAATATGGCCGTGGGCTTCAATAACTTTGACGTGCCGGCCATGACCGCCCAAGGCGTACAAGCCAGCAACACACCCGATGTGCTGACCGAAACCACTGCCGACTTTGGTTTTGCTTTGTTGATGGCCACTGCTCGTCGCATGGCCGAGAGCGAACACTACCTGCGCCGCGGTGAGTGGACGCAATGGCGCTACGACATGTTTGCCGGTGCCGAAGTGCATGGCAGCACCATTGGCATTTTGGGCATGGGTCGCATTGGCCAAGGCATTGCCCGCCGCGCCGCACATGGATTTGGTATGAAGGTGATTTATCACAACCGTTCACGCCTGAGCGCCGAGTCTGAAGCCGAATGCAAAGCCTCGTATGTGAGCAAAGAAGAGTTGTTGAAAACCGCTGACCATGTGATGTTGGTGTTGCCTTACAGCGCCGCCTCGCACCACACCATTGGCGCGGCTGAGTTGGCACAGATGAAGCCCACCGCTACGCTGGTCAACATCGCACGTGGCGGCATCGTGGACGATGCGGCATTGGCTGCAGCTTTGCGCGAGCGTCGTATTGCAGCTGCAGGCTTGGATGTGTTTGAAGGTGAACCCAAAGTGCATCCCGATTTGTTGACCGTGCCCAACGTGGTGCTGACCCCGCACATTGCCAGCTCATCTATTCCCACACGTTTGGCGATGGCCAATTTGGCGGCAGACAACCTCATCAGTTTCTTCACGCAAGGCAAATCGGTGACACCTTTGAACTCGGTGGCTGCATGATCGAAATTTGGGTGGCTGTCGGTGTTGGCGTTTTCAACGCCGCTCTTTTGGTGGTGTTGCTACGCAAACCCAGCGGCAGCAACGAAGCAGCTACCCAAGCTTTGCAGCAGAGTCTGCAAAGCATGCACGAAAAGCTGGAGCGCATTGAGCGTGAGCTGCGCACCGAAATTACCGAGTCATCACGCGGGGGCCGTCAAGAGCTGACGCAAAACTTGGCGGTATTCCAGCAAAGCCAAGTGCAGCAACTCACGCTCATGCAAAAAAGCATTGGTGACACGCTGAACCAACAGCTGCAGCAGCTGCAAAAAAGCAATGCCGACAAGCTGGACGAAATGCGCCGCACGGTGGACGAGAAGCTGCAAACCACCTTGGAAAAACGTTTGTCGGAGAGCTTCAAACAAGTGGCCGAGCGCTTAGAGCAAGTACACAACGGCCTAGGTCAAATGCAAAAGTTGGCCGATGGTGTGGGCAGCTTGCAGCGCGTGCTGACCAATGTGAAAACACGCGGTATGTTTGGCGAGGTGCAACTCGAAGCCTTGCTCGAACAAGTGCTCACGATTGAGCAATACGCGAAGCAAGTCGAAACCAAGCCGCGCAGCAACCAACGCGTGGACTTTGCCATTCGCTTTCCCGGCCGAGGCGGCGCAGATGGCGAACCCGTGTGGCTGCCGATTGATGCCAAGTTCCCCCGCGAAGACTACGAGCGCTTGCTCGATGCACAAGACCGTGCCGATGTTGTGGCCGCTGAAATTGCAGCCAAAGCCCTCGAAGTACGTATCCGCACCGAAGCCAAGAGCATTGCCGAAAGCTACTTGGCGCCGCCGCACACCACCGACTTTGCCATTTTGTTTTTACCCACCGAAGGCCTGTATGCCGAGGTCTTACGCCGCCCCGGCTTGATGGACACCTTGCAGCGCGACTACCGCGTCACACTGGCTGGCCCCACCACCTTGCTGGCCATGCTCAACAGTCTGCATATGGGCTTTCGTACGTTGGCGTTGGAGCACCAAGCCTCTGAGGTGTGGAAGGTGTTGGGCGCTGTCAAAACCGAGTTTGAACGGTATGGCGACTGGGTGGAGAAGGTGCGCGAGCAAGTGCAAAAAGCCGCTGACACCTTGGACCGTGCTGACACACGTAGCCGTCAAATGCGCCGTGCGTTAAAGAATGTCGAAGCTTTGCCCGAAGGCGAAGCGCAAGCCTTGCTACCCAAGTTTGACGACGCTTTGGATGACACGGACGCCAAAGTTTGAAGCGTGAACTCGCCAAGCTGATTGCAGGCCAAGTGTGCTTGCACGCCTGTATGGCGGGCATGCGCATGGCCGCACCCTTGATGGCTTTGCGTAGCGGCCAAAGTGAAGCAGCGGTGGGTTTTTTGCTGGCGATGTTTGCTTTGACCCAAGTGTTCCTTGCATTGCCCGCGGGCCGCTATGCAGACTTGCATGGCTTGAAGCGCCCCGTGTTGTGGAGCGTACTCATGGGAGCCATCGGTGCAGGCGCCGCTGCGGTGTGGCCCATTTTTCCTGTGTTGTGTTTCAGTGGCTTGATGACAGGGGGCGCCACAGGCATTGCCATCATCGCCTTGCAACGCCATGTGGGGCGCGCGGCGCAGGGCTTGGCGCAGATGAAGCAAGCCTTCAGCTGGTTGTCGATTGCGCCTGCAGTTTCAAACTTTATTGGGCCGTTCACTGCGGGCTTGTTGATTGACCATGCAGGTTTTCAGTGGGCCTTTGCGGCCATGGCTTTGTTACCCGTGATTGCTTGGGCGTGTATTCGCCAAGCTCACGAACTGCCGAAGGTGGTCAAGCCTGAAGGTCACGAAAGCAACAGTGCGTGGGATTTGCTTAATGAGCCCATGTTTCGCCGCTTGTTGATGGTCAATTGGTTTTTGTCTGCTTGCTGGGATGTGCACACCTTTGTGGTTCCCATCTTGGGCCACGAGCGTGGGTTGAGTGCTTCGGCCATTGGTTCTATCTTGGGTGTGTTTGCACTGGCCGCGGCCTTCATTCGCATGATGATGCCGTTCATCGCCGCGCGTTTGCAGGAGTGGCAAGTGGTCACGGGTGCGATGTTGATTACCTCGTTCATGCTTGCGGTCTACCCGTTCACCGAAACAGCTTGGCTCATGGGCGCTTGCTCGGTGTTGGTGGGCTTGTCGTTGGGCGGTGTTCAGCCCATGATCATGAGCACCTTGCACCAAATCACGCCAGAACATCGGCATGGCGAAGCTTTGGGTTTGCGCTTGATGGGCATCAACGCTTCAAGCGTGCTGATGCCCATGGTGTTTGGTGCGGCGGGCACCGTCATTGGCATCAGCGGGGTGTTTTGGTGTGTGTCGGCGGTGGTGGGCTTGGGCTCACGCAGCGCGTATTTGCTCAGAGTTGATAAAAAGCACGAATGACGTTCCAAGCGTCGTCCACGCTGTCGACGTAGGTGAATAGGTCCAAGTCCTCTTTCGAGATGACACCTTCATCTACCAGCACATCGAGGTGCAACAAACGCTGCCAGTAGTCACTGCCAAACAGCACGATGGGCACGGGCTTGGCTTTTTTGCATTGCACCAACGTCAGGGTTTCAAACAACTCGTCCAGCGTGCCAAAGCCGCCGGGAAAAGCCACCAAGGCCTTGGCGCGCATCATGAAGTGCATTTTGCGCAGCGCAAAATAGTGGAACTTGAAGCTCAGGTCGGGCGTGATGTGTGGGTTGGGCGATTGTTCATGAGGCAGGGCAATGTTCAGGCCCACGCTGATGCCGCCAGCTTCTTGTGCGCCACGGTTGGCCGCTTCCATGATGCCGGGGCCACCGCCCGTGCAGATGAAGAGTTTTTGATCGGCAGTTTTGTGCTCGCTGAATTTGGTGATGGTGTGGGCTAGTGCGCGTGACTGTTCGTAATAACGCGCGTTGCGCACCAAAACTTCGGCCTTGGCAATTTGCTGTGCATTACCCGCAGCGCGAGCGAGGATCAGGGCGCGGTGCGACTCTTCTTCGCTGCGAAAACGCGCGCTGCCAAACACCACCACGGTGTGTTCAATGCCGCGTGCGATTTGGGCCAAATCGGGCTTAAGCATTTCCATTTGCATGCGCAAGCCGCGCGTTTCGCGGCGCAGCAAAAACTCGGGGTCGGCAAACGCCAAGCGGTTCGATTCGGGTTTGAGTGAGTCGCCGTTGTCGTAGTGTGCTTTGAGGGTTTCCCAAGCTTCGGCAAGGCGTCGGTCGTGAGGGTCTAGCATTCCATCCATGTGTGGATGGTACTGGCAGAAACGCCACTCACGCGGCCATGAAAAAGGCCTCCGAAGAGGCCTTGATTTCTAAAGCTTGTGAAAGCTTAGACGCGCTTGCGGTATTCGCCAGTGCGTGTGTCAACTTCGACCTTGTCGCCTTGTGCCACAAACAAGGGCACAGACACTTCAAAGCCAGTGGCTAATTTAGCAGGCTTCAACACTTTGCCTGATGTGTCGCCTTTAACAGCTGGCTCAGTCCAAGTGATTTCGCGCACGACGTTGGTAGGCAATTCCACAGAGATAGCTTTCTCGTCGTAGAACACCACTTCGAGTTCCATGCCGTCTTCGAGGTAGTTCAGGGCGTCGCCCATGTTGCTGGCTTCGACTTCGTATTGGTTGAAGTCGGCGTCCATGCACACGTACATGGGGTCAGCAAAGTAAGAGTAAGTGCAATCCTTCTTGTCCAAGATGACTTGGTCCATCTTGTCGTCGGCCTTGAACACGACTTCGGTACCGAAGTTGGCGATCAAGCTTTTCAATTTCATGCGAACGGTGGATGAGCCACGGCCGCCACGTTGGTATTCGGTGCGCAGGACAACCATAGGGTCCTTGCCGTGCATGATGACGTTGCCAACGCGGATTTCTTGAGCGGTTTTCATAGTGTGAGGTTTTCTAAGAGGGTTGTGGCCCATGCAGCTCAAGCTGCGACGGGGTTCGCAAAGCCACTTATTTTAGCGTTTTTGGGCCACGAATCTGAGCAACTGGGTGGTGAGGTCGGCTTGGGCAAGCAATCGTTGCTGCGCTTGGCTGCTCCAATCACGCCAATTCCCAAGCGTGGCGCGGGACAGCGTAGGAAGTGGGCCTGTTTCTAAGCCGTTCCAAATCGCATGAAATTGGCTTAAATCGGCAGGCATATCAAGCACCGCTTCAAAGGCGTGCAGCTTGTCGTGGTGGGCCAAGTCGTCTTGCGGGTAGATGTGCCAGACAAATGGCTTGCCCGCCCATAGGGCGCGCACCAGCGAGTCCTCACCACGCACCACGTTGAAGTCGCAGGCCCACAACAGGTGGTCAAACTCAGTTTGGCTGAAGTAGGGGAGTTGGCTGATGTGTAACTGGCCAGAGCCGCTGTTGGGCATGTGTAGGGCTTGAGCGGCGGCGGCTACGGCCTTGTTTGGGCGGCCTTGGGTCACTAGCAGACGGGTGCGCTCGTCGGTTTGGCTGAGTTGCATCAGCAAATCTGGCAAGGCAATGGGCTCGTAACAAAACAAGCTGATGAGGCGTTCGTTCGCTTCGATAGGTTTGTCGAGTGGCAAAGCGCTCAGCCATGCTTGGCGTTGAAACGCCGCTTGTCGTGCAGGTAAATCAGGCTCGCGCAGCAAGCCGCCCGTGTCGGGCGTGAAGCCCGGAAAGAAAAACCATTTGGTGGCACCGCGTGCAGGCCCGCTCATCACGGGCGAGGCCAAGCCATGCGAGCGGGCAACATAGCCCTCGGCGCTCAGGTATTCGAGGTTGATCCACACGGGCGGTGTGCCTTGCACCATCAATGCTTGAAACGTTTCTGGCAGTTCGCAGCCGAAGGCTTCGATTACCACGTCGCCCACTTTGAAGGTGATGTCTTGAGTTAAGGCTTGGAGGGATGTTTCGTTAGGCCAGGCATGTACGGTGACGCCTGCGCAGCCTTGCGGAGCCATCCATGCCAAGGCCGATGCATCGTCCACCCACAGACGCACGGTGTGGCCGCGTTGTGCGAGGTCGGCGCAGAGGCGCCAACACACGCCTAGGTCGCCGTGGTTGTCGATGACGCGACAAAAAACATCCAAGCTCAAGGCTGGCGTGACAGGGGTTAATGCAGATGTGCTGAAGTTCACGCTACAGATTGTCCACAATACAGACATGTCCAAAATTTCTTCAGACGCCACACCCGAAAACGCTGCGCCGCGCCATCCGCCCGAGCTGTTAGAGCTGGTCGCCAGCTTGCCCGCGTTACCCGGCGTTTACCGCTACTTTGATGCGCAAGAGCAGGTGCTGTACGTGGGCAAGGCCAACAGCTTGAAGAAGCGGGTGTCTAGCTATTTCCAAAAAGACCACGGCGGCTCGCGCATTGGCCACATGGTGACCAAGATTGTGCGCATGGAAACCACGGTGGTGCGTTCAGAGGCCGAGGCGCTGCTGCTTGAGAACAACCTCATCAAAACGCTCAAGCCCAAGTACAACATCTTGTTTCGCGATGACAAGAGTTACCCGTATTTGAAAATGACGCGTGGCGTGCCAGTGAAGATCAATGCTGCTGCACAGCAGGCTGCATCGCCCCTTCCCTTGGCGAGCCCCAGCACGACCCATCACCTGAGCGTGAACCCGCAACAAGTGCCCCGCGTTGTGTACTACCGAGGCGCTGTGGACAAACGCCACGACTATTTTGGCCCTTACCCTAGCGTGTGGGCCGTGCGAGAAGCCATTCAGCTGTTGCAAAAAGTATTTCGCTTGCGCACCTGTGAAGACACGGTGTTCAACAACCGCACGCGCCCGTGTTTGTTGTATCAAATCAAGCGTTGCTCGGGGCCGTGTGTGGGCCTCATATCTGTGCCTGATTACCAGCGAGATGTGGACAGCGCCATGCGGTTGCTGCGCGGCGAAACGCAAGAGGTCATGTCCAACGTCGAAGCGCGCATGATGGCGTACGCTGAGAAGCTGGAGTTTGAACAAGCCGCCGAGTTGCGCAACCAAATGAGCGCACTCTCCAAAGTGCTGCACCAGCAAGCGGTGGACACGGTGGGAGACCAAGATGTGGACATCCTCGCCGTCAAAGTGCAGGGCGGCAAAGCCTGCGTCAACTTGGCCATGGTGCGCGCTGGTCGACATTTGGGCGACCGACCTTATTTTCCTGTGCATGTGGACGATGCTGAGCCGGCCGAAGTGCTGGAAGCGTTTTTGAGCCAGCACTACTTAGATGTGCCTGTGCCGCCCGCGCTGATCACCAGCCACGCGGTGGACAAAGAACTTTTACAAGCTCTGATTGATCAAACCGGTGTGAAGATCACTGCCGTGCATAACCCGCGCGAGCAAAGACGTGTGTGGTTAGAAATGGCGCAACAAAACGCCGACATTCAACTGGCCCGTTTGTTGGCCGAAGAAGGCTCGCAACAAGCACGCACGCGTGCTTTGGTCGATGCACTCGATTTGGCGCCTGAAGATTTAGAACAGTTCCGCGTGGAGTGCTTTGACATTTCGCACACCTCGGGCGAGTCCACGCAGGCGTCGTGCGTGGTGTTTCATCATCACAAAATGCAAAGCGCGGAATACCGCCGTTACAACATCGAAGGCATCACGGGCGGCGATGACTACGCGGCCATGCGCCAAGTGCTGGTGCGTCGCTACAGCAAGCTGGCCGAGGCCGTGCGCGCGGGCGAGGGCAAGCTGCCCGACCTCGTGCTGATCGACGGCGGCAAAGGGCAGGTGAGCATGGCGCGTGAGGTGTTTGAGTCACTTGGGCTCGACCTCTCACGCATCGTGGGCGTGGAAAAAGGCGAAGGCCGTAAAGTGGGCCTCGAAGAGCTGGTGTTTGCCGATGGGCGCGCGAAGGTCTACCTGGGACGTGACTCCGCCGCATTGATGTTGGTCGCGCAAATTCGCGACGAGGCCCACCGCTTTGCCATCACCGGCATGCGAGCCGCACGCGCCAAAGTGCGCGTGGGTGGCAGCAAGCTCGAAGAAATTCCGGGTGTGGGGCCTAAGAAACGCGCCAAGTTGCTGCAGCGCTTTGGCGGTGCGCGCGGCGTGGGCGATGCCAGCGTGGCAGACCTGTGTACCGTGGAAGGTATTTCGGAAGAGTTGGCGCAAACGATTTACAACGCGCTGCGCTAAGTCAGTTGCCTGCGACATGTCGCATCGCGGCATGCAGTAGGCGACACCATTGCTTCTCTCGTTTGGCTTGGGCGTTACGCTTTCACCACTTCAAGCAAGCGGTCCAAGCCGCCTTCGTTGATCGCCACCATCGCTTGCTCGCGCACCTTGGGTTTGGCGTGGTACGCCACCGACAAGCCCGCTTCGCCCATCATCAGCAAATCGTTCGCGCCATCGCCCATCGCGATGGCCTGTTTGGGGCTGATGCCCATTTGTGCACAGATGTGCAGCAGCATCTTGCGCTTTTCTGCGCCGTCACAAATGTCGCCCCAGTCTTGCGTGACCACATCACCCGTGAGGTGGCCGTTGTCAATCGCCAGCACATTGCTGCGGGCGTAGTCGATGTTCAACATTTCGCACACGCGGTCGGCAAAGAAGGTAAAGCCACCGCTGACCAGCAACACTTTCATGCCGTGGGCTTTGCAGGTGTCCACCAGTGTTTTGGCGCCAGGGTTCAAGCGCAGGCGCTGTTCAAACACCTCGTACAAAGCGGCTTCAGGCACGCCTTTGAGCAGGGCCACGCGGCGGCGCAAGCTGTCTTTGAAATCAGTAATCTCACCGCGCATCGCTGCCTCGGTGATGGCTGCCACTTCGGCTTTGCGGCCTGCAGCATCGGCGATCTCGTCAATGCACTCAATGTTGATGAGCGTCGAGTCCATGTCAAACGCGATGAGTTTGAAGTCTTGGAGTTTCAGGGGAGCGGTGAAGCCTTGGATGGCAAGGCCGGGGGCGAATTGATGGGCAGCTGACATGAGAGAAGAAGGAAGTTTATTTTTTTAACGCTTGCCAAACAAACTTACCAACTGCGAAACCTCGGGTGTCATCCCCGTGGTCTTGAGTTGGATGTGTGGGTGGGCTACTGCAAATACGCGAAACACCTCGTCTACAAAGGCTTGACCAACGTGGACCACGCCTTCAAAGTCAAGGATGACGGTTTTGAATTGGGTGGCACGTTCCATGACCCATTTTGCCTGTGAGCGTGATACCAGCTCACTGCTCAGCTGGGCTAAGCGCACTGGAATTTCGGTGGTGTGAAACGCTTCTGAGCCCACTTCGTTGGGCTCAAAGTATTTCAAATACACGTCGTTTGGTGTGCGTGTGCTGTTGAGCCCGATGTCCATGCGCAGTACAGTGCGTGCCTCTAAGGGCTTCAGGCAAGCAGCTGCATCCATCCAGTCAAAGGCGGGCAATGGTTGATGGGTTTCGTGAGGGTCAAAGTGCAAGCCGCAAGACTCAATGGCAAAACCATCCATCATGCGTGACGACACAAAAATACCCATGCCCGAGTGGCCTTCAGGAGCTGTGGTGAATTTACCTTTGGCCAGTTCGAGAATGGCGAGACGTGGGTCAAACAAATGCGCTGATTCTGTGATCTTGCCAAAGATACCTACGCCATCATCGGCCACGACCATTTGCAAATGGCCATCATGCACATGTACACCCATGGCGACTTGCTGAGCTTGCGAATGGTCCAGGGCGTTGTTTAGCATTTCGGTGAATGCGGTGTTGGCAAGGCTTTTGACGTTAGTTTTTTGGTCTGAAATGAGGGGGGCGACATGGCGCTCCCACACGGCCATTTCTCCGCCTTGGTTCAGGATGTCAATGCGTTGCAAGACGCCTAGCCAAAAGCGGCTGTTGCCTTGGCTGTAGGTTTGTCGTGTGCCTGTGCCGTGGCGTTGCAAGTAACCTGCATCAGCTAGTTTTTTTAGTCGCCTAGAAACGGCGACCCGCGACAAGCCAGTTTGCTCGGTGGCAAGGCTAGCCAACGCACCGCCTTGGTTGGCGCAGGCGAGGATGATTGCATCGTGTAGGTCTAGCATTTGTATCTTGGCGACGTCTTTTTTGGTTATTTATTGTATCGTCTAAGTTTTATTATTGTTTCGTTAGTCAATTTTCTGGTTAGGTTGCGCCTGAGTGTTTCACGACTGAGCCTCAGCCGCTTTGGCGATGGGCGCAGTGGGTATGCCCAACGAGCGCAACACATCGCGCACCATTTGCGCACGGGCTTTGGGTTCAGGTAGCTCACGCTCGATACGCAGACGGTCATTACCGGCTAGCTTGATGTGCTTGTTTTTTTGCACCAGCTCGATGATGCGCATGGCGTCAAACGGCGGGTTCGGTTTGAAGCTGATGTGGGTCACACCCGGTGCAGCATCAACCTTGGTGACACCATAGCTGCGGGCTTGCACACGCAGGCGATGCACATCGATGAGGGTTTGGGCTTGCGCGGGCAGTTTGCCAAAGCGGTCCACAATTTCTTCCAGCAGTGCATCAATTTGGTCGCCCGTTTTAGCCGTGGCTAATTTTTTGTAGAAAGACAAGCGCAGGTGCACATCGCCGCAGTAGTCGTCAGGCAGCAGGGCGGGGGCGTGCAGGTTAATTTCGGTGGTGGCGCTCAGGGGGCTGAGCAAGTCTGGCTCTTCGCCGTTCTTTAAAGCGCGCACGGCTTCAGACAGCATTTCGTTGTAGAGCTGAAAGCCAACTTCCAGCATGTTGCCGCTTTGGTTTTCGCCCAGTACTTCGCCAGCGCCACGAATTTCAAGGTCGTGCATGGCAAGGTAGAAGCCTGATCCGAGTTCTTCCATTTGCTGAATCGCATCCAACCGCTGCGAAGCTTGCTTGGTCAGACCCTGTGTGTCGGGCACCATGAGGTAAGCATAGGCTTGGTGGTGGCTGCGGCCCACGCGACCGCGCAGCTGGTGCAACTGAGCCAAACCAAACTTGTCGGCGCGACTCATGATGATGGTGTTGGCGCTGGGCACGTCAATGCCTGTCTCGATGATGGTCGAGCACAACAAGATGTTGTAGCGCTGGGCCACAAAGTCGCGCATGACACGTTCGAGTTCGCGCTCAGGCATTTGGCCGTGCGCCACGGCAATGCGGGCTTCGGGCAGCAGCTCTTCTAGCTGTGCGCGGCGGTTTTCAATCGTGGCCACATCGTTGTGCAAGAAATAGCACTGGCCACCACGTTTGAGTTCGCGCAAGACGGCTTCACGAATCACACCATTGCCTTCGTTGCGCACAAAGGTTTTGATGGCGAGGCGGCGTTGGGGTGCAGTGGCAATGACGCTCAAATCGCGTAGGCCTTCGAGGGCCATGCCGAGTGTGCGAGGAATCGGCGTGGCGGTGAGCGTGAGCACATCCACCTCGGCGCGCATGGCTTTCATGGCTTCTTTGTGGCGCACGCCAAAGCGGTGCTCTTCGTCGATGATGAGCAGACCCAGGTCTTTGAACTTGACCGACTCACTCAGCAGCTTGTGCGTACCCACCACGATGTCGACTTGGCCCTCGGCCAATCCTTTGGCAGCAGCGGTAATTTCTTTGGCCGAACGGAAACGGCTCATCTCGGCAATTTTGATGGGCCATTTGCTGAAGCGGTCCACCAAGGTTTGGTAGTGCTGCTCGGCTAACAAAGTGGTGGGGGCCAATAGCGCCACTTGCTTGCCACCGGTCACTGCCACGAAGGCGGCACGCAGGGCAACCTCGGTTTTGCCAAAGCCCACGTCGCCACACACCAAGCGGTCCATCGGGCGCGGGCTGATCATGTCTTGCATGACGGCATGGATAGCGGCGCGTTGGTCGGCGGTTTCTTCAAAGCCAAAATCGTTGGCAAAGGTTTCGTAGTCTTGCGGTGAGTAGCGGAAAGGGTGGCCTTGGCGTGCGGCGCGGCGGGCGTAGATGTTCAGCAGTTCGGCGGCGGCGTCGCGCACTTGTTCGGCGGCGCGTCGTTTGGCTTTGTCCCACTGGGCTGAGCCGAGTTTGTGCAGCGGCGCTTCGTCGGCGCTCACGCCGGTGTAGCGACCAATTAAATGCAGCTGGCTTACCGGCACATAGAGCACGGCGTTGTCGGCGTATTCGAGGTGCAAGAACTCTTGCAGCGCGGGTGTACCGTCGGCGTTTTTCTCGCCCAAGTCCATGTTGATCAGTCCACGGTAGCGGCCAATGCCGTGGGCGTTGTGCACTACGGGGTCGCCCAAGTTGAGCTCGGACAAGTCTTTGATGAGCGCTTCGACATCGCTCACTTGTTCTTGTTTTTTGCGGCGACGCGTGGTGGCACCCACGGCAAACAACTCGGTCTCTGTGATGAGGTCTAAGCCAGCTTCGGTCCAGCTAAAGCCCACTTGCAATGCTGCAGTGGCGATGCCGATTTTTTCGGCGCTGCCCTCGAACTCGGCCAGCGAATCAAACGCTGGCGGGCTGACATTGGACGAGCGCAAGAAGTCGAGCAAGCTTTCGCGACGGCCATCGCTCTCGGCCAAGATGAGCAAACGGTTGGCTGTTTTTCCCGCGTGTGAAATCAGCTTTTGCAGCGGGTCTGCGGCACCACGCACTACGGTGAGGTCAGGCAGGGTTTGGGCAAACGCGTTGTCGATCACGTCGGTGACGTGCGGGCGCAACGCAAATTGGGCGTAACTGTTGGCCGTGGCGTAAAACTGCTCGGCGCTTAAAAATAAATTGGCGGGGGGCAATGCGGGGCGCTCTGGGTCGCCCTGTACGAGCCGGAAGCGGTCTTGGGTGTCTTGCCAAAAGCGTTGGAACACGGGCTCTAAGTCGCCGTGTAACACCACGGTGGCTGATGTGCCCAAGTAGTCAAACACCGTGGCTGTTTCTTCGAAGAACAAGGGCAGGTAGTACTCAATACCTGCGGTGGCCACGCCGTTGCCAATGTCTTTGTAGATGCGGCTCTTGGTCGGGTCGCCATCGAGCATTTCGCGCCAACGGTTGCGAAACAACGCACGCGCAGCGTCGTCCATGGGGAACTCGCGGCCTGGCAGTAAGCGCACTTCGGGCACGGGGTAAAGGCTGCGTTGGCTGTCGGGGTCGAAGGTGCGGATGGAGTCGATTTCGTTGTCAAACAAATCGACGCGGTAGGGCACCAGCGAGCCCATGGGGAAGAGGTCAATCAAGCCGCCGCGCACCGCATATTCGCCGGGGCTGACCACTTGCGTGACGTGCGTGTAGCCCGCCAGCGTGAGCTGTGATTTGAGCTTGGCTTCGTCTAGGGCCTGTTTGACTTTGAAATGGAAGGTGTAACCCGCCAAGAAAGCAGGCGGAGCCAAGCGGTACAGAGCAGTGGTGGCTGGAATCAGCACCACATCGGCATCGCCTTGCGAGATGCGCCACAGTGTGGCCAAGCGTTCGCTGATGAGGTCTTGGTGGGGCGAGAAGCTGTCGTAGGGGAGTGTTTCCCAGTCGGGGAATAGCACGCAGCGCAAGTCGGGGGCGAAGAACGCCATTTCGTCTTGCAGGCGCTGGGCATCCACCGCATCGGCGGTGATGATGGCGACGCGTTGTTGTTTGGCTTTTTCGCGCGTGCCCAGTTGTGCGAGCAGCAACGCGTCCGCAGAACCGACAGGGCGGGGCATGGCAAATCGTTTGCCGGGACTCAATGAGGGCAGGTGCATTGGGGTAATTCTAGAATGGGGGCTGGGCTTTCTTGTCAATGAGGCTCAAACCTATTCAATGCCCTTACACACACCTACCCCTACTCGTTTCTTTGCCGTCATTCCTTGTGCGGGTTTTGGCAGCCGTGCGGGCTCGTCAAAACCTAAGCAATACGAGGCTATTTTGAGCTTACCCATGGTGGTGCACACGCTCAAAGCCTTTGCAGGCGTGCCACGCATCACGAAGGGCGTGTTGGTGTTGGCTCCCGAAGATGTGCACATGGATGGTGTGTTGGCTGCGTACCCGCAGCCTTTGTTTGCAAGCTCTCGCACGGGTGGCGCGACACGCGCAGAGAGCGTGCTGGCTGGTTTGCGTGAACTGGCCAAGCAGGGCGCACACGACAACGATTGGGTGCTTGTGCATGACGCCGCACGTTGCTTGGTGACGCCTGAACAGATCAATGCCTTGATCGACGCCTGCCAAGACGACGCGGTCGGTGGTTTGCTGGCCCACAGATTGGCTGACACCTTGAAGGCTGAGGTCAATGGCCGCGTGGCTCAAACGGTGGACCGTGAGGATAAGTGGTTGGCCCAGACGCCGCAAATGTTTCGCATAGGCGTGTTGCTCAAAGCCTTAGAACACGCAGATGCAGCGGTGACGGATGAAGCCAGTGCCATTGAGGTGATCGGTCTGAGCCCACTGCTTGTGCCCGGCAATGCGCAAAACTTCAAGGTGACTTATCCCGAAGATTTTGCTTTGGCCGCCGCTATTTTGAATTCGCGTCACTGACGCATTGATCGATTGAAAGACCTCACGATGACCGTACCTACATTTCGAATTGGTGAAGGCTGGGATGTCCATGCTTTGGTGGAAGGCCGCCCGCTCATATTGGGCGGTGTGCACATCGCGCACACACATGGTTTGCTAGGACACTCCGATGCTGATGTACTGTTGCACGCGATTACAGATGCGTTGCTGGGGGCTGCGGCACTGGGTGATATCGGGCGACATTTTTCGGACACCGATACAGCCTACAAAGGTGCTGACTCGTGGGTGTTGCTGCAAAAGACAGCTCAGATGGTTCGTGCCGCTGGTTTTGAGATTGGCAACATCGATAGCACCGTGATCGCGCAAGCGCCTAAGCTGGCTGCGCACATGCCAGCGATGTGCCAGCGCATTGCGCAGGCATTGGATATCGATGTGTCGCGCGTAAATGTGAAGGCCAAGACAGCCGAAAAAATAGGCCCTGTGGGGCAGGGCCTAAGTATGGAAGCTCGCGCTGTAGCGTTGATCTATTGATGGCTGGAAGGCTTTGGATCTAAGGCCGCCAAACCTTCTACGACTTCACGCACCACGCGGCGGTGTTCTGGCTGCAAAGCGAAGTAGCGAGAAATCAACTGTTGGTCGACCAGGTTGATGCGCTCGTCTTTCAAGGCTTCATCTGCGGGACGAGGCGGCGGTGTACCAAACAACAATCCCTCGGGTGAAATCTTGAGCCACTTTGACAAGACAAGGAGTTTGTCTTGTTTTGGGATTGACACACCCATGAGCCAATTGCGAGCAGCGTGTGAGGAGATTCCCTCTCCCCAGTATCGCAAGTTGAACTCGTTTGCAATGACGGTTGCAGAGACTCGTACCCCAGCGTCTTTGAGAGCGGTGCGAAATCGATCTGCGAACTTGTGAGTTACTTTTGGGTAGATTTGTGTCATACCTCGAAGGTAAGTGAGATTTGGCTTTGATGTTTTAATTATAAGTAGAAAAATATTTAATTTTAATATTTAAGTGCTTATAAATAAGCCAAATCTTCACGAGCATTTTTACTGTGCGGTCCAGCCGCCATCCATATTCCACGCCACACCGCGCACATTGTTTCCAGCCTTGGAGCAGAAGAACACAGCGAGTTCACCTAACTCTTCAGGTGTGGTGAATTGCATAGAAGGTTCTTTTTCACCCAACAGCAACTTGATAGCCTCGTCGTTGGAGATGTTGAGGGCCGCAGCTTTGGCGTCGACTTGCTTTTGTACCAGTGGCGTCAGCACCCATCCCGGGCAAATGGCGTTGCAGGTCACGCCTGTGGTGGCGTTCTCTAGCGCTGTGACCTTGGTCAAGCCGACGATGCCATGTTTGGCGGCCACATAAGCTGACTTTTGTGCAGAGCCGACCAAACCGTGAACAGAAGCCACGTTGATGATGCGCCCCCAGTTTTGTTTTTGCATATAAGGCAGAGCCAAACGCGAGGTGTGGAAAGCGCTGCTAAGGTTGATGGCGATGATGGTGTCCCAGCGCTCGACGGGAAAGTCTTCGACTGAGGCAACGTGTTGAATGCCCGCGTTGTTCACCAAAATGTCGACGCCGCCAAAGGTGTCGGCTGAAAACTTCATCATCGCTTCAATGTCAGCGACTTTGCTCATGTCTGCGCCGTGGTAGCTCACTTTGACGCCCAATGCGGCTACTTCGGACTTGGGGCCTTCAGCGTCGCCAAAGCCATTGAGAATGATGTTGGCACCTTGGCGTGCCAATGATTTAGCGATGCCCAGACCAATGCCACTGGTTGAACCCGTGACCAATGCTGTTTTACCGATGAGTGTGTGTTCAGACATTTTCAAAACTCCATGCATTACGATGAGAAACCTACAGACATTATGCGGTTCAGCGGCTTACATGAAACATAACGGAGAAACGCAGCGCACGTCGCTCTTGAGCGCCTCGCTGCAAGACTTGCCAGAGCACCCAGAGGCGTTGACCCGAACGCGTGCGTTTGCACAGCCTTTACTGATAGGCACAGTGTTGGACACGGGCGAAGATACGTTGGCGCATGCTGACGCGGTCACCGCCATCCTGTCTCAAATTGGCGGCTCTGAAGCCATGCAAGCAGCGTGTTATTTGGTCTACGCCGCTGAGCATTTGCAAAAGCCAGAGGAGGTGATTGCCAAAGCTTTTGGCACGAGTTATGCCGAACTGGCGCTAGAAACAACGCGTTTGATTCGCGTGCAGCGCCAAGCGCGTGCGGTAGCTGCTGAGTCTCAGATCGCCGCGCTACAAACCGAGAACGTACGCAAGATGCTGTTGGCGTTTTCGCGCGATCTGCGCGTAGTCCTGCTGCGCTTGGCGTCGCGTTTGCAAACCTTGCGCCACTTTGCTGCCAGCAAACAGTCCGTGCCGCATAGCTTGGCCTATGAGTCATTGCATGTGTTTGCTCCTTTGGCCAACCGTTTGGGTATTTGGCAAATCAAATGGGAGATGGAAGACTTGTCTTTTCGCTTCCTCGAGCCCGAGACCTACCGAGAAATTGCCACGCTGCTTGACGAAAAACGTGTGGAGCGAGAAAACTACATGGTGGCGCTGCGTCAAGGCCTAGAGACGGAGCTCAAAGCACAAGGCATTTCGGCGCAAGTGGCTGGACGACCTAAGCACATCTACAGCATTGTGAAAAAAATGCGCGGTAAGTCGCTGGACTTTTCACGCGTGTTTGACGTGCGTGCTTTGCGAGTCGTCGTGCCTTCTGTACCAGATTGCTATGAAGCGCTGAGCCTGGTGCACACCAAGTTTTCGCCCATTGACTCTGAATTTGACGACTACATCGCCAAACCTAAATCGAACGGCTATCAATCGTTGCACACGGTGGTGCGCGATGCACAAAGCCGTCCGATTGAAATTCAAATTCGCACACAACAGATGCACGACCATGCCGAACACGGTGTGGCCGCACACTGGGCCTATAAAGAAGCGGGCACCAAGGGCTACGCCGGGGTCAGTGCCTCCGGCGATTACGACGCCAAGATTGCGGTGCTGCGTCAGCTCTTAGCGTGGGAGCGGGAGTTGTCGGCTGGTGCACAAAGCCAAGCCACCACCGATGCATTGAGTGACCGCATTTATGTATTGACGCCAGACGCTGCCGTGGTGGAGTTGCCTCAAGGCGGTACGCCGATTGACTTTGCCTACACCTTGCACACCAACCTCGGCCATCGTTGCCGTGGCGCACGTGTGGACGGGGCCATGGTGCCACTCAACACGCAGCTGAAAAACGGGCAGACGGTGGAAGTGACCGCCATCAAGGAAGGCGGCCCCTCGCGAGATTGGCTCAATGTCGAGTTGGGCTATTTGGTCAGCTCGCGTGCGCGATCGAAAGTGCGTGCATGGTTCAACGCGCAGGCCATGCAAGAAACAGCGGCCAAGGGTCGCGAGGCAGTGGAAAAGCTGTTGCAGCGCGAAGGTAAAACAGCGATGAAGCTGGATGACTTGGCGTCGCAGCTAGGCTTTAAATCTGCCGAGGCCCTGTTTGAGTTGGTGGGTAAAGACGAATTCTCTTTGCGCAACATCGAAACTCTGTTGAATCCGCCAGCCACCGTGTTGGATGCAGACGACTATGTGCGTCTGAAAAAAGCAAGGCCCGTTGGTAAAGCCGCTAAGAGTGGTGTGTTGGTGGTGGGCATTGATTCATTGCTCACGCAACTCAGCAAATGTTGCAAGCCTGCTCCGCCTGATGAGATTAGGGGTTTCGTGACACGCGGCAAAGGCGTGAGCATTCACCGTGCCGATTGCGGCAACTTCCGCCAAATGGCCATCCGAAGTGTGGACCGCGTGATTGAGGTGGATTGGGGACAGTCTGCTTCGGCGCAAGCCTTGGTGTATCCGGTGGATGTGAACATTGAGGCCTTGGATCGTCAGGGCTTGTTGCGCGATATTTCGGAAGTGTTTGCCAAAGAAAAGATGAACGTCATTGGCGTGCAAACCCAGTCTGTGAAAGACTTGGCGTGGATGACCTTCACCGTAGAGGTCGGCGATTCGCGGCGCTTACAAAAAGTTTTGGGCTTGGTCAAAGAAGTGCGTGGGGTTCGCACGGCAAAACGCCGTTGAAGTCTGCTATACTTTCAGCTTCGAACAATGTAGGCGCGTAGCTCAGTTGGTTAGAGCACCACCTTGACATGGTGGGGGTCGTTGGTTCGATTCCAATCGCGCCTACCATATTGTTCCCCGTCAAGCCCGGCACTGTTTGAACAGTACTGGGCTTTTCTCTTTCAACGGGAGCTGACTTCGATGAGCAGCAAAAAATCAACCGCTTCAGATGACACGCCAGTCCGCGTGATCAAGAAGTACCCCAATCGCCGCTTGTATGACACCGCGTCATCCAGCTATGTGGCCTTGGCGGACATCAAACAACTGGTGATGCAAAACACGCCCTATCGGGTGGTCGATGCCAAATCGGGTGAAGACCTGACGCGTAGCATTTTGTTGCAAATCATCTTGGAGCACGAGTCGGAAGGCTCACCCATCTTGACCGAACAGGTCTTGGCTAACATCATTCGCTTTTATGGGCATTCGATGCAAGGCTTCATGGGCTCTTACCTCGAGAAGAACGTGCAAACGTTCATGGACAACGTGCCGCAACTGCCCCTCGTGCCCACACTGATGAGCGGCTATGCCGAGCAATTGCAAAAACAAACAGAACACATGATGGATGTGATGGGACTGAACCGTAAATGACTGAAGTAATGAACGCACCTAAAGTTGGTTTCGTGAGCTTGGGCTGTCCCAAGGCTTTGACCGACTCTGAATTGATCTTGACGCAACTCAGCGCCGAGGGCTATCAAACCTCTAAAACTTTCGCTGGCGCTGACTTGGTCATCGTCAACACCTGCGGCTTCATTGATGACGCCGTCA
The DNA here is from genome assembly GCF_031539105.1 of Limnohabitans sp. Taxonomy (GTDB): domain Bacteria; phylum Pseudomonadota; class Gammaproteobacteria; order Burkholderiales; family Burkholderiaceae_C; genus Limnohabitans. Next base: position 120,661 of record NZ_JAVKLM010000017.1, read on the forward strand.
AAGAAAGCTTAGACACCATTGGCGAAGCCTTGGCCGAAAATGGCAAGGTCATCGTGACAGGTTGTCTGGGTGCACGCCAAGCCGAGGGTGGCTCAAACCTGGTGATGCAAATGCACCCCAGTGTGTTGGCCGTGACAGGCCCGCACGCCACGCAAGAGGTGATGGACGCCGTACACGCGCATTTGCCCAAACCACACGACCCCTTCATCGACTTGGTGCCCAACAGCTTTGGAGAGGCGGGCGTCAAGCTCACGCCCAAGCACTATGCGTATTTGAAAATCAGCGAAGGCTGCAACCACCGTTGCACGTTTTGCATCATCCCGTCCATGCGTGGCGATTTGGTGAGCCGCCCGATTGGTGATGTGCTCAAAGAAGCGCGCGCTTTGTTTGAAGGCGGCGTGAAAGAGCTGTTGGTTATCAGCCAAGACACATCAGCTTACGGTGTGGACGTGAAGTACGTCACAGGTTTCTTTGACGGTCAGCCCATCAAGACGCGCACCTTGGAGCTGGCGCAAGCCTTGGCCAAGTTAGCCCAAACCTATGGCGCTTGGGTGCGTTTGCACTATGTGTACCCATACCCCAGCGTGGACGACATCCTTCCGTTGATGGCCACGGGCCATGTGCTGCCGTATTTGGATGTGCCGTTCCAGCACAGCCACCCCGATGTGTTGAAGCGCATGAAGCGCCCAGCCAGCGGCGAGAAAAACCTGGAGCGCATCGCCCGCTGGCGCGAGCTGTGCCCGCAAATTGTGATTCGCAGCACCTTTATTGCGGGCTTCCCTGGCGAGACCGAAGAAGAGTTTGAGCACTTGCTCAATTTCGTGCGTGAAGCTGAGATTGATCGCGCCGGTTGCTTTGCCTACAGCCCTGTAGACGGTGCCGCTGCCAACGACATTCCGGGCATGTTGCCAAAAGAAGTGCGTGACGAACGCCAAGCACGCTTCATGGCCGTGGCCGAAGAGGTGTCGATCGCCAAATTGAAGCGCCGCATTGGTTCGACCATTCAAGTATTGGTTGATTCCGCCCCAGCCGGTGGTCGCAAAGGTGGCGTGGGTCGCAGCTACGCGGATGCGCCTGAGATTGATGGTGTGGTCAAGTTGTTGCCGCCTGAAAAACTCAGCAAAGTATTGAAGGTGGGTGAGTTCACCCGCGCCAAGGTGGTGGCGACAGACGGTCACGATCTTGTCGCATTACCGATTTAAATTCATAAAAAACAAAAGCCACCTGAGAAGGTGGCTTTCATTTAACTTATATTGGTGCCCAGGAAGGGC
>NZ_JAVKLM010000018.1:0-162192 GCF_031539105.1 Limnohabitans sp.
ACGATGCCAGGTGTACGGCCAGTGATACGCAGACGGCGGCTCGCACCCGTTCCCTGCTTAGCGCGCTCAAAAGCGACAAATTTCATAATTAACTCCAGTAAGAACCCACCGCGACCAGTGTGGCTCCAGTTTCAAAAATAGGCTGCACAAAGGCAGCCCGGGGTCGATGTTCGACGACTTGGACGTTGTTCTGTTAGAACAATTGGTCTTGGTCGGAGAACAAACTCATGACCGACTCGCCGCTGGCAATGCGTTGAATCGTCTCGGCGATCAACGGAGCCACGGTGAGTTGGCGAATCTTTTTGCAGGCGCGGCCGGCTTCGCTCAAAGGAATGGTGTTGGTCACCACAACTTCGTCGAGGGCATCGCCTTTGGCAATGCGTTCAATCGCAGGGCCGGAGAAGATGGGGTGTGTGCAGTAGGCGTAAACCTTCTTGGCACCACGAGTTTTCAGAACTTCAGCAGCTTTGACCAAAGTACCTGCGGTGTCGATCATGTCGTCCATGATCACGCAGTTGCGGCCTTCGATGTCGCCAATGACGTTCATCACTTCAGACACGTTGGCCTTGGGGCGGCGCTTGTCGATGATGGCCAAATCGCAACCAAGCTGCTTGGCCAAAGCGCGTGCACGCACTACGCCACCCACATCGGGGGATACCACGATCAGGTCTTCGTAGTTCTTGGTGCGCAAGTCGCCCAACAACACGGGAGACGCGTAAATGTTGTCGACTGGAATGTCGAAGAAGCCTTGAATTTGGTCAGCGTGCAAGTCCATGGTCAACACGCGAGCCACGCCTGCGGTTTGCAGCAAATCGGCCACCAGCTTGGCGGAGATTGGCACACGGCTTGAACGTGGGCGACGGTCTTGACGGGCGTAGCCGAAGTAAGGAATGACCGCGCTGATGCGTTCTGCTGAGGCGCGCTTTAAGGCGTCCACCATGATCAGCAGTTCCATCAAGCTCTCGTTGGTGGGGGCGCAAGTGCTTTGCACCACGAACACATCGCGGGCACGCACGTTTTGGTTGATTTCGACGGTGACTTCGCCGTCAGAGAAGCGGCCCACATGTGCTGCACCAACTTCGATGCCGAGGTGGGTTGCAATTTCGGCAGCCAAGGTTGGATTGGCGTTGCCGGTAAAGACCATGAAGTCGGGGGTGTGGTTCGACATGATGACGTATGACTTTCGCTTCAAGACCAATGACGCATGAGTCGTCACTTGCAAACCAAGCACTGATGTGCTTTTGAAATTAAGCACTTTGTGCTTTGAAACATTTGGCAGGGGAAGAAGGACTCGAACCTTCGCATGCTGGAATCAAAATCCAGTGCCTTAACCAACTTGGCGACTCCCCTACACAGGTCAACAGCTTTGCAGCTGTTCACCGTTAACTTTCACTGGCTGCCCACCCCGCTTGTGGATGAACTGCCATATTGCTGCATGTTCGCATTTGCCAGTTGTGTGGGGCTGAGTCAATCAGCACACCATCTGGTAACTTGGCAAACACTGCGCTGCCAGAACCGGTCATGCGTGGGCTTAATCCTAAAGAGCCTAGCCACTGAAGGGCTTCGGTAATCTCTGGGCACAGCGCCTGAGCGACTGGCTGCAAATCGTTACGACCAAAACCGTAATGATTAACAGCGAAGACCGGCATTGTAGCAGTTTCTGTGGCGCGTTGCAGCTCTGGAGAACGAAAAATTTTCGCAGTCTCCAACCCCGCATTGGGTTTGATCACGGCAAAGCGTGCCGCGGGCAAATCAACAGGCGTGATTTTTTCGCCAATGCCTTCGATCCAAGCGTTGTGGCCACCCAGAAAAAACGGCACATCCGCGCCCAAAGCCAAGCCCAGAGGCATGAGTTTAGACAGCGGCCAGTTCAGGCCCCACAAGCGGTTAAGGGCTAGCAAGGTGGTGGCGGCATCTGAGGAGCCGCCGCCCATGCCGGCTTGTGCGGGGATGTGTTTTTCAATGGCCATGTGCGCACCTAGGTGCGTGCCGCTGGCGCGTTTTAGCGACTGCGCCGCTCGCATGACCAAGTCATCGGCAGGCAGGGCAATAGTGAGGTCTTCGCGCTCAATCACGCCGTCGTCGCGCAAATCAAAGTGCAAGGTGTCGCACCAGTCAATCAGCATGAAGACCGATTGCAGCAAGTGGTAGCCATCGTCGCGCCTGCCTGTGATGTGCAAAAACAGGTTGAGCTTGGCAGGGGCTAAGACGTTGTGTAGCGAACGCATGGTTTACTGGTCGAGTTTGATGCGCAATGTCACTTCGGGGGCCGGTGCTGTGCGGCGTGCTGTGAGCAGGCCTTGAGACACGGCTGACAAATCAGCTAGCCAGCCGGAGGCTTGCACATCGCGACCTTGCAGCCAGCCAAAGATCGCATCCACGGGCAGTGCTGCGCCCGTAGCTTTTTCGGTCAGCTCGGACAGCGATTTGAAGTGTTGGTGCTTGCCACCGTCGCTGAGTTGCACCCACTGCGGCGTCCATTGCAAAGCACCAAGGGTGGTGCCCAGGGGGGAGTACAAATCAAGCTCGCCATGTTTGGCGTCGCCACGCAGCAAAAAGCTAGCGCTCATCGACGTTGGGTTGTCGCCTTGTACGTTTACGCTGATGCGGCCTTGCCATTCTGGGCTGTTTGGTTGCGCAGCGCTCAAAGGTTTACCCGTGCCGCTAGGCGTGGCACAGCCAGCCAGTATGGCGCCCATCAGCAGTGCAAGCCACCAAACGCGCATCGGTTACAGCGCAGGCTTGAGGCGTTGCAAAGTTTCTTGCAAGGTCTCGTTGTTAGGGGCGGTGTCTAGGCCTTCACGCCAAATTTTGATGGCTTCATCTGGGCGCTTCATCTTCCACAGCACTTCGCCTAGGTGGGCGGCAATCTCTGCATCAGCGCGGTCTTTGTAGGCCTTTTGCAAATAGCTGAGCGCTGAGCCTAAGTTGCCCAAACGAAACTCTACCCAACCCAAGCTGTCGGTGATGAACGGGTCGTCGGGTGCAAACGTCAAAGCTTTGACGATGAGTTGCTTGGCTTCTGGCAAACGCATGTTGCGGTCTGCCAGCGAGAAACCCAAGGCGTTGTATGCGTTGTAGTAGCTAGGGTTTTGCGCGATGACTTTGCGCAACAGCTTTTCCATCTCGTCGAGTTGGTTAAGCTTTTCGGCCAACATGGCTTGCTCGTAAATCAGGTCGGTGTTGTCGCCGTTGTTTGCCGCCAGCAAATCAAAAGCGGCTTGCCATTGGCGGTGCTCGCGCAAGAGTTGCACTTCGGCCAGCACGCGGCTGCGTTGCTCTTCGGCATTGCTGGCGGGAATTTGGTGAATCAGTTCACGGGCTTGGCCCATCTTGCCTTGGCGAGCCAGCAGGGCTGCGCGACGTGTTTGTGCTTGGTTTAGGCCACGTGTGCTGGTGTCGGTTGGCGTTGCGTTGGCTAGGACAACGTATCGGGACAGCGAGGCTTCGGCCTCTTTGTCTTGGCCTTGCTCAAATTGCAGCGAGCCCAGCACCAACCATGCATCGGCCAGCTTGGGGTCTTTGCGTGTGATGGCCTGCAGTTGTTCGGTGGCTTCTGGGTAGCGCTCTAGTTCAATGAGCACGCGCACATAACTCATGGCCATTTCTGTGCTGTCTTGTTTGCGCAGGCCTTGTTGCACCAAGGCCTCAGCCGCTGACACTTTTTTGCCCATCAGCTCCATGGCCAGTAACACTGGGCCTTGCGCCTTGTTATCGGCAGCTTGGGCTTTCTTTGAGGCTTCAAGTGCGCCGGCTATGTCATCGCTGGCTAATCGCATGCGGCCTAAGCTGGTCCAAGCAATAGCGCCGGTGGTGTTGTTCTTTGTTAGGTAAGGTTCAAGCGCTTGCTGCACCACGGTGGTGGCCCGTTTCTTATCGGTCACGCGTGCGTAGTGGCGGGGAATGAGGTTGATGGCAGTGTCGCGTTCAATGTCTGGCGCGAGGGCGATTTCTTTTTTGAGTGGCTCCAAGCTCTCGGCCACTTGGTTGAGGGCCAGCAAAATTTGCAGCACTTGGCTGTTGGCTTTGCGGTCTTGCGGCCAGGCTTGCGACCATGCACGTGCGGCCATCAACGCGCCGTCACCTGAGCGGGCTTGCAGAGCAATTTCTACCGCGCGGTCATACAGCACCACATCGTTGGATTTGCGGGCGGCATCGAGCAAGAGCGAAAACCCAGCAGCAGGCTCGCCTTGGCGCAGATTCATCTCGCCCAGCAAAATCTCGTAAAGCAACTCGCCGCTCATGCTTGAGTTTTCTACCTTGTCGGTGTCGCTGGCTTGTGCGCTAGCCGAGGGGGGTAGGGCGCAAGATGCGGCCGTGATGAGCGCAAGGCGCAAGGCCCAAAGACGTGCAGCAGACAAGGGGAATTTCATGTTCGCATCATAATCGCTGACTCATTTTCCTTGCCCATACATGCCTGAATTACCCGAAGTTGAAGTGACCCGTCTGAGCTTTGCCGACCGCATTGCTGGCGCACGCGTGACGGGGGTGCGTTTGGGCAAGCCCCTGCGCTGGGCGTTGGGCTACGAGCCAGATGCATTGATTGGCCGTCAGGTGTTGGGCGTGCGTAGACGTGGCAAGTATTTACTGGTCGATTTGGACGATGGCTTGTTGTTGTGGCACTTGGGCATGTCGGGCAGCTTGTTGTTTGGCAATGACCGCAGTGCCCCACAAGCCCATGACCATTTCGATTTAGACACCACCCAGGGCCTGTTGCGCCTCAACGACCCACGCCGCTTTGGTGCAGTGGTATTTGCGCCCAGCGAGCAAAGCGCCGAGGCGGTTAAGTTGCTGGGTCATTTAGGCGTGGAGCCTTTGAACGGTGGCTTCGCGCTGGACGCTTTTCACCAAGGTTTGCGCAAACGCAAAACTGCCATCAAGCAAGTTCTGCTGGGCGGCGAGCTGGTGGTGGGCGTGGGCAATATTTATGCCTCTGAAGCCTTGTTTTTGGCGGGCATTCGACCCACCACGCGTGCAGCGAACATCAGCCGACCCCGCGCTGAAAAGCTGCGCTTGGCCGTGATTGATGTGCTGACCCGTGCAGTGAAAAAAGGAGGCAGCACTTTGCGCGATTTTTCTGCTGCCGATGGCAAGAACGGCTACTTTCAACTCGAAGCCCACGTGTATGACCGCGCGGGCGAGCCTTGCCGCATGTGTGGCACGACCATTCGTCGCATTCAGCAAGGTCAGCGTTCGACCTACTTTTGCCCCACATGTCAAAAACCATGACAGCGAAAAAGAGCTTTGGCGACACCGTCGTGGCCTGGCAAAAAAAGCACGGCCGTCATGATCTGCCGTGGCAAAACACGCAAGACCCTTATGCCGTGTGGCTGTCTGAAATCATGTTGCAGCAAACACAAGTGGTCACGGTGCGCGAGTACTTTGCGCGTTTCATGGCGCGTTTCCCCACCGTGGCTGATTTGGCTGCTGCGCATCAAGACGAAGTGCTGGGTCTGTGGAGTGGTTTGGGCTACTACAGCCGAGCCCGCAACATGCACCGCGCAGCGCAAGATGTGGTGGCTTTGCACAGAGGCGTGTTTCCGCACAGCTCTGCTGCCTTGCAAACCTTGCCTGGCATTGGCCGATCCACCGCTGCTGCCGTGGCCTCGCTGTGCTTTGGCGAGTCGATTGCGATTTTGGATGGCAACGTCAAGCGCGTGCTCACACGCTATTTGGGGTTCAAGGGAGATTTGGCGTCATCGAAGGTAGAGAAAGAACTTTGGGCCATTGCCCAGACCATGCTGCCCCAGCGAGATGTGACGAATGCCATGCCGCGTTACACCCAAGGCGTGATGGATTTGGGTGCCACCGTGTGCACGCCCAAAAAACCGCAATGCGCGCAATGCCCAGTGGCGGATGCTTGTGTGGCAAAGACCGAGGGGAAGCCCGAAAATTATCCGGTGAAAACACGCAAACTCAAACGCACTTCTGAGCAGCTGTGGCTGTTGCACGCCATCACGCGCAGCGGCGATGTGTGGCTGATGCAGCGTCCTCAAACCGGTGTGTGGGCGGGTTTGTATTGCTTGCCTGTGTTTGAAAGTTTTGATGCCATGCTGGCAGCTTTGCCTGCTAAGTACCACTCTCAATTACAAGAGGGCGGTGTGTTCAAGCATGTGCTGACGCACAAAGATTTGCACTTGCATCCGGTAGAGCTGAAATTGCCTACTTCTTTGAAGCCAGGCGCTGCGATAGGTGAAGGGCAGTGGGTGGCGCAAGCTGATTGGCCCACTTTGGGATTGCCAGCGCCCATTCGTAAATTGTTAATGGCTTAAGGTGCGACGTCTAGCTCGCGGTGACGCTTGAGCGTGACCCACTCTTGTGCAAAGCGCTTCGAGAGCAACTCCACCAAATACACCGAGCGGTGTTGGCCACCTGTGCAACCAATGGCCACTGTCACATAGCTGCGATGGTCTTGGTTGAGGTCCGGCAGCCAGGTGTTCATGAAGTCGGTGATTTGACTGGCCATTTTTTCTACCGCACCGTGCTCGGCTAACCAGTCGGCCACAGGCGCATCGCGTCCGGTCAGTGGGCGCAAGGCGGGCTCGTAGTGCGGGTTGGGTAGCATGCGTACGTCAAACACATAGTCGGCGTGCACGGGAATGCCGCGTTTGAAGGCGAAAGATTCAAACATCAAGGTCAGCTGGGTGGCCGGCGCCGAGATGAGCGACTTGATGTAGCCCTGCAACTTGCTGCTACGCAACAAGCTGGTGTCGATGATGTGGGATTCTTCGCGCAACTCAGACAGCAGCTCGCGTTCAAGCTCAATCGCTTCAACCAAATCGCGTTGTTGGTCGCGAATTACGTCTTGTCCGTCTTGGCGCGACAACGGGTGGCGGCGGCGCGTTTCTGAGAAACGATGCACCAAAATTTCGGTGGTGGCATCTAAAAATAGCAACCGCACATCCACATCCATGGTGCGCAAATGGGCCAACTGTGCAGGCACCAAGGGTAGGGAGCTGGCACTGCGCACATCCATCGCAATGGCCACTTTGCTGATGCTTTGCTGTTGTTCCAATTGCACAAAAGGCAGCAGCAATTCAGGTGGTAAGTTGTCCACGCAGTAGTAGCCTGCGTCTTCCAGCGCGTTCAAGGCCACGGACTTGCCTGAGCCCGACATGCCTGTAATCAGCACCAATTCTTGTTTCATTTCGTGCCAGTCTTTGCAGAGTTTTGGAGCATTTCGCGCGCGTGGGCGAGGGTGGTGTCTGACACCTTTTCGCCGCCCAGCATGCGCGCAATTTCGTTCACACGTGCATCGGCACTCAGTGCATTTACTTGACTCGACGTGCCTTGCTCATCGGTGTGTTTAGACACCACCAAGTGGTGGTCGGCGCACGCGGCGACTTGCGGCAAGTGCGTCACAGCGAGCACTTGGCGGTCAATGCCGAGTTGCTTCATCAAGCGGCCCACGGTTTCGGCCACAGCGCCGCCCACGCCTGAGTCGACCTCGTCAAAGATGAGGGTTTGCGCCGTGCCCAGCTCGCTGGTGGTCACAGCAATGGCCAAGGCAATGCGCGACAGCTCGCCGCCCGACGCTACCTTGCCCACGGGTCGCGGTGTGCTGCCGGGGTGGCCCGCCACCAAGAAGGTAATGCTCTCTAGGCCGCTGGCCGTGGCTTGTTCGGTTTTGTCTAGCTGCACCTCAAAGCGTCCGCCTTGCATGCCTAAGCCTTGCATGGCTTGGGTGATGGCTTTGGCCAGCATGGGCGCAGCTTGCGTGCGAGCCTGAGAGACTTTGCGGGCTTCGGTTTGGTAGAACGCCGCAGCTTTGGTTTCAGTGGCTTCCAACGCATTGAGGTCAGTCGCAGCATCGAGTTGCGTCAAACGGGCTTTCCACTCAAAGTACAAAGCTGGCAGCTCTTGTGGCGTGCGCTTGAAGCGACGTGCCAAAGACATCCACAGCGACATGCGGTCGTCCAGCGTTTGTAGGCGTGCAGGGTCAAGTTCTGTGCGACCAAGGTAGGCATTGAGCGAGTGCGCCACATCGCCCGCTTGCGCGAGGCTAGAAGCCAGCACATCCACCAGCGCGGTGAATTCGGGCTCGACATCGGTTTGGTCTTGTAGCGCGTCTTGGGCTTTGGCGAGCAGGCGCAGCGCGCCGTTGTCGTCGTCTTCTAGCGCATGGATGGCGGCTTGCGCGGCATCCATCAAAGCTTGCGCGTTGGACAGGCGGGTGTGCTGGCTATTCAGTTCGTCCCACTCGCCTTCGGCAGGACTCAGCTTGTCGACTTCTGCAACTTGCCACAGCAAGCGTTCTCGCTCTTCTTGCAGGGTGGCTTGCGCGGTGCGCGCTTCGTGCAGGGCTTGGGTGGCTTGACGCCATTGCGTCCATGTTTGGGTCAGACCTTGCAGCGTCACGCCCGCATAGGCGTCGAGCAAGCCGCGCACCGCCTCGGGGCGGGTCAGGCTTTGCCAAGCGTGTTGGCCGTGAATGTCTAACACCATGTCGCCCAAGGCGCGCAGCTGGGTGGCGGTGGCGGGGCTGCCATTGATCCACGCGCGGCTTTTGCCTTGGGCGTCAATGGTGCGTCTGAGCAGCAGATGGTCATCGGCGGCGATATCGGCAAAGCCTTCTTCGTCCAACCATTTCAATATGTATGGTGTGGTGTCAAATTCGGCGCAAATTTCAGCACGGGCCGCGCCTTCGCGCACCACGCTGCTTTCAGCTCGGGCGCCCAGCACCAATTGGAGGGCGTCTATCAAGATCGATTTGCCAGCACCCGTCTCGCCGGTGAGCGCCGAAAAGCCGCTCGACAAATCGAGGTCCAGTTCTCGCACGATCACAAAATCGCGCAAAACGATGTGCTGCAAACTCATGCCACGCCCTCGTTCCAATGCAGCTTTTGACGCAAGGTGTCGTAATAGCTCCAGCCGCGTGGGTGCAAAAAGGTGGCGTGGTAGTTTGAGCGCTTGACGGTGATCCGGTCACCAATGAGCAACGAAGCCAGTGACTGCATGTCAAAGTTGGCGCTGGCATCACGCCCCGCCACCAGGTCAATCGTGATCTCACCTGTATCCGCCAACACGATGGGACGGTTTGAAAGGGTGTGCGGCGCAATGGGGGTCAGCACCCAAGCCGGCAAAGAGGGGTGCAACAAGGGGCCACCCACAGACAGCGAGTAAGCCGTGGAGCCTGTGGGCGTGGCAATGATCAAACCGTCAGCACGTTGATTCGCCACAAAGCGGCCATCGATGGCCACGCGCACTTCCAGCATGCCTGACGTTGCACCGCGGTTGACCACCACATCGTTCAATGCCAAGGCATTGAACACACAATGCCCGTCGCGCCAGACTTTGGCGCGCATCAAGGCGCGGTGATCTTCTTCATACTCCCCGGCCAGCATGGCTGTGAGGGTGTTTTTCACTTCGTTTAAGGGAATGTCTGTGATGAAACCCAAGCGTCCTTGGTTGATGCCAATCAAAGGCACCTTGTGCGATGCGAGTTGGCGGGCATAGCCCAGCATGGTGCCGTCGCCACCCAGCACAATGGCCAAGTCACACGAAGTGCCAATTTCTTCAATGCCCATCACGGTGTAGCCGCTGAGGCCGGAGCCAGCTGCTGTGTCATGCTCTAGGATGACTTCACAGCCCAGCGTGTGCAAAAACTGCGCAATTTCCTCTAGGGTTTTGCGGGAGGATGGGTTAGCGCTTGAACCCGAGTTCAAGTGGTATTTCCCAAGCAAGGCAATCTGACGAAACTTAGATTTCATAGGCAAATTACATCACTAAAATCCGACAACAGGATGACCATGCTAGACGATCGCGCCAAGTTATTGCTCAAAGCGCTGGTAGAGCGCTATATCGCTGACGGGCAACCCGTCGGCTCGCGCACGTTGTCTCGCGCCACCGGCATTGAGCTGTCGCCCGCCACCATCCGAAATGTGATGTCTGACTTGGAAGAGCTGGGCTTGATTGCCAGCCCGCACACCTCGGCGGGCCGTATCCCCACCGCGCTGGGCTACCGCTTGTTTGTAGACACCATGCTGACCGCCGAGCGCAGCCACATGCAAACCCCCATCTTGGCACCTGATCAGCCGCAAAAAGTGATTGCGAATGCAGCGCTGTTGTTGTCTGACTTGTCGCACTTTGTGGGCGTGGTCATTGCACCCAAGCGCAGCTCGGTGTTTCGCCATATTGAGTTTCTGCGCTTGTCTGATCGCCGTTTGTTGGTCATCATCGTCTCGCCCGAAGGAGACGTTCAAAACCGCGTGCTGTTTACCGAGACCGATTACTCGGCATCTCAGCTGGTGGAAGCCTCGAACTACTTGAACCATCATTTCGCAGGCATGGCCATTGAGCAGGTGCGTGAAAAGCTGCTGGCCGAGGTGGAGTCGCTGCGCGGTGAAATTGCCTCACTCATGCAAGCGGCGGTGCAGGTGAGTACCGAAGCGCTGACGCAAGTGCAAGACGACGTGGTCATCAGCGGCGAGCGCAATTTGTTGTCGGTCAGTGATTTTTCCAGCGATATGGGTAACCTGCGCCGCGCCTTTGACTTGTTTGAGCAAAAAGCGCAGCTGGTGCGTTTGCTCGACAGCTCAGCACAGGCCGAAGGTGTGCGCATCTACATCGGTGGCGAAAGCAAAATTGTGCCCATGGAAGAGCTGTCAGTGGTCAGTGCACCTTATGAGGTGGATGGCTTGGTTGTGGGCACGTTGGGTGTGATTGGCCCCACACGCATGGCCTATGACCGCATGATTCAAATTGTGGACATCACGTCTAAGTTGGTGAGCAACGCGCTCAGCCACAAATAGTCTTAGAGACTAAGAGTAAGGCGGTGCTTCAAGGTTTTGGCAGGCGCACACCAAACAAAATACCGCTAGTCACAAGCGCCAAACCTGCCAAGAGGTTGTGGCTCATCGGTTCATTCAAAAACACCACGGCACCCAACGCCGACAAACCAGGTACCAAGGCGGTGATCATGGTGGAGCGCACGGGGCCATAGTGGCGAATCATCACGTTGAAGGTGATGCCAGAAATAACGACTGAACCCACGCCTTGGTACACAGCTTGAAACAGCATTTCGCTGGCTGGCGCTGAGCCAAGGTGCGTGGGCATCCAGCCTGCATAAGCAGCCAAGGCATACAGGGGCACAAAGCTCACGCAAGCAAATGCGGTGATGGCGATGGTGGCACGCACGGGGTCAAGCGCGTGGCGGCGCACCAGCACGCTGTAGCAGGCCCAGCTAAATGCGGCGCACATGAACATCACATCACCCTTCCAAACCTCGCCACCGTCAAATGCTTTGAGCAAGCTCGCGCCACCCACGAATAAGTCGCCCAACACAATGCATGCCAAACCTATGGCGCGTGCACGCGTGATGTGTTCATGCAATAAAACGATGGCCAACAGCGATGTCCACAGCGGCAAGCTGCCTGGCATCAACACCGAGGCGTGTGCGGCAGGTGCAAAGAAAAAGCCTGAATAAGCCAGCATGGCGTAAAGCACACTGCCAAAGAAACCGGCCAAAGCGGTGATGCGCAAGGGCAGGGGGGATAAGCTCATCAGCGAGCCGACTGGCTCACCCAGCTTATTTTTTGAGCGCACAAGCCACCAGCCCCAAGGCAGCAATACGCAGCTTGCGCCGATGATGCGCAGAAAACTAATGTCGAGTGGCAGAAGGCTGTGCGACGCAGACGCACGGGCTACCACGATGAACGATGACCAAATGAGCACCGTCAAAACGGCACAAGTGAGCCCGAGGGCTCTGGGGGAGAGTTTCATGCGAGGGATGATAAATCCCTCGCCGACTTAAACCTGAAGTGGTTTAGAAATTGAAGCCGACCAAAACTGCTGCTGCGCTTTGTTTGAACTTGCCTGTTGAGCCAGCGTTGTTGTTTTCAGCGTTGCGTTGAGTCCATTCGGCTTGAATGAAATTTTGACCATAAACGTAATGCTTAATGCCAAGTCCAAAGCTGGTTCCGTTCAGGTTGCGACTTGCATTTGCGCCAGATTCAAAACGGGTGTTGTAGGTGCCCAATTTTCCGTAGAGCAAAGAATTGCTAAGTAACAAAACTCCAGGTTCAACCGTCAATTCAGTTGGTACGCTGGTTGAAAGATTTTCGGTGCTATTGATTTGAGAATTGCGCATATCAAATGTAGCGCTCACACCAAGTTTCATTGGGTAAGCCAAGGCGAACGTGTAATTCAATTTACTTTGGCCAATGCTTGTGTTGCGTGATGTTGAATTAGTCAAGTCTTTGGTGTTGTTTTGAGCAACGCCCAAGCTCAAATTGAAGCCTTCGTAATAGGCATAGCTCGGCTTTTGTGGTTGTGCCAGAACTAATGAACCCGTCATAAGCAGTCCGATTGAAATGAGAAGTTTTTTCATGTGAAGCCCTTTGTAGTGGTGAACGGTGAAATAGAAGTTATGAAAAAGATGAGACTTAAGGTGTCCAAATTTCTGTGGTGTTAGAGACTGTGCCTGTCACTCCATAGTAGGTGCCCAGCACCAAAACATTGCCATTGCTCATCAAAGTGGAGGTGTGCATGGCGCGGGCCAATGTGAGTTCTTTGTTGCCCGAGGTCGACCATGTGGGAGTAGTTCCATTGGTAAACAGCTCGGTGCTCATCAGCGTGGTTGAGGTTGAATTGTTGTAGCCCCCGATGACTAAGACCTTATCACTTGCAGGAAGATAAATGCTGGTGTGCAGTGCTCGCGCAGTAGACATGCTGGGGGTTGTTGTGCTCCAACTGGTACTTGCTATTTGAGCAGCTGTCAAAGCACCGCTGAAGTCTAATATTTCAACTTTATTTGTGCCAGCATCGTAGCCACCTGTCACCAGCAACTGGTTTGAATTGCCTATAAGTGTCGCAGCATGAGAGTAGCGTCCATACGTTAGGACAGGGCCATCTGTCCATGCTCCAGTCGTTGAGTCAGGTGTGTATATCTCGCTTGAGCGTGAAGACACCACGTTCACAAAACTACCCACTGTCGAGAGTGATCCATCGCTGTTGTTTCGGCCCACTACCAACACATGACCTGTTGGCAGCAATGTTGCGGTGTGCCCTTGACGTGAAAGACGTAGCGATGCTGCAGAGGAAAATGTGCCGGCTGTTGGGTCAAACAGTTCCACAACCGTGCTGCTAACGCCACCAGCACTCACGCTGCCGCCCACAATCAATACTTTGTCGTTCTTCAGTAAGGTGCTGGTATGCCAGCGTCGTGCTTGTATCAGCGTGCCTGTCGTGTTGGTCCACACGCCTGTGGCTGGGTCATAGGTTTCAGCCTTGTTGAGTGCCGTGGTGGCTGCTGTGCCGTCATACCCACCTGTGATCAGAACACGTCCATCGCGCAACAGCGTCGCTGCATGTCCGCGGCGTGCTGTTTTCATATCCCCTGTGCGACTCCATTTGTTGGTGACGGGGTCATAAAGCTCGACGGTTTGCTCAACGGCCCCTGCACCGTTGATGCCGCCCGCGACCATGATCATGCCGTTTGGCAAGGACGTGGTCGTGAAGTCGCTGCGTGCAATGTTTAACAAGCTGCCGGTCGAGAATTTGGTAGGGCCAGACACCACCAGAATGGTGCCGCTGGTGGCGCTTTCGCAATTAGAGGCAGACGGAATGACGCGCGTGTCTGTGTAACAAACTTTGAGCTTGTAAGTCGTGTCGATAGTGGGTGTGTGGACCACTGCCGTACCAGAGGTCGCTGCAATGGCCGCCGTGGCATCGTCATTCACCAAGATCACACTAGAGTTCATAGTCAGTCCGGCAGGTACTGAGAATGTGGGCGTGATTTGAATAGCCGTACCCGTGGTGACTGTGCCTGTTCGCGAAGTCGACAAACTTAGACTGGCGGCTAAGCTGGGCGGTGAAACAACCGTGACCGCCAGAGCCGCAGTGCCAGTGAGCATAGACGCTCGAACCGTGGTGGGGTCTTGGTATGTCACCGAGAGGGTGTAGGTGGTGGTTTGCGACGGATTCACCGACATTGGTGTGCCAGCCACGACAGGTTGGCTGTGACTGACGTTAGAGCTGTCTATCCAATTCAATACACCGTTGCCGTAATTGAACTGTGGCAACAACATGGCGGTATTGCCCGGGTAAACCGAACCTCCTGCGTCGGAGCGTGTCAATGTGATTGAAGGTAAGGCAGTCACACCGCCCGAAGCACTGCTTCCACCGCCACCCCCTCCGCCGCACGCTACGAGCAAGCAAAGGCTGCCAGCCATTAGCAAATGGCGTGGCCAGCGAATGATGTGGCTCTTGAGAGAGCTGAGAATCTCGAAGGTCATGGGTGTGATTCAGAAACAGGCTGGACGCTGAAATTAGCGTCCTACACAGATGTTTCGGCTTCACCCCTCAATACTTGAATGTCTCCAAGCCGCTGGAATTACAATTCCAAGTTCGGTTGGGACGTTAGCTCAGTTGGTTAGAGCAGAGGACTCATAATCCTTTGGTCCACGGTTCAAGTCCGTGACGTCCTACCATTTACAAAGCCACTTTTAGAGTGGCTTTTTTGTTTCCTAAAAAGGGTTATCCCTATTTAAATGACATAAATTCCCCTTTATTCTCTGTATACAGAATACGGAGTCCAGGTTATGGGCGCCACTTTTTTCGCTTTCAAAGGCAAATCAATGAATACTCGCGACAAAACCTCTCCCGTACAAGACGAATCAGAGAAAAAGCTCGTTCCCTTCGGCGGCTACTACGCTAACCGTGTGCCGGGCCATGACCCCGAGCTCACCGAATGCGGGCCTGGCACGCCGCTGGGTGAGTACATGCGTCGTTTTTGGCATCCTGTGTGCATGTCGATGGAGCTCACCGATACGCCGCGATTCCTCAAAATTTTGGGTGAGGAGTTGGTGGCATTTCGCGACGGCGCCGGCCGTATTGGCTTGTTGCACGCGCACTGTGTGCACCGCGGTGCCTCGCTGGAGTACGGCAAGATTGAGCACAACGGCATCTCGTGCTGCTACCACGGCATGGTGTTTGACATTGACGGCACCTGCCTGAGGGTGCCTTTTCCCCAAGGCGAAGAAGAAGAGGGCGAGCGTTACCGTTGCTCCATCCGTCAAGGTGCCTACAAAGCGTTTGAGCGCCATGGTTTGGTGTTTGCTTATATGGGGCCGCCAGACCAAGAGCCGCCCTTTCCTGAATGGGAATCCAATTTCACGGTGGCCGAAGGCGACGAGTTGGTGCCCTACAGCAACTTCCAGCACTGCAACTGGTTGCAGGTGCAAGACAACTCGGCTGACAACTACCACACCATGGCTTTGCATGCCAAGCGCCAAGTGACCGGTGAGCACTACCAAGGCACCACGTTTGACGAAGTGGGCGCAGCCTCGATGGAGGTGCCACCCGATATGCACTTCATGCCTGTGCATCAAGGTCGAGGTTTGGCTGCGGCGGGTGCGCGCCGTGCGGATGATGGTCACATGTTCATCCGTGTGCAGCACCAAGTGTTGCCCAACTTCAGCCTGCATGCCTACACCTCAGAAGACGGCAAAAAGAAAAAGCTCTTCAGCCGCTTTCACATGATTCGTTGGACCGTGCCCGTGGACGATCAAAACAGCAAGATGATGGGTTGGCGCGTGATGGGTCCTGGCATTGACACGCGTGGCGTGGGTGACAAGGGCATGGTGGGCTATGAGACGATTGACTTCTTAGAAGGTCAAGTGTCGATGCGCCGGCCTGAGCGCTTTGGTCAGTACGAACTCAAAGACATGCCGCCGATCCACACCGATCACCGCACACGCGCTAACTACAAAGATTGCCAATATGCGCCCGGCGACTACGAGGCCATCATCAGCCAGCGGCCGATTGCTGTGCACGCCTTAGAAAACCCCACCAAGTTTGACGCGGGCCTTTACATGTTCCGCAAGTTGTTGCGTGATGCAGTGCGCGGTTCCAACCCCAACGCGGGGCCTGAACAATTCGCGCAATGGTTGCGCGATTGCGCAGGCCAGCCCAACAGCTATTGCTCTGGCAACGTTTTCGAATTGCCCGTGGGTCGCACCACCGAGGAAGAGGTCACGCTGCGTCGCCTGTTGGCCAAGCAGGTGGTGGCGATCATCACTGAAGCAGACAAGCTCCAAGGTAAGGAGCGCGCAGAGTTTGTTCAAACCAAAATGGAAGCTTTGCAACAAGACGTGCTGGCCAAGCGCAACGCATGAGTGATGCGTTGATGACCCAAAAGCTCATGGTGCAGGCCATTCGTTGGCAAGCCAAAGGCGTTTGCTCTTACGAGTTGGCAGACCCACTTGGTCATGCGCTTGCGCCGGTTGAAGCGGGTGCGCATGTGGATGTGCATTTGCCAGGTGGGCTGGTGCGGTCTTACTCACTGGCTGGCGACCCAAATGACACCTCGAACTGGTTGTTGGGTGTGCTGCGAGAACCCAAGAGCCAAGGCGGTTCATCCGCCATGCATGACCAGGTCCGTGTGGGTGATGTGTTGGACGTGGGGCCAGTGCGCAACGCCTTTGCGCTGGCAGATCAAGCCAAACACACGGTGCTGTTGGCTGGCGGTATTGGCATCACGCCGCTCAAGGCGATGGCGCATAGCTTGGCTGCATCCGGCGCTTCTTTCGAGCTCCACTACTGTGCCCGCAGTGCCAGTCATGTGGCATTTGCCAAAGATTTAGAAGCCATCGTCCCTGCGGGGCACTTGCACTTCCACTTCGATGAGGGCGAGCCCAGCAAAGGCCTAGACATTCAAGCTTTGCTGAAAGACCACGCCTCAGGCACGCATGTTTACTATTGCGGTCCCGCGGGTTTCATGTCGGCTTGCGCTGAGGCCAGTGCCCATTGGCCACAAGAGGCGGTGCATTGCGAGCATTTCAAAGCCCCCGAGTCAGCCCCGCGCGACCTGCCGGATGGCGCTTTTGAGGTGTTCTTGGTCAAGAGCGGCGTCACCGTGCAAGTGGGACCGGATCAAACCATCGTGCGTGCCATTGAGTTGACAGGGCGACGAGTCCCCACCTCGTGTTTGTCGGGCTTGTGTGGTGCATGCAAAGTCAGCTACGTCGACGGTGACGTTGACCACCGTGACTACATACTGAACGACGACGAGCGGTCGCATTGCCTCACCGTTTGTGTGTCGCGGGCTAAGGGTAAAAGCTTGTCGTTGGATTTGTAATTTTTATCAGGAGATATCTATGTTGGATAAAGTCAAAACACCTCAGATGAATGTGCAAAAAAAGTCAATTTACGACCCAACTCAAAGTGGACTCATTTATCCCGAAATGCCCACGTTTGATAACTTTGAGGCGGAGCGCTTGCACCGCAAGCAACGCCTCGTGGCTGCTTGCAGAGCATTTGCGTTAGAGGGCTTTGATTACGGTTTTGCTGGTCACTTGACGATTCGTGACCCTGAGCATCCAGAGCTCTATTGGACCAACCCCATGTGTGTGCATTTCGCACAAGTGAAGGTGTCCAACCTCATCTTGGCAGACCACAAGGGGCATGTGGTGGAAGGTCGACACGCCATTAACAGAGCTGGTTTTGTGTTGCATGCGGCGGTGCACGAGGCCCATCCAGACATTATTTCGATGTGCCATGCGCACACTGTGTATGGCACTGCATTTGCTGCGTTGGGCCGTCCGCTGGAGCCGATCTCACAAGATGCCGCTGCGTTCTTCGAAGACCATATCGTGATCAAAGATGAAGCGGGACAAGTGGCCGTCGAAGAAAAGGCGGGCTTGGCGGTGTGTGATTGGTTCAAGGGCGTGAAAGCTGCCATCCATCAAAACCATGGCTTGTTAACGGCCAGTCGACACAGCATCGAAGCCGCTGCATTTTGGTTCATTGCGCTTGAGCGTTGCTGCCGTCAGCAAATGCTGGTGGAGGCTTCTGGCCATAAGCCTGTGCTTGTGGCTCCTGATCGTGCACGCTACAGCCGTGAGCACGTAGGCTCTGAGTACATTGGGTGGTTGCATTTCCAGCCGATATACGAGCACCTCGTTGCCACTCAGCCGGATATGTTTGCCTGAGTTGCATGCACTCGAAAAATGGAGTTTCAATGAGTTTGGCCAAGATTCCCAACCGTACTGACTATGTGGATGAAGTCTACAAATCGTTGTTGGACGCCATCAGCGCCGGAATACTTGCACCTGGTGAACGGATCACGCAAGAAGACTTGGCCGAGAAACTAAACGTATCGCGTTCGCCTGTTTTGCAGGCCCTGCGTTTGTTGAAAAAGGACGGTTTGCTCGAAGAGGCGCCAGGCCGAGGCTTGGTTGTGACGCAGCTAGATCCCACCAGTTTTGGACACCTCTATCAAGTGCGTGGCTCCTTGGATGGTTTGGCTGCACGCCTTGCCGCTACAAGACAAGCCAAAATTCCACTGTCCTTGATTGAGGACGGGCGCAAAGCTTCTGCAGGCCATGACGTGAACGCCTTGATTGACGCGGACACCGCATTTCATAAGGCCATTTATGAGGCGTCTGGTAACCCCTTCATTGTTGAATCGGCCATGCTTCATTGGATTCATCTGCGCCGAGTGATGGGGGCTGTGCATCAGCACCAATCTGGACGCAGTGGCATTTGGGATGAACATGCTGCGATTGTCCAAGCCATACACGATGGCAATGCAGAGTTGGCGGCAGCGTTGTCTGAAAAACACACCGATTTGGCAAGAGAGTCACTGATGCTGAATTTGTCCGACAACGACAAGGTGCCAGCGCGCATGAAGGCCTGATATGAATTTACAGGCCGATTCGCTTCAGCTCACCCTAGACCAACCGCACGACGTGTCTAAATACCCGCGTGCTTGGTATCTGCTGATCGGTTTGTGTTGTCTGCCCAGTGCTTTTTCGTTGCTGTTGGTGGAGCCCGCGAGCGCGTATTGGAATTCCAAACATTTAGGCGACGCGGACTTTGCGGCATTGGTTGTTCTGCTGGTCGGATCATTTTCACTGGCCAAAGCATTGAGCAGTGACATGCTCAAGGTTTGCGCGATCACGATCGCGAAGGATGGTCTGTTTTTGACTTGGAGCCACATTCCGCAAATTTTCGGTGGTGGTGTGAACAGAGAACGACATTTGCTGTGGGACGAGATCGAGGCCTTGACTTGGATTGAAGGCGAGAGTGATTTAGATTTGAAACAGTATTTAAAAATCGAATTCAAAGAAGAAATCGAGATTCGAAAAATGGCCTTGAAGGTATTGGTAAGTGACGATCAAAATGAACAGCGCTGCAAAAAGATCATGAGTCTTTTGCCCAGCAGCCTTACCCAGCCTGAGTGGCTCAAGAGTTACAAAAAAGATTGATTGGAGACCTAAATGTCGATGTTCAAAAAGCTCAAAGCACGCGCTGCTGAAGGCCGCCCAGTTCGCGTGGCAGTGATTGGTGTGGGTAAATTCGGTTCGATGTATTTGTCTCAGGCGCCGCGCACGCCGGGCATTCATGTGGTGGCTGTGGCTGATCTGTCGCCCGACCGTGCCCGTGGTTCCCTGGTTCGCGTCGATTGGGATTCTCATCGACTGGCTGCAACATCGCTGGCGCAGGCCGCCAAAGATGGCAGTACTTTTATTACCGATGACGCGCCTTCGGTCATTGCCAGTGACTTTGTCGACATCGTGATCGATGCCACGGGTAGCCCTTCAGCTGGCATTGCACATGCGCTGCTGTGCTGCGAGCATCGCAAACACATCATCATGGTCAATGTGGAGGCTGATGTGTTGGCGGGGCCGCTACTCGCGCGTCGCGCCAAAGAGGCGGGCATTATTTACTCGATGGCGTCGGGGGACCAGCCTGCACTGATTGCCGAAATGGTGGACTGGGCAAGAACGATTGGTATGGATGTGGTGTGTGCTGGCAAAGGCACCAAATACCTGCCGACTTATCACCAAAGCACGCCTGACACGGTCTGGGGACACTATGGTTTCAGTGCTGAACAAGTTGCCGGTGGAGACTTCAACGCCCAGATGTTCAACAGTTTCTTAGACGGCACCAAGTCAGCGCTTGAAATGGCCGCAGTATCAAATGCTTGCGAACTCAGCCCTCCGAAAGATGGTTTGTATTTCCCCCCTTGCGGCGTCGATGATCTGCCGCATATTTTGCGCCCCCAAGCAGAGGGCGGCATCTTGATGCAAAAGGGAACGGTGGAAGTGGTGTCATCTGTTGAGCGCGATGGGCGCCCCGTGTTTCGCGATCTTCGTTGGGGTGTCTATGCCGTGTTTGAGGCGCCTAGCAAATATGTGATGGACTGTTTTCAGCAGTACGGACTCAAAACAGATTCAACGGGCAAATATGCCGCCATGTACAAGCCCTATCACCTGATTGGTCTTGAGCTCGGTATTTCTGTTGCCAGCATTGCTGTGCGCCACGAAGCAACGGGTGCTACAGGAGAGTGGTGCGGCGATGTGGCCGCCACAGCCAAGCGATTGCTCAAGCAGGGCGAGAAACTGGATGGCGAGGGCGGCTTCACCGTTTATGGCAAGCTGATGCAAACGGCTGATTCACTGCGCATGAAAGCATTGCCCATTGGGCTGGCACACAACATGGTGCTCAAGCGAGACATTGCTGAGGGTGCAGTCGTCACTTGGGATGACGTGGACTATGACGCAAGCAAACAGGCTGTGGCTTTCCGCCGCGAGCAGGAAGATATCTTTCGCAGGGAAATGACGGTGGTCTAGTAAATTACTGTGATATACTTTCGGTTTTCCAGAGCGGCTGTAGCTCAGCTGGATAGAGTACTTGGCTACGAACCAAGGGGTCGTGGGTTCGATTCCTGCCAGCCGCACCAAATTGAACAAGGGTTTACATCTTCGGATGTAAACCCTTTTTCTTTTGTGGCGTTCAATTGTCTTCGCACCCTAAAATTCTCTTTATGAAAAATCGTTTGACTTCTTTGTCTCTTGCCATCGCTGCGGCTTTATTGGTGAGTGGTTGCGCAACGCCAGTTGCCAAGCCCGCCTTCTATCCCAATATGCATTACCAACAAGTTGGGCCAGCCCAAGCGCAAGCTGATGCACAGATGTGCGCGAGCATGGCTCAACAGTCAGAGGTTGGCGCTGTCAACAAAATTGACGCGGGCCGCGCCGCCGCCGCAGGGGCCGCAGGCGTGGGCACTGCGGGTGTGGTGGGCTCATTGCTTAGCGGTCATAAACCTGACTTGCGCAACATTGCAGCAGGTGCTGCCGCCATCGGTGCGGGTGGGGCTGCTGCCACGGCGGCAGGTCAGTCAGTGGGCGGCAGCAGCTTGTACCGTCAGTTTGTGCACCAATGCTTGGCTGAGCGCGGCTACCAAGTCATTGGCTGGCACTGAGTTGTAGGCGGCAATGAGCAAAGCCTTCACGCGTGAGGCCGATGGCGAAGATGATGACCTCACTTTGCCGCCATTGCCTGCAGGTAGCAAAAACTACATCACGCCACGAGGCTATGCCACGCTTCGAGCAGAGCTGTTTGAACTGATCGACAACGAGCGTCCGCGCATTGTGGAAATCGTGCATTGGGCAGCCAGCAATGGCGACCGCTCAGAAAATGGCGATTACCACTATGGCAAAAAGCGCCTGCGTGAGATTGATCGCCGTATTCGTTTCTTGACCAAGCGTCTGGAGATTGCCGAAATCACCGACCCCAGCAACCACCATGGCAAAGACCAAGTGTTCTTCGGTGCTACCGTCACATATGTGGACGAGGCTGATGTGGAGCGCACAGTCACCATCCTAGGCATTGATGAGGCCGACAGTTTGAAAGCCGAGGTGACTTGGGTGTCGCCCATTGCACGTGCTTTGCTCAAAGCACGCGAAGGCGATGTCGTGAAGCTGGTCACGCCCGTGGGCGTGCAAGAGGTGGAAGTGGTAGAGGTGCGATACCCCGCACCTGCTGTTGAAGAGGCTTAGGCCTCTCGTCCCACACCTGATACCACGCGCTGCGCTTGCAGCACAGCGGGCACGCGGCGAAGGTTGCTCAATACGGCGTCCAAATGCGCTTTGTCGCGCACGGTGAATACAAAGCGCAAATCCAATGCTTCTTGACCCGTCACCTCGTCGGCCATCAACACGTGGGTAATGTCAGCTTCTGCACCGGTGATGGCCGAGGCCACGCGTGCCAGCACGCCTTTGCCGTTACTCACCGTCACCACCACGGCCACTTCAAATGCGCGGGTGGGTTCGTCCGCCCACTCCACTGCAATGAAACGTTCGCTGTCTTTGTATTTCAAGCGTTGTGCCACACCGCATTGATCGGTGTGCACTACCAAGCCTTCGCCACGGCCCAGATAACCCACGATGGCGTCGCCGGGCACGGGGCGGCAGCACGAAGCGTATTGGACTGAGGCGTTTTCGCTGCCATCGACTGTCACGCTGCCTTGCGACAAGTTTTCGTGTGCCGTAAACCGTTCACGACTCAGCAGCAGAGCATCGGGTTTGAGGCCCGTGTCTGACAATAGGCTGGCCAAGCGTTTGGCCACGATGCTGGCAACGCGTTTGCCTAGGCCAATGTCAGTCAGTAATTCGGCTTGCGTTTTGCTGCCTGTGAAGTGCAGCAGCTTGTCCCACAGGCCCGCATGCTCGCCTTCTCGGGCGGGCATTTGTTCAATGCCTTCGGCACGCAGGGCTTGAGCCAACAGCTTCTCGCCCAAATCTTGGGATTCGCTATGCGCCATGGTCTTGAGGAAGTGGCGAATTTTTGAGCGCGCACGACCCGTTCGCACAAACCCCAGCCATGCCGGGTTGGGCGAGGCCACGGTTGAAGTGATCACCTCAATGATGTCGCCATTTCGCAGCTCGGTGCGCAGCGGCACTTGTGTGCCGTTGACCTTGGCGGCCATGGTGCGGTCGCCTACATCGCTGTGCACGGCATAGGCAAAGTCGACGATGGTCGCGCCGCGAGGCATGGCCATGATTTTGCTTTTCGGGGTGAACACGTACACCGCATCAGGGAAGAGGTCGACTTTGACGTGGTCCCAAAACTCGGTGGCGTCCCGAGTTTCGTCTTGAATGTCCAGCAATGACTGTAGCCACTTGTTGCCCAAGTTGGCTTCGTTGCTGGAGCCGTTGTCCTTGTAGAGCCAGTGCGCGGCGACGCCAGTTTCGGCCACCAGGTTCATGCCTTCGGTGCGCATTTGAAACTCCACGTTCAAACCCGATGGGCCGACGATGGTGGTGTGCAGTGATTGATAGCCGTTGAGTTTGGCAATGGCAATGTGGTCTTTGAACTTGCCGGGCACAGGCTTGTACATCTGGTGAAGCACGCCCATGGCGGTGTAGCAATCAATCACATTGGGCAAGATGAGGCGAAAGCCATAGATGTCCGTCACCTGCGCAAAGCTCAGGAGTTTTTCATCCATTTTTTTGTAAATCGAATACAGCGTTTTTTCGCGGCCTGAGATACGCACTTTCAAACCGACTTTGGCCAAAGATGCGCTCACCTCTTGCTCCACCTTTTGCATCAAATCGCGGCGGCGGTGACGGGCTTTCTGAATGGCTTTATTCAGCACCTGATGACGCCACGGCCACAGATGTTGGAAGGCCAGTTCTTGCAGTTCGCGGTAGGTTTGGTTCAGGCCTAAACGGTGGGCGATGGGTGCAT
Organism: Limnohabitans sp.; assembly: GCF_031539105.1. GTDB lineage: Bacteria > Pseudomonadota > Gammaproteobacteria > Burkholderiales > Burkholderiaceae_C > Limnohabitans. Next base: position 23,476 of record NZ_JAVKLM010000018.1, read on the forward strand.
AAATCTCTAGCGTTTCGCTGGAAATACGCCCCCACTTGGCGCGGGGCATGTCGCCCATGGTGCGCATGTTGTGGCTGCGGTCGGCCAGCTTGATGAGGATGACGCGCACATCACGCGCCATGGCCAGCAGCATTTTGCGGAATGATTCGGCTTGGTTTTCTTCGCGGGTGTTGAACTCCAGCTTGTCAAGCTTTGTCAAGCCATCGACCAAGTCCGCCACTTGAATGCCGAAGCGCTCGATCAGATCGGTTTTGGTGATGCCGCAGTCTTCCATCGCATCGTGCAGAAGCGCCGCCGACAGGGCCTGCGCATCGAGCTTCCATTCCGCGCATTGCGCGGCCACGGCGATGGGGTGGGTGATGTAGGGTTCGCCGCTGCTGCGCAACTGGCCCAAATGGGCCTCGTCTGCATAGCGGTAAGCGCGGCGCACCATGTCTAAGCCCTCGGGGTTGAGATAGCTTAGTTTTTCAGTCAATGCAGCAAAGCTGGCCGCGGCTGCATTGGCTGCAGCTGCGCTTCCCGATAGGGATGCAGGGGGCTTTAACGTGGATTGGGTAACGCTCATACGTCTGACTTTAACTGCAATAAAAAAAGCACCGACAGTGCGGTGCTTTTAGATTGGGGTAACCCCGATTTAGCCTGGTACTTTTTTCAGCATCTCGACGCCAATGTGGCCAGCAGCGATTTCGCGCAAAGCCGTCACGCCTGGCTTGTTTTTGCTTTCAACCTTGGCAGTGTGACCTTGGCTGAGCATGCGAGCGCGGTAAGTGGCGCACAGCACCAATTGAAAGCGGTTAGGGATTTGCTCAAGGCAATCTTCAACGGTGATGCGGGCCATGTGGGTACTCCAGAATTCAGGTGATGTTCAGGGCTTGAAAGATATCAGCCCGAGCCCGGCGCTGTGCCAGGTATTTGAGGCGCTGCGCATGGACGATCGCTTTCAGGTCGAACAAGGCGGTCTCAAACAATTCGTTGATTATAACGTAGTCAAATTCTCTAGCCTGTGCCATCTCGTCTGCCGCGTTTTGTAGGCGAAGTTCAATGATTTCGGGGGCGTCCTCGCCACGGTTGTGCAGGCGAGACTTCAGTTCTTCCCAGCTCGGCGGCAAGATGAAGATCAGCACCGCATTGGCAAACAGCTTTTTGACCTGAATCGCACCTTGGAAGTCGATTTCCAAAATCACGTCTGCGCCTTGAGCAATGCGGTCTTCAATGGCTTTGCGCGATGTGCCGTAGCGTTGGCCATGCACATTGGCCCATTCCAAAAACGCGTTGCCTTCAACCATTTGGTCAAACTCGGGCGGTGACACAAAGAAGTATTCGCGGCCATGCTTTTCTTGGCCACGCGGCTGGCGCGTGGTGTGTGATACGGAAGGGCGCACTTTGGCGTCGAGTTCCATCAAGGCTTTGACGAGGCTCGATTTGCCAGCCCCGCTGGGGGCTGCGACCACAAAGAGGTTGCCTGGGAAGTTGTCCATTATTCGAGGTTCTGTACTTGTTCGCGGAGTTGTTCGATGAGCACTTTCATGTCCACCGAAATACGGGTCATTTCCATCGTGGCCGACTTCGAGCCCAAGGTGTTGGCCTCGCGATGCAGCTCTTGAATGAGGAAGTCCAAACGCTTGCCCACACCTTCGGACTTGCCGCCTTTGGCCAGCAAGTCGTCCATCTCGTCAAAGTGCGACACCAAGCGGGTCAGCTCTTCGGCCACGTCAATGCGAATGGCAAAGGATGTGGCTTCGGTTAAGGCGCGGTCTTGTGCAGCTTCGGGCAGGGCTGTGCTTTCGGTCAAGGCCATGGCCTCGCGCCAGCGCTCTAAAAATTTCAGACGTTGTTGTTCGACCAGCTGAGGCACTAGCGGTGCGGCCTGAGTGGCTAGCACGCGCAGTTGGCTCAGGCGCTCGCGCAGGGTTTGGGCCAAACGTGCGCCTTCGCGTTCGCGGGCGTCACTCAGCTGGGTCAGGGTAGTTTGGGCTAGCTTGAGCACTGCAGGGCCAATGTCTGCAGGGGCGGCAGATTGGGCTGTGGCCAAACGCAGCACATCGGCCACCGACAGGCCGTTGGCCTTTGGCAAGTGGGCGTGTACAAGCTCTTGCAGGCCTAGCAGTCGCTCTAAAAGGGCGGGGGTGGGCTCTGAAAAGCTGCTGTCGGCCGTGCTTTCAATGTTGGCGCGCACCTCGACTTTGCCGCGCTTGAGGTGTTTGGTCACCAGCTCGCGCATGGCCGCTTCGTGCTGGCGCAGCTCTTCTGTCATCTTGAACGTCAGATCAAGGAAGCGGCTGTTGACCGAGCGAATCTCTAGCCCCAAGCGCAGGGCTGGGCTGTTGGCGGTGTCAGAAGGTAGCTCGGTTTGCGCACTGGCATAACCGGTCATGCTGTAGATGGGCATGGGGTGGTGTTTCGTATCAAAGGCTGAATTATCTCAGGCCTGCTGTTGCAGTTTTTTGATGCAGGTGCGGGGTATTCGGATTGGTCGACAATTGAGGTTTACCGAACCCTAGAAACTATAAAAGAATGACCACCACCTTGCCCGCCTCTCGCCACACTCGTGCCGCCGACCAACTGCGCCCTGTGCGCATCACCCGCAACTTCACCATGCACGCCGAAGGCTCGGTGCTGATTGAGTTTGGCCACACCAAAGTGCTGTGCACCGCGTCGGTGGAAGAAAAAGTGCCTGGCCACAAAAAAGGCTCGGGCGAAGGTTGGGTCACCGCCGAATACGGCATGTTGCCTCGCGCCACCCACACCCGTAGCGACCGCGAAGCCGCGCGCGGCAAGCAATCGGGTCGCACCCAAGAAATTCAGCGCCTTATCGGCCGCTCCATGCGCGCTGTGTTTGACTTGAAGAAACTCGGCGAGCGCACCATCCATTTGGATTGCGACGTGTTGCAAGCCGATGGCGGCACACGCACCGCCAGCATCACCGGCGCGTTTGTGGCCGCGCAAGACGCGGTGAACAAGCTGATCGCCGCAGGCAAGCTGACCGAGAGCCCCATCACCCAAGGCATTGCCGCGATTTCGGTGGGCATGTTGGGCGATTTGCCTTTGCTCGATTTGGAATACACCGAAGACTCAGGCTGTGACACTGACATGAATGTTGTCATGACCAGCGCTGGCCACTATGTGGAAGTGCAGGGCACTGCCGAAGGCCTGCCGTTCACGCGCGACCAAATGAACGCTTTGTTGGCCTTGGCCGAAAAAGGCGTGCGCGAACTCATCGCCATGCAGCAAGAAGCCTTGCAGTCTTGATTCACAGCTTTGCTTTAAACCTATGACGCTGGCGTTGAAAAAAATCGTTCTGGCCTCCAACAACCAAGGCAAGCTTGGTGAGTTGCAAGCCATGTTTTCGCCCTTGGGTGTCGAGCTGGTGCGCCAAGGCGATTTGCATATTGGCGAAGCCGAAGAGCCCTTTCACACCTTCGTTGAAAACGCCTTGGTCAAAGCCCGCCACGCCGCGCGTGAAAGCGGCTTGCCCGCCGTGGCCGACGATGCGGGCCTGTGCGTCGATGCTTTTGGTGGCTTGCCAGGCGTGCAAACCGCTTTTTATGCCACCCAGTTTGGCTACGAGAAAAGCGACGACAACAACGTGCGCGCCTTGCTGGAGCAAATGGCGAATATCGACAACCGCCGCGCTGCGCTGGTCAGCACCCTTGTGGCCGTGCGCCACCCTGACGACCCCGAGCCCCTCATTGCGGTGGGTCGCGCTGTGGGTGACATCACTCGTGCACCTGTGGGCGCGAATGGCTTTGGCTTTGACCCCATCATGTTCATCCCGCGCTTTGGCAAAACCTTTGCCGAGCTGCCCATTGAGGTGAAAAACGCCAACAGCCACCGTGGCCAAGCTGCACAGCAAATGCTGGCGCTCATGCGTGAACGCTGGTTTGCTTGAACTTTGCTTGAAGCTGCGTCGATGACCCAAGACATCCAACACCTCATGCGCCCCGGCACGCTGTCGCTCAGCAGCTTGCCTCCGCTCTCGCTGTACGTGCATTTGCCGTGGTGCTTGAAGAAGTGCCCGTATTGCGACTTCAACTCGCACGAGCTCAACAGCAGCGTAGGCGGTGAGCTGCCCGAGCAACGCTACCTTGATGCCCTGTGCGCCGACCTTGAACACAGCTTGCCCCTCATTTGGGGCCGCAGCGTGCACAGCATCTTCATTGGGGGTGGCACACCCAGCTTGTTTTCGCCTGCTGCGATTGAGCAGCTCATCAGCGACATGCGTGCGCGTTTGCGCTTAGAAGCCGATTGCGAAATCACGCTAGAGGCCAACCCCGGCACGTTTGAAAAAGACCGCTTTCGCGCTTTCCGCGCCGCAGGCGTCACCCGCTTGTCGGTGGGTGTGCAAAGCTTCAATGACCAACACTTGCAAGCCTTGGGCCGCGTCCACAACCGCGCCCAAGCGATTGCAGCGGTCGAAGAAGCACGCGAAGCCTTTGACACTTTCAACCTCGACCTGATGTACGCCTTGCCCGGCCAAACGCTGGCGCAGTTGGATGAAGACCTTGATATGGCTTTGTCCTTGCAGCCCCCGCATTTGTCGGTGTACCACCTCACCATCGAGCCCAATACTGTGTTTGCCAAGTTTCCACCGCAAATACCGGAGGACGACGACGCCTACGCCATGCTGGACCGCATCACCGAGCGCACCGCCGCCGTGGGGCTGCACCGCTACGAAGTGTCGGCCTACGCCAAAGACAACCACAGCTGCTGGCACAACACCAACTACTGGCAGTTTGGTGACTACCTGGGCATTGGTGCTGGCGCACACAGCAAACTCAGCTTTGCGCACCGCGTACTGCGCCAAGTGCGCAACCGCGACCCGCGCCTTTTTATGGACCACGCGCTAGACACCAGCCGCGCCGACCGCGCCGTGGCCCAAAATACCGAAGTGCCTCGCGCCGAACTGCCGTTTGAGTTCATGCTCAACGCCCTGCGCCTGCGCCACGGCTTTTCGCTGGCCGATTTCACCGACCGCACGGGCTTGCCTGTGACTGCCATCCAAGCCGCACTGACGGAGGCCGAAGCCAAAGGTCTGATCACGCGCGACTTTCAGCGTGTGGTGCCCACCGAGCGCGGCTTTGATTTTTTGAGCGATCTGCAATCTTTGTTTTTGTCTGAGGCGTGAACTCGAAAAACAGAGAAAAGAGCCATTACAATCTCGCCTGAAATTCAACAAGGAAGCGTGGCAGAGCGGTTGAATGCACCGGTCTTGAAAACCGGCGAGGGTGTGAGCCCTCCGTGAGTTCGAATCTCACCGCTTCCGCCAAATACCAAAAGTCCCAAGTAAATTTAGTTACTTGGGACTTTTTTATTTTTAGTGCTCAAGTCCTGCAGCATGGATTTGGTGGATACGCAGGCTTAGCGTGTCTTGGCTCTACAGGCTGCTTGCATGTCGCGGTCACGAATAAAGCCGCATTGCCCACTGCCGCCGCCTGTTTCAGCGCGGCATATAGCTTGTAGGTCGCTGTCTCGTATAAAGCCACATTGGCCGCTGCCCCCGCCTGTGGTGGCGCGGCAATGGGCTTGCTGGTCTGGTTTTTGAATGAACCCGCATTGGCCCGAGCTGCTAGATGATGACGTGTTGGCGCGGTCTGCGTTGGCCCGGCAAGCGGCTTGCATGTCGTGGTCACGAATGAATCCGCACTGGCTGCTGCCACCGCCCGTTTCGGCTCGGCAACGCGCTTGCAGGTCACTGTCGCGAATAAACCCACAGTGGCTAGATCCACCGCCACTGATGGCACGGCAATAGGCTTGGCGGTCAGGGTTTTGGATAAAGCCACAGTCGCCTTGTTGGGCGAATGCTGAGAGTGGCGTTAGCAGGCAGACAAGCCAAAGCAGTGCGCGAAGGTAAGGGGTGTTCATCCGTGTTCTCCTCTCTTGTTGATTCTCGTCGTGATTGAGCGTCAGGCTACCGCGTTAAAATCAACGCAACTTCCAAAGCCAACTCTTGCGGTTGGCTTTTTTATTTCGGCGAGTGCCGAAAAGCAAAGGTAACCCGTGTTTAAAAATGTGATGGTGTATCGAATTGGTGAGGGCTGGAGCCCTAGCCTTGAGCAAATGGAACAGGCGTTAGACGCCGAGCGTTTTGTGCCTTGTGGCGCGAGTCAAGAAAAAGCGATTGGCTGGGTCGAACCCCGCGGCGAGGCGCATGGTCCGCTGGTCGAAGCCGTGAGTGGCCAACGCTTGTTGAAGCTCAAGATCGAGACCAAGGGTGTGCCTGGCTCCATCGTCACGCGCAAAGCCAAAGAGCGCAGCGCGGTGATTGAAGCCACCGAAGGCCGCAAGCCCGGCAAGAAAGAAATGAAGGAAATCAAAGAAGACGTGAAGATGTCTTTGATGCCCATGGCCTTCAGCAAAGAATCATCTGTGCTGGTGTGGATTGATCCCGCCACTAATTTGATGGTGTTGGACGCAGGCAGCCAAGCCAAAGCGGACGAGGTGGTGACGATGTTGGTCAAGTCTTTCGCAGGCCTGGGCCTGACTTTGATCAACACACAAATGTCGCCCCAGTCAGTCATGGCTTCTTGGCTGATGACCCAAGAGTCGCCCGCTGCATTCAGCGTGGACCGCGAGTGCGAGCTGAAGGCGGCTGATGAGTCTAAGTCGGTGGTGCGCTACGTGCGCCACCCGCTGGACACCGATGAGGTGAAGCACCATGTGGAAGGCGGCAAGCTGCCCACGCGTTTGGCGCTGACGTGGGAAGGGCGTGTGTCGTTTTCGTTGACCGAAGCGCTGCAACTTAAAAAAATCACGTTCCTGGATGTGGTGTTTGAAGCCACTTCCACAGAAAAAGACGAAGGCTTTGATGCCGACGTGGCCATTGCCACGGGTGAGCTGAGCAAGTTGTTGCCCGATTTGTTTGAAGCTTTAGGCGGCGAGATGGCCCTGGGTTAAACGCCAGCGAGTGTGATGCGAATCAACCTTGTTACCCCATTTGCCGAGAAGGATGCGGCCAAGGCGCTAGGCGCGCGTTGGGATGCAGCCAAAAAGTGCTGGTACATCGTGGACGTGGATGACCTGACGCCCTTCATGCGCTGGATTCCTAACTTGGATGCAGCCCAAGATATGGGCGCTGCAACGGGTTCAAACCACAAAGCTAGCCACAAGGCTGCGGTGGCTAAGACCAAGCCACCCGTGGCTTCTAAACCCGCCGCAGAGGTGCCGCATTGCGGTTGCCAAGTGTTGCCGTGGGAAGACTGCGAACACTCGCTGGCGAAGCACCGTAATTAGTCGGTAATCAACTTGGCGTTCAAGCGACGTGCGCGCGGGTCCACGTAGTAGCCACCAAACTCGGTGTAGCGCAGTGCGTGTTGCTGGCATTGGCCACAGGCATGCACATCGCATCGGTTGTAGGGGAAAAACTTCAAGACCACAGGCGCATCGGCTGATTCGTAGCGCGTGCCGTTGGGGTGCTGTTCTTCAAATGTGGGCTCATACACATCGGGGTCGCGTAAGGTGGCCACGTGGGTCATGTGCTGCGCGGGCCACACGGCGTCGCTGACACTCTCCCAGCCTGCACAGTGCTGCAGGCTGCATTGGCAGGGTGTGTGGGGTTGGTCGGCCAGTTGGCGCAGGGCCTCGGGCGTATTTAAAAACGGAACAGAACTCATAGCGCGTGAGCCTACCACTGCGCTGATGTGTGAACGCCTCAAAAACACAAAAGCCCTGCAGAGCAGGGCTTGTTGCTGTCGCGCACGAGTCGCGACCAGGCTGCGTGCAATTACTTGCGCGTGGCCAATGCTTCAACGTTGCGGTGTGCTTCGCCAGTGAACAACTGACGTGGACGGCCGATTTTGTACTCGGGGTCGCTGATCATTTCGTTCAACTGAGCAATCCAGCCCACCGTGCGTGCCAAGGCGAAGATACCGGTGAACAAGTTCACGGGAATGCCGATGGCGCGTTGCACGATGCCAGAGTAGAAGTCGACGTTGGGGTAGAGCTTGCGGCTGACGAAGTATTCGTCTTCCAAAGCGATCTTTTCCAAAGCCTTGGCCAGCTTGAACAAGGGGTCGTTCTCGAGGCCGAGTTCTTTCAACACTTCGTCGCACGTCTCTTGCATCATCTTGGCGCGTGGGTCGTAGTTTTTGTAAACGCGGTGACCAAAGCCCATGAGCTTGACGCCAGAGTTCTTGTCTTTGACCAGTTCCATGAACTCGCCGACTTTAGAAATGCCACCCATTTTTTGGATGTCTTCCAACATGTTCAAGCAAGCTTCGTTGGCGCCGCCATGTGCTGGGCCCCACAAGCAAGCGACACCGGCAGCGATGGCTGCAAACGGGTTGGTGCCTGACGAACCGCACAAACGCACAGTCGATGTAGAAGCGTTTTGCTCGTGGTCTGCGTGCAAAGTGAAGATGCGGTCCATCGCGCGCTCGAGCACGGGGTTGACCACATACTCTTCGCAAGGTGTGCCAAACATCATGCGCAAGAAGTTGCCTGCGTAGCTCAGGTTGTTCTGTGGGTACATGTAAGGCTGGCCCACGCCGTACTTGTAAGCCATAGCCACGAGGGTTGGCATCTTGGCGATCAAGCGGATGGCAGCGATTTCGCGGTGCTCTGGGTTGTTGATGTCGGTGCTGTCGTGATAGAACGCAGACAAAGCGCCCACCAAGCCAGTCAGCACAGCCATTGGGTGGGCATCACGGCGGAAGCCACGCAAGAAGAATTGCATTTGCTCGTTGACCATGGTGTGGTTGGTCACGGTGTGCTCAAACTCAGCTTTTTGTGCGGCATTAGGCAGTTCGCCCTTCAACAACAAGTAGCAAGTTTCGAGGTAGTCGCAATGTGTGGCGAGTTGTTCGATGGGGTAGCCGCGATACAGCAATTCACCTTTGTCGCCGTCGATGTACGTGATGGCCGATTGGCAAGATGCGGTTGACAAGAAACCTGGGTCATAGGTGAACATGCCCGTTTGGCCGTACAACTTACGGATGTCGATGACGTCTGGACCTACGCTGCCGCTGTAGACGGGCATGTCGATGCTGGGGCTGCCGTTGCTGAACGACAGAGTGGCTTTGTTGTCTGCAAGTTTCATGGTGATTCCTAAATGTCTTTTTAAAAGCGGTGTTCGGTTCAGTGTCTCAACATACTCAGCACTTCAAGTGCTTCTTCTGTCAGGGGCTTCTCTGGCAATTCTTTGCGTTGCAAAAAGAGGTCGAGCAAATCGTTGTCAGACAAGTCCATCAACTCATACATGCCTCTGGCATGACCCACGGTGAGGCGAGATTCATGCCGCTCGAAAAACTTTTGGATGAACAAATCGTTTTCGAGCAAGCCGCGCCGGCTACGCCAGTGCAGTTTGCTGAGGGCTCTTTCGCCAAGCGATTGCTTGCCATCTAAGCCGTTCAGCGTCGGGTCACCGACTGAGGTGTCGCGAAAGGTGGCGTCCGCGTCCATCGTTAGATCGCGCGACGAACCATCAATTCTTTGATCTTGCCAATGGCCTTAGTTGGATTCAAACCTTTGGGGCACACATCGACGCAGTTCATGATGGTGTGGCAACGGAACAGACGGTAGGGGTCTTCCAAGTTGTCCAAACGACCAGCGGTGTCTTCGTCGCGGCTATCGGCAATGAAGCGGTAGGCTTGCAACAAACCGGCAGGGCCCACAAACTTGTCGGGGTTCCACCAGAACGAGGGGCAGCTGGTGGAGCAGCTGGCGCACAAGATGCACTCGTACAAGCCGTTCAACTCATCGCGCTCTTCGGGCGACTGCAGGCGCTCTTTTTCGGGCACTTGTGTGTCGTTGACCAAGTAAGGCTTGATGGAGTGGTATTGCTTGAAGAACTGAGTCATGTCCACGATCAAGTCGCGGATGACAGGCAGACCTGGCAGAGGCTTCAACACGATCACGCCGGGGAGGGTGCGCATGTTGGTCAAGCAGGCCAAGCCGTTTTTGCCATTGATGTTCATCGCGTCTGAACCGCACACGCCTTCACGGCATGAGCGACGGAACGAAATGGTTGGATCGACGGCTTTGAGTTTCATCAAAGCATCCAAGAGCATGCGCTCGTTGCCATCCAATTCGACCTCGATGGTCTGCATGTAAGGTTTGGCGTCGGTGTCTGGGTCGTAGCGATAAATTTGGAACGTGCGTTTTGTCATGGTGTTTACCTGATCAGAAAGTACGGGTCTGCAGCGGGATGCTGTCGACAGTCAAAGGCTTCATTTGCACGGGCTTGTAAGTCAGCTTGTTGCCTTCTTTGTGCCACAGGGTGTGCTTGTGCCAGTCTTGGTCATTACGGCCGTTGGGATGCGCAGGCGTGTCGCCATAGTCATTCACGGTGTGAGCGCCGCGGCTCTCGCGTCGTGCAGCGGCAGACACCATCGTGGCCTCAGCCGCTTCGATCAAGTTTTCCACTTCCAAGGCTTCGATGCGTGCCGTGTTGAAGACTTTGGAGTTGTCTTTCAAACCAATGTTGTTCACGCGCTCGCGCAGAGCGGCGATTTGCTTGACGCCTTCGTCCATCAAGGCCTGTGTGCGGAACACGCTGGCGTGTGACTGCATGGCGTCGCGGATGTCATTGGCCACATCTTGTGCGTATTCGCCAGTTTGGTTGGCTTCCAAACGTGCCAAACGTGCCAAGCTGATATCTGCCGCATTGGCAGGCAACGCCTTGTGCTCTTTGTTCTTTTGGTTGAACTCAACAATGTGGTTGCCAGCCGCGCGGCCGAACACCAACAAGTCGAGCAAAGAGTTGGTACCCAAGCGGTTGGCGCCGTGCACCGACACGCAAGAGCATTCGCCCACAGCGTACAAGCCGTTGACCACAACGCTTTCGTTGTTGGCATTTTGCGTGACCACTTGACCATTGATGTTGGTCGGGATACCGCCCATTTGGTAATGGATGGTAGGGATCACGGGGATGGGCTCTTTGGTGATGTCGACGTTGGCAAAGTTGTGGCCAATTTCGAACACCGAAGGCAAACGCTTCATGATGGTGTCAGCGCCCAAGTGGGTCATGTCGAGGTTGATGTAGTCCTTGTTAGGACCGCAGCCGCGACCTTCTTTGATCTCTTGGTCCATGCAGCGTGACACGTAGTCGCGTGGGGCCAAGTCTTTGTAAGCGGGGGCATAACGCTCCATGAAGCGCTCGCCGTTGCAGTTGCGCAAAATCGCACCTTCGCCACGGCAGCCTTCGGTCAACAACACGCCTGCACCGGCCACGCCGGTGGGGTGGAATTGCCAGAATTCCATGTCTTCGAGCGGAATGCCGGCGCGTGCGGCCATGCCGAGGCCGTCGCCGGTGTTAATAAACGCGTTGGTAGACGCTGCAAAGATGCGGCCTGCACCACCGGTGGCCAACATCACGGTTTTGGCTTCCATGATGTAAAGCTCGCCAGTTTCCATTTCAAGGGCGGTCAAACCGACCACGTCACCCGCGTCGTCGCGGATCAGATCAAGAGCCATCCACTCCACGAAGAAGCTGGTTTTGGCTTTGACGTTTTGTTGGTAAAGCGTGTGCAACATGGCGTGACCGGTACGGTCAGCGGCAGCACAAGCGCGCTCCACGGCCTTTTCGCCGTAGTTGGCGGTGTGGCCGCCGAAGGGGCGTTGGTAAATGGTGCCGTCTGGGTTGCGGTCGAAAGGCATGCCCATGTGCTCCAAGTCGTACACGACTTTAGGAGCTTCACGGCACATGTATTCAATCGCGTCTTGGTCGCCGAGCCAGTCGGAGCCTTTGACGGTGTCATAGAAGTGGTAGTGCCAGTTGTCTTCGTTCATGTTGCCCAAAGAGGCGCCGATGCCGCCTTGAGCTGCCACGGTGTGCGAACGTGTGGGAAACACTTTAGACAGAACAGCAACGTTCAAACCTGCGCGGGCAAGCTGCAACGAAGCGCGCATGCCAGAGCCACCGGCACCGACGATGACCACATCAAATTTGCGACGTGGGATAGAGCTTTTAACGGTCATGACTTAGAGCCTCCAGAGAACCTGAATGGCCCAGCCGAGACACGACACCAGCCAAACCAAAGTGAAAACTTGCAAAGACAAACGCACGCCCACAGGCTTGACGTAGTCCATCCAAATGTCGCGCATGCCTACCCACACGTGCAGAGCTAATGCGATGAAAACAGAGAAGGTCAAAGCCTTCATGAACTGGCCACTGAAGATGCCAGCCCATTTGTCATAGCTGATGTCGCCGCTGGTCAAGAGCACTTGGCCCAAAACAGCCAAGGTGAACAAAACCATCAAAACACCGGTGACGCGCTGGGCAAGCCAGTCACGCAGACCGTAGTGCGCACCCACGACGACGCGCTTGGAACCGTAATTCACGGACATGTTGTTGCTCCTAGGAAATCAGTAAAGGCCAAACAATTTGGCGCCCAATGCGGCGGTCAAACCCAAGCTCAGCACCAAAGTGACGATGGCGGAAGATTTGCCAAATTCTTTGGTCACAGCATGGTTCACGTCCATGTAGACGTGACGAACGCCAGCGATCAGGTGGTGCAAGTAAGCCCAGATCAGACCCAACACCACAACTTTCACCAGCACAGCAGGCACAAAGCCTAAGCCGACGTTGAACGCGGCGCTGAATTTGGCGAAGGAAATTTCAGAAGACACAGAAGTGTCAAACATCCAAACGATGAGTGGCAACAACAAAAACATGATCAAGCCGCTGATGCGGTGCAAGATCGACACGATGCCAGCCGCGGGGAGGCGGTAAGTGGGCAGATCGGTCAGGGCGTTGATGTTGCGGAACTCAGGCCGCTTTTTGGCAAGCTGGGTCATGTGGGCTCTTTCTTCGGGTTTATCTGTATATCAAAGCAACTTTAAATTCTATTTCACTTCATCAAACTGACGTGAGGGTTTCATGTCAGCTCAAAGCATTACGGTAGTGATGCGTATCGGTTCTGTAGAGTCCGCGGCGCAATTCCATGGGTGTGTCGTTGTAGGTGTAGGCCACGCGCTCGACGCTGAGCAGCGGCGTGGTTGCTTGAACCTTGAGCAAGCTGGCTTGTTCGGCGTCTGGGTTGATGGCGCGAATACTTTCTTCTGCACGCACCATGCGCACGCCAAATTCAGTTTCAAACAGCGCGTACATCGGGCCGTTGTAATTACTTAAGCGTTCGGCGGTCAGGCCCTTGAACGGGGCGCCGGGCAGCCACAGCTCTTCCAAAATGGTGGGCACGCCCGCATAGGCCAGCACGCGGCGCACTTGCAGCACAGGATCTCCGCTGCGCAGGCTCAGAGCGCGTGCAATGTCGGCACTGGCGCGCAGGCGCTTGCAGTCGATGATGGTGCGCTCGGCAGGGCCTTCGCTTTGGGCGTCGCCGTTGTCGGGCTGCAGCTTCAAGAAGCGGTATTGCACATGCTGTTCGGCGTGCGTCGCCACAAAAGTGCCTTTGCCTTGGCGGCGCACCACGAGGTTTTCTGCGGCCAATTCGTCAATGGCTTTGCGCACCGTGCCTTGGCTGACGCGAAAGCGCCCGGCCAAATCCATCTCACTGGGTATGGCTTCGCCTGGTTTCCATTCACCCGATTGCAGGCTTTGCAAAATCAGACCTTTGATTTGCTGGTACAGCGGACTGAAAGCGGGAGTGAGGCCGGACGCGCCCAAAGCATCGCTGCCCGCATATGGCGGGTTCGCGATGGTCGCAAAAGTGGGTGCGGAGTGGGTGGCCATTTTTTATTGGGTAGGCGCGTGTGCGTCAGTTCTTTGTCAAGCGCATATCATATCTTCTATAAGACATAAGACAGACCGTTTGCACGAATTCGCGGGTAAACTCTGTCACCATTCTTTTTTAATCACTACTTGGAGTTTTCCCCATGAGCAAGAAGCCTGTTCGCGTTGCCGTCACCGGTGCAGCTGGTCAAATTGGTTACGCACTGTTGTTCCGTATCGCCTCTGGCGAAATGTTGGGCAAAGACCAACCCGTCATCTTGCAATTGCTGGAAGTGCCTGTTGAAGGCCCACAAAAAGCCCTGCGCGGCGTGATGATGGAACTCGAAGATTGCGCATTCCCCTTGTTGGTCGGAATGGAAGCCCATGGCGACCCCATGACAGCCTTCAAAGACGTCGATTACGCCTTGTTGGTCGGCTCACGTCCACGCGGCCCAGGCATGGAGCGTGCTGAATTGCTCGCCATCAACGGCGCCATCTTCACAGCGCAAGGCAAGGCTTTGAACGCTGTGGCTTCTCGCGACGTGAAGGTTTTGGTGGTCGGCAACCCAGCCAACACCAACGCTTACATCGCCATGAAGGCAGCGCCTGACCTCAAGCCAGGCAACTTCACCGCCATGCTGCGTTTGGACCATAACCGCGCTGCGTCACAAATCGCTGCCAAGACTGGCAAAGCCGTGGCTGACATCGAGAAATTGACGGTGTGGGGCAACCACTCACCCACCATGTACGCTGACTACCGCTTCGCCACCATCAAGGGCGAGTCTGTCAAGACCATGATCAACGACCAAGAGTGGAACGCCAACGTGTTCTTGCCAACCGTCGGCAAGCGCGGCGCCGCCATCATTGACGCACGTGGCTTGTCTTCAGCTGCTTCTGCTGCCAACGCTGCCATCGACCACATGCGCGATTGGGCTTTGGGCACCAACGGCAAGTGGGTGACCATGGGTATCCCTTCACAAGGCTGGTACGGCATTCCTAAAGACGTCATGTTCGGTTTCCCCGTGACCTGCGAAAACGGCCAATACACAGTCGTCGAAGGTTTGGAAATCGACGCTTTCAGCCAATCTTGCATCGACAAGACTCTGAAAGAGTTGACCGACGAGCAAGCTGGCGTTGCCCACTTGATCTAATTCTCAACAGAGAAATAGAGTGAGCCATCCGCGCGACGTTCTGTTGGGTTCGCAAGCAGGTAGCGTTCAGCTACCCGTTTGTGACCATTACAGCGGTGTCGAAGCGCGGATGCGCAAAAGCTTGCAGCTGCAAGCTGACATGACGCAAGAGTTTGGAACCTGCGTCTTTGATGTGACCCTAGATTGTGAAGACGGTGCCCCCGTGGGCGGCGAGGCAGAGCATGCCGCGCTGGTCACCGAGTTGGCGCTGAGTGCCGCACCCGAGGCCCGCGTGGCCGTGCGTGTGCACCCCGTGGATCACCCCAGTTTTCATGCAGACATGGCCACCATTGCAGGCCGTGCTGCCAACCGCTTGACGCACATCATGGTGCCCAAGGTCGAGTCAGTGGCCGATGTGCAACTGGCCGAACAAGCCTTGATTCAAGCGGGTGCCAAAGATTTGGCATTGCATGTGTTGATTGAGTCCCCCGCTGCGGTACACCGCGCTTTTGACATCGCTGCGCATCCGCGCGTGCAGTCGCTCAGTTTTGGTTTGATGGATTTTGTGTCGGCTCATAGCGGCGCAATTCCTGCGCACGGTATGTCTGGCCAAGGCCAGTTCACTCACCCGCTGGTGGTGCGTGCCAAGCTCGAGATTGCCAGCGCCTGCCACGCCCATGGCAAAGTGCCGTCGCACTGCGTGGTGACCGAGTTCAACGACACAACTGCCTTGCGTGCTGCTGCCCAACGTGCCGCGCATGAGTTTGGCTATACCCGCATGTGGAGCATTCACCCCGCACAAATTCGCCCCATCCTTGAGGCCATGGCCCCTGATGCCGCCGCCATTGAGGTGGCCAGTGAGATTGTGTTGGCGGCGCGTGCCGCTCAGTGGGCGCCCATCAGCCACCAAGGTCAGTTGCATGACCGCGCCAGTTACCGCTTCTTTTGGCAAGTGCTGGAACGCGCGCACAGCACGGGCTGTAGCCTGCCAGCCGAAGTCCAGTTATTCTTCAAGGATTAACAGGAGATGCGCATGCCCAAGTTATGGATAGCTGTTGTTTCGTTGGCTGTGTTTAGCATGAGCCATTTGGCTATTGCTGCTGAGTCTGCGGCTCCATTGCAGCCAAAAGCGCCTGTCAAACAGCAACCAGCTAAGCACGCTGCGGCAAAGCCCGCACTGGCACAACAAGCGCAAGTCAAGCCCAAGCCAGCTGCGCCTAAATACTATTACGTCAGAGCCACACCCTTGGCTGCTGTGCCTGTGGCGGCTGCGGCTGCAGCAGTTACTGTGCAACCAGTGCAAGCTGCTGCACCTGAGCCGGGTGAAGTGCACACCGGTCGTATGGTGTGTGAGCTGGGCAACTCGGTCACTGTTTCACCCGATCCACAGCAGCCTGCACGCTTTGTGGTGCAGATGAAAAAGATCACCTACATCATGACGCCGGTGGAGACCACCACAGGTGCCGTGCGTCTGGAGGACGCACAAGCGGGCGCCATGTGGCTGCAGCTGCCGCACAAGTCGATGCTGATGAATAGCAAGTTGGGCCAACGCATGGCCGATGAGTGCCAAAGCGACCACCAAACCACGGTGGCCCATCGCATGAAACTAGACCCACCGCCAAGCTTGCTTGACGCGCCTACCCTTGCCAAGAAATAACCCTTTTAATTTTTGATTTGATAGACCGGAGAAAACCATGTTGAAAGCCTACCGTGACCACGTAGCCGAGCGCGCAGCGCTGGGTATCCCACCTTTGCCATTGGACGCCAAGCAAACGGCTGAATTGATCGAGTTGATCAAAGCCCCCGCCGCTGGCGAAGAAGCGTTCTTGATGGACTTGTTGACCCACCGCGTGCCACCCGGCGTGGACGATGCGGCCAAAGTCAAAGCCTCTTTCTTGGCTGCTGTGGCTCATGGCGAAATCAAAGTCGGCTTGATCTCTAAGTCCAAAGCCACTGAGCTGTTGGGCACCATGGTGGGCGGCTACAACGTGCACCCACTGATCGAATTGCTCGACGACGCTGAAGTGGCCGCTGTGTCCGCTGAAGCTTTGAAGAAAACTTTGTTGATGTTCGACTTCTTCAACGACGTCGCTGAAAAAGCCAAGGCCGGTAACGCCAAAGCCAAAGAAGTCATGCAAAGCTGGGCCGATGCCGAGTGGTTCACCACACGTCCTGAAGTCGAGAAAAAAATCACCATCACCGTGTTCAAGGTGCCAGGCGAAACCAACACCGACGACTTGTCGCCAGCGCCTGACGCCTGGAGCCGACCCGACATTCCATTGCACTACTTGGCGATGTTGAAAAACACCCGCGAAGGCGCAGCGTTCAAGCCAGAAGAAGACGGCAAGCGCGGCCCAATGGCAATGATTGAAGAGCTGAAGAAAAAAGGCAATTTGGTCTCTTACGTCGGCGACGTGGTCGGCACAGGTTCCTCACGCAAGTCAGCCACCAACAGCATCATCTGGGGCTTTGGTGAAGACATTCCGTTCGTGCCAAACAAGCGTTTCGGCGGCGTGACATTGGGCGGCAAGATTGCCCCCATCTTCTTTAACACCCAAGAAGACTCTGGCGCTTTGCCGATCGAAGTGGACGTGACCAAACTCGAAATGGGTGACGTGGTTGACGTGTTGCCCTACGACGGCAAGATCGTCAAGAACGGCGAAACCATCACCACCTTCCAACTCAAGAGCGATGTGCTGTTTGACGAAGTGCGTGCCGGTGGCCGTATCAACTTGATCATCGGTCGCAGCTTGACCGCCAAGGCCCGTGAGTTCTTGGGTCTGCCTGCATCGACCGTGTTCCGTTTGCCCACAGCACCGATCACCACCAAAGCTGGCTTCACGCTGGCGCAAAAGATGGTTGGTCGTGCAGTCGGTTTGCCAGAAGGCCAAGGCGTTCGCCCCGGCACTTACTGCGAACCCAAGATGACCACCGTGGGTTCACAAGACACCACAGGCCCCATGACACGCGACGAGTTGAAAGACTTGGCTTGCTTGGGCTTCTCTGCTGACATGGTCATGCAATCGTTCTGCCACACAGCGGCTTACCCCAAGTCGGTTGACGTGAAGACACACCGTGAATTGCCAGCGTTCATCAGCAACCGTGGCGGCGTGGCATTGCGTCCAGGCGACGGTGTGATTCACTCTTGGTTGAACCGTTTGTTGTTGCCTGACACCGTCGGTACTGGTGGCGACTCACACACACGTTTCCCTATCGGTATCAGCTTCCCAGCTGGTTCTGGTTTGGTGGCGTTCGGTGCGGCCACAGGCGTGATGCCTTTGGACATGCCTGAGTCCATCTTGGTTCGCTTCAAAGGCGAAATGCAGCCTGGCGTGACCTTGCGCGACTTGGTGCACGCCATTCCTTTGTACGCGATCAAGCAAGGTTTGTTGACTGTGGCTAAAGCCGGCAAGATCAACGAATTCTCTGGCCGCATCTTGGAAATCGAAGGCTTGCCAAACCTCAAAGTGGAACAAGCATTTGAATTGTCTGACGCGTCTGCCGAGCGTTCTGCAGCCGGTTGCTCGATCAAGCTCAACAAAGAGCCCGTCGAGGAATACCTGAAGTCGAACATCGTTCTGATGAAGAACATGATTGCAGACGGCTATGCCGACGCACGCACCTTGGCTCGCCGTATCGAAAAAGTTGAGCAATGGTTGGCAGCCCCCAACCTCTTGGAAGCCGACAAAGATGCCGAGTACGCACACGTCATCGAAATCGATTTGGCCGACATCAAAGAGCCCATCGTGTGCTGCCCGAACGACCCAGATGACGCCAAGTTCTTGTCTGAAGTTGCTGGCACCCACATCGACGAAGCCTTCATCGGTTCTTGCATGACCAACATTGGTCACTTCCGCGCAGCTGCCAAGTTGCTCGGCGGCCAACGCGACATCCCTGTCAAGTTGTGGGTTGCTCCTCCCACCAAGATGGACGAGAGCGAGCTGATCAAAGAAGGTCACTACGCTGCGTTCGGTACTGCCGGTGCGCGTACCGAAATGCCAGGCTGCTCCTTGTGCATGGGTAACCAAGCGCAAGTGCGCGAGGGTGCCACGGTGGTGTCTACGTCTACACGTAACTTCCCCAACCGTTTGGGCAAGAACACCAACGTGTACTTGGCTTCTGCCGAGTTGGCAGCCATCACCTCGAAGATGGGCAAGTTCCCAACCGTGGCTGAATACCACGAAGCCATGGGTGTGGTGAACAGCGACGGCGCAGCCATCTACAAGTACTTGAACTTCAACCAAATCGAAGAGTACGTTGAGACTGCCAAAGGCGTGACAGCGTAAGCTGCCCGCGTCTTCATCCAGCACCTCGGTGCTGAGTGACAAAAAAAACCCCGCAAAGCGCGAGCCTTGCGGGGTTTTTTATGCGTGGCTAAAAATCACTCAGGGTCGATTTTTGCGTCTCGGACTACTTTGGCCCAACGTGGTGCCTCTGACTTGATGAGTGCCGCAAACTGCTCTGGCGTACCTCCGCCGATTTCATTGCCTTGGCTCAGGATTTTTTCCTTCACCTCAGCCGTTTGCAGGGCCTGGTTGCACAGGGTATTGAGTTGCTTGATCAGCTCAGACGACATGCCTTTGGGGCCAATCAAACCCTGCCAATTCAGCACTTCGACTTCAGGAAAACCTTGCTCGGCCATGGTGGGGATGTTGGGCAAAAGTGGTGAGCGCTTCTTGCTGGTGATGGCCAGTGCGCGCATGCGACCGCCTTGGATGGATGGCATGGCGGCGTACATCTGCTCAAACATCATGTGCACTTGGCCGCCCATCAAATCGGTGGCAGCAGCGGAACCGCTTTTGTACGGGGCGTGAATCATGTCAATGCCGGCTGAGTGCTCAAACAAGGCGCCGCTCAAATGGTGCGAGCCACCGATGCCACCTGAGCCGTAGCTGAGTTTGCCTGGGGATGCTTTGGCTGCAGCCACAAGGTCTTTGACGGTTTTGTAAGGCGAATCGTTGCGCACCATCAAGATGAGTGGGCCACGCTCGATCAAGCAAATCGGTGTGAGGTCATTCAAAGGGTCGAAGTTGAGCTTTTTAAACAAAGCTTGGTTCACAGCCAAAGGAGCGAAGTTGCCCATCCCAAGGGTGTAGCCATCGGGCTTGCCACGTGCGATGGCTTCCGTGCCAATGTTGCCACCTGCACCTGCCTTGTTGTCGATGATGATGGGTTGACCCAGAATCGTGCCCATGGCCTTGGCCACTTGGCGTGATCGGCTGTCGGCGTTGCCGCCAGCAGCGTAGGGGCAAATCCATAGAATGGTTTTGGCCGGGTTGGGGTATTTGTCTTGGGCTTGCGCCAACAGTGGCAGCAAGCCAGCGCTGGCAGTGGCTTGAATCAGGGTGCGACGTTTCATGGCTGAAGTCTCCTTGGTTTTGGATGCAGCAAATCATAGGCTTGTCCATTGATTTTTTGCGGATGACAGACATAGCACAATCACGTATATGAATCGAAATATCTTGATTGCAGGTGGCGGCATTGCAGGCATGGCGGCTGGCTTCTCCGCTGCGCGCGCGGGTTGGCAAGCGACGGTATTTGAGAGAGCGCTTGAGTTTTCTGAAGTGGGTGCTGGTGTGCAACTGGGGCCTAACGTGACCCGCATTTTGCAAGCTTGGGGCTTGGGTGATGCACTGAGGCAAGTGGCGGCATTTCCTTCGGGCTTGCATGCGCGCAGCATGACTACTGGAGAGGTGTTGGCTAAGTTGCCTTTAGAAGACGCCAAGACAACCTATGGTGCGCCTTACGTCACCCTTCATCGCGCAGACTTGCATGGCCTGTTATTGCAAGCAGCTGCGCATGAAGGTGTTCAAGTGCACAGCGATGCGAATGTGCAACGCATGAAGCAAACATCAGACACCATTGCTTTAGATGTGGTTCAGCAAGGGCAGCCTCAACAGCACACCGCCGCGGTGGCCGTCGTGGCTGATGGGGTGTGGAGCCCGTTGCGTCAACAGCTTTTGGGTGATGGACCACCTAGCTTCACTGGTCATATCGCTTATCGTGCACTGGTCGCACAAGCAGATTTGCCCCCCCATTTGCGTAGCCAACATGTGTCGGTGTGGATGGGCGCACAAGCGCATGTGGTGAGTTACCCCGTGCGTGGTGGCGACTATCTGAATGTGGTGTGTTTGGCAGAAGGCAGTTTGCTCGACGGCGATGCCAACAACCTCCAAGCCTTGCAAACATGGAATGCGACTAAGTCTGAAGCGCAAACTTTGGCCGAGTTGCATCACGCTTTGCGTGACGCGTGTTCCCCGTTGACCGACTTGATGGCCGCATGTCGCGACTGGCGCTTATGGCCCTTGTGTGGCAGGCCAGCGATGCAGGGCGCTCATCAGCATGCACAAGGCCGTGTAGCGTTGCTAGGCGATGCGGCCCACCCCATGCTGCCTTACTTGGCGCAAGGCGCTGGCATGGCGATTGAAGACGCTGATGAGTTGGCTGCGCAGTTGTTGGGCGCCACACCAGTAAATGCGCATGAACGATTGCAGCTGTTTGCCCAAGCCCGCTGGCAACGCAATGCGCGTGTGCAGGCGAGAGCGGTTCGCAATGGACAAATTTTTCACGCCTCAGGACCCATCCGTCTGGGCCGAGACATGGGCTTGCGCCTCATGGGCGCACGCTTGATGGATATTCCTTGGTTGTACGGCTACCGTTAAACCAAAAGCGCTTTAGCTGAGTGCAGCCAGCCCGTGACGCATGCGCGCACGCTGACATGCATCGCTGCCTTCTTCAAACTCTCTGCACGGGGAGGGGCGCCATTCGTAAATGCCGCAGGTGGCTTTCTCGCCCACTTTGCCACTCAGCGCGCCGCAGCGTGGTGGCGAGTAATCGGTACCACGCATGCGGCACATCGAGGCGGTGAGTTCTTGGCCTAAGCCTGTGGGCACAGTGCCGCCGTGCGTGTCCATTTCTTCCACGCTGAAGTCCACCCGAAAACTGGAGCAGCAGGCGCCGCAGCTGGTGCAGGCTGACATGGTTATTGACGGCCGAGTAGCAAGTACTCCATGAGTGCTTTTTGCACATGCATGCGGTTTTCAGCTTCGTCCCACACCACGCTTTGGGGTCCGTCGATCACGTCGGCCGACACTTCTTCGCCACGGTGTGCGGGCAAGCAATGCATGAAGAGGGCGTTGGGTTTGGCCACGGCCATCATCTCGCTGTCGACGCACCAATCGGCGAAGGCTTTTTTGCGGGCTTCGTTTTCAGCCTCAAAACCCATGCTGGTCCAGACGTCGGTGGTGACCAAGTCTGCGCCTTCGCAGGCTTGCATGGGGTTGCCAAACACTTTGTAGCAGTTGCTGTTGCTCAGGCCCGCAATGGCAGGGTTCACCTCGTAGCCGCTGGGCGTGCTGACATGCACGGTGAAGCCCAGCATGTCGGCCGCTTGCAGCCAAGTGTTGGCCATGTTGTTGCCGTCGCCCACCCAAGCCACGACCTTACCTTTGAGGCACTCAAGCGGGTGCACGGTCAAGCCTCGGTGCTCGATGAAGGTGAACAAGTCGGCCATGATTTGGCAAGGGTGAAATTCGTTGGTCAAACCGTTGATGACCGGCACGCGCGAGTTGGCGGCAAAGCTGCTGATTTTGTCTTGACCATAAGTGCGGATCATCACCAAGTCGGTCATGCGACTGATCACTTTGGCGCTGTCTTCGATGGGCTCTGCTCGGCCCAGTTGGCTGTCGCCTGTGGTGAGGTGAACCACCGAGCCGCCCAGCTGATACATGCCGGCTTCAAAGCTGACGCGGGTGCGCGTGGAGGCCTTCTCAAAAATCATGGCCAGCGTGCGGTCGGCCAGTGTGTGGTGCTTTTCGTAGGCTTTGAATTTCTTTTTAATCAGTGCTGCGCGTTGGAACACGTAGGCGTATTCGTCCGCTGATAAATCGGTGAACTGCAGGTAATGTTTCAGCGCGTGGGTCATGGGGCTTCTGCCAAGAATGTTTGGATGAGCGGCACAAGGATAGCCACCACTTCGTCGGCCTCAGCCTCGGTGATGATGAGCGGTGGTACCAATCGCACCACGCTGTCAGCGGTGACGCTGAGCAACAAGCCTGCGTCGAGTGCGCGTTGCATCAAGGCGCCGCAAGCGCGGTCAAGATCAATGCCAATCATCAAGCCTTGGCCACGAATTTCTTTCACACCCTTCATGCCGTCGAGCTCACGGTGCAAAGCCGCATGCAGGTGGGCGCTGACCTTGGTCACGTTGTCGAGCAACTTGTCTTCTTCCATGATGCGGATGGTTTCCACGCCCGCACGCATGGCCAGTGGGTTGCCGCCAAAGGTGGTGCCGTGGTTGCCGGGTTGGAAGATGTGGGCAGCTTTGGGGCCTGCCACGACTGCACCAATTGGCACGCCAGAGCCAAGTCCTTTGGCCAGTGGCATCACGTCAGGCACGATGCCGGCCCATTGGTGGGCAAACCATTTGCCGGTGCGGCCCATGCCGCATTGCACCTCATCAATCATCATCAGCCAATCGCGCTCGTCGCACAGCTGGCGCACTTGCTGCATGTATTCGGCGCGCATAGGTGTCACGCCGCCTTCGCCTTGGATGGCTTCCATGAACACAGCCACCACATTGGGGTTGCCTTCGGTGGCTTTTTTCAGGGCGTCAATGTTGTTCACTGGCACGCGGATGAAGCCGCCCATCATGGGTCCAAAGCCTTCTTTGATTTTTTCGTTGCCTGTGGCAGCCAATGTGGCCAGTGAGCGACCGTGGAATGATTTTTCGTAAACCACAATTTCTGGCAGGTCAATGCCCTTCATGTGGCCAAACTTGCGTGCCAGTTTCAGGGCCGCTTCATTAGCTTCCAAGCCACTGTTGCAAAAGAACGCATTGGTCATGCCCGACAACTCCACCAGCTTGACCGCCAGCGCTTCTTGCAGGGGGATGTGGTAATAGTTGCAGCTGTGCATCATCTTGCCCACTTGGTCTTGCAGGGCAGGGGTGAGCTTTGGATGTGCGTGGCCCAAGGTGTTGACGGCGATGCCAGCCAAGGCGTCGAGGTAGCACTTGCCGTCGACATCCCACACGCGCAAACCTCGGCCATGCGACACCGTCATTGGCAGGCGGCCATAGGTGTTCATGCAATGGGGGGATGCGGCAGGCGTGGTCATGTCAACTCCAAAAATAAAAACGACCCAACGAAGGTTGAGCCGTTGAGGTGTGATTTTAAAGGCAGTGACATGACAAAACCGTGGCGGTGTGGGGGCATTCAAATGCCACAAGTCTTATATAAGATAGAATACTTGACACCCGAGCGACAGAGGGAGATCCCCCGTCGCCACGCAACCGATTTCAGCCTCTACCCGATGGTTTCACACTCCGCCAAAGAAGTTTTTATTCTGGGTTTGACCCACGAAGGACGCACGTTTCGCCCCAGCGATTGGGCCGAACGTTTGGCGGGCGTGATGAGCCAGTTTCGCCCCGGCGGCGCAACGCCCGGCAGCCACTTGAGCTATTCCCCTTGGTGTGTACCCAATGTGTTGGACAACAACAAATGCGTCATCGTCCACACCGACTTACGCGACGAAGACCCCATGGCCTGGAACTTCGTGATGAACTTCGCCCGTGACAACGACTTGCAAGTGGTAGAAGCTTGCTTGTTGCCAGAGCACCCACCTGCTGCTTGAAATAGACAACAAAAAACCCGCTCAAGAGCGGGTTTTTGCTTTTTCTTTGCTGACAGCGCACCCGTTACAAACGGCGGGCTGAACGTTCAGCCCGGGCTGGTGGCCTAATAAATTAGGCGGCGAGAGCCAAGGATTTCACCTTGGTAGACAAGCGGCTCTTATCGCGAGCTGCTTTGTTTTTGTGGAAGATGCCTTTGTCAGCAATCGTGTCCACAACGGCTTGCATCTTGGCAAACAGTTCGGTAGCTTTGGTTTTGTCGCCAGCGATGACAGCTTTCTCGACGTTCTTCACGGCAGTGCGGTACTTCGAGCGCAACGAGGTGTTGGCAGCGTTGATTTTGATGTCCTGACGGACGCGTTTACGGCCTGATGCTAGGCGCGGGTTCTTTTTCTTGGGTTTGGCTGAAGCCATGATAGTTTCCTTAAGTGTCTGAGGATGTTGTCAGCAAAGCCTACGATTGTAGCAAACTCCAAAAATAGGGTCGAAGCCACCCGCACCCTCAGCCAAGCCGCCGCTACACTGCAAATGTGTCACTGTTCAAATCTGCCTCCATCGTCTCGGGCTTGACCCTGGTTTCCCGCATCACTGGTTTGATGCGTGAACTGCTGATTGCTTCGACTTTTGGGGCCAGCGCCCTGACCGACGCATTTAATGTCGCGTTTCGGATTCCCAATTTGTTCCGCCGCTTGTTTGCCGAAGGCGCGTTCAGCCAAGCCTTTGTGCCCGTGTTGGCTGCCAGCCGCCAGCAGCATGGCGACGAAGCCACCCATGTTTTGGTTAACCAAGTGGCCACCTTGCTCATTTGGGCTTTGTTCATCACGTCGGTGGTGGGCGTCTTGGGCGCACCTTGGTTGGTGTGGGCTATGGCCAGCGGCTTGAAACAGTCGCCCGAGGGCTTTGACGTGGCGGTGGTGATGACGCGCTTCATGTTCCCCTACATCGCCTTCATGTCACTGGTGGCCTTGGCTGCGGGGGTGCTCAACACTTGGAAGCGCTTTGCCGTGCCTGCGGCCACGCCCGTGCTGCTCAATGTGTCCATGATTGCCGCCGCTTGGTGGGGGGGGCCATGGTTTGGTACTTTGGGTGTGCCACCTATTTACGCCTTGGCCGTGGGCGTGATGCTGGGCGGTGTGGCCCAGCTCAGCGTGCAGCTTTGGGCTCTGCGTCGTTTGGGTCTATTGCCCCGCGTGGGCCTGAGTTGGCTTGCCGTGCGCGAGGCTTGGGGCGGCGAAGGTTCCAAGCGCATTTTGCAGCTCATGGCGCCTGCCTTGTTGGGTGTGAGCGTGGCGCAGATTTCCTTGCTCATCAACACGCAAATTGCTTCTCAACTCATACCTGGCAGCGTGAGCTGGCTCAGCTATGCCGACCGCTTGATGGAATTTCCCACCGCTTTGTTGGGCGTGGCTTTGGGTGTTGTCTTGATGCCTCAGCTCTCTGCGGCCAAAGCGGCCAACGACACGGCCAAATATTCAGACATGCTCGACTGGGGCTTGCGCTTGGTGCTGCTGCTGGCGCTGCCATGTGCATTGGCTTTGTTGATTTTCTCGAAAGCCTTGGTGGCGGTGCTGTACAACTACGGCGCGTTCACAGCCCAC
This sequence comes from Limnohabitans sp., assembly GCF_031539105.1. GTDB lineage: Bacteria > Pseudomonadota > Gammaproteobacteria > Burkholderiales > Burkholderiaceae_C > Limnohabitans. The sequence goes on from NZ_JAVKLM010000018.1 coordinate 49,441, forward strand.
GATGTGCAGCAAACCACGGTGGCACTCATGGGCTATGGCGTGGGCCTGTTGGGCTTGGTGGCCATCAAGGTGCTGGCGCCTGGCTATTATGCCAGTCAAGACATTCGCACGCCGGTGCGCATTGCGGTGGCGGTGCTGGTCATCACGCAGTTGTTCAACGTGGCCTTGGTTCCCTATTTGGCCCATGCGGGCTTGGCTTTATCGATTGGCTTAGGCGCATTGGTCAATGCCGTTTGGCTGCTGTGGGGCTTGGTCAAAAACGGCACCTATGTCATGAGCGCAGGCTGGCTAAGCTTTGTGCTCCAAGTGCTGGCCGCGTGTGCGGTGCTGGGCGCTTGGCTGTGGTGGTCCGCCCGGTATTGGGACTGGACGGCCTTACACGCCACGCCGCTGTTGCGCGTGGGCTTGATGATGGTTGTATTGGCCGTGAGTGCGCTGGTGTACTTCGCCACTCTCACCGTCACCGGCTTGAAGCTGCGCGCCTTGCTGCGCCGATAAACTGAAACAAGAGGAGGCTGCGCCATGGATTTCAAACTCGAAGTGCCCACCGCCCTGGAATACTTTGCTTCTCTTGTACAGAGCGATGCGCATTTTCCGCTGCTCGAAGCGGTGACCAGTTTGGCCCAAGACGAGTACCCAGAGCTCGACATTCAAGAGGTGCTTGACCATGTGGACCAACTCAGCGGTCGTTTGAAACAACGCTTGCCTGCTGATGCGGGCGCTTTGCAAAAACTGCGCTTGCTCAATAAGTTTTTCTTTGACGAGCATGGCTTTGGTGGCAATCTCAACAACTACTACGACCCCGACAACAGCTATTTGCATGTCATTCTGCGCACGCGTCGCGGCATTCCCATCAGCTTGGCGGTTTTGTGGTTAGAGCTCGCGCAAAGCATTGGGCTGAACGCCCAAGGCGTGGGCTTTCCCGGCCACTTCTTGATCAAAGTGCGTTTGCCTCACCCCAACGAAGGACAGGTGGTGATGGACCCGTTCACCGGCGAGTCGTTGAGCAAAGAAGACTTATCCGAGCGCTTGGTGCCCTTGCATGCCGAGTCTGGCTTGATGCGCGAAGGCCATGTGTCGGACGAGTTGCTCAAACACTATCTGCGTGCCGCCACGCCGCGCGAAATCGTAGCGCGCATGTTGCGCAACTTGGAGGAGGTCTACACCTCGCACCAAGACCCAGAGCGGTTGATGTTGGTGCGGCAGCGACTGATGGTGTTGCTGCCTCAAGTGCTAGACGATGACGAATAAAAAAAGCACCCGAAGGTGCTTTTTTTATTGGGGCAAGGTGGTTTAAGCCACGACCACTGCAGCCCCATCACCCAGCTCAGCAATGACACCAATCGTGTGCACTTGCTCGCCATGGGCGCGCAGCATTTCTGCACAGGCCTCGGCGTGGGCGGCGTCAATGACCACCACCATGCCAATGCCATTGTTGAAGGTACGGTTCATTTCCATGTCGTCGATGCTCGCGGTGTTTTGCAACCACGCAAACAGTTCGGTTTGTGGCCAGCTGCCTTTGGTCAGGTGAGCGGCTGTGCCTTCGGGCAAGACGCGAGGAATATTTTCTAACAAGCCTCCGCCCGTGATGTGGGCAAGGGCTTTGATGCCGGAGTCATGTTCCGTATTGGGGAATGCGGCCAAAGCTGCCAACACGCTCTTCACATACAAGCGGGTCGGGGCCATGATGGCTTCTTTGAATGGCTTGCCGTCTAAGGTGGCGGGCGCATTTGCACCTGCACGCTCAATGACCTTGCGCACCAGTGAGAAACCGTTCGAGTGAACGCCAGCTGAGGCCAAGCCCAACACCACATCGCCTGGTTTGACGTTTTGACCGGTCAAGATTTTGAATTTTTCAACCGCACCCACCGCAAAGCCGGCGAGGTCGTATTCGCCATCGGGGTACATGCCGGGCATTTCAGCGGTTTCGCCGCCAATCAAGGCGCAACCTGACAGCTCGCAGCCTTTGGCAATGCCACCCACCACCGCAGCGGCGGTGTCGATGTGCAATTTGCCACAAGCAAAGTAGTCGAGGAAAAACAGGGGCTCAGCGCCTTGCACCAACACGTCGTTCACGCTCATCGCCACCAAGTCGATGCCCACGGTGTCGTGCATTTGCCATTCAAAGGCCAGCTTGAGCTTGGTGCCCACACCGTCGGTGCCGCTGACCAGCACGGGTTCTTTGTAGCGCTTGGGTACTTCAAACAGCGCGCCAAAACCGCCGATGCCAGCCAAGACGCCCTCGCGCATGGTTTTCTTGGCCAAGGGTTTGATGCGTTCGACCAAGGCATCGCCTGCGACGATGTCGACGCCGGCGTCTTTGTAGGAGAGGGGTTTGTTCATAGTGAGGAGGAGCTGGGGCGCTGCCAAGATGGGCGTGGATTGTGCGCCGATAGAATCAAACTGTAATTTTAAAGCCAACATCAACAATCGCTGTATGCAATTCACCCCCGCGCAACAACACGCCTTAGCTTGGACCAGCCTCTCTGCTGTGGCCGCGCTTGTTTTGTGGCTGCTGGGCCCTGTGCTGATGCCGTTTGTGGTGGCAGCCGTGTTGGCCTATGTGCTCAGCCCTCTGGTGCGCGGCTTGCAGCGTGTGTGTGGACGCCGCTTGCCCCGCTTGGTGGCCGTGGTGTTGGTTGAAGTGCTGTTTTTGTTGTTGCTGGTGGCCTTATTCACCTTGTTGATTCCCATCTTGGCCCACGAGCTGCCGCGCATGCGCGACCAAGTGCCAATCTTGGTCGAGCGACTGCAAAACGACATTGCGCCTTGGCTGCAAGCCAAAGGCATTCCCGTCATGCTCGACAGTGCCAGCATCAAAGCCTTTGTGTTGCAAACCTTCAACACTTCGTTTGACGATGGTTTCAAACAAGCGCTGACCTCGCTGCGCATTGGTGGCAGCGTGGCCTTGGCTGTCATTGGCAATTTGGTGCTGATTCCTGTGGTGCTGTTCTATTTGTTGGCCGATTGGCAGCGACTTGTGCGGCACGTCGAGGCACTCGTGCCCATGCCTGCACGCAGCACCTACGACAGTTTCGTAACGGAGTGCGACGACGTGTTGGGCCAATATCTGCGCGGTCAGTTGTCGGTCATGGCTTTGCTGGCTGTTTATTACAGCGTTGCCTTATGGCTGTTTGGTTTGGAGTTGGCGTTCCCCATTGGCGTGTTCACCGGCTTGGCTGTATTTGTGCCGTATGTGGGTTTTGGCTTGGGGCTGGTGTTAGCTGTGCTGGCGGGTGTGTTGCAGTTTGCGCCGAGTGAAGCACTGCTGATGGTGGCAGTGGTTTACGGCTTGGGCCAGCTCATCGAGAGTTTTGTGCTCACCCCCCGGTTAGTGGGCGAGCGCATTGGCTTGCATCCGCTGCATGTGATTTTTGCCTTGATGGCCTTTGGCCAGTTATTTGGTTTTGTGGGCGTGTTGGTGGCTTTGCCTGCCAGCGCAGTGCTGTTGGTGGCCATTCGTCGCTTGCGTGCGCAGTACCAAGCCAGCGCTTTGTACCGTGGTGTTTGAGTGCAGATGAAGCAAATCGCGCTCGACATCGGTTTGGCCCCCGGCCCCACACTTAAAAACTTTTTTGCAGGCCCAAACCTTGCCGCCTTGCAGCACCTGCAGTTGTGGGTGGGTAACGACAAACGCTCCCCCGTACCAACCTATGTATGGGGCGAGAGCGGCAGCGGGAAAACCCATTTTTTACGCGCCGCGCAAGCCAGTTTGCGCGACCAAGGCTGTGCCGTGGGTTGGTTGGATGCGTCGGTGGCCGAGCCCCCAGCGTTTGATGAATCGTGGCGCGTGGTCATCATGGACGATGTGCACCTCTACACCGCGGTGCAACAGCACGCCGCCTTCAACTGGTTTGTGAATGCCACCACGCCTGGCGATGGCCAACAGCGTTGGGTTCTGGCCGCAGGCGCCGTCCCGCCCAGCGACTTGGCCCTGCGCGAAGACCTGCGCACCCGTTTGGGCTGGGGTCATATTTTTCAATTGCAGGTGCTCAGCGAGCCTGAGCGCCGTGCCGTGCTGCGCCAACAGGCTGACGACCGAGGTGTATTTTTGAGCGACGAAGTGATGGACTTCATGCTCAACCGCTTCAGCCGCGACCTGAGCAGCCTCATTCAACTCCTCGACCAACTTGATGACTACGCCTTGCAAACGCAACGCGCCATCACCATCCCGTTGATCAAAGCTATGCTGGAAGCCATGTGATGAAACTCGCCTTATTTGACCTCGACCACACGTTGCTGCCCATTGACTCTGACCAATCATGGGGTGAGTTCACCGTCCGCTTGGGCTGGCATGAACGTGATGTGTTCATTCAACGCAACGACGAGTTTTATGCCCACTACCAAGCGGGTACTTTGGATATTCATGATTACGTGCGTTTTGCGTCAGAGGCTTTTTGCCAGCGCGGGCCAGAGCAGGCGGCACAGGCCCACGCGCAATTCATGCGTGAAGTGATTCAACCCGCCATTCGCCCAGAAGCGCTGGCGTTGGTGCAAAAGCACCGCGATGCGGGTGATCGCGTCATCATCATCACCGCCACCAACGAATTTGTGACCCGCCCAATTGCCAAAGTCTTTGGTGTGGACGAGCTGATCGCGGTGGAGCTGGTGCGCGATGCCAAGGGCTGGTACACCAACGAAATCAGCGGTGTGCCGTCCTTGCGAGAAGGCAAAGTGCAACGTCTGCAACAATGGCTCACACGCGAAGGCTTGGACTGGGCTGATGTAGACACCACGTTCTACAGCGATTCCCGCAACGATTTGCCTCTGTTGGAGCGTGTCAACCACCCCGTGGCGACCAACCCCGACAACACACTGCGCGCCGTGGCCTACGATAAAGGCTGGCCGATTTTGGAACTGTTCCCAAAACAATGATCAAACAATTCATCAACAAGCTGATGGGCAAAGCCCCCGCCAGCACCCTGCCTAGCTTGGGCAAACGCCATGTGGTGCCTGCCAAGGTGCACGGCATCAACGTCGACTGGGTGGACGAACGCGCCTTGAATGTGGTGCGCACTCTGCAAGACCGTGGCTTTGAGGCCTACATCGTTGGCGGTGCTGTGCGCGATTTGTTGCTCGGCTTGAAGCCCAAAGACTTTGATGTGGCCACCAACGCAACGCCTGAGCAAGTCAAAGCTGCATTCCGTCGCGCCTTCATCATTGGCCGACGCTTTCGCATCGTGCACGTGGTGTATGGCCGAGGCCGTGAGCATGAAGTGATTGAGGTGTCCACCTTCCGTGCACACCTAGATAACGCCGACGCTGAGCAAGTCAAAGGCAACGAGCGCAGCAGCAAACAAGAGCTGGCCAACATGAAGCATGCCGTTGACGCCAGCGGCCGTGTGCTGCGCGACAACGTGTGGGGCCCGCAAGACCAAGACGCTGCTCGCCGCGACTTCACCATCAACGCCATGTACTACGACCCCGAAACGGGCAACGTGATTGATTACCACGGCGGTATTGCTGACGCGAAGAAAAAAGTCATCCGCATGATTGGTGACCCTGCCACGCGCTACCGCGAAGACCCTGTGCGCGTGATTCGCGCGGTGCGTTTTGCCGCCAAGCTCTCGGTCTTGGGTTTCAAGATGGAAGCCAAAACCGCTGCACCTTTGAAGCGTGCTGCCAAGCTGTTGGCTGATGTGCCCCAAAGCCGTTTGTTTGACGAAATGCTCAAGCTCTTGCAAACCGGCCACGCGCTGGCCAGCATTGAGCAGTTGAAGCTCCAAGGCTTGGCCAAAGGTATTTATCCGTTGCTCGATATCGTCGTGGCGCGTGCAGACGAACAATTCGTCACCACCGCGTTGAACGATACCGACCGCCGCGTGGGCGAGGACAAGCCGGTCGCCCCTAGCTTCTTGTTAGCCTGTGTGTTGTGGTCTGACGTGCGCGAAACTTGGGCTCAGCGCAGTGTCAAGCAGCCATCATTCCCTGCGTTGCAAGATGCGATTGACGAAGTGTTTGACTCCCGCATTGGCGATGTATCAGGCCGCGGCAAGCTCGGCGCAGACATGCGCGAAATTTGGATGATGCAGCCGCGCTTTGAAAAGCGTACAGGCAGCGGTCCTTGGACCTTGGTGGACCAAGCGCGTTTCCGTGCAGGCTTTGACTTCATGCGTTTGCGCGCCGATGTGGGCGAGGTAGATGAAGCCTTGTCTGACTGGTGGCAAGAGTTCAGCGTGGCCAGCGACAGCGAGCGTGAAGACTTGTTGCAGCAAGTGCGACAGGAGCAGCAACAACAAAAATCCCAGCGTGCGCCTCGCGTGCACTCGGTGCGCCGTGCGCCAAAACAGGAAGTTGAAGACCCACGTTTCAGAGACGTCGAGCCTGATGGCGTTGATGCGGGTGAAGACGGTGCCATATCTCCCGCCAAGAAACGCCGCCGCCGCCGCCGCAAGCCCACGGGTGAAGCGGGTGGTTCACCCGCCGCCCAATAAGCCAGGGCCCTGCCATGTCTGTTACCCCCGTCATGGCATGCGTGGCTCTGGGTGCCAATTTGGGTGACGCAGTGGGCACCGTGCTGCAAGCTTTGCGCGATGTGGCGGGCTTGCCTGAGACGCAGCTGGTCAACGCTTCATCGCTCTACCGCAGTGCGCCCTACGAGGCGCAAGGGCCAGACTTCATCAACGCCGTGGCTTTGGTGAATACCCAGCTCAGTCCGCTGGCGTTGTTGCATGCCTTGCAAGCGCTAGAGCTGCAACACGGCCGTGAGCGGCCTTACCTCAATGCGCCACGAACCTTGGACCTTGATGTGATTTTTTACGGCGATGTAGTTTTAGAAACGCCAGAGTTGACTTTGCCGCACCCACGCTGGCATGAACGCGCATTCGTGTTGCTGCCTTTGGCTGAGGTTTGGGCTGAGGGCGTGAGTGCTACGCAGCTAGCAGCCGTCAAAGATCAATCTATTCAACGTATCCAGCCTTAGACGTTTAATAATTTGTCTGACATGGCTTGCGAGGGCTGAGATATGTGGTGGCGAGCTGCGTTTACACTTCTGTGTCATTTAACTGTCACAAATAAGTCATCCACAGGAGCTCCAAATGCTATTTGGAAAGTTGTTGCCCACAGAAGGCAATTTTTTCGTCATGTTCAATCAACACGCCGATCGGATCGTCGAAGCCTCACATGCTTTTTCTAATTTGGTAGCCAATTACGGCGATCCTATTCTTCGCGACAAATACAGCCAAGAAGTAGACAACGCCGAGCGCGGCGCAGACCGCGTGACGCACGAATGCAATGTGGCCATCCACAAAACCTTCATCACGCCTATTGATCGTGAGCAAATTCACTCATTGATCAACACCATGGACGACGTGGCTGACTTGATTCAAGACACCGCTGAAACCATGGCCTTGTATGACGTGCGTGCCATGAACGAAGAAATCGTACGTTTGACTGACCTGAGCGTGAAGTGCTGCGAACGCTTGCGCGACGCTGTGTACATGCTGGAAAAAATCTCTGACCACAATACCGCCGAAGCTGCGTTGAAGACGTGCGAGGAAATTGATAAGCTCGAATCAGACGCTGACCGCGTGATGCGCAGCGCCATGAGCAAGCTGTTTCGCGAAGAGCCTGATGTGCGTGAAGTGCTCAAGCTCAAAGCCATTTATCAGCTGTTGGAAACCATCACTGATAAGTGTGAAGACGTGGCCAACTTGATCGAGGGCATCGTCCTCGAGAACTCTTAATCACGGGCTGATCATGGAAACCGTACAAACCGCCTTTTGGGTGGTCGCCTTGTTGGTCGTGCTCGCCTTGATGTTTGACTTCATGAATGGCTTTCACGACGCTGCAAACTCCATCGCTACAGTGGTGTCGACGGGTGTTTTAAAGCCCGGGCAAGCTGTTTTGTTTGCCGCCTTTTTTAACTTTGTAGCCATCTTTATCTTCCACCTCAGCGTGGCCGCTACCGTTGGTAAGGGTATTGTGCAGCCCGGTATTGTGGACACACACGTGGTGTTTGGTGCTTTGTTGGGCGCCATCACTTGGAACATCATCACTTGGTATTACGGCATTCCTAGCAGCTCGTCGCACGCTTTGATTGGCGGTATTTCGGGTGCCGTGATTGCTAAGGCTGGTACCAGCGCTTTGGTGTCTGCGGGCATTTTGAAAACCGTAGCTTTCATCTTTGTGTCACCTTTGCTGGGCTTCACTTTAGGTTCTTTGATGATGGTGGCCGTGGCTTGGATTTTTCGAAGTTTCCGCCCCTCGCGCGTGGATAAATGGTTCCGCCGTTTGCAGCTTGTGTCCGCTGGCGCCTACAGCTTGGGTCACGGTGGCAACGATGCACAAAAAACAATTGGCATTATTTGGATGTTGTTGTTAGCGACCGGTTATGCCTCAGCCGAAGATAAATCGCCACCGAGCTGGACCATCGTCAGCTGTTACATGGCCATTGGTCTAGGCACCATGTTTGGTGGCTGGCGCATTGTGAAAACCATGGGTCAGAAAATTACCAAGCTCAAACCTGTGGGTGGTTTTTGTGCCGAAACCGGCGGGGCCATGACCTTGTTTTTGGCGACTGGCTTGGGCATTCCTGTTTCCACCACGCACACCATCACGGGTGCCATCGTGGGCGTGGGCTCCACGCAGCGCGCCAGTGCGGTCCGTTGGGGCGTGGCTGGCGGCATTGTGTGGGCTTGGATCTTGACGATTCCTGCCAGCGCCTTTGTAGCTGGTGTGGCGTATTGGATCAGCCTGCAGATTTTTTAATTACTCTGACAGCTCTTTGGCTGCTTCGATTTGATACTCAAAGTAGCGCTGAAAGCTAAACACGATGCTTGACATGAGCACTGTGGTACCAATTAACAAGGCGAGCGCAATCGCACCGATGGTCAACCAATTGGTTTGACCTGCCGGTGTGTCGTTATTCTCAGTGCTGTTGAATCGCGCGTTCCAAGCTTCTGGCGTCATCAGGCCATACACGATGGCGTTCAGCGCGCACGCCGCAAAGGTGAAGCCCGCAATAGGAATGAGCCACCAGCTGGCCACATCGTCCAGGCCGTATTGCTGAACCCGCTCAACGCCGTAAATGCCCAGCGCTGTGGGGATGGGCAACAGCCAAGCCAGTGTGTCCCACATGCCAAACAGGTAAAAGCGGTGAAGCCCGAAAGGGCCGCCCACAAAGGCCAACCAAGCTGCGATGGTTTTGTTTTTCATACTCGTAGTGTAAGGCGCTATAATGGAAGGCTTTTCAGCGTGTCGCAGGCCGGGTGGCTTAGCGCGTGTCTCAAACGTTGAAAAAAATTCCACCCGAAGGATTCATCATGGTCGTCATCCGACTTTCACGCGGCGGTTCTAAAGCCCGTCCGTTTTTTAACATTGTTGTTGCCGACAAGCGCGATCGTCGCGACGGCCGTTTCATCGAGCGCATTGGTTTTTACAACCCAATCGCCAAAGGTCAAGCGGAAAGCTTGCGCGTTGCGCACGACCGTTTGACTCACTGGACCAGCGTGGGCGCACAATGTTCGCCAACCGTGATCCGTTTGGTCAAGCAAGCCGCTGCCAAGGTTGCTGCTTAATTGAACCAAAGCAATGCAATGATGCTGGGCCTTGAGTCCGCAGAACTTCCTGCGGACGCCATTGAGGTTGGGCGGATTGCAGTTGCTTGGGGCGTCAAAGGCTGGTTCAAGGTCTTGCCCCATAGCGCTTCTCCGGAGGCGCTTTTTTCTTCCAAGCGTTGGTTTTTACAACCTGCTGAGCGAGGTGCCAAAACATTTGCTGGCACCGTGCTTCTGAAAATCATCGAAGCCAAAGAACATTCTGATTCTGTGGTTGCCACGGCCCAAGAGGTGCCCGACCGCAACACCGCAGAACTGCTTAAAGGCGCGCGCATTTTTGTGTCGCGTGCGAGCTTTCCTACCCCCGAGACAGACGAGTATTACTGGGTCGACCTGATTGGCCTGGACGTGATCAACCGGGAAGGCGTGGCACTCGGCGCTGTGCGCGAGCTGTTGCACACCGGTCCACAAACCGTGTTAGTGCTTGCTTACGAGGTAGAGGGCAAGGCCCTAGAGCGCATGATTCCGTTTGTGTCTGCCTACATCGACACCGTCGATTTGGCTGGACGCCGAATCACCGCCGATTGGCAGCCCGATTACTAAATCGACCCGTCCAAGGCCATAGCCATGCGCTTTGACATCATCACGCTTTTTCCAGAGCTGTTTGAGCCGTTTTTAAAAATCGGTATCACACGTCGCGCCTACGAGGCTGGGCTGGTGGATGTGCGCTTGTGGAACCCCCGCGATTACGCCGAAGGCAACTACCGTCGTGTGGACGACCGCCCTTTTGGTGGTGGCCCCGGCATGGTGATGATGCCCGAGCCCTTGTCTGCCTGTTTGGCCGCGATTCGAGCTGACCGTGGCCAAGCCCGCGACGTGGCCCCGTTGGTGTTGTTCTCGCCGATTGGCGAGACGCTGCGTCACGCGGCCGTGCAGCGCTGGTCGGACAGCCAAGGCGCAGTACTACTCTGTGGCCGCTACGAAGGCGTGGACCAGCGGTTTATCGACACGCATGTGGATGTGCAAATCAGCATCGGCGATTTTGTGTTGTCGGGTGGTGAATTGGCGGCCATGACCTTGTTGGATGCCGTGGCTCGCTTACAGCCAGGCGTGCTCAATGACGAGGGCAGCCACCAGCTCGACAGTTTCAACCCCGCTTTGGACGGTTTGCTCGACTGCCCTCATTACACCCGTCCCGAGCAGTGGCAGGGGCAGGGCGTGCCTTCAGCGCTGGTGTCTGGCCATCACATCAACATCGAGCGCTGGCGCCGTGACCAACGTTTGCTACTCACTGCCCGCCTGCGCCCAGAGCTGATTGATGCTGCCCGCGCCGAGTGTAAGCTCACGGCGCAAGACGAAGCTGTTTTAAAGGCTCAAAACTCGCTATAATGGTGGGCTTTTCGATCCTCTGGTCGGCCGCTTCGTGCCTTTGATGCAAGAAGCCTTTTGTGTAGCGCGACCAAGATCCTTTAGAGGAAAACATGAACTTAATCCAAACTCTCGAGGCAGAAGAAATTGCTCGCCTCGCTAAAGTTATCCCCGAATTCGCACCTGGCGACACAGTCATTGTGAGCGTCAACGTGGTTGAAGGTACACGCAAGCGTGTGCAGGCCTACGAAGGTGTGGTGATCGCTAAGCGTAATCGTGGCCTCAACAGCGGCTTCACAGTTCGCAAAATGTCTAGCGGCGAAGGCGTGGAGCGTACGTTCCAAACTTACAGCCCCTTGATCGCGAGCATCGAAGTCAAGCGTCGCGGTGATGTGCGTCGTGCCAAGTTGTACTACTTGCGCGACCGTAGCGGTAAGTCTGCCCGTATCAAAGAAAAATTGGTCAGCAAGTCGGCCGCAGCGCTCAAAGCCGCAGCAGCCGCTAAATAAGCAGGTTCCACCTTGCTTAGAAGCCACCCCAAGTGAAAGCTTGCGGTGGCTTTTTCTATGTCCAAACTCCCAGCCTTTGACCCACAACTTGTGCCTGTGTTCCAAGTGGACACGCACTTGGCAGCTGTGCCTGCAGAGCACCTCACGCCTGACGCTTTACAGGCACGGTTTGCCAATCCGCCGGTGTGGCAGCCCGAGCTCTTGCGCGAGCGCAAGTTCATGGACCGCGCACCCGCCCAAGCGGCTGTGTTGCTGGGGCTGGTGATGCGTGATGAACCCACCGTGCTGCTCACCCAGCGCCCCGCGCATATGTCCACGCACGCAGGGCAAATTGCCTTTGCGGGCGGCAAGTGTGACGAGGGCGATGCCGATGTGGCTGCCACTGCCTTGCGTGAGGCGCACGAAGAGGTGGGGCTAGACGCCCGCCATGTGCAGGTGCTCGGCACCTTGCCTGAATACGTGACGGGCTCAGCGTTTTATGTCACGCCCGTGGTGGCCTTGATATCGCCGGCTATGACGCTGCAACTTAACACCCACGAGGTGTCAGATGCGTTTGAAGTTCCTTTGGCGTATTTGATGAACCCCGCCAACCACCGCTGGCACCGCTATGAGTTTGAAGGGGTGACACGCGAATGGCTGTCCATGCCTTACCAAGACGGTGAACAGCAGCGTTTTGTGTGGGGTGCGACGGCTGGCATGCTGCGCAACTTTTACCGCTTCTTGCTGGCTTGAGGCACTTAAATTGCGTTGACCTGCCGCTATCATCCGAGCATGAGTTTTCTTTCCCTGCTACTTGCGTTGTTGATTGAACAAGCCCGTCCTTTGGTACGCGGCAATTGGGTGCATGGCACCGTGCGCACGTGGGTCAATTGGATCAGTCAGACTTTGGACGCTGGTCATCCGCGTCTGGCATGGACCACTTGGTTGTTGGCGGTGGGGTTGCCAGCGGTCATTGCCGCGGTGGTGCATTGGTTTTTGATTGGTGTGTTTGGATGGCCTGTGGCCATGATTTGGAGCGTGGCGGTGTTGTACGTCACCTTGGGTTTTCGCCAGTTCAGCCACCATTTCACTGACATTCGTGATGCTTTGGATGTGGGCGACGAGCGCTTAGCGCGTGAACTACTGGCCGAGTGGCAGCACGTGGAAGTGGGAAGTTTGCCGCGCAGCGAATTGCTGCGTCATGTGATTGAGCATTCTGTGCTGTCAGCACACCACCATGTGTTTGGTGTGTTGACTTGGTTTTCTATTTTGGCCGCTTTAGGCTTTGGCCCCGCAGGTGCGGTGATTTACCGCATGAGCGACATGGTGGCGCATGCTTGGCAAGCGCAACCCAAAGCCACCAAAGGCTGGGTGAGCGATACCTTGCAAAACGCAGCACGGGAAGCATGGCGTCGTGTCGATTGGCTGCCTGCACGTTTGACCGCCGTGGCCTTTGCCGTGGTGGGTAACTTTGAAGAAGCCATCGACTGCTGGCGCACCCACGCGCAGCGCTTTCCTGATGACAACGACGGTGTTGTGCTGGCCGCTACGGCTGGTGCTTTGAATGTGCGTTTGGGTGGCGAAGCTTTGCGTGCAGAAGACGGCAGTGATGAAAACTTCGACAGCGAAAGCACTCCGGGCCGCACACCAGAAACGGCCCATTTATCTAGCGTGGTGGGTTTGGTCTGGCGCAGCGTGGTGCTGTGGATGGTGCTGTTGGCCTTGCTCACTTTGGCCCGCTTACTGGGTTAAATCTCGGGGTGCAGCGTAGCGTTTAATCGTTCACGTTTCAGTAGTTCACAGGCTAGTAATTCACAGGCTGCGTGAGCTCAGCAAACAACATGCCGTAGAGCTTGTAGCGCGACGTGCTGATCGCCCCTGCGTTTGCCGCATCTTGTACGCCGCATGAAGGTTCGTGCAAATGCGTGCAGTTGTAAAACTTGCAGTGCGCCACATGCGGCTTGAAGTCGGGCATGTAAGCTGCCAACTGCATGGCGTCGATGTGATGCACGCCAAATTCTTGAAAACCAGGCGAGTCAATCAAACCCGTCTTGCGCTCAGCATCCACCCAATGCCAGGTGGTCGATGTGGTGGTGTGTTTGCCCGAATTTAGCGCTTGCGAAATTTCGGCTGTGGCCACATTGGCATTGGGCACCAATGCGTTGATGAGGGTACTTTTGCCTGTGCCCGAGGGGCCCAGCACCAAGGTGGTTTTGTGCTTCAAGCGCTCTGGCAAGTCGCCTAAATCACCCGATTTAAATGCACCTTGCAGCACGGTGTAGCCCATCTTCACGTAAGGCTCAAGGCGGGAGAAAGCTCGCGCATGCAGCTCAGTCAAATCGCGCTTGTTGAGCACGATGATGGGCGTGATGTGCTCCGCCTCGGCGGCAATAAGGGCTCGCGTGAGCTGCATCTCAGAGAACTCAGGCTCGGCCGCCAAAAGAATAAGCACTTGGTCTAAGTTGGCTGCAAACGACTTGGTGCGTATCTCATCTTGTCGGTAAAACAAGTTGTGACGTGGCTCAACTTTTTCGATCGTGCCCTCGTCTGTGCTGGCCAACCATTGCACACGGTCGCCCACGACCACTTGGCTTTTCTTGCCACGCGGGTGGCAAATGCGACGCTCGCCATCAGGTGTTTCCACCACACAGTGTCGTCCGTGGCTGGCCACCACTAGGCCGATTTGCTTCATGCAGCCATCCGCGCCAAGCGCTGTGAAGCGGGCGGGTGCGAGTAGTAAAACGCCACGTACCAAGGGTCTGGCGTGAGGGTGGATGCGTTATCTTGGTAGAGCTTAAGCAAGGCGTTAGCCAGCGCTTTGCCATCGCTGTTGGCGACGGCATACGCGTCGGCTTCAAACTCAAACTTGCGTGAGCGACGGGCCGACAAGGGCGACACAAAGAAGGTGAACAAAGGCAGCACCAACATGAACAACAACAATGCCAATGCGCTGTTGTTGCCGTTCAAATTGGGCATCACGCCCAAGCCTGTGTAAAACCAAACTTGCTGTGATACCCAGCCTAGCAAAGCGAGTCCAGCCAAACTGGTGGCAAAGCTGGTGGCCATCATTTTCAAAATGTGGCGGTGTTTGAAGTGGCCCAGTTCATGAGCTAGAACGGCTTCCATTTCGTCGCCATTTAACTTGGCCAGCAGCGTGTCAAAAAACACCACGCGCTTGGCCGCACCAAAGCCTGTGAAAAATGCATTCGAGTGGGCTGAGCGGCGGCTGCCATCCATCACAAAAAAGCCTTTGGCAGTGAAGCCCGAGCGGGTCATCAGCGCGGTGACGCGCTCTTTGAGCGTGGCGTCTTCCAACGGAGTGAACTTGTTAAATAAGGGCATGATGACGTTGGGTGCAATCCACATCACAAACAGTTGGTACACCACCAAGGCCACCCAGGTATAGATCCACCACAGCACGCCGCCCGCTTGCATGAGCCACAGCACAAGCCACAGAATGGGCAAGCCCAGCGCCATGCCCACCAACAAGCCTTTGAGCATGTCGCTCACCCACAGCTTCGGCGTGGTGTTGTTAAAGCCAAAACGTTGCTCAATGCCAAAGGTTTGAAACAAAGACAAGGGCAGGCCAATCAAGCCGCCAATCAAGCTAAAGCTGACCACCAGCATGATTTGTTGGCCTATGCCTTCGCCCATCCAATCCAGCGTGACTTGGTTGAGCAGGTCTAAGCCACCGAGTAATGTCCACGCCATCAGCGTGATGGCATCAAGCCCTAAGTCGGCCACGCCCACGCGCGCTTTGGCTAGCGTGTAATCAGCCGCTTTTTGGTGTGCGTCTAAGCTGATGGTGTGCGCGAAGGCCGCAGGCACTTGGGCTCTGTGTTGCGCCACGTGGCGCACTTGACGGCCGCTGAGCCACAGTTTGGTGAGCAGGTTGGCCACTAGCAGAACTGCCAGCGTCAAGGTCATCGCGAGAGAGGGATTCATCATGGAGGAGGAGTTTAGATGATGGGCGACAATCTCATCCATGTCTGAAGTTGCAACCACTCCTGTTACCCCCGTCGTCCCCAAACTCGCCAAGTCAGACCTGAACTTGGTTTGGCTGGATTGCGAAATGTCTGGCCTTGATCCTGAGCGCGAGCGCTTGCTTGAAATTGCGGTCATCGTGACCAGCCCCGATTTGTCGGTGCGCATTGAAGGCCCCGTATTCGTCATTCACCAAAGCGATGAGTTGCTGAGCAAGATGGACGCATGGAACAAAGGCACGCACGGCAAGAGCGGGCTGATTGACAAAGTCAAAGCCTCCACCGTGACCGAAGAACAAGCGCAAGAGCAACTGATTGCTTTCATGAAGCCCTATGTGTCCAAAGGCGCGTCGCCCATGTGTGGCAACACCATTGGCCAAGACCGCCGTTTCTTGAATAAATACATGCCCAAGCTCGAAGGTTGGTTTCACTACCGCAATGTGGATGTGAGCACGCTCAAAGAGCTGTCGCGTCGCTGGAAGCCGGAAGTGTTGAATGCCTTTAAAAAGGCCCAGAAACACACAGCCTTGGCCGATGTGCACGAGTCGATTGACGAGATGATTCACTACCGTGAACACTTCTTGAAACTTTAATTAGGTAAAAACCCGAATTCGTGCCATAATCAAGGTCTTCGCTACAAAGCAGTAGCGAATTTGTACATCTCCCTTCATTCACCGGGCTCGCCAAATGAGCCCCAAGCACTGAATAAACCCCTAGCGGGTCAGAGCAGGTTCCGTTTGATGGTTGATGTTTTTTAACCTAGAACGGAGCAGCCGCACAACTTGTGGCGCTCACGTGCGAGAAAAAATCATGACTGACACTTTAAATGTGACAGGCGAATTTGCGCCTGCCGAAACTATTTCTATGGCTGCTGAAAATGCAGTTTCCACTGAGGGCGTTCACACTCCTGAAGTTGCCCACGCTGAAGCTGAAGCACCTCAAGTCGACGTGCCCAACGGCTTCGTCGAACTGGGCTTGGCACCTGAACTGGTGCAAGCTGTGGCCGATCTTGGCTACACGCAACCCACCACGGTTCAACTCAAAACCATTCCTTTGGCTTTGCCATCTGCCAACGCAGATGCCAAGGCAGGCTTCATCGACTTGATGGTGTCCAGCCAAACAGGTAGCGGCAAAACAGCGGCTTTCTTGTTGCCTGTGTTGCACACCTTGCTCCAGCAGCAAGCGCAAGCCGATGCCGCTGACAAAGCAGCTTGGGACAAGCTCGTGGCGGATGCTGCGGCCAATGGCGAAGAGCCACCCAAGCGCGCCAAGCGCAAAGACCCCACCAACACACGCAACTTCAAAGCCCCAACTCCTGGCGCCTTGATTGTTTGCCCAACCCGCGAATTGGCACAACAGGTGGCGCATGACGCCATCGACTTGGTTAAGCATTGCCGTGGTTTGCGCGTGGCCAACGTGGTGGGCGGCATGCCTTACCAGTTGCAAATTGCCAAACTGCAAAACGCTGACTTGGTGGTGGCTACACCTGGCCGTCTGCTCGACCTGCAACGTTCCATGCAAATCAAGTTGGACAAAGTTCAATTCTTGGTGGTGGACGAAGCCGACCGTATGTTGGACCTCGGTTTCTCGGACGACTTGGCAGAAATCAACCAGCTCACCATCGACCGCAAGCAAACCATGATGTTCAGCGCCACGTTTGCGCCGCGCATTCAGCAGTTGGCCACACGCGTCATGCGTCAACCCCAACGCGTGCAAATTGACTCACCTCAAGAAAAGCACAACAACATTCGTCAAGTGCTGCATTGGGCGGACAACGCGCAACACAAGCGCCGTTTGTTGGACCACCTCTTGCGCGACACCACGATCAACCAAGCCATCATCTTTGCCAGCACCCAAATCGAGTGCGACGGTTTGGCCAATGACTTGCAACAAGAAGGCTTCTCCGCTGTTGCTTTGCACGGCGCTTTGAGCCAAGGCTTGCGTAACCGTCGCTTGATGGCTTTGCGTCAAGGTCAAGTGCAGTTCTTGGTGGCAACCGACGTGGCCGCTCGCGGCATTGACGTGCCCACAGTGACGCACGTGTTCAACTTTGGCTTGCCGATGAAGTCTGAGGATTACACCCACCGCATTGGCCGTACCGGTCGTGCTGGCCGTGATGGCTTGGCGATCACTTTGGCTGAGTTCCGCGACAAGCGCAAAATTTATGACATCGAAGCCTACACACGCCAGCAGTTCACGGCTGAAGTGATTCCAGGCATGGAACCCACTCAACGCGTTGAACAACGTGGCGGCGCTGGTCGTGACTACGACCGCAAAGGCGGCGGCAAGTTTGGCGGCGGTGGTAACCGTGGCGGCTTCGGCGGCGGCAACAAGTTTGGTGGCGGCGGTGGACGCTTTGAAGGCAACGGCCAAGGCCGCTTTGAGCCACGTTCGGAAGGTCGTTCTGAGGGCCGCTTTGAAGGTCGTTCAGACAACGCACCTCGTGGCAACAGTTTCGAGCCACGTCAAGGTGCACCGCGCGGCAACTTCGGCGATAACCGCGGTTTCGGTGAAAACCGTGGCTTCGGCGGTGATAGTCGTGGTGCTCCACGTGGCAACTTTGGCGAAGGCCAAGGCGCACCACGCGGCAACTTCGGTGCCCCACGTAGCTTCGAAGACCGCGCACCGCGCAGCTTTGATGACCGTGCCCCAGCACGTGGCCCACGCGCCCCGTTCGAAGCAGGTCGCACACCTTTTGACAAGCCAGCACGCCCAGCGGCAGGCAAGTCGTTTGGTGGCGGTTTTGATGCCAAGAAGCGCGCACCTAAGCCACGCACACCTCGTTAATGAGTAGCCGCTTCACAGCGGCCTCAAACGCATTCAGCCACCGCGTTGCACCTTGTGTGCAACTCCGGTGGCTGAATTGTTTGTGGGCGGTGCTTTTTACGGCTTGAGTGCGTCGGCCACAAAGTCCAAACGGTCTTGACCCCAAAACATCTCGCCGTCCACCACAAAGGTGGGCGCGCCAAACACTTGGGCGTTGATCGCGCTTTGGGTGTAGCTGTCATAGCGTGTTTGCACTTCGGGCGTGTTGGACAACGCCAAGCAGGCGGCATCCAGTTGGTGTTCGCTTAGCAGGCTTGCCAAAGTAGCGGCATCTGCAATGTCGCGTTCCTCGTGCCACACGGCTGATAGCACCGCACCTGTGATGGCTAAGGCTGCATCGGAGCCGTGGTGCATATCCACCGCAATGATGAGCTTGGCCGAAGGGTCACCGGCCACGGGAAAGAACTTGGGATGTAAATTTAATGGCAGATTCAGCGCCTTGCTGAAGCGCGTCAACTCGATCAAGCGATACGCTTGGCGTTGCGGCGCACGTTTGCCCAAGGGCAAACCACCCGATATGGGAAACACTTGGCCTAAATCCATGGGTATCACACGCACCGTAGCGCCTGCTGCTTTGGCAATTTGCACAAAGCGTTGGTGGCCCAAATATGCCCAAGGACTCATGGGGGCAAGGTAGTAATCAACGGTTTTTGACATGGGAATCTCCTTCTTAAACTTAGATGAAGACGATCGACAGCATGGCCGCATCGTCAATCAGGTTGATGGTGGCGTAAGCACTGAGCCTGTAAAGCGTAGAAAGCACAAGCTCACCCAATTCATATGTGTGCGATGTTTGCATGGCTTCAGTCATGGGCTTGATGGCTGCCTCAGTAGTGCGGTGGCAGTTCATCGCGCAAACTGGTGAACCCGCCCGATCCGCCATCTGGCGTTTGTTGGCGCAACTGGCTCACTTCGCGAATGAGCGCGTCGATTTGCTGCTGCTGTTGAAAAATGGTTTGGTTGAGTTGCTCTACCAAGTCTTCGGTGAAGCTGGCCTTCACTTCTAAATTCATCAGGCGTTTGTCTATGTCTGTGTGTGGCATTTATGGATTGGTTTTTATTTGAGTTTGGCCAGTTCGGAGCGCAGATTTTCCAGTTCGTCCTTGTAGCTTTGGGCATTGCCAAAGTCAACAAAGCCGGTGTAATAGGGGTGAGCTGCCATGATTTTGCGGGCGTGCTTGATGGGGCACCAATATTGCTCGGTGCGAGCGACCACTTCGCGGCCATAGGCCATCACGCCATTGCCGTAGGAGCAATAGGCACAGTTGATTTTTTCAATCAGATTCAGGTAGGCCAAATGCGTGCGGTCATACACAAAGTAGTCGCTGCGTTTGACGCGGGCAAGCCCATAAGCCCGAAAACAAATATGCTGGTAGATCGTGACGGAGATGTCTAGCAACAGGATGGGAAGTAAAAGGGCGTAAATCACGGGGGCGGTCAGCACGCTCCATAAGTTGGCGGTGAGCAGGTAGGCCATCGCGCCTGTTTTGAAGCGGCGTTGCTGTTCTAACACTTCGCGCTCAAAGCGCACACGGGTTTCGTCGAAGTCTGCTTGCAGTTCAGCGCGCTTGCGTTTCATTTCAAGCTCGATCTCTGACTCCATGTGCTGGATGCGGGCGAGCAATTCGCTGATGATTGGATTCATAAATGCCTTTGGTTTGGTCGATTATGGGCGGTTACATGCGAAAATACGCCAAACATGTGGCCTAATTAGGGGCTGTAACTTTTTTAATTGGAAAATTTCATGGGAAACAAAATCGTCACCGAAGCCGACCGCCAACGCGCACCAAAACCAATCCCACTGCCAGGCACCATGCTGCGCACCGGTGGTCGTGGCCAACGTGTGAGTCTTGAGCGCGGTGTTGCGACACGTAGCAAAAAGAACCCTGGCAAGCGTTCAAACAAAGGCGGTTAATTCCCCTTTTGCTTGAAAAAGCCAAATAAAAAGCGACCCTCGGGTCGCTTTTTGTTTTAGCGAGTACTTAAACCCTTCACTCGACATTTACTCTGGCAATTCGATTTTGACTTCGAGCACTTCGAGGTTGTCGTGACGTTCCAAATTGACCTTGATGTCGTTTGGATTGATCTTCACGTATTTAGACAACACGGCTACCAAATCGCGCTGCAAATCAGGCAGGTAGTCGGGCTGTGGGTTACGGCCCGTACGCTCGTGGGTGAGGATGAACTGCAAACGTTCTTTGGCAACGTTCGCCGTTTTTTTCTTTTCACCGAGCAAGAAAGAGAGCACAGACATGGCTTACTTCCCACCAAACATGCGTTTGAGGAAACCAGGCTTGACGTGCTCGGTAAAGCGCATGGGCACGTCTTCGCCCAAGAAGCGGCTGATCACGTCTTTGTAGGCTTCTGACACGTCGGTGTTGTCCAAATGCACCGCTGGCAAGCCTTGGTTAGACGCAGTCAACACGGTTTCTGATTCTGGAATCACGCCGATCAATGGAATGCGCAAGATGTCTTGAATGTCTTCGAGCGACAGCATGTGGCCTTCTTCCACGCGGCTGGGGTTGTAGCGCGTGATGAGCAAGTGTTCTTTGATGGGCGTGTCGCCGTCAATGGCACGTTTGGTTTTGCTGCTGAGCATGCCCAAGATGCGGTCAGAATCGCGCACCGAAGACACTTCAGGGTTGGTGACCACCAAGGCTTCATCGGCAAAGTGCATGGCCATCATGGCGCCCACTTCGATGCCCGCAGGGGAATCGCAGACTATGTAGTCAAACTTCATTTCTTTGAGTTCGTTCAACACGCGCTCCACGCCGTCTTGTGACAGCGCGTCTTTATCGCGTGTTTGCGAGGCGGCCAGCACGAACAAGTTGTCGCACTGCTTGTCTTTGATCAAGGCTTGGTTCAGCGTGGCTTCGCCGTTGATGACGTTGATGAAGTCATACACCACACGACGCTCGCAACCCATGATGAGGTCGAGGTTACGCAGGCCGACGTCAAAGTCGATGACCACCGTTTTGAAGCCGCGCAAAGCGAGGCCAGAGGAAAAACTGGCGCTGGTCGTGGTCTTGCCTACGCCGCCCTTGCCAGAAGTCACCACCACGATTTTTGTCATGAATAAAGCCTTAGTTGTTTCTGTTATTTGATCTGCAAATTTTACAGTGCTTGGATCACCAACTTATCACCCTGTAGGCTGATTTGCGCGGCTTTGCCAGCGACATCCGCTGGCAGTGGCGCATCGCCGCTGGTGCGGTAAGTCCCAGCAATCGACAGCAACTCGGCTTCTAGGCATGAGGTGAAGATGCGTGCCTGTTCATCGCCGCGAGCGCCCGCAATGGCTTTACCACGCAGTGGTGAGTACACATGGATGTGGCCATCGGCCATGATTTCGGCGCCGGGGTTGACCATGGCCAACACGATCAGGTCGCGGCCTTTGGCATACACGTGCTGGCCAGACCGCAATGGTTTGTCGATGACCATGGCTGCGCCGCTGCCAGTTTGCACCTCGCGCACCACCTCGACTTCTCGAATCACCTCTTGCACCACGGTTTCCACGCGTGTGGTTGCTGGTGCTTGAATGCTCAAATCGCTTGCTTCAAACAAGCCCGCCTTACGTGCATTAGTTAATTGGTGTTCATTTGCGCCACGCACCGCCACAGGCAGCATTTGGTGCGTGCGCAGCATCAGGCACACCGAGGCGAGGTCGAGCTGGTGGTTGGGGTCTTCTAGGACGCTCAGATCGATCACCACGGGGTCGTTGTCAAAGAAGCCGGGGGTTGCACCTAGGCGGCGAGCCATATCGGCTTGCAGGGCTGATGTGTCAGGGGTTTTGAGGAGAAAAGACACCAAGGGCAATGAGGCACTTTTGATTTCGTAGGCGTGTGGCGCAGCAGCTTGGCTCATGGAACTTGCGTGAAAAAGAAAACCTGAACTTTACACGGCAAGGACATTGATACCTCGGTAAACTTTTTGCCATGCAACTCACGCCTAACGCTCGCACATTACTTGTTCCTTTTGCTTTAAGCACGTTTGCCGCTTTGGCCCAGCAAACCACCGCACCTGCGGCTGCCACATCGGACATGGGCCGTATTGAAATTACCAGCGGCCGCGACAACGAGACACAACAGCGCCGTGAATCCACCGCCAGCAAAATTGTGATTGGCCGAGAAGAAATTGAACGTCAAGGCGACTCCAACCTCGGCGAAATATTGAAGCGCATGCCCGGCATCACCTTGGGCGGTGCGCCAGGCCGAGGTGGTGGCATTCGCATGCGCGGTTTGAGCCAAGGCTACACACAAATCTTGCTCGATGGCCAACGCGTGCCACCCGGCTTCTCGGTGGAGTCCCTCACACCAGAGATGATTGAGCGTGTGGAAATTTACCGCGCTCCCACGGCTGAGACGGGCGCACAAGCCATTGCCGGCACCATCAACATCATCACGCGCGAAGGCCGCAAAGGCATGCCCACCGAGTTGAAAGTGGGCTCGTCTTTTCAAGGGGGCTACGCATCGCCCTCGGCTTCTTTGGTCAAGTACCACGATGCCGAGAAGTGGACGGCCAACTACACGCTCTCTGTCAACCGCTATGCAGCGCCTGACCACAGCGAGAACGATTTAACGCGCACCGATGGCACAGGCACCACCTTGCGTCATCGCGTGAGCGACAGCCATTACGGCCGCGAAGGCATGAATGCCACGGCGCGTTTGCAGCTCAAGGGAGATCCGGGCGAGACCTTCACCTTGATGCCGTTCATCGCGCTTTCACAAGGGTCAACGCCCGGGCTGATTCAAACCAATCAAACCTCACCCGCCGCGCTGACCACGGGTTCCACCAGTGCCACCACCAACAACGACAACCACTTCATGGTGGCACGCTTGAACGGTCAGTGGCGTCGCAAGCTATCGACGGATAGCAATATGGAGTGGAAGTTCAACCTGGGCGGCTGGAACAGCCACAACGAGTATCAGCAAGTTTCTGGCAACGGTTATTTGTTGCCGAACGTCAAAGACGACACACACACCCGAGACCGCTCGGCCAACCTCAGCGGTAAATACACCAATGTGATGGGCGGCGGTCATCAGTGGGTAAGTGGTGGCGAGGTGGAATCGGTGCGTCGCACCCAGTCGACCGTGGGTGCTTATCAAACCATCTCGGGTAGCGCAGATTTCAGCGCCAGTTCGATGCGTTATGCCATGTACTCGCAAGACGAGTGGCAGCTGACGCCGAATTGGTCAAGCCATGTGGGCGCTCGTTATGAAGGTTTGACCACCCAGGGCAGCACCAGCGCGGGCGATGTGACCAACAACAACAGTGTGTTTACACCTTTGTTGCATGCCATGTGGCGCCCAAACCCCGATAGTCGCGACCAAGTGCGCACGAGTCTCACGCGTAGTTTCAAAACGCCGACCATGCCCACCTTGCTGGCGCGTCGCACCTACACACGAGACAGCAACAGCGCTACCAATCCTGATGTGTCTGGTAACCCCAGTCTCAAGCCAGAAGTTGCTACCGGCTTAGATGTGGCCGTTGAGCGCTATTTGCCACAAGGCGGTGTGTTGAGCGCCAGTGTTTTTCACCGACGTGTGGAAAACCTTATTCGCAATGTGACCACGCTAGAGCCAGGCGTGAATGGCCGTTGGTTGTCTAGTCCGCAAAACATCAGCGAAGCCGTGACACAAGGCCTTGAGCTAGAGGCCAAGTTCCGCATGGACCAGTGGATTGCCGACGCCCCACACATTGACTTACGCAATAACCTGAGCTTCTACCGATCACGTGTGCTCAGCATCATGGGGCCCGATAACCGACTGGATCAACAGCCGGGCATGACGGCTAACTTTGGTGCTGATTACCGACTCAAAGCCGCACCGCTCACGGTGGGTGGCAATATCAATTACAACCCCGGCTACAGCACCCGCTTGAGTGCTGAGCAGCTCACCACCATCTCGCAAAAGCGCGTGATGGATGTGTACGGTTTGTGGCGCGTCGACAGCAGCACCGCATGGCGCTTGACGTTGAGCAATCTTGATCCACGCAACTACAACACCGGCAGCGTCTATAGCGGTAACGGTGTGACGGAAAACAGCCGCACCCAAAACAGCAGCTGGACCAACGTGCAAATTCTTCTGGAGAAAAAACTATGACCCAACATGATGGTGCTTGGTACGACCGCATGTACAACAACCGCGCTTTGGTGCCCGAGCATGCGGCCCACTTTGTGCATTGGAGCGAGGCATCCGCTCACGTGCGTGCCACGCACCGCTGCTT
This sequence comes from Limnohabitans sp., assembly GCF_031539105.1. Classification (GTDB taxonomy): domain Bacteria; phylum Pseudomonadota; class Gammaproteobacteria; order Burkholderiales; family Burkholderiaceae_C; genus Limnohabitans. Next base: position 73,825 of record NZ_JAVKLM010000018.1, read on the forward strand.
CGAAGACGTGGCCTATGGCCGTGGCTTGAACGAAACCCTGGATATTTTTCCTAGCGACACAGCCGGCGATAAAGCCCCTGTGGTGGTGTTCATCCATGGCGGCTATTGGCGCTCACTCGACAAGGCCGACCATTCGTTCATCGCGCCCACCTTCACTGCGCAAGGCGCCCATGTGGTGGTGCCCAACTACGCGCTGTGTCCCGCCGTGACGGTGTCAGATATCACCCTGCAAATGGTCAAGTGCGTGGCTTGGGTGTGGCGCAATATCCACCGCTTTGGTGGCGACCCTAGTCGCATCACTTTGGTAGGGCATTCAGCAGGCGGCCATTTGGTAACCATGTTGTTGGCATGCGATTGGAAAGCCTATGCAGCTGATTTGCCCGCGCATTTGGTCACCAAAGCCCTGTCGATTTCCGGCTTGTATGAGCTTGAGTCTGTACAAGCCACGCCATACCTCAAGGACAGCTTACGACTGACCGATGACGTGGTGCTGCGCAACAGCCCCGCTTGGATGCCAGCGCCCAAGCAAGGCACGCTCTACAGCGTGGCGGGTGGCATCGAGAGCGAAGAATTTATTCGACACAACTTTTTGATTCAGCAGGCTTGGGGAAAAGACCGCGTGCCTGTGGCCGAGACCTTGGAAGGCTTGCAGCACTTCAGCATTGTTGAGGCCATGACACAGCAGGGCAGTCGCCTGAACACGCTGGCGCTTGAGTTGCTACACAAGTAAAAAACCACAGCAATGAAAAAGCCTGTCATGCGCAAAGCAGACAGGCTTTTTTGTTTGGCCAAAATTTGGCCAAAGTGCGAGGTTTACATCAACAGATGTTCGCCAGCGTTGTCGCCGCCCAAGGTCACGTAGTTCACTTTGCGGATGTCCATCAGCTTGAGACCACCGGCATAGCTGATCGAGCTTTGCACGTCTTGCTCCATCTCAATCAGCGTGTTGGCCAGCGTGCCCTTGACTGGCTCGAGGATGCGCTTGCCTTCCACGTGCTTGTATTCGCCTTTGTTGAAGTCAGAGGCTGAGCCGTAGTATTCCTTGAACAACTCGCCGTCCACTTCCACGGTCTTGCCTGGCGACTCTTCATGGCCAGCAAACAGGGAGCCAATCATCACCATGCTCGCGCCAAAGCGGATGCTCTTGGCAATGTCACCGTGACTGCGAATGCCGCCGTCCGCAATGATGGGCTTGGTCGCCACGCGCGCGCACCACTTCACCGCAGACAACTGCCAGCCGCCAGTGCCAAAACCTGTTTTGAGTTTGGTGATGCACACCTTGCCTGGACCCACGCCCACTTTGGTCGCATCAGCGCCCCAGTTTTCGAGGTCGATCACGGCTTCAGGCGTGGCCACGTTGCCCGCGATGATGAAGCTCTTAGGTAACTTGGCCTTGATGTAGCCAATCATGTCGCGCACGCTGTCGGCGTGGCCGTGAGCGATGTCGATGGTGATGTATTCAGGCGTGAGGCCAGCGGCTGCCAGTGTGTCCACGGTGGCGCGGTCTGGGCCTTTGACGCCCAAAGAAATAGAGGCGTACACACCCTTGGCGTGCATGTCTTTCACGAATTGGACGTTGTCCAAATCGAAGCGGTGCATCACGTAGAAGTAATTGTTTTGCGCCATCCACAAGCAGATGGTTTCATCCACCACAGTCTTCATGTTGGCGGGGACAACAGGCAAGCGGAACTTGCGGCCACCGAGTTCAACACCTGCATCGCATTCAGAGCGGCTTTCCACGCGGCACTTGCGTGGCAGCAACAAGATGTTGTCGTAATCAAAAATTTCCATATTCCCAAGCTCCAGAAAATAACGTTCGAAGATTGAGCGCTTGGCTTGGCCGGTTTTTTCAGGTGCAAAAGGCAGGCATAAAAAAACCGAGCGCAAGAATCTTGGGCCCGGTGGCTGATTCTAAACCCTAAAATTGACGGATGCATTTTTCACCCGATACCTCGCCCTTGCTTCAAGGCCTCAACAACGAACAAGCGGCGGCGGTCACGTTGCCGCAGACGCACGCACTCATCTTGGCGGGCGCAGGTTCGGGCAAGACGCGGGTGCTGACCACGCGCATTGCGTGGCTCATGCAAACCGGGCAGGTGTCACCCGGCGGTTTGCTGGCCGTGACCTTTACCAACAAGGCGGCCAAAGAAATGCTCACACGTTTGTCGGCCATGTTGCCCGTCAATGTGCGCGGTATGTGGGTGGGCACGTTTCACGGGCTGTGCAACCGCTTTTTGCGAGCCCACTGGAAGCTAGCCAACTTACCCCAGTCCTTTCAAATTTTGGACACCCAAGACCAGCTCAGCGCCATCAAGCGCCTGAGCAAACAGTTTCAGGTGGATGACGAGCGTTTCCCGCCCAAGCAAACCATGCGCTTCATCGCTGGCTGCAAAGAAGACGGCTTGCGGCCCAAAGATGTGGTGGTGCGCGACCCAGACGACCGCAAACGCGTGGAGCTTTACGAGCTGTACGAAGCCCAATGCCAACGCGAAGGTGTGGTTGACTTTGGTGAACTCATGCTGCGATCGTACGAGCTGCTGCGCGACAACGACCCACTGCGCGAACACTACCGCCGCCGCTTTCAGCACATCTTGGTGGACGAGTTTCAAGACACCAACAAGCTGCAATACGCATGGCTCAAACAACTTGCTGGCCCTGTCGATGGCGGCGGTGGCGCCATCTTGGCGGTGGGCGACGATGACCAAAGCATTTATGCCTTCCGTGGTGCACGCGTGGGCAACATGGCCGACTTTGTGCGCGAGTACAACGTGACCCACCAAATCAAGCTCGAGCAAAACTACCGCAGCTTCAGCAACATCTTGGACAGTGCCAACCACCTGATCAGCCACAACAAAGGCCGCTTGGGTAAAAACTTGCACACCACCCAGGGCGCAGGCGAGCCCGTGCGTGTGTATGAGTCTCCCACCGACTTTGCCGAAGCGCAATGGATGGTGGAAGAGATGAAGCAACTTTTGCGCGATGGCAAAAACGGTGATGGCGCGAGCGGTGTGCAACACCGCAGCGAAATTGCCGTGCTTTACCGCAGCAACGCACAAAGCCGCGTGATCGAAACCGCGCTGTTCAATGCCGCCATGCCGTACCGCGTGTACGGTGGTTTGCGCTTCTTTGAACGCGCTGAAATCAAACACGCTTTGGCCTATTTGCGCTTGCTAGAAAACCCGCGCGACGACACCAGCTTCATGCGCGTGGTCAATTTCCCGCCGCGCGGCATTGGTGCACGCAGCATTGAGCAGCTGCAAGACGCCTCGCGTGCCATGGGCTGCGCCATGAGCGATGCCGTCACTGCGGTGGCTGGCAAAGCAGGTGCCAACCTCAGTGCCTTTGTGGCCAAGATTGATGTGCTGCGCGAACAAACGCAAGGTCAAAACCTGCGCCAAATCATTGAACTGTTGCTGGACCATTCCGGCTTGATCACCCACTACCAAACGGAGCGCGAAGGCCAAGACCGCATTGAAAACTTGCAGGAATTGGTCAACGCTGCTGAAAGCTTTGTCACACAAGAAGGCTTTGGTCGCGATGCTGTGGCCTTGCCGGTGGACGAGCACGGCCAGCCTGTGGTGATGGACGTGAGTGCGGCATCAGCTGATGTGGCTGGTGAGGCCGTCACGCGCCAGCCCGCAACTCAAACCATGATCAACGCCGACACCGGCGAAACCTTGTCCCCCTTGGCTGCCTTCCTCACCCACGCGGCGCTGGAGTCTGGCGACAACCAAGCGCAAGCGGGTCAAGACGCGATTCAGTTGATGACGGTGCATGCCTCCAAGGGTTTGGAGTTTGATTGCGTGTTCATCACGGGCATGGAAGAGGGCTTGTTCCCGCACGAAAATTCGATGAACGACTTTGATGGCCTCGAAGAAGAGCGCCGTCTCATGTATGTGGCCATCACGCGCGCGCGCAAGCGTTTGTATCTCAGCCATTCGCAAACCCGCATGTTGCATGGCCAAACGCGCTACAACCTCAAAAGCCGTTTCTTCGAAGAGCTACCTGAGCACACGATGAAGTGGATCACGCCTGCGCGTTCAGCGTTTGCCGATGCCATGCCCTCACGACGCGATGCTTGGCAGAACAACAACGGCTGGCAAAACAACGCATGGGGCGGTGGTGCAGCCACAGCCGTTGCGCCTAAGCCCGTTCCTCAGCGTGCAGCCCCTGTCACCAGTGGCCCTAATGCCTGGGTGCGCAGCGGTGTGCAGGTGTTCCATGCCAAGTTTGGTGAGGGCGCGGTGGTGAGCATTGAAGGTGTGGGCGACGACGCCCGTGCGCAAGTGAACTTCCCGCGTCACGGCACCAAGTGGCTGGCGCTGAGTGTGGCCAAGCTCACGCAGGTGTGATTACGCGTAAATCACATCTGACGTGAAGCAGTCTTTGAAGCTGTAATACGTCGAGCAAAAAAACATGGACGCCAACATCAGCATGGCGGGCAGCAAGGCCATGGCGGCAAAGTCGCCATCGCCCACCATGCTGCCAATGAGTGTGATCACCAACGTGGTGCCCAAGAAAATGGCTGTCCACATCAGGCCAAAAACCAAGAACGCACGCCAGTTACTGAGGCATGCCACGGTGCTGAAGAACAGGCTTTTGCTCACAGGCACAGCATGCCAGTGGGTCAACGCGGGGGCATGCCAAAACACCAAAGACAAAGGCAGGTACAACATGAGCGAAAGCCACATGGCGTTTTGAAACTCGGGCTTCATGATGGTCTCTACTTCTAGTGAGCCACCCACCAAATACAACCTGGCAAAGTCTCCGCCGTCCACCAATGTGGACAAGCCCATCACGCCTACAAAACACAGTGCGTAAATCAAGCCCAGCACGACCATGTTGCGCTTGCCATCGGTGCCGGTTCTAAAGCCGGCTGCCAAGATGAATGGCATGGGGAACTTACCTAACTCCACCTCACGCGTGGCGGCCATCAACCCAAGTGAAGCTGCTGGTAACAGCATCAAAGCCAAGAAGCCGCCCAACACTGGAACGATAGACAGAATGGACATGCTTGCCATGAACATGAAGAACAAGCCCGAGAGCGCCAGCGGTTGCTTCCAAAAAGCGCGAATGCCTTGGCGCACCCAGAGTGAGCCATTTTTTGCGGGAACGACGTTGAGTTTCATAGCTTAGAGTGTGACAGGGTGAGTCACACGTTGGCGCAACACACGTTCAAAGTGTGTGGGGTCGTGGGGTTGCAGCATGCTGGCTTCGCGCGGCAGGTAGAAGTCCCACAGGCGCGAGGTCCAAAAACGCAAAGCGCCCGCACGCAACATGGGGTTGAGCAGTTGGCGCTCCGCGGGTGTGAAAGGGCGTACGGCTTGATAAGCAGCGATGAATGCCTGTGCCTTGGCGGCGTCGTGCGTGCCATCTGTGTGGATGTCTTCCGCGTGGTGGGTGCACCAGTCGTTCAAGCACACGGCCACGTCAAATAGCCAAGTGTCCACGCCTGCAAAGTAAAAGTCGAAGAAGCCGCTGAGTTCGGGGGCTTTTGCGCTGCCATCAAACATCACGTTGTCGCGGAACAAGTCGGCATGCACGGGGCCGCGGGGCAGGGCGGTGTAAGCCGATGACGCGGCAATGTGGTTTTGGTGGGCCAGCTCGGTTTGAATGAGCGCCGCTTGCGATTCGTTCAAATACGGCAGCACCACAGGCACGGTTTCGTTCCACCAAGGCAGGCCGCGCAGGTTGGGCTGTTGGCGGTTGTAGTCGCGGCCAGCCAGGTGCATGCGTGCCAGCATGTCGCCCACAGCCGCGCAGTGGGTAACAGTGGGGTTGAGTTCGCTTCTTCCCAGTAAGCGGTTGACCACGGCAGCGGGCTTGCCTTCAACGCTAAGCAAGATGTCGCCGTCTTGGTTACACACTGGATCAGGCACAGGAATGCCGCCTTGTGCCAAGTGTTTCATCAGGTACAGATAAAACGGCAGCTGCTCGTGTGTGAGGCGCTCAAACAGCGTGAGCACGTATTGGCCTTCGCTGCTGGTGAGGAAGTAATTGGTGTTCTCAATGCCGCCTTGGATGCCTTTGAGTTCGACCAACTCGCCCAGCTTGAGTTGGGTCAGCAGTTCTTGCGCGGAGGACTCTGAAACTTCGGTGAAAACTGCCATGACTGCCAAGGTATTAAAAGTAGAGGCCATTGTAGTTGGGGCTTGTTTGCTTCCTTTGCTTTTGGTTCTGGGCTCGCTTGGGGTTTAAGGGATGAGCGGGTTCCTCATGCTGGGGTACCAGAAATCGTCACCCGCTCATCCCTTAAACCCCAAGACTACGGCCTGCGTTGTTTGTTTGAGGCGTGCCAAAACCTATGTCGCAGACTGGGCGTGGCTGGTGGGCGTCGCCATGATTTCTGGTACTCCAGCATGAAGCAGCGACGCCCACCAGTTGCGTCCAGCGAGCCCAGCAACAAAGCACAAATGCCACGCAACAACCCACGGCACAATCAACAGTTATGAGTGAATCCAAAACATTGCTGCTGGTCGACGGCTCCAGCTACCTTTACCGCGCCTTCCATGCCATGCCCGACCTTCGCGCCGTGCCAGGCGACCCGACGAGTGCGGCCACGGGCGCCATTCGCGGCATGATCAACATGATGCAGGCCCTGCGCAAAGAGGTGCCTACCCAGCTGGCCGCATGCGTGTTTGACGCCAAGGGCCCCACCTTCCGCGACGAGATGTACCCCGCTTACAAAGCCAACCGCTCGCCCATGCCTGACGACTTGCGCGCGCAAATTGAGCCCATTCACGCCATGGTGCGCATGTTGGGTTGGACCGTGCTCGATGTGCCGGGCGTGGAGGCCGACGACGTGATTGCCACTTTGGCCGTGACCGCTGCTCAACAAGGCGTGACGGTGGTGGTGTCGAGTGGTGACAAAGACTTGAGCCAGTTGGTGAACGAACACATCACCATCATGGACACCATGAACGGTAAAAAGCGCGACGTGGCTGGCGTGACAGCCGAGTTTGGCGTGCCGCCTTCGCTGATGATCGACTACCAAACCTTGGTGGGCGACACGGTCGACAACGTGCCCGGCGTTGCCAAGGTGGGCCCCAAGACGGCGGCCAAGTGGCTGATGGAATACGGCTCGCTCGACAACTTGCTGCAAAACGCCAGCGCCATCAAAGGCGTGGCGGGCGAGAACCTACGCCAAGCTGTTGAGTGGTTGCCCACAGGCCGTCAATTGGTGACCATGAAAACCGATTGTGATTTGTCGGCCTATGTGCCCAATTTGCCCGCACTTGACGCGTTGCACTTGGCCGAGCCTGATAAGCCTGCACTCAAAACCTTTTACGAAACTTATGGTTTCAAAGGTTTGGCCCGCGCCATCAGCGAAGGCACGGATTCAAGCAGTGCAGGCGCTGAAACCAAGCCCAAATTTGAACCCAACCCCAGCCTGTTTGACGAGCCCGAAGCCGTGGTGTCTGCTGTGACCGACAAGCATTACGGCTGCGTGCTGGACTGGGCCATGTTCGACACATGGCTGGCCAAACTGCAAGCTGCTGAGCTGGTGGCGTTTGACACCGAGACCACCTCACTCGACGCCATGCGTGCTGAGATTGTGGGCTTGAGCTTTTCAGTCAAGCCCGGCGAGGCCTGCTACATCCCGCTGGCGCACAGCTATGGCGATGCACCCACGCAGCTGCCCATCAATGAAGTGCTGGCCAAACTCAAGCCTTGGTTTGAAAACGCCGACATCAAGAAGCTGGGCCAACACATCAAATACGACCGCCATGTCATGGCCAACCACGGTATTGAGGTGAAGGGCTATGCGCACGACACCATGCTGCAAAGCTATGTGCTGGAAGTGCACAAACCTCACGGCTTGGCGAGCTTGGCTGAGCGACACGTGGGCCGCAAAGGTTTGAACTACGAAGACCTGTGCGGCAAAGGCGCGCACCAAATTCCGTTTTCGCAAGTGGACGTGGCGCGTGCCACCGAATACTCCTGCGAAGACTCCGACATGACGCTAGACGTGCACCAAGTGCTGTGGCCACGTTTGCAAGCCGACGACAAACTTCGCTTCATCTACGACCTAGAAATTCAAAGCAGCGAAGCGCTGTATCGCATCGAACGCAATGGTGTGTTGATTGACGCGCCCACTCTGGCAGCACAAAGCCACGCTCTGGGCCAGCGTATCGTGCAGCTAGAAACCGAAGCGTATGACATTGCAGGCCAGCCGTTTAACTTGGCCAGCCCAAAGCAACTGGGCGAAATCTTCTTTGACAAACTGGGCTTGCCCGTTATCAAAAAAACCGCTACGGGCGCACGCAGCACCGATGAAGAGGTGCTGGAAAAACTGGCTGAAGACTACCCACTGCCCGCCAAAATTTTGGAGCATCGGTCCTTAAGCAAACTCAAAGGAACGTACACCGACAAGCTAGCTCTTATGGCCCACCCACGCACAGGCCGCGTGCACACGCACTACGCGCAAGCGGTGGCCGTGACGGGCCGCTTGTCGAGCAACGACCCCAATTTGCAGAACATCCCAATTCGCACGGCAGAGGGCCGCAAAGTGCGCGAAGCATTTGTGGCCCCTGCGGGCTGCGTGATAGCCAGTGCCGACTACAGCCAGATCGAGCTGCGCATCATGGCGCACATCAGTGGTGACGAGGCATTGGTTAAAGCATTCCATGATGGCTTAGACGTGCACCGTGCTACGGCGGCTGAAGTGTTTGGCGTGGGTGTGGATGCCGTCAGCACTGAGCAGCGCCGCTATGCCAAGGTCATTAACTTTGGCCTCATCTACGGCATGAGCGCGTTTGGTTTGGCCAAAGCGCTGAACATCGACAACGGTGCGGCCAAGAACTACATCACCCGTTACTTTGAACGCTTCGCGGGCGTGAAGCGCTACATGGACGACACACGCGAACAAGCCAAAGCACAAGGCTATGTAGAAACCGTGTTTGGCCGCCGCTTGTACTTGCCCGAAATCAACAGCCCCAATGGCCCACGCCGCGCAGGCGCAGAGCGCGCTGCGATTAACGCTCCTATGCAAGGCACAGCCGCGGACCTCATCAAGATGAGCATGGTGGCCGTGCAAAAAGCCATTGACGATCAACAACGCCAAACCAAAGTCATCATGCAAGTGCACGATGAACTGGTTTTTGAAGTGCCCGAGTCAGAAGTGGAATGGGTGCGCACCGAAGTGCCACGCCTGATGGCTGAAGTGGCGCAACTGAAAGTGCCGTTGTTGGCTGAAGTTGGAGTTGGACCGAACTGGGATAAGGCGCATTGATTGCCTAGGCTGATTAGTTTTCGTTCGTCAATTTTTCATGCCACACCACTTGCCGTGCCAGCTTGATAAAGCGCTCTTGCTCTGCTGCACTCAGGGGGTGAAGAATGTCAGCTTGCAGCTCATGCACGATGGGCTGCAGGGCCAAGTAAATTTTGTTGCCCTTGGCTGTGAGTGATAGCTCGCGCGATCTGCGGTCTTGTTCGCTCACCACACGGCGCACCCAGCCTTTGGTGTCCAAACGCTCAATCACACCGCCAATGGTGGCGCGGTCGTAGCCAATGATTTCGGCCACGGTGGCTTGGTCTACATGTGGGTTGTTGGCGATGGCGTCTAGCGCGGCGTATTGCACTGAGGTCAGGTCATAGCCTGCGGCTTGGGTGCGCTGCGCAAAAATTTGGGTAGATTGCTGTTGCAGGCGACGTATCAAGTGCCCCGCCATGTCATGCATTGCCATGCCTGTGCCTCCGTAGAAATACCAAGATGGTAATCATACATACCATCTTGACGGATATTGATAAGTACAGTTATCATTTATCAATACCGAGGTTTCGGACACATTTCATTGACGGAGACAAGACATGCAGTTTTACAAAGACGGATTTCGTGGTGGCAGTCCAGACATCAAACCAGCTGCGCCTAACCGACGTAACCGTGGCATCAACGAGCCCTTGCCCGAAAAAGTAGATGTGTTGATTTCAGGCACAGGTCCTGCTGGCCTTTGTTTGGCTGCGCAGTTGGCTCAGTTCCCAGAAATTGAGGTGATGATCACCGAGCGCATGCCCAGCAACATCATCAAGGGTAAAGCGGATGGCATCAACACGCGCACGATGGAAATGTTTCAAGCGTTCGGGTTTGCCGACAAGGTCAAGCGCGAAACGTATTGGGTCAACCAAACTGCGTTTTGGATGCCGGACCCCAAGAACTCCGCGCACATCAAACGCGTGGGCCGCGTGCAAGACGTGGCCGACGACAGCTCTGAGATGCCGCACATTTTGATCAACCAAGCGCGCTTGCACGAGTTGTTTTTAGAAGTGATGAAAAACTCACCCTCACGCCTAGAGCCCGACTACAGCTGGGAAGTGGTGGACCTGAAGATTGACCACACGACCGAAGACCACCCCGTGACTGTTACCCTGCGCGACGCCAGTGGCTTGAACTGGGGCGCCACGCGTACCGTGCGTGCCAACTACGTGGTGGGCTGCGACGGTGCGCACTCGGCCGTGCGCAAAGCGATTGGCGGTGAGCTACATGGTGATGCCGCGAACCAAGCTTGGGGCGTGATGGACATCTTGGCCAACACCGATTTTCCCGATGTGCGACAGAAGTGTTTGATCTCTTCAGCCAACGAGGGCAACCTCTTAATTTTGCCCCGCGAAGGCGGTTATGTGTTTCGCATGTATGTTGCGCTCGACAAGCTTCGCCCCGACGAAAAAGCTGCACATCGCAAGTTCACCCAAGACGACATGATTGCTGCGGCTAACCGCATCATCCAACCTTATTCGATTGATGTGAAAGAAGTGGTGTGGTGGTCGATCTACGACATTGGCCACAGCATCACCGATCGCTTTGACGATGTGCCCGAGGGCGTGGACCGCGACCCACGCGTGTTCATCGCAGGCGATGCGTGCCATACCCATTCACCCAAAGCGGGGCAGGGCATGAACGTGTCGATGCAAGACACCTTCAACCTCGGCTGGAAACTGGTGCATGTGCTGCAAGACCGCGCCAACCCCAGCCTGCTTCGCACCTACACTCAAGAGCGTTTGACCGAGGCCAAACGTTTGGTAGAGACAGACCATAAATGGTCGCGCATCATGTCTGCCCCCACCACACAGGCCGAGCGCGATGGCGCAGAAGAGCCGCGCATCATTCGCCAGTTCAAAGACAACCTAGAGTTCACAGGCGGTACAGCCGTGAAGTACGACACCTCGACTTTGTTTGCCGCCAGCGCACACCAAGCACTGGCCAAAGGCGAAGAGGTGGGCCGACGTTTCCACTCAGCACCTGTGGTTCGTGTGTCTGACGCCAAGCAAATGCAACTGGGCCATGTGGCACAGGCCGATGCACGCTGGCGCGTGTATGCGTTTGCTGCGAAGGCCGATAACTCTAGTGCAGGCTCGGGCCTTCACAAACTGGCTGACTGGTTAGAGACCAACGCCAACTCACCCATTGTCAAACACACGCGCAAGGGTGAAGACATCGACGCGGTGATCGATTTCCGCGCCGTGTTCCAACAAACCTTCGATCAACTCGCTTACGAGCACATGCCGTCTTTGCTCAAACCCAAAACAGGCAAGCTGGGTTTACAGGACCACGCAAAAGTCTTTTGTGTGGACCACAAAGGTGTGGGTGATATTTTCGAGATGCGCGGCATCAACCGCGACAAGGGCTGCATGGTGGTGGTGCGCCCCGACCAGTATGTGGCGCACGTGTTGCCACTCGATGGCTATGCCGAATTGGCGTCATTTTTCGCTGGCGTTCTGAGGTAATTTCACGTCACCTGAGTGTCAGTGTGAGACATCACAGATACATCAGAGCGTTAAAAGTCAGACATGTTGGTGAACAATGCAGCCGATACGCAAGCGCTGGATATTGAAGCCACCAACCTGTTCAAACTTTTCTAATTTACTTTGACTGAATTGCCATGACACAAGCCTATATTTGCGACGCCATCCGAACCCCCTTTGGCCGTTATGGCGGTGCACTCAGCAGCGTTCGCGCCGACGATTTGGCTGCACTGCCGATCAAAGCTTTGATGGAGCGCAATCTGTCCGTGGATTGGTCGCAAGTGACTGATGTGCTTTATGGCTGTGCCAACCAAGCCGGTGAAGACAACCGCAATGTGGCTCGCATGGCTGCTTTGCTCGCAGGCTTGCCCATGGAGGTGCCTGGCGGCACCATCAACCGTTTGTGTGGTTCGGGTTTGGATGCAGTGGGCACAGCGGCACGCGCCATCAAGTCAGGTGAAGCTTCGTTGATGATTGCGGGTGGTGTGGAGAGCATGAGCCGCGCCCCCTTTGTCATGCCCAAAGCTGAGAGTGCTTTCAGCCGCAACAACGCGGTGTATGACACCACCATTGGCTGGCGCTTTGTCAACAAGCTCATGAAAGCGCAATACGGCGTGGACAGCATGCCCGAGACGGCCGAGAACGTGGCGGTGGATTACAAGATTGAACGCGAAGCCCAAGACCTGATGGCGTTGCGCAGCCAGCGCAATGCATTGGCTGCGATTCAAGACGGTCACTTTGCACGCGAAATTTGTCCTGTCAGCATTCCCCAGAAAAAAGGCGATGCCTTGGTGGTGAGCCAAGACGAACATCCACGCGACACCAGCCTTGAATCCTTGGCCAAACTCAAACCCGTGGTGCGGCCAGAGGGCAGCGTGACCGCAGGGAACGCCAGTGGCGTGAACGACGGCGCGTGCGCTTTGTTGCTGGCCAACGAAGTGAGCGTGAAGCAATATGGCTTGATACCCAAAGCCCGCGTGGTGGGCATGGCCACGGCCGGTGTGGCGCCGCGTGTGATGGGCATTGGCCCTGCGCCTGCGACTGTCAAAGTGCTGGCGCAAACCGGGTTGACTTTGGATCAAATCGATGTGATTGAACTCAACGAAGCGTTTGCGGCCCAAGGCTTGGCTGTGTTGCGCATGCTGGGCTTGAAAGACGACGACGCTCGCGTCAACGCTTGGGGCGGCGCCATTGCGTTGGGCCATCCCCTAGGTGCTTCGGGTGCGCGTTTGGTCACCACAGCCATGAACCGCTTGCACACCACGGGTGGGCGCTATGCCTTGTGCACCATGTGCATTGGTGTGGGGCAAGGCATTGCCTTGATCATCGAGCGAGTTTGAGCGAGGTTCGTCCACTTGCCGGCAGTCGTTCTTAGGCGCGAGATAATCAGGCCATGACCTTGATTTCAATTCTTGTCGGCACCTTGGTGGCGGGCATGGGCAGTGTGTGGCTGGCAGCCTTGTTGGCTTATGCGTTGTTGTCGCGCTTTACCCAACATTTGCTCAGCCTTGCAGCGGGTGCTTTGTTGGCCACGGCTTTCACGCGGTTGCTGCCAGAGGCGTTTGAGATGTCGGTTGAAGCAGGCGTTTCAGCGCAAGCTTTGTTTGGCGCTTTGTTGGTGGGCTTGGTGTTTTTCTTTTTACTCGACAAAGCTGAGCTGTGGCACCACGGGCATGAGCATGGTCACGACCACGGCGCACACGCTCACCACGATCATGACGAACATCACCACCACGGCCACAACCACCACAGCGGTGGCTGGGCGGTGTTGCTGGGTGACAGCGTGCACGCCTTTGGCGATGGCATTTTGATTGCTGCGGCTTTTGTGGCCGATCCGCGTTTGGGCATTGCTGCTGCTTTGGCGGTGATGGCGCATGAAGTGCCGCACCATGTGGGTGACTTGGTGGTGTTGCACCAAACGCTGAGCAATCCACGTGCTGCATTGTTCAAGCTCACCCTTGCGGGGGGGGTGACTGTTATTGGCGGGCTTGTGGGTTACTTGCTCGTGGGTGCACTGCACGAGTACTTGCCGTTCTTCTTGGTGGTGGCTGCCAGCAGCTTTATTTATGTGGCGCTGGCTGACTTGATTCCACAACTGCAAAAGCGTTTAAGCCCCCGCGAAACAGCGGCCCAAGTGGCATGGCTGTTTGCAGGCATTGCCATCGTCGCTGCTTTAGGCGAGTGGGCGCAGCACTAGGTTCCAGACTTTTCGCAAGGCAGGTCGGGGGTGTTGCACCACTCGCTCCAGCTGCCCGCATACAAAGCTGTGCGACCTAAGCCCGCCACTTCCATGGCCAACACATTGGGCACAGCACTGACACCACTGCCGCAGTGGTGGACCACGCTTTCTGCTTTTGCGTTGCCCAGTAAGGCGGCAAATTCTGCCCGTAGTTCATCCGCGCTTTTGAAGAAGCCATCGGCCTTGAGATTGGTGTTGAACGGGCGGTTCAATGCACCCGGAATGTGGCCTGCGACTGGGTCGAGAGGTTCAACTTCACCCCGGTAGCGTGGTGCGCCGCGCGCATCGATGAGGGTTTGTGTCCCATCGCCCAAATGTGCAGACACGGTGGCGGTGTCTACCAATTTCTGTAACGGCTCGCGCAGTGCAAAGTTGCCTGTTGCATGCATGGTGTGGGTAGCTTCGCCAGAAGCCACAGCACCGCCCGCAGCTAGCCATGCTTGAAAACCGCCATCGAGCACAGCCACCGCGTTGTGGCCACACCACTTGAGCATCCACCACAAACGGCCGCAGTAATTCATGCCATTGCGGTCGTACACCACCACTTGTGTGTCCTGGTTCACGCCCACACTTTGCAACCAAGCTGCAAAGACCTCGCGCTGGGGCAGCGGATGCCGGCCACCGTTCACGCGTTTTGATACATCGTGTGTGGCGAGGTGTTGGTCTAAATCAGCGTGCCGTGCGCCTGCGATGTGTTGCTCCACATACTGAGCGCGGCCCGCGGGTGGGTTCATCAAATCGAAGGTGCAGTCAAACAAGACCAAGGGTGAGCCGCTGGTTTGCAAGGCTTTCAGTTGTGCAACAGAAATGAGTGTGGTGAACATAGGGGTTTCCTTTCAGTGTTCTTCAGCGGGTGCATTGGGCGCAGCGCGAGCACGTAGCAATGTGGCGCTCATGCCGCTCACCACGATCAAGGCCATGCCCGCCCAGCCGATCAGTGGAATGTCGTCACCAAACAGCAGCAAGCTGTAAAGCGCCGCAAACACAATGCCCGAGTATTGCAAATTAGCCACCACCAAGGTGGCGCCTTGGCTGTAGGCACGTGTCATGCACAGCTGACCCAGTGATGCAAAGATGCCCACGGGCAGCAGCCAAACGGCGTGTTGCCAGTCCCACTCGGACACACCTGCAAACCCCATCCCAATCAGCCCAGCCACTGTGGTGCCAATGGCAAAGTAAAACACGGTGCGAGTTTCGGGTTCACCCAAGCGGCCAAGAGCCATGACTTGCATGTAGGCGAAGGCAGCGACAAAGCCTGACATCAAGCCAATCAAGCCTGCAAAAATTTGGTTTTGCTCTACGGTGGGGCGCAGCATCATCACCACGCCAGCAAAGCCTGCAAGCACGCTCAAAGCGAGTGGGCCTTGTGACCATGGGCTGCGGCTGTCTTGTGGGCTCCAGTTGACCAGCGAGCCACCCACGATGAAGGCTGCAATCCAGACGCTGCTCATGTAGTTCAGCGTCATTGCGGTGGCCAAGGGCAAGTGGGCAATGGCATAAAACCAGGCACTGAGCGATGACACGCCAATGGCCGATCGCCACAGGTGCATGAGCGGGTATTGCGTGCGCAATGACACTTTTTGTTGCTTGGCAATGATGGCCAAAAATACCAAACCCACCATGCCACGGTAAAAGACCAACTCAGCCGAGTTGAAGTGCTCCGAGCCAAACTTGACGCAAACCCCCATGGTGGCAAAGAAGGCTGCACCCAGCAGCATCCACAGAGCTTGCATGTCAGTGGTTTAGCGTTGCGTGAAGTTGAGCTTGCCGCGGTACCACTCGTGGAAGTGCTGCATGCCGTCTTCCATCGGGCTTTGGTAGGGGCCAACTTCGTTGTCGCCGCGTTGCATCAGGGCTTTGCGGCCCGCATCCATGCGCTCGGCAATTTCGTCGTCTTCGATGCAGGTTTCCATGTACGCAGCTTGCTGGGCTTCCACAAATTCGCGCTCGAACGCCACGATTTCTTCTGGGTAATAAAACTCCACCCTGTTTAGTGTTTTGGTGGGGCTGATCGGGTGCAGCGTGGAGACAGTCAACACGTGTGGGTACCACTCCACCATGATGTGGGGGTAGTAGGTGAGCCAAATCGCACCACGCTCGGGCAGCTCGCCGTTGCGGTACTTGAGCAGCATGTCGTGCCAGGTTTGGTAGGTGGCTGAGCCCGGTTTACCAAAGCCCTCTGACACACCCACGGTTTGCACCGAGTAGTTGTCTTTGAATTCCCAGCTCAAGTCGTCGCAGGTCACAAACTGGCCGAGGCCCGGGTGGAAGGGGCCGACGTGGTAGTCCTCTAGGTAGACCTCGATGAAGGTTTTCCAGTTGTAGTTGCATTCGTGCAGCTCCACGCGGTCAAGCGCAAAGCCTGTGAAGTCGAGGGCGGCGCGAGGACCCATATTGGCCAAATCGGCTTCGATGTCTACGCCGTTGTCTTCAAACAGCAAGCCATTCCACTCGCGCAGTTTGTAGTTGTTGAGGTTGAGGCACGGGTCGTGCGAGAAGTGGGGCGCACCCAGCAATTCGCCAGAAGGGGCATAGGTCCAGCGGTGCAAGGGGCAAACAATGTTGCCGCCCGCAGAGCCAGGGGCTTGGGTGTGGAGCGAGCCACGGCCCTTCAGCATCACTGCTTGGCGGTGGCGGCACACGTTGGATACCAGTTCAACGCCGTTGGCCGAGCGCACAAGCGCACGCCCTTCGCCCTCGTGCGGCAAAGCGTAGTAGTCGCCCACGTTGGGCACGGCAAGCTGGTGGCCCACGTAACGGGGCCCTTGCTGAAAGATGGTCTCCAGTTCGCGCTGAAAAAGCGCGTCATCAAAATAACTGGTAACTGGTAGTTGGCTATGCGCCTGCTGCAGTTGAAGACTTAAATCAGACATGGGTGACCTGACCTAAAGACTCCCCACAGGGAGATAAATGGACAAAAATAAATCGGCCCGAAGGTCGATTGAAGGATGCCCATTGTACCCAAGGGGGCAAACTTTGCCCCGCTTGCGGCCTAAAATGGCATGCTATTTGACCCACCTCAAAAACGGATATCCGCACACCATGCCCAAGGCCAAAATTACCCCAAGCGGCGCAGACACTGCGCCCGTCAGCTATGAGGCTGCTCTGAAAGAGCTAGAAGGCTTGGTGCAGCACATGGAATCGGGTCAACTGCCTTTGTCCGATTTGTTGTCGGGTTATCAACGCGGTGCTGAACTTTTGGGTTACTGCCGTGCGCAGCTGGATGCGGTGGAGCAGCAAATCAAGGTGCTTGACAACGGCGCACTAAAAACTTGGACGCCGACATGAGCAACGAAATGACACATGCCATGACGCCTTCTGAACTCGATCGATGGAGCAACCACTGGCTGGCTGTCGTTGAAGACGCCTTGTCCAGTTGGATCAGCCCGCAAGCACCTGCAGGCTTGGGCGAGGCCATGCGTTACGCCGTGCTCGATGGTGGCAAGCGTTTGCGCCCCTTGTTGGTATTGGCTGCGCGTGAGGCGGTGGCCCACGGCAAGAAAGACGCTGCGCTCGATGAGGCCGCTTTGCGTGGGGCGTGTGCGGTGGAATTGATCCACGCTTATTCGCTGGTGCACGATGACATGCCTTGTATGGACAACGATGTGCTGCGCCGTGGCAAGCCTACGGTACATGTGCAGTTTGGAGAAGCCCAAGCTTTGTTAGCGGGCGATGCTTTGCAGGCATTGGCCTTCGAATTTCTCACCCCCGATGCATCGACCATCCCTGCGGATGTGCAAGCGCGTTTGTGCCGATTGCTTGCCACTTCAGCGGGCCACGCAGGCATGGCAGGGGGGCAAGCCATTGACTTGGCCAGCGTGGGCATGGCTTTGACTGAAGACCAGCTGCGCCACATGCACCGCCTGAAAACAGGTGCTTTGCTAGAAGGCAGCGTCATGATGGGCGCGGCGTGTGGAGAGGCCACCACGCAAGCGCTGATTGGTTTGAAGCGCTATGGTCAAGCGCTTGGTTTGGCCTTTCAAGTGGTGGACGATATTTTGGATGTCATCGCCGATTCAGCCACCCTTGGTAAAACTGCAGGCAAAGACGCTGCGAATGACAAACCCACCTATGTGTCCTTGTTGGGTTTAGAAGAGGCCAAGTCTTATGCGCAGTCGTTGTTGCGCGAGGCGCTAGACGCTTTGCGCAGCACAGACTTGTCGCACACCCACACGCTGGCCGCCTTGGCCGAGCGCGTGGTGAACCGCAATACCTGAACACCTATGCCTAATTTGCTGCAAACCATCAACTCGCCCGCCGACCTGCGTGCGGTGCCACGTCACCAGTTGCCAGCTGTGGCAGATGAGTTGCGCTCTTTCGTGCTCAACAGCGTCGCCAAAACAGGCGGGCACCTGAGCTCTAACCTCGGTACGGTCGAGTTGACCGTGGCTCTGCACTATGTCTTCAACACACCGCACGACCGCATCGTGTGGGACGTCGGCCACCAAACTTACCCCCACAAAATTTTGACGGGTCGCCGTGACCAAATGGGCACGCTGCGCCAACGCCACGGCTTGAGTGGTTTTCCGCGTCGTGACGAAAGCGCGTACGACGCCTTCGGCACCGCGCACTCGTCCACCAGCATTTCGGCTGCTTTGGGCATGGCCATTGCCGCACAGCAAAAAGGCGAGCAACGCCACGCCATTGCTGTCATCGGTGACGGCGCAATGACCGCAGGCATGGCCTTTGAGGCTTTGAACAACGGTGGGGTGTCCACGTCCAAGCTGCTCGTCATCTTGAACGACAACGACATGTCCATCAGCCCGCCCGTGGGCGCGCTCAACCGCTATTTGGCGCAACTGATGAGCGGCAAGTTTTACGCGACGGCCAAAGAGGTGGGCAAGCAAGTTCTCAAAGGTGCGCCGCCCTTGTTTGAACTGGCCAAGCGCTTTGAAGAACATGCCAAGGGTATGGTGGTTCCCGCCACTTTGTTTGAAAAATTTGGCTTCAACTACATCGGCCCGATTGATGGACACGACCTTGATTCCCTCATTCCCACACTTGAAAACATCAAGCACTTAGATGGCCCGCAGTTTCTGCATGTGGTGACCAAAAAAGGTCAGGGCTACAAGCTGGCTGAGGCCGACCCTGTGGCTTACCACGGCCCAGGCAAGTTTGATCCTGCGGTGGGTTTGGTGCCTGCGACAAGCCCCGCCAAAACCACCTTCACCCAAGTGTTCGGCCAATGGCTGTGCGACATGGCCGAGCACGATCCGCTGTTGGTTGGCATCACCCCTGCCATGCGCGAGGGTTCGGGCATGGTCGAGTTCAACAAACGCTTTCCTGAGCGTTACCACGACGTGGGCATTGCAGAGCAACACGCCCTCACGTTTGCCGCCGGTCTAGCCTGTGAAGGCCTGAAACCTGTGGTGGCGATTTACTCCACCTTCTTGCAGCGCGCGTATGACCAAGTCATTCATGATGTGGCTTTGCAAAAGCTGCCCATGGTGTTGGCACTGGACCGCGCAGGCATTGTGGGTGCTGACGGTGCGACGCACGCAGGCTTGTATGACATTCCTTTCATGCGGTGCATTCCTAACGTCAGCATGGCTTGCCCTGCAGACGAAAACGAGTGCCGCCAGTTGCTGACCACGGCCTACCAACAAGACCATTGCGTGGCAGTGCGTTACCCACGCGGCGCGGGCGCTGGTGTGCCCGTGCAGCCTGGTTTGAATGCTCTGCCCTTTGGCAAAGGTGAAGTACGCCGCGAAGGCAAACGCATTGCCATCCTTGCGTTCGGTACCTTGCTCTACCCCGCGTTGCAAGCGGGCGAAGCCCTCAATGCCACGGTGGTGAACATGCGTTGGGCCAAGCCACTCGACACAGAATTGTTGGCCCAAATTGCAGCTACCCACGATGCTTTGGTCACGGTGGAAGAGGGCGCCATCATGGGTGGTGCTGGCTCAGCGGTGCTGGAGGCTTTGCAAGAGCTGCAACAACCCAAACCTGTGTTGGTGTTGGGCATTGGCGATGTGTTCACCGAGCACGGTGACCATGCGCAACTGCTGGCTGAGTTGGGACTGGATGCAGCAGGTATTCAAGCGTCCATCGAAAAGCGTTTTGCAACGCTTTTGAATTAACTTTTTATTGAAGTAATTTCACACCCTCAAAAGAATTTTGAAATACAAGTTCTTTGGGGGTAAACCCGCGCGTCTAGAGGCATTTACAACTGCATACAATGCCCCATCGTTCTGGGCCTCGCGTCACAAATGTGGGCCCTAAAAACGATTTGTATCAACAACTCAAGGGAGTCTTCTATGGACCGTCGTTCCGTCATTAAAAACGCAGGTATTGCAGGTATCTTGGCTGCCGGTGCAGCCCCCGCAGTGCATGCACAACAGCAAGCCAACGTTCGTTGGCGCTTGGCTTCTAGCTTTCCTAAATCGCTCGACACCATTCACGGTGCTGCCGATACCTTTGCCAAGGCTGTCAAAGCCATGTCGGGTGGTAAGTTTGAAATCTCGGTGCATGCTGCTGGTGAAATCATGCCCGCGTTCGGCGTGGTTGACGGTGTGCAACAAGGCTCCATCGAAATGGCTCACACAGCCCCTTACTACTTCTTCGGTAAGGACGAAACGTTTGCTTTGGGTTGCGCCATTCCTTTCGGCTTGAACAGCCGTCAAACGACAGCTTGGATGTACGAAGGCAACGGCTTGAAGCTGATGCGCGAGTTCTACGCCAAGTACAACATCATCAACTTCCCAGGCGGCAACACGGGCGCTCAAATGGGTGGCTGGTTCCGTAAAGAAATCAAATCTGTGGCTGACCTCAAAGGCTTGAAGTTCCGTATCGGCGGCTTCGGCGGCAAGGTGTTGGAGCGTTTGGGCGTTGTGCCACAAAACATTCCTGGCGGCGATATTTACCCAGCCCTGGAAAAAGGCACCATCGACTCAGCCGAGTGGATTGGCCCATATGACGATTTGAAATTGGGCTTCAGCAAGGTCGCGCCTTTCTACTACTACCCAGGTTTCTGGGAAGGTGGCCCACAGCTCGACTTCTTCATCAACGACAAAGCATTTAATGCCCTGTCGCCAGAGTACAAGGCTATTGTGGAAGCCGCTGCGGCCATGGCACACACCGACATGCAAGCCAAGTACGACGCACGTAACCCCGCTGCCTTGAAGCAGTTGGTGGGCTCTGGCACTAAGTTGCGCGAGTTCCCGAAAGACGTGATGGCTGCGGCCTTCAAAGAATCCATGGCTTTCTACGATGAAATCAGTGCCAAGAACGCCAACTGGAAAAAGGTCTACACCGACTACGCCAAGTTCCGTGGTGATGCCAACTTGTGGTTCCAATTTACAGAAATGAAATTTGACCAGTTCATGCAAAAGCAAAAGCTGTAATTCAGCCTTCGCTTGAACAAAAAACCGCGCCTCGGCGCGGTTTTTTTATGGTCGGTGTTCAGCTGTTTTAAAGATCGCTTTAAAACTCACGAAACGCGGACAGCTCGGTACTCAGGCGTTCGCACTCCTGTTGCACATGCGGGCTGCTCACGTAAAACACGGCAAATTTGCCCAGCAGGGTGCGCACATAAAAGCGCGGTGCCATGAACCACTCCAAGCCGCGAATGCGGATGAGCTTGGCATAGGCCAGCTCGTCGTAGCTCATGTGCTTGTCCCAAATCCATGTTTGGTGAATGCCCTTGTCGTCCAAGCGCGCACGGCTGAACATGACATGCCAAGTGGTCCACGCCAACAAGCTCCAACCCAACACGAACCAACCCGCAGCGCGAAGGCCCCCTAAGCCGGTATCCCCGCCAAACTTACCTTCTTGCCACAGGCTGAGCAGCCAATAGCCAGAGCCCAGCAGCGTGACCCAAGTGATGGCTTGAAACGCACGAGAGAAAGCAGGGCCTTCAATCGTGTCTGTGGTGGGATGAAAAACAAAAGGCTTGGGACCCAAGGCGGCCAGCTGTGCAGCGGGCGAGTCAGAGCTCGGGGAGGTATCAGGTGTAGACATGGTGTGTGCTTTGTTCTGGCAAGAAAAAGCCCCTCACGGATGAGCCGGAGGGGCTGG
Organism: Limnohabitans sp.; assembly: GCF_031539105.1. Taxonomy (GTDB): domain Bacteria; phylum Pseudomonadota; class Gammaproteobacteria; order Burkholderiales; family Burkholderiaceae_C; genus Limnohabitans. The sequence continues at coordinate 95,819 of NZ_JAVKLM010000018.1, forward strand.
TCGTTGTGACAGACTTTATTTCTTAAACAAGTCTTCCATGCGCTTTTGCTCTTCGGCAGCGCTTTCGCCTGCCGATGGCTTGGCGCCGTCGAGTTTGAGCTCGGCTTCGGGTACTTCTTGCTCGGTGGGCATTTCAATGACAACCTTGTCGAGGTCGACCTTTTCTTCTTTGTCCAAGAACATGGTCACGGTCTCAGGCACGAAGATCACGATCACCACCAAGATCAGCTGCATGATCACCCAAGGAATGGCGCCCATGTAGATGTCGTTGGACTTGACGGGTTTTTCGATGCGGCCTTCTTTGAACAGCGTGTCGGCAATGCCGCGCAAATAGAACAGCGCAAAGCCGAACGGTGGATGCATGAAGCTGGTTTGCATGTTCACGCACAGCAACACGCCGAACCACACCATGTCGATGCCCATCTTCTCGGCAACGGGGCCGAGCATAGGCAAGATGATGAAGGCGATTTCAAAGAAGTCCAAGAAGAACGCCAAGAAGAAGATGAAGATGTTGACCACCACGAGGAAGCCCACTTGACCGCCTGGCAAACCAGTTAACAAATGCTCCACCCACTTGGCACCGTCCACACCTTGGAACACCATCGAGAACACGCGTGAGCCGATCAAGATGAAGACCACCATGGCTGTGAGGCGCATGGTGCTGTTCATGGCTTGCCAAATCAGGTCTTTGTCCAAACGGTTATGGATGGCAGCCAAAATCAAGGCGCCCACGCAACCCATGGCACCCGCTTCAGTGGGGGTGGCGATGGCTGTGTCGATGCCGGGCAAGCCGCCCATGGAGCCCAACACAGCGAAGATCAAGAAAGCGGAGGGGATGATGCCGCGCAAGCACTTCATCCACAGGTGGAAGCCATCGGCCGTGCGTGCTTCTTTAGGAATGCCAGGCACGTGTTCAGGTTTGATGATGCTCAAGCCAAAGGTGTAGAGCGCAAAGATGCCGACTTGCAGCATTGAAGGGCCCCAGGCGCCTTTGTACATATCGCCCACAGAGCGTCCGAGTTGGTCAGCCATCACCACCAACACGAGTGAGGGTGGCACCAACTGCGTGATGGTGCCTGAGGCTGCCAGCACGCCTGTGGCGTAGCGCATGTTGTAGCCGTAGCGAATCATCACAGGTAGAGAAATCAATGCCATGGCAATCACTTGGCCAGCTACCGTACCTGTGATGGCGCCCAAGATGAAGCCCACGATGATGACTGAGTAACCCAAGCCACCGCGCACGGTACCAAAGAGCTGACCCATCGAGTCGAGCATGTCTTCTGCGAGGCCACACTTTTCAAGAATGGCACCCATGAAGGTGAAGAAGGGAATAGCCAACAACAAGTCGTTGCTGAGAATGCCAAAAATGTTCAACGGCAAGTTGGACATGAAGCTCACGGGGAACCAGTCCATGCTGATGGCGAAGAGACCACAAGCCAAGCCTAAGAACGACAGCGAGAACGCTACCGGGAAGCCAATCAACATTGTCAGCACAAGGCCGACAAACATGATGGGTGCGAAGTTTTCCATTTGCATGATCATGAGTCCTTATTGCACTGGCTTTTCGTAGTGCGTGTCCATCTCAAACTTGCCTTGCAAGTAAGACACGCGCTTGATGATTTCACTCACGCCTTGCAAGAACATCCAAGCAAAGCCCAAGGGGAGAAGAAGCATGGCGGGCCAACGAATCAGGCCACCTGCGTTGCTAGACATTTCGTTGGTGAGCAGCATCTTGAGAAACAAGGGAAAGCTCAACCACGCCAACATGGCCATCACGGGCAACAAGAACAGCACCAAACCAAACAAGTCCACATACACGGGGCCTTTGTCTTTGAGTTTGCCGTAGAACAAGTCCACGCGTACGTGTTCGTTGAGTTTGAGTACCAAAGGTGCGCCCAACATGACCGTCGCGGCAAACAAGTACCACTGGATTTCAAGCCAGCCATTTGAGCTGATATCGAAACCGTAACGAATGAATGCATTGCCAGCCGAAATCACGGCCGCCGCTAAAACGCCAAATGCCGCCACGTGGCCAAACTGCTCACTGATGCGGTCAACGCCTAATGCAAATTTAAGAAGTTTTGACACTGAGTGCCTCCATTTTTTGCCAACCTGCGATGGTACCAAGACTAAGGCTTTGTCAGCCCTTGTTGTGCTGAAGTTTTAGGGGTGTCTTTGAAAAAAGTTCAAACGAAGCAAAGGGTATTAATTAATTTTCTTCGCGCGTTTGAAGGTCCACCAAGGCAAGCGTTTGCTGAGGGATTGCACCTCGCCGCTGTGTTGGGTTTGATAGCCCGGCAATGAGTTCAGCACTTGCTGCCAGGTTTGCTCTTGTAAAAATTGCCGCAGAGCTTGGGTGGCGGGGGTGTCAAGCGCAGACTTGAGACACACCAAATGGAACTCTTCTTGAACCAGGGCTACAAAGCCAAGGCCCCTCGCACGGGCGGTGCTCTCGATGCCCAAACCCACATCGCAGCGTCCAGAGGCAATGGCCTCGGCCAGTGCCGTGTGCGAAGGCTCTTCGTCAGGCCAGTTGTTGAGGTCTTGGATACTCAGTTCAGCTTGAGCGAGCAAGTCGTCTAGCAGTACGCGTGTACCCGTGCCGGGGCTACGTTGCACAAAACGGGCTTGGGTCTTGACCACATCGGCCAAACTGTGCAGTTGCTTGGGGTTGCCAGTGGCGGTGATGAGGCCTTGGGTGCGCGTGGCAAAGCCGATGATTTTGTGCAGACCGGGTTGGAGCAAATCGCGGTAAGCCTTGGCGGTGTGCGAGGTGTCGCTGGGCTGGCTTTGGGTGTGAAAGCCAGCCAAGGTGCAACGGCCTTCGTTGAGGGCGCGAATGGCGTCAACGCTGCCGCAAAAGCGGATATCTAAATGCAGACCTGCGCTGGCAGCGTGTTCGCGCAAACGGGGCAGGGCGTCGTCGTGGCTGGCGTAGAGCGTCAGCACATGGGCATCCGGGTCAAAGGCCACGGCAAAGGTGCGCTCTAGGTCGGCGCGCAAGACTTCGAGTTGGGGGGCCAGACGGGCTTGGGTTTGGCGCTCGGCCCACATGAGCTTATCGCCAAATTCGGTGAGCTTGGCTGACTGGCCCTTTTCCCAAATGATGAGCTCGTGGCCCAGCTCATCTTCCCAGCGCTTGAGCTCACCCCAAACATGCCGGTAGGACAGGTTCAGCTCGCGCGCTGCCGCAGAGATGGAACCCTGTTGTGCGACCGCTTGCAGCAAGTCCATCAAGGGATGACGCAACAAAGCCGCTTCTGTATTTGAAGCGGTGTCGGTGTCATCACGATGACCGAGTGTGTAGTGAAAGTGGACGCTATGCACAGAATTACATATGTTGGGGTATTGAGTAGCTGGCTACGATAACTGAAGTTTTGATTGATTTATGACGACGTTTACCGATACCGCGCTGACTGCGCTTCATTTGCTGACTGAATTAGACCCCGTGCTTTGGTCCATCGTGGGCCGTTCTCTTTGGGTGAGTGTGCTGGCCACGGCCTTGGCGTGCAGCCTTGGTGTGGTGCTGGGCGCTTGGCTGGGCGTTGCGCGTTTTGCGGGGCGCGATGCGCTTCTAACTGTGCTCAATACTTTGCTGGCGCTGCCCTCTGTGGTGGTGGGGTTGTTGGTGTATTTGCTGCTGTCGCGCACGGGGCCTTTGGGGCACTTGGGGTGGTTGTTCAGCCTCAAGGCCATGGTGCTGGCGCAAGCTATTTTGGTGTTACCCGTGGTCACCGCATTGACCCGTCAATGTGTTGAAGATGCCGAACGCAACCACGGCGAGCAGCTGCAGTCGCTGGGCGCTCAGCCTTGGCTGCGCAGCGTGTTGCTGGCGTGGGACGAGCGTTATGCCTTGCTCACCGTGTTGATCGCGGCCTTTGGCCGGGCCATTTCAGAAGTGGGTGCGGTGATGGTGGTGGGCGGCAACATCGAAGGCTTCACCCGAGTGATGACGACAGCCATTGCGCTGGAAACCAGCAAAGGCGATTTGCCCTTGGCGCTGGCCTTGGGGCTGGTGCTGATGAGCGTGGTGCTGCTGTTGAATGTGTTGATTTCAGCCTTGCGTCGCTGGCGACAACGTATCGACGGTGCGGGTGCCGACCCCGTGCAGGGGGTGTTGGTATGAGTGCCGTCTTGAGCTTGCGAGATGTATCGGTGCAGTTTGACACGCACGTGGCTTTGCATGCCGTGCATTTGCACATGCAGGCGGGTGAGCGTGTGGCCTTGGTGGGCGCAAACGGTTCTGGCAAAAGCACGCTGTTGCGTGTTGCGCATGGGTTGCTCAAGGTGTCTGGCGGTCAAGTATCGGTGCCCATTGAGGTGCACCAAGCCATGGTGTTTCAGCGCCCGCACATGCTGCGTACCTCGGTGCTGCGCTTCGTCATGTGGGGGCTGTGGCTGCAAGGCACGCCTTGGCGTGAGGCGCATTTGCTGGCTAGGCAGGCGTTAGAACGTGTGGGTTTGCAAGACATGGCCGAGCGCTCCGCACGCACCTTGTCGGGTGGCCAGCAGCAGCGCTTGGCTTTGGCAAGGGCGTGGGCCTTGAAGCCCAACTTTGTATTGTTGGACGAGCCGACCTCTAGCCTAGACCCGCATGCCAAACGCGAGGTGGAGCGCTTATTGGCTGATTGGGTGGCCGCGTCGCCTGTGAGCCTGCTGTTTAGCAGCCACAACTTGGGCCAAGTGAAGCGCTTGGCGACGCGTGTGATTTATTTGGAGGCGGGCCGCGTCTTGGCCGACCTACCCGTAGATGAGTTTTTCAATCGACCTTTGGGTGAGAGTCACCCCGAGGCGCATTTGTTTTTAAAAGGAGAGTTGGGATGACACGTCGTCAGCATTTAATTTCATTGGCCAGTTTGTTGGCTGTGGCTTTGACATTGGGCAGCAGCGTTGCGCAGGCGCAAGCACCCAGCATCGTGATGGCATCCACCACTTCGACCGAGCAATCCGGTTTGTTCTCGCATTTGCTGCCCGCTTTCAAACAAGCCACGGGCATTGACGTCAAGGTGGTGGCTTTAGGCACCGGCCAAGCCTTGGACACCGGCCGTCGCGGCGACGCTGACGTGCTGTTTGTGCACGATCAAGTGGCCGAAGAAAAGTTTGTCGCCGAAGGCTTTAGTTTGAAGCGTCTGCCTGTGATGTACAACGACTTCGTGTTGGTGGGCCCCGCCAATGACCCTGCCAAAGCCCGCGGCAAAGACATTGTGTCTGCCTTGCAAAAAGTGGCCAACACACAGGCTGGCTTTGTGTCGCGCGGCGACAAGAGTGGTACACATGCTGCTGAATTGCGCTTTTGGAAACAGGCCAGCTTAAACAACAAAGGCGCAGGCTACAAAGAGTGTGGTTGCGGCATGGGCCCAGCGCTGAACATTGCCTCATCCACCGGTGCGTATGCGTTGACGGATCGTGGCACATGGTTGAACTTCAAGAACCGTCAAGATTTGCAAATCTTGGTCGAAGGCGACAAGAGTTTGTTCAACCAGTACGGCGTGATGGTGGTTAACCCAGCCAAGCATCCGCATGTCAAAGCTGATTTGGCGCAGAAGTTTGTGGATTGGGTGGTATCGCCTGCGGGCCAAGCCTCGATCAACGGCTACAAAATTGGTGGCGAGCAATTGTTCTTCGCTAACGCTCACAAATAAGCGCTCGCGGTGCGGCTAGGATTCGTGCATGAGCATCGAATCTTTAGCTTGCATGTCTTTGAGCGATGGGCCTAGCGCACAGGCCTTTTTCGCTGAGGCGCAAGCGCTTGCCGTGCAATGGGGTGTCGTCTTACGTACGCCACCGCCTGAGCCCACCACATGCTGCGGGCGTGGTTGCAATGGCTGTGTGTGGGAAGGTTTCTTCGCTGCTACCGCGTTTTGGCGTGAAGATGCGTTAGCCGCTTTGATTGCTGCTAAGGCTTTGTAGCGAACGCTTGGCCATTGACGGTCAAGCCTTGCTCTGACAACTGCTTAGATTTGTTTTGTCGAATGCCTGAGACACGCTGCATCAGATCGGCCCAATTTATGAACGGCCCTTGCGCACGGGCTTTGAGCACCTTGGCGCTGAGTGCTGGACCCATGCCTTTGATGCTGTCTAACTCTGCCTCGCTGGCTTGGTTGATGTCTAGCGCTAGGGCTGTGTTGCCGCACATCAGCACGATCAAGCTGCTGACCAACGCACGAAATAAAACGCGCAATAAGCCAAGCTGAGCGACGCGCTTCGCTGCTTTGAATACAGAGCCATCACCCAAGATATTTGGCAGTGTGCTCATGGATGAGAGGCTTATTTAGCCAGGGTCGCCATGTATTGCGTGACACCGCTTTGCACATCGGCAAATTGGTGGTCGCAACCGCTGGCGCGTAGGTTAGTCAGATCGGCTTGTGTGTAGCACTGGTATTTGCCACGCAGCGCGTCGGGGAAGGGCACGTATTCGATCAAACCCGCTTTGGCAGCACCGGCCAAATCAAGCGCTGATTCACCCTTCTTCGCACGCATGGCGTTGACCACCGACAAGGCCACATCGTTGAAGGGCTGTGCGCGGCCAGAGCCAAGGTTGAAGATGCCAGACTTGTCTGGGTTGTCCAAGAACCACAGGTTCACAGCCACCACGTCGTCGATGAAGACGAAGTCGCGCATTTGTGCGCCTTGGGCGTAGCCGCCGTATTCGCCAAACAACTTCACTTTGCCTTCAGCGTTGAACTGATTGAATTGGTGAAACGCCACGCTGGCCATGCGGCCTTTGTGTTGCTCGCGTGGCCCATAGACGTTGAAGTATCGAAAGCCCACCACTTGACGCTTGAATTTCTTGAAGTTGTTGTGGCACTCCAAACGCATGCGTTGATCAAACAACAACTTAGAGTAGCCATACACATTGAGTGGCAACTCAAACTCGGGCGACTCCACAAAGGTGTCGCTCCCGCCATACGTCGCTGCTGATGAGGCGTACAGCAAACGTGTGCCGCTTTGCTGGCAGGCGTTGAACAAACCGCATGAGAGCGTGTAGTTGTTGTCCATCATGTACTTGCCGTCACTCTCCATGGTGTCGCTGCAAGCGCCTTCGTGGAACACGGCCTCAACTTTGCCAAACGCGTTCTCGGCAAAGAGCTCGTAGAACACATCTTTGTCGAGGTAGTCGGCAATTTTTAAGTCGGCAATGTTGCGAAACTTGTCACCCTCAGTCAGGTCATCCACCGCAATGATGTTGGTGATGCCGCGAGCGTTCAAGCCCTTGATGATGTTGCTGCCGATAAAACCAGCGGCGCCTGTGACGACGATTTTCATAATTTTTCCTGATTGGCTATGGTCTTGACTCAGGCCATCAATTCTTCGTAGCTGACCGTGGCGGTACCAAACTTGCCCACCACCACACCGCCAGCCTTGTTCGCCAATGGCATGGCTTCGCGCAGGCTCAAGCCAGCAGCCACCAAGGTGGCCAAGGTGGCAATCACAGTGTCGCCAGCGCCTGTGACATCAAACACTTCGCGTGCTTGGGCAGACACTGTCAGCTCGCCTTGCGCATCGAACAAGGTCATGCCTTCTTCGCTGCGGGTCAGCAGCAGGGTATTGAGCTTGAGCTCTTGGCGCAAGGCGTGGGCTTTTTGCACCAGCTCGGCTTCGGTGCTCCATTTGCCAATGACTTGTTCGAGTTCAGCGCGGTTGGGTGTGATGCACGTGGCGCCTGCATATCGTGAATAGTCGCTGCCTTTTGGATCAATCAGCACAGTTTTGCCCGCGGCACGAGCTGCTGCAATCATTTGCGACACATGTGCCAAACCGCCTTTGCCATAGTCCGAGAACAGCACCACGTTGTGGTTAGCCAGCAATTGCATGAACTGGTCGGTTTGTGAGGCCAGCACTTCGTTTTGCGGCGTGTTTTCAAAGTCCACGCGCAGCAGCTGCTGTTGGCGGCCAATGACGCGCAGCTTGACGGTGGTTTTGAGTTGGCTGTCGCGACCAAAGTGTGGTGCGATACCGGTCTTGGCGACTAAGTCTTCCAACAAGTGGCTGGCATCGTCATCGCCGACGACGGACAAGAGCGAAGCTTTGCCCCCCAAGCTCACCACGTTGTAGGCCACGTTGGCGCAGCCGCCCAAGCGGTTTTCTTCACGCGTGATACGCACCACGGGTACGGGTGCTTCGGGGCTGATGCGGTCGACGGCGCCATACCAATAGCGGTCGAGCATGACATCGCCCACGACCAACACGTGGGCATGGCTGAGTTGTTCTAGGGTGACTGGCGTGCTTAGGGTCATAGTTCCTCCACGCGTCGTGCGGGGTAGCTGTCCCAAGCTTGGCAGCCCGGACATTGCCAAAAGTGTTGGCTGGCTTCAAAGCCGCAAGCTGCGCAGCGGTAGCGTTGCAGTGGCTTGGCGGCGCGTTCAAGGGCGCGTTGCACTTGTGGGTGAAATTCTTCGTGCTCAAACTTTTCATTGGCAATCCACTGTGTGGCAGCCACCAACGAAGGTTCACGCTCCAAGTGTTTGGCAAACAATCCGCCCGTGTTGGCGTCACCTTGGGCTTTGCGCAGCGTGACGATGGCGTTGAGCACATCGAGCGATGGGGTTTTGGCGTAGCTGGTTTCAAGCAATGCCAAGGCTTTGGGTGTGCAGTTCAAGGACTGCGCCAAAGCCGCCAGCTTGGGCGCGAGCAAAGGCAAAGACGAGGGCACTTGTGCGGCCAAGTTTTCTAGCGTGGCATAAGCTTCAGCTGAGCGGTTTGTTTGTTCGTATGTTTTCGCCAAGGCCATGCGCGCCCGCGCATTGTTGGGAGCCGCATCTGTGGCTTGCATCAACAAGACCACCACTTGGGCTGCATGCTGCGTGACATCCAGGCTTTCAGCTTCTTCGCACAAATAATGCGCCAAGCGGCCTTGAAAGCTGCCTTGGCCGCTGTCGCCTAGTTTTTTAGCAACCACAGAGGCCTTGGCCCAATCGCGTGAGCGCTCGTAAATGCTAAGCAAGGCCAAGTGCGCTTGTGCTTCATGGGCCGTACCTTCGAGTTTGCTGAGCGCTTCTTCGGCGCGGTCGAGCAAGCCGGCTTTGAGGTAGTCCAAAGCGAGGGCATGCTGTGCACGGTCGTGCTCGGTTTGGCTCAAGTCACCCCGTGACAGCAAGTGCTGGTGCACACGCACGGCGCGTTCATATTCCCCACGGCGGCGAAACAAATTGCCCAAGGCAAAGTGCAGCTCTGAGGTGTCGGGGTCGTGTTGCACGGCCTCGATGAAGGCGTCGATGGCTTGGTCTTGCTGTTCGTTCAGCAAGTAGTTCAAGCCTTTGAAATACGCTTTGGGTGTTTGGCGGTTTTCAAGGCGCAGCTGGCGCAAGTCCATGCGCGAGGCAACCCAGCCCAAGATAAAGGCGAGGGGCAAGCCCAGCAAAATCCAGCTGAGGTCAAATTCCATGTGTAGGGTCCGCAGAAGAGGGGGCTGAAACTGTCGGCTTAGAGGTTGAGGTGCTGGCCAGTTGTGCCAAGCGGCGGTGCTTCCACCAGCGCGGCACCATGCCAATCACGCCCACTGCCACGCCCATGACGAAGACGGTCAGCAGCACCAACACCAACGGCGCGCTCCACGTGGTGCCAAAAAAGAAATGGACCACGGCATCGTGTTGGTTGTTCAGTGCAAAAGCGAACAGGGTAAAAAAAATGGCTGCTTTCAGTAACAACTGAAGCAGCCACATGAGGTTTTTCAAGTTAGCTCCTCTGTGACGAGGACCATTTTAGCCTTGCGGCCATTTGAAAAAACCGTTGATCAACCTTTGGGTGCAGACCCCGCCAACAATTCTTGGGTGCGTGTGTCCACCGCTTCGCGCAGGGCTTTGCCCGGTTTGAAATGAGGCACACGTTTCTCAGGAATCGCCACGCTTTCGCCGGAACGCGGGTTGCGTCCCATGCGAGGCGGGCGACGGTTGATCGAAAAACTGCCAAAGCCACGCAACTCAATGCGGTGCCCGCGCACCAGCGCGTCGCTCATCGCGTCAAGAAGCGTCTTGACAGCGAACTCGGCATCGCGGTGCGTGAGCTGCCCAAAGCGGGCAGCCAGTTCTTCGACCAGGTCTGAACGGGTCATCAGTTGTTGTCGAGCTTAGCGCGCAACAAAGCGCCCAAGCTGGTCGTACCAGCGTTTTCGCTCTTCGACTGGTGTGACAACGAAGCCATGGCTTCTTGTTGGTCCACAGCGTCTTTGGCTTTGATCGACAACTGGATGTTGCGGGTCTTGCGATCCACGTTCACCACCACAGCCGTCACTTCGTCGCCGACTTTCAACACGTGGCTTGCGTCTTCCACGCGGTCACGTGAAATTTCGCTGACGCGCAAGTAGCCGATGATGTCTTCGCCCAGGTCGATTTCAGCGCCCTTGGCATCCACAGTCTTAACCTTACCGGTAACGGTTTGGCCTTTGTCGTTGATCGACACGAAGGTGGTGAATGGGTCTGAGTCGAGTTGTTTGATACCTAAGCTGATGCGCTCGCGGTCCACGTCCACAGCCAAGACCAAAGCCTCAACTTCTTGACCCTTCTTGAATTCACGCACAGCGTTTTCGCCGGTTTCGTTCCAAGACAAGTCAGACAAGTGAACCAAACCGTCGATACCGGCAGCCAAGCCAACGAACACGCCGAAGTCGGTGATCGACTTGATTGGGCCCTTCACGCGGTCGCCGCGCTTGGTGTTTTGAGCAAAATCTTGCCAAGGGTTAGCTTTGCATTGCTTCATGCCCAAGCTGATGCGGCGCTTGTCTTCGTCGATCTCGAGGACCATGACTTCGACTTCGTCACCCAATGACACGATCTTGGAAGGAGCCACGTTCTTGTTGGTCCAGTCCATTTCAGACACGTGCACCAAGCCTTCGATGCCGGGTTCGAGTTCCACAAACGCGCCGTAATCGGCGATGTTGGTGATCTTGCCGAACAAGCGAGTGCTTTGTGGGTAGCGGCGGTTGACGCCCATCCAAGGATCGTCGCCCATTTGCTTGAGACCCAAGGACACGCGGTTTTTCTCGGTGTCAAACTTGAGGATCTTGGCAGTGATTTCTTGACCAGCCGTGACCACTTCAGAGGGGTGACGCACACGACGCCATGCCATGTCGGTGATGTGCAACAGGCCGTCGATGCCGCCCAAGTCCACGAATGCACCGTATTCGGTGATGTTCTTGACCACACCATTGACGATCGAGCCTTCTTTCAAAGTCTCCATCAACTTGGCGCGCTCTTCGCCCATCGAAGCTTCCACCACAGCGCGGCGTGACAACACGACGTTGTTGCGCTTGCGGTCGAGCTTGATAACTTTGAATTCCATGGTCTTGTTCTCGTAAGGAGACAAGTCTTTGATCGGACGTGTGTCGATCAATGAACCAGGCAAGAAGGCGCGGATGCCGTTGACCAACACGGTCAAGCCACCCTTGACTTTGCCGCTGGTTGTACCAGTGACAAACTCGCCAGATTCCAGAGCTTTTTCCAAGCTCATCCACGATGCCAAACGCTTGGCAGTGTCGCGGCTCAAAATGGTGTCGCCGTAGCCGTTTTCAACGCTACCGATCGCAACTGACACGAAGTCGCCAGCTTGGACTTCGAGCTCGCCCTTGTCATTCTTGAATTCTTCGATTGGCACGTAGGCTTCAGACTTGAGGCCAGCGTTCACCACAACGTGGTTGTGCTCGATGCGGATCACTTCAGCAGTGATCACTTCACCTGTGCGCATTTCGGAGCGCTTCAGGGATTCTTCAAATAGGGCGGCAAAAGATTCAGACATTTTTTTCCTTAGTCTCATCACGGGAAAGAGGGCAGCGACATTGCTACGCCACATGGGCCTGCGATAAGCGGTGGTTTTGTGGCGTGAGCCACGGGTTAAGTTTTAGATCCGTTGGGCCAGTGCGCCAATGCAGCGCGAGAGGAGCCAAACGGGCCAGTTTGCGCGGCCTTTTAAAAAGGCTGCTTGGCTTGCCACCACGTCAACACTTGATCTACCGAGGCTTCGATAGAGAGCGACGAGTTGTCGAGTTGGTAAGCATCTTGTGCCGCTTTCAAGGGCGCCACGCTGCGCGATGAATCGCGTGCGTCGCGGGCCTCTAAATCGGCGCGAAGACCATCGAGTGTAGTCGAAATCCCCTTTGAAATCAACTGCTTATGACGACGCTCGGCACGTTGCGCGGCGCTCGCCGTCAAAAACACTTTCAAAGGCGCATGGGGGAAGATGACGGTGCCCATGTCGCGGCCATCGGCCAGTAGGCCGGGGAGGCGCTGGAAGTTGTGCTGTAGGGCCACCAAAGCAGTACGAACGGCAGGTAAAACAGATACTTTAGAAGCATTCATGCCCGCTTGTTCGGTGCGAATGGCGTCGCTCACGTCTTCGTCGCCCAGCCACACCGCTTCGCCTTCGAAGCGAACGGGCAGGGTGCGGGCGAGGTCAGCAATGCGTGCTTCGTCGTTGGCTTCCAGCAACAAGCCAGCTTTCAACGCCGCATAGGCAGTCACGCGATAGAGTGCGCCTGAATCGAGGTAGTGGTAACCCAAAGCCTGCGCCACACGGCTAGCCAAAGTGCCCTTGCCCGAGGCCGTTGGCCCGTCGATGCAAATGACGGGGATGTCTTGCGTGTTGGCGTGCGACACAGAGAACAAAGCTTCGAAGTAATCGGGGAAGGTTTTGGCCACGCACTTGGGGTCTTCAATGCGCACGGGCACCTGGTCGGCATTGAATGCAGCGAGCGAAAAGCACATGGCGACGCGGTGGTCGTCGTAGGTGTGAATGCTGGCGGCTTTCCAGTTGCCTTTCGGCATTGGGTGAACCGTGATCCAGTCTGGGCCTTCTTCCACCGTTGCCCCCAGTTTGCGGCATTCAGTGGCCATGGCCACAATGCGGTCGGTTTCTTTCACACGCCAACTGGCGATGTTGCGCAATGTGGTGGGGCCGTCGGCGTAGAGCGCCATCACAGCCAGCGTCATGGCTGCATCAGGGATGTGGTTGCAGTCGAGGGTTATGCCTTTGAGTGGCCAAGCGCCGCGGTTGATTTCGAGCCAATTGGGGCCGCTGGTAATTTTGGCGCCCATTTGCTCGGCGGCGTCCATGAAACGGATGTCGCCTTGAATCGAGTCAGCGCCCACGCCTTGAATGCGAATGCCGTCACCCTTCGAGCCCTTTGACGAATCGCCTTCGGCAATGGCTCCTAGCGCGATGAAGTAGCTGGCAGACGATGCATCGGCTTCGACGTGAATCGTGCCGGGCGATTGATAGTTGGACCCCTGTGGAATCGTAAAACGCTGCCAGCCATCGCGCTGGACGGCAATGCCGTAACGCGCCAACAGGTTGAGCGTGATGTCGATGTAGGGCTTGCTGATGAGTTCGCCCACCACCTCAATCACGATGTCTTGCGTCTTTGCCGCCAATGGCAAAGCCATCAACAACGCCGTGAGGAACTGGCTCGACACATCCCCTCGCACTTGAATGGGGGCATCCACCTTGAGCGATGGCTTGCCAATATGCAGCGGAGGAAAACCGTCGTTGCCCAAGTAGTCAATCGAACAGCCGAGCAAACGCAGCGCATCGACCAAATCTCCAATCGGGCGCTCATGCATGCGTGGCACACCTTTGAGCGTGAAGGCGCCACCCAATACGGCAAGCGCCGCGGTGAGCGGTCGCATGGCTGTACCGGCGTTGCCCATGAAAAACTCAATCGCGTCGTGGTGCTTGAGTTGACCGCCCAAACCCGTGATGGTCACGGTGGTGCCTTGGCGCTCAACACCGCAGCCAAGTTGGCTCAGCGCGGCGAGCATGACACGGGTGTCGTCGGAGTCCAGCAGGTCGTGGACGACGGTGGTGCCTTGGCACAACGCCGAGAGCAACAACACGCGATTGGAAATGCTTTTAGAGCCGGGCAGGGTGATAGTGCCGGATGCACCTTGCAACGCAGGGAGGTCGAGGAAGGCGGTGGAGAACATCTATTTATCTTCAGAGGCTGTGTTGCACGCGTTGCCCGCTTGCAATGTCCAAGCCGAGCGCACATCGCTCGCTTGTTGAATCAGCTGTTGTAGCGCGGCGGTATCGCCCGATTTCAAGGCGATTTCAAATTGGTCAAGTGCGGCACGGAAGTGCGCCACTTGCGTGAGCACTTCAGCTTGGTTGGCGCTCAAGATGTCACGCCACACGGATGCATCGCTAGCGGCGATGCGTGAGAAGTCGCGAAAGCCAGGGCCAGCCATGTCTAAAAATGAAGCGCCTTGTGGCTGGGCTGAGAGTGCATTGACAGCTGCAAAAGCCAACATGTGTGGCAGGTGGCTGACGGCTGCAAACGTGGCGTCATGCGTTTCGGGCGTCATGTTGCTCACATGGCTACCCATTGCCGTCCACACATCATGTGCAGCTTGCATTCTGTGGATGCTGGTTTTGGGCAAGGGCGTGAGGATGGTGCGGCGATCTTGGTAAAGCGAAGCCTGCGCGTGTTCAATTCCGGCCACCTCTTTGCCTGCAATCGGGTGGGCGGGCACAAAGCAGCTCAGCCGTTCGCCCAAAGTGGCTTGTGCAGCAGCAATCACATCGCACTTGGTCGAGCCTACATCCATCAGCAAGGCGTTGGGTTGCAGCACATCGCGCATGGCGGCAAAGCTGCTGTGCATGGCGCCCACGGGCACTGCGAGCAACACGAGGTCGGCACCTTGCACAGCTTCGGCAACACTGTGACACGCTTGGTCGATGACCTTGAGCTCGACGGCGCGCTGGCGAGTTTTTTCTGAAGCACTAAAACCCACGATGGTTTGCACCAGACCAGCCTCGCGCAAGGCGAGCGCAAACGAGCCGCCCATCAGGCCACAGCCGATGAGGGCAAGCCGCTGAAATTTCATTCTGAGACGGGGTAAGAACCCAAGACTTTGTAAAACGCGCACAAGCCTTGCAGCTCTTGAAGTGCTGCAGCCACATGGGGCTGGCTGACGTGGCCTGAGATGTCGATGTAGAAGTAGTACTCCCACTCGCCTGATTTGGCTGGGCGCGACTCAAAGCGCGTCATGGACACGCCGTTGTTTTTGAGCGGTACCAACAAGTCGTGCACAGCACCCGGACGGTTGGGTACAGACACCACCAAGCTGGTGCAGTCGTTGCCAGACGCAGGCGGCGTGGCCAAGGTTTGGGGCAGCGCGATGACAGCAAAGCGTGTGCGGTTGTAGGCCTCGTCTTGGATGGCGTGGTGCACGATGTGCAGGCCAAACTGGCTGGCTGCGCGCTCGCTGGCCAAGGCGGCCCAAGCGGAGTTGGTGGCCGCCAAACGGGCGCCTTCGGCGTTGCTGGCCACGGCACGGCGCTCCACATGCGGCAGGTGTTGCGACAACCAGCCTTGGCACTGTGCCAAAGCTTGTGGATGGGCCATGACGACTTCAATGCCTGCATCCGAATTGCTTTGGCGCATCAGGTTGTGGCGCACCAGCAAACTCACTTCGCCCACCACATGCACGGGTGAGCGCAAGAACAAATCGAGCGAACGGGCCACCACGCCTTCTGTGGAGTTTTCCATGCCGACCACGCCATATTGGGCGGTGCCTGCAGCGGTGGCGTGGAAGACTTCGTCAAAGTTGGCGCAGTAAATCAGATTGGCGGCGCTGCCAAAAAACTCGATCGCCGCTTGTTCACAAAACGTGCCTTGTGGGCCGAGCACCGCCACGCGTTGGGGGGCTTCGAGCGCAAGGCAAGCCGACATGATTTCACGCCAGATGGATGCGATGTGTTCGTTTTTGAGCGGACCGGGGTTGGCTTGGGTGATTTTGTCGATCACTTGCGCCACGCGGTCAGGGCGGAAGAAGGGCGAGCCTTCAGCGCGTTTGATTTCGCCGACAAGCTCTGCCACTTTGGCGCGGTCGTTGACCAGCTGCAGCAGCTGTTTGTCGAGCGCGTCGATTTGCACGCGCAAGGCTGCGAGGGCTTCGGATTGAACGGGTTGTTGGCTCATGGTGTTGTTGCTCGTTCAGATGCTCAATCAAGCCTGTGTTTTTTCAAACGCTTGCATGTAGCTCACCAGCGCTTGCACGCCTTCGATGGGCATGGCGTTGTAAATGCTGGCACGCATACCGCCGACTGACTTGTGGCCTTTGAGCTGCAACAAGCCAGTAGCTTTGGCACCAGCCAAAAATGCGTCGTTGCGCGACTCGTCGGCTAAGAAGAAAGGTACGTTCATGCGTGAGCGGCAGTCATGGGCGACTTTGTTGCTGTAGAAGCTAGAGTTGTCCAAAAAGTCATACAAGAGCTTGGCCTTGGCGATGTTTTGTTGCTCCATCGCCGCCACACCACCTTGGCGTTTCAACCACTGGAAGGTCAGGCCAGCCATGTAGATGCTGTACGTGGGCGGCGTGTTGTACATGGAGCCGTGCTCGGCCACAGTTTTGTAGTTAAACGCGCTGGGGCAGACCTTGAGCGCATGACCCAGCAAGTCTTCGCGCACGATGACCAAGGTCACACCGGCAGGGCCGATGTTCTTTTGAGCGCCACCAAAAGCAACGCCCACTTTTGACCAATCGACGCTGCGCGAGAGCACATGAGACGAGAAGTCAATCACCAGAGGTGCATCGGAGCCCAAGGCCTTGAGGTCTGGCAAGGTGTGAAACTCCACGCCGTGGATGGTCTCGTTGGTGCACACATGCACATATTGCGCGTTGGCGCTGAGTTGCCATTGCGTAGGCGCAGGCAGGGTGGTGAAGTTTGTTTCAGCACCCGTGGCTGCCAAATGTGGTGTGCAGTATTTACTGGCTTCTTTGAACGACTTCTCGCTCCAACTGCCTGTGACCACCACGTCGACGGTTTCGCCGCGCGAAAGGTTCAAAGGCACGATGGCGTTTTCTGCCAAGCCGCCGCCTTGCATGAACAAGATTTTGAAGTTGGCGGGCACGGCCAAGAGCTCGCGCACATCAGCTTCGGCCTGTTCGTAGATGCTGATGAACTCTTTGCCGCGATGGCTCATTTCCATCACACCCATGCCGCTGCCTTGCCAATCGGTCATTTCGGCAGCCGCTTGCTGCAAGACCTCCAGCGGCATCGCCGCTGGACCTGCAGAAAAGTTAAAGGGGCGGTTCATGCCTCGATTAGCCTTCGCTTGGGGCGTCAGTGCCGCCTTCTGCGCTGTCGTCTTCAGCACCTTCGCTGAAATGGGCGTTGGCATCGTTTTCAACAATGCGTTGCAAGCCACTGAGTTTGGCGCCTTCGTCCAAACCAATCAAGGTCACGCCCTGTGTGGCGCGACCCATTTCGCGAATTTCAGCCACGCGGGTGCGCACCAGCACCCCGGTGTCGGTGATGAGCATGATTTCGTCGTCGGCCTGGACCAAGGTGGCAGCCACAACTTTGCCATTGCGCTCTGATTGCTGGATGGCGATCATGCCTTTGGTGCCCCGGCCGTGGCGGGTGTATTCGCTGATGTTGGTACGTTTGCCGTAGCCGTTTTCAGTGGCGGTCAAGACGCTGGCGCGGGCCACGGTTTCGTCGGTCACTGCACTTGGGTCTTCTTGTTCGGACACCAACATGGCAATCACGCTTTGTCCATCTTCGATCATCATGCCGCGCACACCGCGGGCACTGCGACCCAAGGGGCGCACGTCGTTTTCGTCAAAACGCACAGCTTTGCCGCCGTCGCTGAACAACATCACGTCGTGCTTGCCGTCGGTGAGGGCTGCGCCAACCAAGAAATCGCCCTCGTCCAAGTTGACGGCGATGATGCCGCCCTTGCGTGGGTTGTTGAATTCGTCGAGCGAGGTCTTTTTGACCGTGCCCATGGACGTGGCCATGAATACAAATTGGTCTTCAGGGAAAGTGCGTGCTTCGCCAGTCAAGGCCAACACGACGTTGATTTTTTCGCCCTCTTGCAGAGGGAACATGTTGACGATGGGGCGACCGCGTGAGCCGCGTGAGCCCGCAGGCACTTCCCACACCTTAAGCCAGTACAAACGGCCACGGTTGGAGAAGCACAGCAAATAGTCGTGCGTGTTGGCGATGAAGAGTTGGTCCACCCAATCGTCTTCTTTGTTGGCTGTGGCTTGTTTGCCGCGACCGCCGCGTTTTTGGGCGCGGTATTCAGACAGAGGTTGGCTCTTGATGTAGCCACTGTGGCTGAGCGTGACCACCATGTCGGTGGGCGTGATCAGGTCTTCGGTGCCCAAGTCTTGGGCGTTGTGCTCAATCACGCTGCGGCGTGCGCCGAGCTTGCTTTGGCCGAATTCGTTTTTCACCACCGTCAGTTCGTCACCAATGATGGTGGACACGCGTTCTGGCTTGGCTAAGATGTCGAGCAAGTCGTCGATCTCAGACATCACATCTTTGTACTCGTTGACGATCTTGTCTTGCTCAAGACCTGTCAAGCGTTGCAGACGCATCTGCAAAATTTCTTGGGCTTGGGTGTCGCTCAAACGGTACAGGCCGTCGTTGCCCATGCCGAATTCTTTTTCCAGCCCATCAGGGCGGTAGTCGTCGGCGTTGATCACACCGCCGTCGGCACGGCTGCGGGTGAGCATTTCGCGCACCAGTTGGCTGCCCCATGACTTGGTCATCAGCTCGGCCTTGGCCACGGGCGGCGTAGGCGCATTGCGGATGATGCGAATGAACTCGTCGATGTTGGCCAAAGCCACAGCCAAACCTTCCAGCACATGGCCGCGTTCGCGGGCTTTGCGCAGTGTGAAGATGGTGCGGCGTGTGACCACTTCGCGGCGGTGGCCCAAGAAAACAGCAATCAAGTCGCGCAAATTGCACAGCTTGGGTTGACCGTCAATCAAGGCCACCATGTTGATACCGAAGGTGTCTTGCAGTTGGGTCTGTTTATATAAGTTGTTCAGCACGACTTCAGGCACGGCGCCGCGCTTGAGTTCAATCACCAAACGCATGCCCGACTTGTCGGACTCGTCTTGGATGTGGCTGATGTCTTCAATCTTCTTTTCGTGAACCAATTCGGCCATGCGTTCTTGCAAGGTCTTTTTGTTCACCTGGTAAGGCAACTCGTCCACGATGATGGACTGTCGCTGACCTTTGTCGATGTCTTCAAAGTGGCACTTGGCGCGCATGACCACGCGGCCGCGGCCAGTGCGGTAACCGTCTTTGACGCCACTGATGCCGTAAATAATGCCGGCGGTCGGGAAATCAGGGGCCGGGATGATTTCCATCAGCTCGTCGATGGTCGCCTCGGGGTGGCGCAACATGTGCAAACACGCGTCCACCACTTCGTTCAAGTTATGAGGCGGGATGTTAGTGGCCATACCCACGGCAATGCCGGAGGAGCCGTTGACCAGCAAGTTGGGAATGCGGCTTGGCAAAACCAGTGGTTCTTTTTCAGAGCCGTCATAGTTGGGGCCGAAGTCCACGGTTTCTTTGTCGATGTCGCCCAGCATCTCGTGAGCGATTTTGGACAAGCGAATTTCCGTGTAACGCATGGCCGCAGCGTTGTCGCCGTCGACCGAGCCGAAGTTACCTTGGCCGTCCACCAACATGTGGCGCAACGAAAAGTCTTGCGCCATACGCACAATGGTGTCGTACACCGCGCTGTCACCGTGCGGGTGGTATTTACCAATCACATCACCCACGATACGGGCTGACTTCTTATAAGGACGGTTCCAGTCGTTGTTCAGCTCGTGCATCGCAAACAAGACGCGGCGGTGCACTGGCTTTAAGCCGTCACGCGCATCAGGGAGTGCGCGGCCCACAATCACGCTCATGGCGTAATCTAGGTAGCTGCGGCGCATCTCCTCTTCTAGGCTGATGGGCAAGGTTTCTTTGGCGAACTGGGTCATGAAAGAGGCCGTAAAGCAGGAAACCTGACATTTTAGGCTGATATGCACCCCACCTTTGTGTGGCTGACTTGCAACAAGCGTGCGCTTAATTTGTTAAGCCTTGTTATAAGAAGAAGTAGTGTCTTTTTGTTATGGCACAATATTTCTAAGCGTTCAGGTGACGACACCTTGAATGCCTCAATTCGCAGAGTGGTCTGCGGCTTATAAATCCCTCAGAGGTGAATCATGAAAAACTTGAAGAACTTGGCAGCTTTTGTTGCTACCGCTGCTTTGGCAACTGCTGCTATGGCTCAAAACAT
The DNA here is from genome assembly GCF_031539105.1 of Limnohabitans sp. GTDB lineage: Bacteria > Pseudomonadota > Gammaproteobacteria > Burkholderiales > Burkholderiaceae_C > Limnohabitans. Next base: position 115,842 of record NZ_JAVKLM010000018.1, read on the forward strand.
TGACAACTGGCGCAATGCTTCTGGCGATGTGTGGAAAAACGCTTCTGGCGATTGCTGGCGTGATGCCAATTGGACACCTGCTACTGCCGCCCCTGGCTGTGGTGCTCCTGTAGCCGCTCCCAAGGCTGCTCCTGCTGCTGCTCCTGCTGCTCCCGTCGCTGCAGCTTCTAAAGTGACTTACGCTGCTGACGCCTTCTTTGATTTTGACAAATCTGTGGTCAAGCCAGCTGGCAAGGCTAAGTTGGACGACTTGGTGTCTAAAGTTAAAGGCATTAACTTGGAAGTCATCATCGCCGTGGGTCACACTGACTCTGTTGGTTCTGACGCTTACAACCAAAAATTGTCAGTGCGCCGCGCTGAAGCTGTGAAGGCTTATTTGGTGTCCAAAGGCATCGAGAAAAACCGTATCTACACAGAAGGTAAAGGCGAGAAGCAACCTGTGGCTAGCAACAAGACCAGCGAAGGTCGTGCTAAGAACCGCCGCGTTGAGATCGAAGTTGTGGGTACCCGCAAGAACTGATCTGACTTGATCTAAAAAAGAAACCCCGCTTCGGCGGGGTTTCTTTTTGCTTGAACGACAATACAAATCATGCAAAACACAGCCTCGCACACCAACGTTGACCCAGCCGAATTGGCCAAGTTTTCTGAGCTCGCCCACCGCTGGTGGGACCCTGAAAGTGAATTTCGCCCGTTGCACCAAATCAATCCATTACGCTTAGAGTGGATCAACGGCATTGCGCCCTTGCAAGGTAAAAAAGTGCTGGATGTGGGCTGTGGCGGCGGCATCTTGACCGATGCCATGGCTCGTTCAGGCGCTCATGCCTTGGGCATTGACTTGGCCACCAAGTCGCTGAAGGTGGCGCAGTTGCATGCGTTAGAAGCGCAAACACCCAACGTGCAATACCGCGAAGTAGCGGTTGAGGCGTTGGCTGCTGAGCAGCCCGCTAGCTTTGATGTGGTGACCTGCATGGAAATGCTAGAGCATGTGCCCGATCCGTCGTCCATCGTTCGTGCTTGCGCGCAATTGGTCAAGCCTGGGGGCCATGTGTTTTTCTCGACGCTCAACCGCAACGCCAAGTCGTTCTTGTTTGCCATCGTGGGCGCTGAATATGTGTTGAACCTGTTGCCCCGTGGCACACACGAATACGCCAAGTTCATCCGTCCCAGCGAGTTGGCACGTGATTGCCGAGAAGCAGGCCTTGATTGGCAACACACCCGTGGCATGGAATACAACCCACTGACTCGCCGCTACTGGCTGAGTGGTGACACCAGCGTCAACTATATGGTTGCCACGCAAAGGCCGCTGTGATGCTGAAACATATCCGTGCCGTGCTGTTCGACTTGGACGGCACTTTGATTGACAGTGCCCCCGATCTAGGTGCGGCCGCTGACAAAATGCGTACCGACCGTGGCATGCCTTCGTTGCCCTATGAGTTTTACCGCCCGCTGGCAGGTGCTGGCGCACGCGGCATGCTGAAAGTGGCATTTGACATAACGCCAGAGCATCAAAACTTCATGGCCATGCGCGAAGAGTTTTTTGCAAACTACGAAGCCGCCATGACTGTGCACACCTATGTGTTTGATGGGGTGGACGATGTGATTGAACACCTCCAGCTGCGCCAAATGCCTTGGGGCGTGGTGACCAACAAAATGGCGCGTTTCACCGATCCGCTCACGGCTGCCATGCCTTTGTTTGCTAGCGCTCATGCCATAGTGAGCGGCGACACCACGCCACATCCCAAACCGCATCCTGAGCCTTTGTTTGAAGCAGCGCGTCGTTTGGGCTTGCCGCCTGAGGTGTGTTTGTATGTGGGCGACGATGAGCGTGACATTGCCGCAGGTCGTGCCGCAGGCATGCCCACGGTGGCTGCCACCTACGGTTATTTAGGCGAAAAGACCGACGTCAGCACTTGGCGCGCAGATTTACACATAGATTCACCAAATAAGCTCTTGCAATTGCTGGCAGAGGCCTAAAATAAGAGACTTGGGGCTGCATTGGTTTCGACATGGGTTCGGACGCGTGGCAGGGCATGTCGAGGTTCTGATCCTCGTTAATCTTCGGAAAAAAAACTAACTGCAAACGACGAACGTTTCGCACTCGCCGCTTAATCCGGTGAGCCTTGCAACAGTTGGCCGATAGGCTGGGTTAGGGGGTCGCAAGACTTCCTAGCTGCAAGGGAAAACATATGGGCTGGCATCACCTCGGGTACCTTGAGGTGGTGTGAGAAAAAAGGGTACTGGCTGGGTGCGTAGCGTGTCGCTGCGCGACGCACACGGCGAGACTCAAATCAGACGACTACACATGTAGAACTGTACGAAAAAGGCTTGTGGACGCGGGTTCAAATCCCGCCAGCTCCACCACACATAAGGGCTCGGATAACCTCCGAGCCCTTTTTCTTCGCTCCAAGGCTCTGTATTTGCGGGCTTTCGAGGAGTGACCTTAAGGACATGTAAACGCCCACGCTTTTAGAGCACGAGGAACGAGATAACGAGGGAAACTTGTCCGTTTAGGAAAAGTTGTCCACAGAAGAATACCTCCTGTGGACAACAAACGGGGTTAGAAATTGGTGATCAGCACCTCATTGGCAGGGGTCACACCCTTGGCTGCCGCCGAATAGACCGTCTTAACAGACTCAATCTTGAACTTTTTGAACGTCGAGCGCACCCCGTCTACATCATTCAGGCTCATGATGAACTTGCCTTTTACACCCTTTAAAACATCATTCAAACGGGCGAAATCACTGCGTCCAAAGATGCCAGCACCATAGTCCCCCTCATGCCCCCAATAGGGCGGGTCAAGGTAGAACAGCGTTGTTGGCTTGTCGAATCGGGCAAGTACGGTCTCATAAGGCAGGTTTTCAATAAACACCCGCTTGAGGCGGGCTTCGGCCGCCGCAATATCCGCGTCCAGCGTCATTAAATTAAGTCTAGGGCCACCCGTAGCAGCCACACCAAACGATGGACTGGTCAGCTTGGCTCCAAACGACAGCTTAGACACATAGTAAAACCGCGCAGCCCGCTGGACATCGGTCAACACCTCGGGCGGTGTAACCAACATGCGTTTGAACTCATCGCGAGCAATTAGTTGCTGGCTGAGCTGCTCTAGAAATGCTGACCTATGATACTTGACCACACGGTAAAACATCACCAAATCACGGTTGATGTCATTGATGATCTCAACCTTACTCGGCACCTTGTTAAAGAGCACCCATGCAGCGCCTGAAAAGACCTCAACATACGCTGTATGGGATGGCATTCGCTCAACGATCTGAGCTGCCAATTTGCTTTTGCCGCCCAGCCATGCCAGCGGACTCTTTTTCTTGACCATGCACTCCCCCTTCACATGACGCTCCAAGGCGCTCAAGTTGGGGGCTCTTGGCCCTCACATCATTCAAAGTGCTGCACCTGCTGCACTTGATTTGGACTCTCTCAAACAACGCGCGAGCCAGCAACTTACTGCACGCGCCACAACGAATATCTTTCAACATAGGCATCATTCATAATGACCCTCACCTCTAGAGGTGGCAGGGTCTTCGGTTGATGCCGTGCGTGTTACGGCGGAGACGGGTGCTTTGGGTGTTACCGCACCCTCAGCACTCGCCCTGTTTTTTTAGCAATGATCCCCATCAGGATCAAACGGGTCTAAAAGGTTTTGGCAAATATAGGCAGCCAACGCGGTGCGCCACCCCATATCACTTGTGTGCAAGCGTTTGAGGCGCGTAGTCACCAATGGTTCGATGTACAAATACGTCACCTCGAACGACCAGCGCCACACTGTCACCGTAGTAGCCTGCCAGCACGTTCGCGGAGGCTCAAAGAAAATGAGCGAAGCAATGGTGAGCTGGCACAACACATCCATCAGAACTCCCACCACCACAAACGGGTACAGCAGCAGCAATGACAAGCCGCCCAATCTGCCTGCCAACTTGGCGCGGTACACCGCCATGATCAACACATAAAACACGTAGAACAGCCACATGTACACGACTGCAAAAAGAAGCTCATCATGCAATGGTCCAAGCAACTGAGACAATAAAGCAAACATCACGTAGCACCCTTCATCAGTTGAACAAACGCCGCTTCAGCTTGCGATTTCATGGAATCTAATACAGCGGATACCTCATCAGGAGTCTTAGCAGCAGAAACAGCGTCTTGCGCCCTGCGCTTAAGCCCATCAATCAAAGCTACAGCCTGCGCATAAAACGCAGCGTTCGTGATTACCTTTTGCACGAAAATTTCGAGCGTTTCGCCCTTGATGCCGCGTGCCGTAATCTCGGCTTGAAATGCCGCTTTCTCGCCGTCGGTGGCCGTGCCTACGACAATGGCCTGCGCAATGCGCAATTTATTGCTCCAGCCAGCAATCTCGGCATCATCCGATGTGCCTGCAATCATTGCACGCTTTGACTTTGCGAAGATGGCGATACGGTCAGTCGCATCCGCCTTGATCGCAGCCAAGTGGGCGACAGCATCAAGCGCCCATGATCCATCAACCCATTTATAAAAAGGACTTGGTCTTTCCTTATCCGTAGCGCCAATGTCTTCGGGGGCCTTACCTACATCAGTGATGCTCACAGCGCTTCCGTCCGTGATGCTAAAAAGCGGGATACCACGCCAGTCGGGCACATATTTCCACTCTGTGTCAGCAAAGACACGTGTCTTACGGTCCATCGATGCGGGAGGTGCGATTGACGTAGCGCCAATGTCTGCGGGGCTGACCCCAATCTCTTCAATAGATTTGGTATCGCCAGTACGCATATCAAATACATCTACACCACGCCAGTCTGCTACGACAGACCATTTGCCATCACGAAATACAGGGCGCTCACGCGCGGCACAGTCGGGCGGAGCTATCGGTGTGGCAAATGCCGGGATCAGGTGCACACCAGGCTCAAGGGGAGACTCATCTGCTAATGAAATACCAGTGAATAGACCAGTCTCACGATCAAAAGAATAGATATTCATTTTTAACCTTTTAACCTTTTAATATTTGATATATGGGACAAAGCAGATGTAAGGGGGCATATTGGCGCCAGTCCCAGCCACGCCTGTAGACGCATTCGTCACACTCACGCCTGTAGTAGCAGAGCCGGAGGTACCATATCCCCAATCGGTATTTGTGTAGGCGTTTCCAGTCAGTCCGTTATTTCCAAGACCATATGTCTTATATGAGTGAGAGTGCCCAGGGTCGGTGACTGTCGCTGTATGCGTATGAGATACCACCACGGCGTCTTTACTACCGCCAGTAGAGCCAAGAGTAAAAGCGGTATTTCCACCCACAATCATCCTGTCACGTGCATCAGGGAGGGTGAAAGTATTAGCCCCGTCACCACCACCAAAATTTGTCCCGATTACTGCAAAAAGAGCGGAATAAACGGTGCGCGATACATTGGCGCCATTGGCCATTAAAAATCCAGCGGGTGTGGTGCTGGTAGCAAAGAAGCAAATCTCACCTGGTTTTTGAGACACGGTAGAAATCCCCGTGGCGGGATTAAGCAGCACCCACTTATCGAGCGTGAGGTCATACTGCAATTCAATCCAATGGCCACCGCCTGCGATGTCGCCAGCAGCCAGTGCAGCGCCTGCACCCTTGACGATGGCCTTGGATGCAATAGTGCCGCTGTTCGGGGTGAAGGTCGGTGCAGTCGACGTGTTGGCCGACGACGTGCGCACATTCAGCGTCATGCCGTTAGTCAACTCAGCGATTGCTGGCGTGTAGGATGCGGTAATTGTGTCGGTGGTGCCGCTAGCGGTCGCCACACTGTAGGAATTCTGCTGGAACCCAGTCTGTGTAGCCAAATAAAAGGGCGAAGGGCCAAGCAATACCCAGTCAGTGCCATCGTACTCAACGTCTGCAAGTTGATTTGCTGCGACGATACTTGCTACCTTACCTCCCGATCCATCATATTGCTTAAGGGATCTTGCACCTGTTCCAGCGACATTCAAGGTGTTATTGAAACCAATGCCTGCTGCATGAAACTTTAGGTGCAAACGAAGGCCTGTATTCAATACTGTTAACGGCACAGCACTGGTCGGTAATGTCACTGTGAAAAAAGGCGCAGTACCAGCGGTCGTGTAAGCCGTGTTGGTTTGTTGTCGTTGCAAGGTTGCAATGGCCGTCATCATCTGATTCAAAGTGGCATTGCTAGGCGTCAGTCCTGCTTGCTCAATGACCGACAGAACTTCTTCTTGCAGACCGTTGCACCAGTCTGCATTCAGGTTGGTTGCTGCGATGCCATTGGCTAAATCACCATCTTTGAAACCATCTTTACCAATACCGAATTTATTCAGTAGGCGCGAGAGTGTTGATATCCGTTGCATCTTCTATCCTTGGTACGCAAAAATTACTTTGGTTTGCGCAGGCTTGCGCGTATTGAATAAGCCCTCAATCAAACTCGGCTTGTAGCTTTGCAAAGCTGCATCGCAGTTACCATTGCACGTCAGCATTACGACGTTTTGTGCAGCATGGGGAATATTCACCCGCCACACAAAAGCATCAAAATCTGAGTAAAGCGTCGAATTGCAATTCATATCGCAGTTGATCTGCGCGAACTCAGTGATGGTGATCACCTCACCAAACCTTGCCGCCAACGCTATAAAGTACGCAATGCTTTGACCGCCCGTGTCGTTGTATTTTTCAAATGCGTCCGCTTGTCGATCAAGCAAAGTCATAGTCGATGCATTACCGCTTGTGCTAAAAAGACGCTCCCAGTCTTCCAGCGCATGCGTTGCTCGGCGTGGGTCAAACTGAGCCACAACATCAACCACCACGTTTTGAAACCGTGCAAAGGCAGCAGCGACGGCCTCTAAAAATCGTGAAAGAACTGAATCAGGTTCACGCGCAATCACGCTGCTGGGCGGCAACATAGCCAGCAGCGCGTTCAACCATGCGCTCACACTCACGCCCATGTGATCACTCCCAGCACAGGCATCTGGCCTGTGGCATACACCACATTGGAAGCTGGCGTAATCAAGATGCTGTCTGTTTCACCCACCGCATCTGAAATGACTTGTCGCAAATGGCTCACTGGCAACGTACAGCCAGGCGATGCTTCACGCACCAACATGTCAGCCAAATCTTCGGTCACAGCAGCTTGCACGGCAGGTGTATTGGGCGTGAGCTGAATTGTCAAATTCAGCGGCACAGCAATAGGTGCCACCACAATGGCACGCGCCGTCACAGGACGCACCGCATCAATATGCGCTTGCACCGTAGCCACCTCACCAGCATCTGGAATCGGGGTGACATCCGCATCACGTACAAACCGAACTACCACGCTGCCAGCCCCTTGTTCACCGGGATACACCCATGCCCGCGTGACGCCAGCCACCTCTTCAGCCCAATCAATGTAGTCTTGCAAATTCCCACCACTTGCAGGCATACGCCAGCGGGCAACAATGCGCGCTCTAAATGCTTCATTCATTTCTGCACCAGCGCCACCACTCAGCTCAGAAGCTACCGTAGCTGCACTGGCAAACCCTGCGACAGGTGCGACCAGCGACAGTGACGCACCACTCACCGTATTGCTAGATTGCCCAGCATCTAACGCTTGAACAGGCACCAAATAGGCTACTCCTGTACCAACCACATCAAGCGTAGTTGCAAACTGCACACCATCTGCACGCTGAAACAACGTACCAGTAGGCATTGGCATACCCACCGAGCCAACGACTGACAGCATGCCTGTTGCTGACGCTGCGGGGATACGATAAATGTTTTTACGCGCACCGTGATCTTCCAAGTACTCAACGTCGCATGTATCAGGCCACGCCTGTTTGAAATGGTATTCAGCGAATTGGTACAACGCTGACAAACCACCCGCAAATACGCGGTTGATCACACCAATCAAGCTGCGTCGAACAGTCGCTAAAACACCCGGTAAACGACCTTCAAATTCAGCCGTACCTTGGTCAATCAACTCAGGCAATGTGGGGCGTGGGAATGCCATCAGTTCACCTCACCTTGAAGCATCCATGCCTGTGTTGCATCAGACCACTCAAACCGATATTGACGGGAACCCGTCTTCAAATTGATCTGCACTTGTGCCACTAGCCAGTCTGCACCAGCTGTAAACACCGTGGCATCCACGGCCGTAGCTAAGCCATCATCTATCAACCATTGCAACGCTTCGATGATGTAGCTGCGCGCCCGCAGAACAGTCTCAGGCGTACGCTTCTCGCGAGCCAGCAGCCACAAGCGGCTACCAAACTTGTCATTTTGGTTTCGCGCGAAAGCATCTGCCCACCACCCGCGATGGTCATTTCCTGCGGGCACATCACTCTCACCAGCTGTGCGGTCACAAAGAAGCGACAACACCACAGCCGTCTCCAAAGAGTCGGATGCCAGCAAATCAGCCTTGAGCACATCAAGGCTCAAGTCAAAGTAACTGCGAGAAGGGGAAAAGCGCAAACTTAAATCCATGCACGCATCCTCGCGCACGCGTGACAAGTCGGCTTTTAAAGTGCTTTACTGATGCAAGGTCATCACACCAGTGGTGGTGTGGAGTTGGTCGTGCCAACCTTGTGATAGTGGTCTTTTCCTGATTTGCCAGCAATCATCACATTTGTAGTGCCGCTGACCGTTTCAGCCGTGACGGTCTTTGCTGTCAAAGCACCGACCACATTGGCGTCCCCTGCGAAGGTCACCAATGGCACATCTATGCTCACATGCGGTGCGTCGGTGATTGTGATGGGTAATCCTGCCCCTTTGATCACCATACCCGTTCGGGTCAAATGCACGCATTGGCCGAGGTCGTCATAGAGAGCTACCTCACCGTTCTCCAAGCCAGTCAGTCTATAGCGACGGTCATCCACACACACCGCAACAGCGTGGTCAGAGCTGCCCCCTACCGACAACACCAAAGCCTCAGCCCCCGCATGCGGCACCGATGTCAAGCCATAGTTTTGAAAGCGTTCAGCCTCGCGCACGTTGTTAGCCAATGGCTGCACCTGTACACCCTGCATGCGCAGCGCATCGTTCACCATACTCACCACAGCACGGCCCACCATGCCGCGCAAACGCGCTGTGAAACGGCTCATCATGGCTTACCACCCTTCGGCGAGGCATTCGACGTAGTGGGCGGCTGCAATGCCCAGCTAGGGGTAAATCCATCGCCTTTTTTATGAGCCTCTGTCGCGTCGTTCATCTTGTTGAATAACTTACTGCGCTTCGTACCACCCACAATCTCAAACGCCTCTACGCGGCTAAACACCAGCTCAGTCAGCGTTCCTTCCTCAGTCAGCTTGTAGTTGCAACCTACGATCAACATCAGCCCATCCAATTGGGTGCGGCCGTGCTTGATATGCACCAGCGTATTCGGCTGCCACAGCGGCCCCTCCATGCCATCCTTGCCTGTGCGCCAACCCACCACTGTGCACTTACCACGCTTGCCACGCCCCATACGCACCTGCGTTTCCCAATGCGCACGGTCAGCCAATGCTTTATTGCTGCTTGCATGCTCGGCAATCACCACCAGTGGTCGGTAACGGTCAATCCCTGCATCTGTGGCGCTGGCTATCAAATGCGCTGCATCGCCCCCATAAGAAGTGTCACTGCCTTGGCTCTGTCCCTTGATCGTGACCTTACTGAAACGTTCACGCCAGCTGTGCACTGCACTCATGCGCTTGATGTTCACCCCTTCAATCAGTGACACACCGCTGCTCACCGTGCTCGCGTGTGTCAATACCAATCGGCCTTGCACATCGCTGGTCACCAGCACGCTGCGCATGCGTGCTGCGCGGTCTATTGCATCAAACGCTTTCTCGCCATCTTCCAATGCAAACGACGCAAAACGCTCTCCTAATGTGGTTTGCACCACCACCTCAATACCAAAAGGCTTGGCAATGTCACGCACGATCTGCTCTAGGCTCACGTTATGCCATTGCCCTGTTTTGTAAATGGCCGAACAGTCCACCAAGTCGCCCGTCTTATCGCGTCCTTCAACTTGAAGCTTGGTCGACGTGTCTGTCATCTCAGGCTCAAACTGGTCGATGTATCCCGTGATCACCACATCATCACCCAGTAACACCTGGCAGCTCAGTCCTTCACGTATTTCATGGGCCATATCTGTGCCCGGCCAACGGTTCGTCAGCTCCAACACAAAACCACCCGCCAATTGCTCAATAGAGCGCTGCACCTCAATGCGCTTCCATCCACCATAAGCGTGACCACCAATCAGCAATGTGCATTCGTTAGACGCAGCCATTAAATTAGCACCTCCAGCGCACGTACAGGAACGAATGCAGGGTTGGCCACGCTATTACGGCTCACCAGCTCATCGGTACGCGATGCATCACCATAAATACGGTGTGCCAACACCACGGCAGGCAATACGGCCGTGGGGGTGTAAGTCGAGGTTTCTTGCAAGCGCTGCGCACGCACAGACACATCACGCACCACAGCAGCACGCAGCCCCACCAAAGCCGCAGCCACCTCGGGCGCTGGGTCTGTTGCCTCTAGCTCTGCATCCAGCTGGGCCAGCAGCGCATCGCGCAAGTCAAGTGCTTGCATGGCCGTAGCCACCACGCCCTGCTGCACAGCCAGCACCAACACCCGAGCTTGCGTTGATAGCAGCAATCGGCGATTCACATCTGCCACTGCTTGCGCATCCGCCAACGCCAAAGCACGGGTAGAGCCGGGCCGTACCGTACCGCTTGGGTTTTCGCGCTCATGGCTTGCAGTTAGCGCCTTCAAATCAGCCAATGCCGCTACAGGTCGACGCACAGACAACATCAGCGAGTTTTGCAGCGCAGACAACTGAGCTGCTAAATTTGCAGGCGTATGAATCAATGAGGTGAGTGATACCGAAATCCCTGAAACTTGTCGCACCAAGCCAGCAAGCGAACTCGTATCCGACAAACCACGCGCAACCGCTAAAGCCTTGTTTAAACCCGTTTGAATCTTCGTTAATGTCGATGAAATTGAATTTTGTACAGCCTTGAAGTTCTTCGCAAAATCACTCTGTGCCACCTCATCCAACAGCGATGCCGCTGCATCTACTTCACTCACTGTATTTGTCTTGGCTTGCGGAAACTCGTTCTCACCAGCCTCAGCAAACGTGATGGAGAAGCGTGCAATACCACCTTGGTCGTGGCTTTCCTTGATTGATACAGAACCAACCACCACCACTTGCAGCACACCATAACGGGGGTGCACCAGTTCACCGGGGCCATAGCCCTCAATCGCTGTGATCAACGCATCGCGTTCATCTAGGTACGTTTCGCCCACCACATAACCATCCACCACAAACTGGCGGGCCTTGCGTCCTAGGTCTTCAGCAAACGGCACATCGTGCTGAGGGTATTCATGCATCACATTGCGACGGCCCACTTGGGCGTCTGCATTTTGGGTGTGAAACTTCACACCTCGAAACGAGGCCATCTGCCCCCGTTGTTCATTACGCCAATCGCGTGCCATTAGCTACCAGCCTCCATATTGGTTTGACCCAGTGACGACTTCAATGGCAGATTTCTATTGCTAGAAGTCAGATTCACATCTGTGCTCATACCAGGGGCTGATTTGACGGTAACAACAATTTCACCCTTCATCAAGTTATTGCGAAGCATCTCGGATACATCTGAGCGATGGTCTTTTAACCGCATGATTGATACACCAGTACGTCTCGATTCCTCCGTTTTATCGAAATTTTGTAACTCACCATTTGCAATGCGGCGACGTGCTTCATCTGTCAAGCTTGCACCTTGATGGTTTTTGGCACCATACAAGTCAATGGAAGCGTCAACTAATCGAAACCCTTGATATGCAAGAGCCGTAATTAATCCATCACGCATGACGCTCTTGGTCAACTCTTTAAAGCCACCCTTGCTACCTTCGCCAACGCTTGGCACGTTAGGCAAGCCATTGTTTGATCCACCTATCTCAGACCAGTTGACAACATACACAGGGGTTACCCCCGCCGCAGCATGTAGTGCAGCACCTGTAGCAACGCCAGCAGCAACACCACCCACACGCCCCGTGAAGGCTTGCATATAGCTAGGGAGGCGGCGACTAAGCATGTAAGCTCCCATTGCGGCCGCAGCACCGCCAGCAGCAATTTGCCCGCCGCTATAACCCATGCCGCCATCCTTCTTGGAGTCCAACATGTACTTGATTGACCGCGATAGTGCATCGTTCACAGGTCGTGCAAACCCTTCCGCAGCTTCGCGCAGTGTGTTCTTCAATCGAGAAGACTGATCAGCGGCATTGTTGATCGCTGTCTGCAAGTCCTTGTCCAATGTCCCACCAGCTCGTTTGATCTGCTGTTCAAAATCACGGATGTTTTCTAGCCCCTTGCCACCCAGCAACGCAGCAATGCCACGCTGGGTATCAAGGTCAGCTTTACCAAATGCCTTGCTCACAAACGAAAACTTCTGTGCATCTGTCGTCAGCTTTTGGTACTTCGTGCGCAGCTCTTCAAGCACGGCCACGGAATCACGACGTGAACCGTTCTTGTTGAAAAACTTCACACCCGTAGCTTGCTCCGATTCTTTGGCGTAATGCGCATTGGTGAACAAGCGCATGGTCGAATCAACCAGCGTAGCCAAGCGCTCAGGTTGGCGCTCAATCTGTGACATACCTTCGATGAAGGCCAGCGTTGTTTGGAATGACATGCCTGCTGTCTGTGCCCGCTGTGCCACCCGAGAAAAAATGTCACTCAGGTTTTGCAGCTCGGCATTGCCCAGTCGGCCTGCCACCGTCATCTCATCCAGCATCTGTTTAGCCACGCCAGCCTTGGCCAAGTCAAATCCAAAGTTTGCAGCGCCTACTGTGAGGCCACCACTTAAGGCTTGATCATTGGCGCCTGTCACCGCCTTGGCCACACTGATGGCCTCCGTGGCCTTCATCGCCTCTTGATACTTCAAACCCGCTTGAACTAGGTTATTAAAGCCACCTACAGTTTCTTCCATCACACCGCCATTGGCACGCACCAAGGCAAACATGTTGCGGTAGGCATCAGTCTGCTCTTGCGCAGACATGCCCGCCGTCAATCGCACCTGTGTCAGTGTTTTTTCAAGCAGTGCGGCATTCTTGGCCGTTTGCACCATACCCGCACTCAATCCCAGCGTGGCTAGCTGGCCTTGGTAACTACCCCAAGCCTGGCGCAGTTTGTCAAACTCAGCCTTGGCATTTTTTCCAAAGCTGCGGGTGGCTTGCTCGGCTTGTCGGGTGGCATTCAGGTATTGGGCGACATTTCCGTCTACCTTCACGCCTACGGTATATGTGGTGCTCATGGTGATGCTTATGGTGTAGTTTGTAGTTCGCTCAAGCGTTTGGTGTAGTACAGCATCTCAGCAGCTGACAAGGCCAATATCTCTGCACGGCTCCAGCCAAACTTCATAGCCAGCAGCATCACATCGTCAAGCAGCGCTGTGCGCTGCTTGACTACTCTTCCCCCAGCGCCTCGGCCTCCCGTAGTGTTTGAGTGATCTCATCGAACTGGGCAGGGCGCATAGCCCGAAAGTGTCCAGGTGCAAACGGTCCCGTGAAGGAGCCAGCACGCACTATCACGCGGCAAGCCATTTGGATGTTGAAGCTGTTGGGCTGCAAGGGTGATGCTTCTTTTTCAGCGTCACACACATCAGCCATCGTGGGTGGGCGCAACTCAATCTCGGTAGCTTCTTGCCCGCCTACTTTCCAAGCCTTCTTCAGGGTTTTGATGATCGTGTCAGCCATGTCTTAACCCTCCAAACACTCAATACCGTGGAACACCAGCGACACTTCGCCTTTTTCCAGCTCAGGTGGCTTCGCGCAAAACGCTCCCTTCACGGTGTAGATGCGGCCCAAGTCGGTTTCAAACGTCAGCGTCGTGTCCTTCACTGCTTGCAAGTCGGTCAGCTTCACATCTGACGTATGGCTGATTTTGAAGTCCACTTGTGGGTGGGTAAACTTTTCAGTAAAGCCATCTACACCAGAATCACTCATCACAGCTTCGCGCTCAATGCCGCCGATGTTGAGCTTTGCGCCTTCTTTGCTGCGCAAGCGGCCAATGCTGCCTAGCGTGATAAATACGCGTCCTGAAATTTGTGCCATGACAAATCCTTTTATAAATACGGTTTAAAGAATGAACTGCACGCTGGCAGCAAACACACGGAACTGGTTCACGATGTTGGGCGGCAAGATGCAATTCACACGGTTTACATCACTGGTGCTACGCACCACAAGCAGGTCACGCTTGAACTGGGCAAAGTCTTCCAAGATGCCCGCCAGCTCCAAGTCACGTGCTACATCCAGCAGCTCGCTTTTGATCAAGCTAGGTGTTGCAATCGCCTGTCCAGGTGCAAACGAGGTGCCGTCGTCAGCCAGCTTGTGGCGTGGAAAACGCAAGCCAATGCGGGCGCGGAACGCATAGCGCATATAGTCCACAGTCCATTTGGTTTCCAAGTCAAGGTAGCTCACATCGGCCACGCCTGCTGCATTGGTTTGGTAAGTAGTGACCACGCGCTCAATCAGCACATTGCCGCCTTGGTCCATCGTGAAAGTGCTCACGCCATCACGCAGCAGCAGGTCACGTTCTTGGCGTGTAAAGCGGTCAGCCACGGCAGGCGGTAGCACACCGGGAAGTACCAGCGTTTGCAATGGTCGTGCAGGGTCAATGGATCCGTTGAATTCACACACAGCCCCCAGCACAGCTGCCCACACGTAAATAGGTGTAGGACTGCTCTTCACGCCAATGAAGGTGCCGTGCGGACTGTTGCGTGCTACGCCCAAGGTGCCCAGCGCCGCCATCGTGCCGCGCCATGCGCCAAACATATGGCCAGTGCGCATATCCATACCACCCCAGCGGTTTGACAGCTCGGCTTCCAGCTTGGCAATGTTGGCAACATCAGTGTAAGGCGTGATGATGTCGTAGAACGACTCCAAGCTGATGGCTGCCAATGCTGTTGCCACATCTGGGTTTCCAGCACCTACGGTACCAGAAGCGATAGCCACCGTTACACCAGCAGGTAATGCATCATCCACGTAGTAGTTGGTGCGCACGTCAATGTCATTGCCAAACACACCTTTGTGGCGAGCTGTCAGCGTCACCACTGCGGCAGCAGCAGTAGCAGTCACAGGCGCATCTAAATATGCATTCACGGCAGCGGCAATGTTGGTGGCAATGGTATTGGCGGTGTCGTTCACCGCCACGCCCACGGCCACGCGCACGCCATTGATATATAGCGCCAACATGCCTGCACCTGTTGCAGTGCCCGTCGTAGTGATGGTTTGTGTGGCTTGCACACCTGCTACCAAGTCATCCAGTGCAATGGCATAGATGTCTGATGTTTTGTTGGCATTGCGGGCTGCCATCAACATTTCAGCCAGCACAGAGCCACGGCCAAACATACTCACAGCATCTGCACCTGCATTGATGCGTTTGAGCGTGCCTGCGGGTGCCGTACCCGTAGCCAGCTTATTGCCGATGTACAAGATGCGGCGGCTCATGCTTGGCAGACCACGCACAGCCTTTGTGTTGTCAATCTCAACGTAGGTGCCGGGTGTACGGATATCAATCGGCAGCGTGTTGAATGAAATGCTATCTGGCATGTGTGATGCTCCTAGAGTTAAACGGTGGGTGTTGCAGCAGATGCTGTCGATGTGTCAGCTGACTTAGCCGTTTGCACCTTGGGTGCGGTGGCAGGCACATCAGTCTTAGGCTTGACTTCGTTGCCTTCTGCGGGGGCTTTGGTATCAATCACCACATCGCCATCCGCAACACGACGAAGCCAATAGCTGTCTTGGTTAACCCACTCACCCGCAGCAGCCAGTTGGCCGTTCATAGGTTTGCGCACGGCCACATCTGGCGTGGCAGGCTTCACAAAAATACGCTCCATAAAAACCTCTTTCTTCAAAAATTAAGCGGTAGGTGGCAGCACCACATCTATCGCTGTGTTGGGTTTGTTGGCAATGTCGCCATGCACGTGCAGCAAATCGGGCAAGTCATCTGTGGTGCCAACGCCCGTTTGCAGAGTGTTAGAGCCAGCAGCAGTACCACCCAACCCACTGGCACCATCTGCTGGGTCTGCGTAGTCATAGGGCAGCTCTATCGCGCTGCCTTCAAAGTTCATTTCAAGCACGGTTAAACCACTGCTGAAGAAGATATCCTCATCCACCATCGCACCGCGTTTGAGTTGCCAGCTGCAAGCGCCAATGCGCTGCATGTTGATGGCGCGTGCCACAAACAGCATCAGTTGGTCTACTCCCACACTCAGGCCATCACCCACGCGGGCGGCATTGCTGTCTGCGGCTTTGGCAATGCAAGCAATCGTGATTTTTGGCGTCAGCTCGTTGTCTTCCACTTCAAACACACCTGGCACCACGTACACGGCAGGGGCATCTACTGCGTAGCGTTGCAGCAGCTCGGTACTTGGCACCTGCGGCAGTGCACCCACCGTGCGTACCAGAAGCGCAGCGGCTGAATGGTCTTGCAAACGCGCAACCAGCGCGGCTTCTATTTCAGCCAGCATAGGAACCTCCGCGTTTGCCTGCTTGTGCAGCATCGTCAATCACTGCCGTGGTCAGACGCAAAATCTCGCGGCCATCTTCGGCATTCACGCCGATATAGGAGCGCTCAGGAATCGTCACCTTCTTCACGGTCACAAAGTGGCCGTTGGGCAGTCTGAAGCGCAATGCTGCTGCATTCTTAGCTTTGATCTCGCCGCCGTTTTGCATCATGGCCGCATACTTGCGGTTGGTGCCCCATTCGGCACTGTTATTGTCAGCGCGGCCGGTAATAGAGCGCAGCAACATACTGCTTTTAATCAGCGTTTTACCGCCACTGTGCTGCACACGCAGGCTAGGCTTCCAGCGGGCACCATCTGGCCCTGTTTGGTTGCGAAAACGCATGCGCGTGCTGCTCTCGCCATAGTTGGCAATCGCTTCAAAAATAGGGCGTGGCTTTTGGCCCAACGCTGCCATGCGTTGCAAGGCAGCATTAAGACCGCCTAGACCGTCAATCGTGGCTTCAATCTTGATGGTCATAGAAACCCTGTCGATTGATTTCGTTGCCACACGCGCTCACCACTCACCAGCATAGGTGCTTCAGTGGTCACGGGTTGTGCGCCTGTTTGTGCCTCGGCACCTAGGCTTAGGCGGCCAGCGGCCACATCGGCCAGCAGTTTCATGGCTGCATCTTGTTTTTTCTGTACAGCCTCGGGCACTTGGTCACCTTGCAAGATGAAACGTGCCATGTCGCATGCAATGCGGTTAAGCAATGCAGGCTGCGGGCTCAAAGGCAATGTGTAGCGCGTGCCCACATAGCCATCAATCGTGTCTGTTGCGTCTTTTAACGCACGCTGTGCGGCCGTGGTAGCCACTGCCGCACGGGCCAATTGGTCTGCGCTGTAGGCGCCCAAGTTGGTGTTGGCTGCAACATCAAGCAGCATTTGCCCAGTCACCACACGCGGCATGATGCGGTCAACCAGTTGCGCAATCGTGTCTGCGCCCGTACGGGTTAACAAGTCAGTGGTTGTGGCGTAGCTCATGGTGCTTGATGTTGAGGTTTTGAAAAACTAAGTAGCGAATTACTTAGTAACTTCTGCTGGCTCTTCCACCGCAGGCAAGTCAACTTCTTCAACAATCAAAAACTGATCGTTGTCGAGTTCGTCCACTTGGCCAGGCGTGAGGTCTTCATACGACACCACGCGTGGCTCAAATGAAAACGCGGGTGTAATGCCTGCGCTGTAGTAGCTCTCACGTTTGGCCGCTACTTTCAGGCCACGGCCTGCGGGGCCAGATAAAACTTTGCGATCGGCTTTTGCCATGTTGTACTCCAGTAAAGAAAAAATGGGGAGGTTTTGCACGCTGTGCGGCCATAGCGCACAGCGGCCTGGGGCCTAACTCAAAGAGTTAAGGCAGGTACGGGCTCACCACCAACTTGGCAGTGCCCTTGTAAATGTTGGTTGCACCGTTGGCCAAGAAGTCTGCATTGAGCAGGTTCTTTGCGGCGGCTTCGTTGCTTGGACCGCAAATCAACAGGCGAGGCATGAGACCGAGCTTGCGGCCGTTATCGCCCGTCATCGTCATCATGGCGGCGCGTGCGGCTTGGTAGCCTGTGGCATCCAAAGTCTGCTTGCTGCCATAGCACAGCTGCCACAGGCCATAGCCCACATTGCCGCGCCAGTCCACGCCATAGCGGAACTCTTTCGCCATGAATACACGCTCATCGGTGTCGTCTTGCATCGCCGTGAAATTGGGCTCTTGACGCACTTGGAGGATGAACGGTTTGATGCCACGGGTGTCATCAATCAAGAACCACGGGTTGCCAGAACCGCCACCAAAGTTGCTCACCAATGCCACGCTGCCGTCTTCATTGATGGTGGGGTGGTTAGCGTTGAAGAACGTTTGGCCGTCGTAGCAAATGTTGCTAAAGCCAGCCAGCAGCAATGCGTCAATCAACTCTTGTGGGTGACGCTTGACTTCCAATGCCAAGGCTTCTGTCAACGGCGCATAAATACCAGCTTGGTCATCGGCTAGATGGTCTCGGTGAACAGTTAACGTACGCTCCCAAGGCTTATTTTTGATCGTAAAGTCGTAGGTTCGAATGTTGGCCAAAACGCGGTCACCAATCCACTCACGCAAGCCGGGAATCAAGCCCATCCATGCGTACTGTTCGGCCGCCGTGCTGCTAGGCACGCGCATGCTGTACTGGTCGTAGTAGGTTTCTACTTTGTGCAATGCACTGTTAAAAACAGTTTGCAAGCCTGTAAAAAATGCACTCAATGTGCTACGGTTGATGATCATTTTGAATTCCTAAAAATGTCTTTGAAAAAGGTTTGAATTAGCGAGCCATGCCCACTTCCACCCACACGCCGCCAGCATCTACATCGCGCACGATGCCTGCTTGCACTCGGGTATTGGTGGCGTTGGTCAACGCCACAGTTTGGTCGTCCACCATGTAGCAGACGCCGTCAATCGCAGCAAGGGTGATCAAGTCAGCGGCAGCGCTATTGGCAAAGCGGAAGATGCCCGTAGACACGGTGATGCGTTGTGCACCATCCGCACCAGCGGTGTTGTCCACTTGTTCTTCAGCGCGGCCCACAGCCTTGAGCGTGGTCGATGTGGCACCACGCACAGCGTTGCCTGTGGTGTCCACGGCCACCAAGCTGCCTGCAAAAATTTTGGTTGCGCCCTTGACGGGCAAGCTGCGTAGCAAGTTTTCGCGACGTTGCGTGTCGCGATCTGCGGTAAGTGCGGTCATGTATGACTCCTGTTTTTAAAAAGGGGGTGAGGCCGCTTTACGCAGCCGATGCAGCCGCGCTTGCTTTGAGCGTGGCCAAGTAGTCTTCGGGTTTTTGGCCTAACATGCGGCAAACAGCCAGCTGCTCGTTGCTGAGCGCGGCTACGGTGTCCACCACTTTGTTGCCGTTCTCCGACTGCTGCTTTCCAGCCAACGCAGGGTTGGCAGGTGTGCTGTCGATCAGCGCTTTGAGCTGGGCCACATCAGCCTTGCCCACATTGCGCCAAACAGCTTCAACCGCAGGTGCCAAAATCTTGCCTTCAGCCTTGGCGGCTGAAATCAAGTCGTCCACTTCGCCAGCTTTGAGCTGGTTAGACAGGGCAGCTACTTGTGTGTTGAGCTGCGTAAATGCATCCATGCTCACCCATTTAGTAGGGTCAGGTTGTGTGGTCGTGCTTTGTGTTTTTGCTTTGAGCGCGGCTACTTCAGTGCCGAGTTCTGCCGCTTGGTCAGCATGCACTTGAGCTTGTGATGCACTGGTTTTGATGAGCGAGAGTGCCGCAGTGGCCTCTTGTTCGGTGGCGGTATAGGCCAAACCAAGGCCAGCCAATAAGGCTTTCAATACAGGGTTCATGGTTTCCTCTTCAGGGGTGGGTTCAAAAGATGCCGACAAGCGAGCCATACAGGCTGCCGTCAGCGGGGACATATCCAAATTGGGGACATTCACCAGTGCGGCATTGATCACGCCTGTGACCGTGCCGTCCTTGGTGTAGGTAATGACAGGGCTGATGTACTTGTATTCATCGCCCTCGATCATGGGTATCGCACGTTTCGTCCACTGCACATTGGTGGCAAACAAGCCCATGTCGTCTTGCCATTCGAATGTTTGGCACCAACCCGATGCAGGGGCAGGCTGGCCGTTTTCGGCAGACTGCATGGTTTGGTGCTCATAGTCAAAGTTGAACTTCACAGTGGCATGCTTTGCCGTGAGCTGTGCGGCCAGTGCGCAGCCTTGGGTGTTAGACAGCTTCCATGTCAATCCCTTTCCAGGTCGTCCATCGCGGCCCACAAACTCGCCCGCTGGCAACAGTTGCACGCGCTCAGGCGCAGCACTGTCAAATGACAGCGTTGCGCTAAGAAGTGCAACAAACAAAGGGGTTGGGGTGTGGGTCTTCGTATTCATGAAGACCCTACTTTCGCGGCTACGCGCGAGAAAGACTTTTAAAGTCGTTTACTGCCTGCGGGCATAGCGCTAGAATTTGCGCTACTTGCTGCGAGGGTCAGGCAAATCGGTTGCTGATACAACACAGCCACTGCTTAGGCGGTGCGTATGGATGTCATGTGAGGGTGCCACGCTTTGACGTGGGGGCCGTCTCACCGCAGCAAGTGCCTTTTTTATTTGAGCACATTTTTCAAACCACTACGTTTGAACGATTTAGGGTCGATCAGCTCCATCGACACCACCGAGTTACTCAGCATATCCGTCTTGCGGTTGCCCTTTACATCCATTCGCACCACCACCTTGGCCACGCGGTGCAAATCGTCATCAGTGGTGCACAGCAGCACCAGCGCATTGCCGTCTAACCATGCTTCGCCGACTTGACTGAGCAGTGTGGGCAACGTGGCCACAAATGCCTCACCCGAGCCCTTAGCTTTACGCACCTCGCCACGTTTGTCACCCAGCAGGTGGCTCAGCTTATTTAGGTTACCCATCACCACCGCTGAGCCAATGGGCGCACCCGCCGCCTCCAGTGCCCCCACCATTGCAGGCGTCAGCGCCCCCACAGGGTAGCTGCGCCCAGCCTCTTGTCGCTCGCCGCGCACATAGCGGCCCACAAACTCACCAAAGCCGCTTTGGAGTGCGGGCATCCATGTCGTGGCCCCATTGCGCAGCACCTGTGCACCTATGCGTGCGCTGGTGGTGTTGGCCGTGTCCATCATGAAGCGCGCTAAGTTGGCGCGGCGGCCACCATGCGGGTAATTAAACGCGGGGTCCACGCCCACGGGCACTTGCATCTCTTCGCCCGTACGTTTGTTCACCACAGTACGCATCACCTCGGGTGGTGCTTTGCTGATCGCATAACCATTGCGCTCCATCATGGCACTGGTGAGCTGAATAGCAGTGCATTTGCAACCGTATTCTTTAATAGGCATGTGGCTATCCCACCAAGGGTCATCCGCACGCAGCACCATGCCATCCCAAGGGCGGTGCGAGTCACGGGGGTGGATGCTATTGAGGCCGTCATACAAAAGAAACGGAAACAACTTTGTATTGGCCTTGATGCGCTCTGTTTGACCCTCGGCATAAGCCGTGGCCAAGTTAGTTTCATAAATCACTTGCAGCCTGCGTGGGCTACCCAGCAGCACCAGCTTGGCTTCACCAGTCGCAGGATCAACCATCTCTTGCTTGCCCCACCAGCCACGCTCAATCAGGCGCGGTGTAATCATGGCGTTGAAGTCAGCTTGGGTGCCGCCCTTGGCCAACACTTCACCCACCGCAGCTTTGAACTCACTTAATAAGCTCATCTGCATGGCCTTGGCAACAGTGAAGGCAGCCTGGTGCTCCTGCTGCCATACGTCATGGTGGTCAAACCCGATGCGATAGCCCTTTTGCTGGAAAAAAGCGATGGCCTCAGCGGGGTCAACAGCCCCCAAAACTGGTTTCAGGTCAATTTTTAGGCTTTTGGACATCAATCATCCCAACCTTCGGCGCACTTCAAAACGCCAAACAACCTATTTAACGCCCGTTTAAAACCGCTCAACTGGGGCGAAGATATACCAGCGCCGCAACCTTGCTTCAAATCTCGGCAAACGCCCGATTTAGCCCCTTGCTGCACGAAACCTTGCAGCCATGCGGGTTTGCATGGTGTTTTTAGGCGCATTGGCATGATCACTGACCTAGGTCAGATGGGCTGCGTTGGTTCAGTTTTCCCCAAACACGCGCGGCAAACTGCCCACGTGCCAGCATATCGGTCAACGCTTTGGGGTCAAGCTGCGACAACGCACCTTCAAGTGCTACCTGAAATGCCTCTAGCGATGGTGCCGCATTGGCAGCATCAAGCACAGACTGGATCAGCGGGTCGAGCGTTTCTTCCCAGTTGCCCAACATATCGGCGGCCAGCGTATCCAGCTCATCCCACTGGGCGGCTACGGCACCACCGTTTGCACGGTTGGCGGCGACTTGGTCAGTGGTCTTCGTATCGGTTGCTGCGTCGCCTGTATTGGCGGGGCGCTCAACAGGCGGCATGGCCAGCTCGGGCCTTGCCACGGCAAGCACGGGTTCACCATCGCGGCCGCGTGGAATCTTCAGTTTGTCATGCGCCCAGTCCACAGGCACTTGCATACCCATGCCCACCAGCTTAGGTAGTGAATCGGCGTACACCTTTATGTCTTCAGACTCTTGTGTATCAAACACAATGCGTGGGGCGCGGCGCACGTCGCTCAAGCCCTTGTTGAGCGCCAAGATGGGGTAGATCAACTGGCGTTTGATGGTCTCTGACAGCTGCCGTGCGTCGGCATCGCGTAAATCGTGGCGCACTTCGTTGTGCACGTTACCCAGCGCTTGCGTGCCGTGGCTACCCTCACCGCTGGTGAGCGTGCCGCCCAAGATGGCCTTGCTCATGGTGCGCTCCATCAGAGCCACCATTTCTAAATGAGGCAAGCTGCCACTGGTTTTAGCGGCTTCTTTAAAGTCAATTTTCATGCCCTCGGGCACGATGGCAGCAGCGTCGTGGCCAATGCCCACCACAGCGCGTAGCAATGCGGTCTTGTCTTCTTTGGTAGCACCGGGGCCATAGGTGCCTAGGCGCAGGGGTAGGCCGTAGATCTCCAAGAACTCAGCCAAGTCACGCACCGCAAAGTTTTTAAACAAGAACGGCCATGACAGCACGCGAAACAAACCGCTGCGGGCTAAATAGCCACTGCGAGCGCGGTGGTGGTGCAGCACCCAGCCAAAGGGCCACAGCTCAGCACCATCAGCCGTGCCGTCTCGCAATCGCAGCTCATTGCGGTTCATGTTTGGCGTTTGAGGCAAGCACAGCCAGCTTTGCGGCCGGTGCTGTGCCTTGGTGGGGATCAAGCTGCCGTCCACGCGCTCCCACGACAGCTCCAAGGCCGAGTAACCGTGGCCAATGGCATCGGTCAGGTCAAACACCAAATCGTCGAAGTCGAGGTTTTCAAATACCTCTTCGATGTATTCGGCTTGCGCCTTTTCTTGAGCAGAGGCGTTTTTGGGCGGCACGATTTCCCAATCCAGCTTTTGCAGGGCAAGGCGGCGCTTTTGCATTTCAGCAAACAGATGGCCATCTTTTTCTTCCATGTCTTGGAAGAGTTCATGCTGTGCAATCAAGTCACCTTGCTCGGCGCGTTGCAAGATGCCCGCCAAGCGTGATGGGTTAAGGCCACGGCTGGGGTGCGATTCAAAACGCGTGCGCAGCCAACCCAGCTCGGCAGTTTGCTCGGCGTCTTGCAGCTTCGCGGTTTCAATGGGGCGTCCTTGGGCATCAACAATCATGGTGTATGTCTTTCAAATTTCGTAGGTATTACGTCAGTAACCGCCGCGCTCGCCAAGGTCGTAGCCAGCGCCGTCATCGTCGCTGGGTGGCCGCATGGCCATGCCGTGCAGCTTGTCAGAGGGGCCATCCCAGCGCGATGCACGCGCGGGTGCTGCGGTGTATTCGTAATATGTCACGCCAGCCAGCGTACGCCGCGCATGCCACGCAAGAGAGCCTGCAATGAACGTGTCGCCGTGGCGCTTTTTCTTTGTAGCGTCTTGGCTGCGCAGCTCGGGTATTTGCGGGATGCCCTTGACCACGCGGGGTATGCGGTGATCGGCCAGCACATCTGCATCCACCGGTAGGGTGATGGTTTGATCTTCAAACGCAGCTTTGTAGGGCGGCAGGTTTTCTAGGTACCACGGTTGTGTGGCTTGGATACACAAGATACGGCTTTGGCCATACTTCTGTGCCGTCTTCTCGGCCATCATCATGCCTAAGCCACGCGCATCCAGCGCAGCCCCTACAAAGCGTGGCAGGCGGTCTATCACGTACCACAGCACTTGCAGCTGCTGGTCAAATGGCATGCCACGCAACTCAACAATGAAGGGTACGGTGCAGTGCCGCGTTTGGTCTTCTACCAGTGGCAAGAAGGCTGACAAATCACCCGTGCGGGCAAAGTCACCCCCTAAATAGGTGCTGATGCGGTGGCTGGCATTGGCCGTGGCCAAGGCTTGCAGCTTGCGCAGCTCGGGCTCTAGTTGGTCTTCGCACCAGCTTAGGATCGCGCCCTTGCGCTCAAACTCAGGTCGCCATGTGAAAGCTGGCTCACGGGCGTCACGCAGTACGGGCAGCCCCTTTTTCATGTTGCGCTCAATCAGGTCTCGGGTCAGGAACGCGCCGGTGCCGTGCTTGGGCACGCAGTCCAACTCTTCCTCGGCATCGTCACCGTAGAAAGCCCGAATCTTGGCCTCCCATTCACGCTCACCCTCGGCGCTCCATGTGTCACCCGTGCGCAAGCAAATGCGCTTGTACAGGCCTTCGTTCAGCGCTTCAGAAAATGGAAAACGATGCACGCTGTACGGGAAACGGTCCGCACGAATATCTTTTATAAGCGTGTTAAATGGATTGTCATCGCCATCATGCGTGCTGATGACGCGCAAGCTGCCACCCCAAATGAGCAGGGCCATTGCGGCCTTCAAAATCTCGCCCTGTGCTTCGTGAAAGGCTGATTCGTCCAAGATCACACGACCTTGTTTACCGCGTAAGTTGCGGGGCTTGCTGCTGAGTGCTGTGATGCGATTGCCCGATGCAAACTTGATGCTGAAGACAAAAACGCTTTTTTTCTCTTCGCCCTCAGTCCACACCTCTTCGCCCACCTCGATGGCATCAGCCACGCTGTTGAAGTGCTCGGCCCATTGGGCGCAGTCGAGGATGAACTCAATCGCCATGTCCTTGACGTAGCCGATGTACCACACGTCTTGCCCGCTGGTGGCGGCAGCGCACAGCACGCTGTCGCAAGCCTCGGCCCAGCTCAAACCAATACGGCGGCTTTTTTCGCAAACCTTGACTTGGTTGGTGTCTGCCAACCAACGTTGTTGGTAGGGCAGCAGCACAGCGGGCACGCGATCAGCAAACTTGTAGTTGGCCTTGTCGCCCATCTCGCGCATTTCTGGCGTGATGATGTGGCCTGCTGGGGAGGTGCTTGTCATTTAGCCCCCAGCTTTGACGCTTCAGGAATTCCCAAAATCTTGGTGCGAATCAGTTCCACGGTTTCATCTGTCAAGCCTGCCTTCTTCGCAGTCTTGGCGACATCGGTTGCCACTTTGGCTGCTTGGGCGGCTAACAACTTGTTGCGGTTGATCTCGCGATCAACCACCAGCTTGTCTGCACTGGCAATGTCTTTGAGGGCTTTGCCCAAAAACATCATGTCTTCAGGGCTGGCCGTCTCCATGTCGCCAATGCTTTTAAAAGCAATCACGCGCAACATTTCCAGCAACATGCGGCCCACATCGCCTTGCGGCTCGTTGCCTAACTTGTCTACCCACACAGCGGCAATTTGTTGCGCTTGGCGATAGTCTTCCATGCGCTCGCGTGCATTTTTGACATAACGGCCCACTGCGCTTTGACTGGCTTCGCTGCCTTTGTCTTTGATGATCGCCACGATTTCGGCAATAGTGGCGCGGCCTTCACGCACAGCGGCATCTACCGCCGCTTTGATATCTGGGTCTAAGCGGGTGATGCTGCTGGGGCGCGAGGGCTTGCGCTTAAATTTGGTATCGGCCACAGTACGACCCCTTATGCGCCGCTGGGCATCGGTTTTTTGACGCCCGGCACCACGGCGCGGCCACAGACCACATCAATGCCACGGGTAGTGAGTGTGGCCATTGCCACATCGCCTGTCGTGCGGGTGGTGACCAGCGCTTGCTCAGCCAGCCAGCTCAAATCGGTACGCACCACATCCACTGAGGCGCTGTGACCATAGATGCTGTCAATTGCATCGCGCAGCAAAAACGCGTTGGCTGAGAAGCCGGGCGTTTGCTCCAGCACCAGCAGCAGCGACAGGCGGCGGTCTTCAGTAATGGTTTTTTGAAAGCTCATTAAATTCACCTGCTCAGCAAGTGCTCGTGAATAATGTTGGTTTGGTGTTCTACGCGTCGGAGCAACTCGCTCATGCCCTCAACGCTGGCACGTAAGCTCTCAACCTTGCCCTCCAAGTCACTCAACTCATCGTTGGTAGGCATGTGGCTAATGCGCTCTTCTAAGCGTGTCAAACGCTCATTAGTCGCGCATGCTTGGGTATTGCTGGTTGCAATGAAATCGGTGAGCTTTGTGTTCACCCCTTGCACGGCCTGATCGTTGTCCTTGTCCTTGGTACGTAAAAACACCCAAACAGTGATTAAGCCCATGCCAATCCACTGGGCAACGTCTAGCCAGAATTTGGCGGCGGTGTAGTCAATATCCATCTTGTTCATGCCTTACCTTTGAGGCGTTCTGCGGTACGCATGCCACCAAAACCCAACATGCCTGTGACCAGTGCCATCAAGGTGTCTGCCTCAAGTGCAGGCATCACAGGGGTATGACCATAGGCAATCAATAAACCATTCGTGACTGGACGCACTACAAACTGATAGGCTAAGCCCACGCCGCACACCCAACCAATGAATGGCCGCCAGCCACCTCTAAAGTTGTTGGGCTGAGCTGCCTCGATGGCATTGATGTTGGTTTGCGCAAGCATGAGCTGCATTTGCGCATTTAGCTCGGCCAGTTCGCCGTTTTGTTGCAGCTGGGCCAACTTGAGTTGTGCCTCGGCTTGCTGCACTGGGTCAGGCCACACTTTGGCGATGATGGCTTTGCCAATGCCCAACAAGGGGGAAATGAGTAATTGGTTCACAAACTGCCCCTTATGGATAGAACACACGGTTGCCGCTGCGTGGTGCGACGGTTTGCACGTGGCACCAGCCTTTGGTGGCGCTGGGGTGCTCAAGCCACAGGCCGATTTGCGCGAGCTTTTCTTTGTGCGTCATGCACCAGCTGTCTAACGCACCCTCGGGGTCAAATAAGTCACATGCCTGCGCGGTGATGTGCAGGCTACGCACAGCGGCACCTGGTGTGCCCGAGTTGATGGCTTGTGGACGCCAGCCGCTGGTGATGGGGGTGCGACCAACAGCGGTGGGGCTCCATTCAATGATGACACCATCAGCACGCATGGCCTCTATCAACGCATTGACACGCTGCACCGTTTCGGTCGCGTTGGCAGTGAGCTTGGGGGTTACCTCGCTGGCATAAGAGGCGTTTAAATCACGGCGCATCCAATAGTGGGACAGCGCTATAGGGCCATCCCAAACAGTAACCGTATTGAACAACGCAGCGCCCACTGGAGTGAGTGCGTCAGAGATAGCGGAGGAACTGCCGCTGGCAGATGTGCTGGGATTTGTCATGCACGGCATGTTGCCGCGCGCGCGCGAGGAAGACTTTTAAAGCGGTTTACTGTCGCCTATATGGGGATGCGCGTAATCTGGCGTAATGAACACACCTACGCCTACGCCACCACATGCCCCACTTATTTGCTGGGCCGATCAAACGATGATACGAGCAACTGCTGGAATGCAGCTGCTGAATCAATCCAGTCCTCGGGCAATGCTTTGGACAAAGAGGTTGCATGCAGTGTTTCAGCATGGAACACAAACTGCCTTTTCAAAGATTCGCGGTTTGGGTGGGTTTCTATCAAGGCTACCAAGAAAGCTGTGAGAACCTGTTGACTTGCCTCTAAAGAACGCAGGCGCTCTTGAACGTTTTGATTGATTTGTCTCTGCACTTCATCCATGTTTCATCACTCATTTCGCCCAGCACACTTACCGTTCGCCTTGCGATAGCCAGCCCCACCGCGTGAACCGCAGCCTCCGCTATTTCTGCCGCCCCCGCCACCACTGTGTCGACCACCGCCCCCACCACCGCCACGCCTACCACGGGCCTCTGAAATTAAAGGTGAGGCAGTCAATAGCGTCGCTGCCAATGTTGAAAAGAAGGTTCTGCGCGTTGTCATTGTTTACCTTTGTTTACCTTTGTTTCTTTTGGTGATGTTGATGCACTCAATGTGCAAACTTAAAGCCCGTTCAAAACCCCGCGCACGGCGTTCGTCGCCTTGGGATGACTAAACCCCTTATCGCGAAGTGCGGCGTACATCGCGATGTACTGTTCGCACTTGCCACGGAACTTTGAATTCCCAACCATTTGCGGAATCATTTCGACAAGCTCTATGTTTGTGACCGTGACGTTTTTTGCCGCCAGTGCTTTTCTTATCGCGGCCACTTGATCGCCCGTTACGAGCGAATCGACGCGACAAACTAATTTAGCGTCGTCAAGCGCTGACCGCATTCGCACTACAGCAGGGTCGCTTTCATTCAACATCCGTGCAGCATCAATCGAGGCGAGCTGAGCCGCCACAGAAAGGTTTTGTTGTGCGTGGGCTAGACCGCATAGGTTGAATGCGAAGGTCAAAAACAAAACGGATAACAGGCATTTCATTATTTTTCCTCTCTAAGCTATCTGGCAGCATCAATTCCATCTCGGCATGCCGCCCAGCACTGGCCTGAGTCAAAGGATTGACGCGCTAAGGTTGACATTGCCAAATGGTCGTCACCATCCCTGATGCGGTATGTCGCATCGAATGCGTTACCTAAGTTTTGCGCGGCTAAGGGGCAGTCAGCGAACTCTCCCCAAAGCTTGACACCACGCTGTTCAAGCTGAGTAATTTGTGTGCGCAATGCGCCACGGGGTTGTCCCAAAGCATCACGCAATACCAGTGCATCAGTGGCTTTGTCGCGTAGGCGGCGAAAGTCTTTACCCCAAGCCTCTGCATCTGATTTGCTGGGGGCCGCATGCGTTGTGCAAGTTGCCGCCACCATAAAGAGATTCAGGACTGCAATAAAAGCTCTTTTCATTTCACACCCTTCGCTTGATCACGATTTCGAATTACCGTTTCAACATACCTACGCAGTCGATAAAGCTGATGCTCATTGAGTGCTTTTACTTGCCGAGTGTTAAAGGTGCGATCCATGAAGTCGCGTATTGGCGGCCACGGTACCTTGGGCATTAAGGCTTCAACGAGCGCTCGCTCTTTTAGTAATTCTTCTTGGTTGGCTCCATGCTGGACGATCACATTGCCTGTGACGTTGCCAATTTGGATGGATCGCTCTCCATCGTTGAACTGGATGTTTAATTTTTTTGCCAGCCATTTCAGCATCATGACTCCCGCTTGACTCTTGAACCTTTTAATGGGTTATGGACTTTCACTTCACCCGTTACTCCACCAATTTGCACAACACCAGAGCCGCTGTTGTTCTGAACTATTGGCGAGGCAGCTCGGTGTTCTTTTGTGCGCTCGCTGTTTGCACTCGGTGCATTTAGTAATTCATCAACAGACAGCTCCAGAAATTTAGAGACCTTTATTAGATAAAGAACATCTGGTGTCGACTCTCCCGCTTCAATTCGATATTGCTGGGCAAGGCTCACCCCAGCAGCTTTCGCAAGCTCTATGGGTTTCTTTCTTTTGTTGACAGACCACATGCGAACGCAATAACCAATGTGTTCACGCATTTCTTGATCGGCTTGCGATAGAGCAGGCTTCGGCATAAATCCCCACTAAAACAGTCGGTTAAATTCTCAGGCTTGCGAATTTCTCAGCCTTGAGAAATAATCAACCCCATCAATTCATTCAAAGGCATGAGTTCACAAATGAACCCAATAGATGTACAGGTAGCGATTATGAAGGCTGGCACCAGCCAAAAAGCAATTGCCGATTACCTTGGTGTATCCCCCACAGCCATCGGACGTGTGATTAAGGGAACGATGCGCTCGCATCTGATTGAAAAAGAAATCGAAAAAATAGTTGGAAAGAAGTTTTTTCCACCAAAGCGCAAGCCGGGTCGCGCCAAGACAGTATGGACTGGCAGGGTGGTTGCCAAGCAAGGGGCTGCTGTATGAAGCCGCGTTTGAAACTTCATTTGAACGGCGGTATGACCATCATTTCTGGAATATCTGCTGAGCTAGTCAAACAGTGTTTCCGTAGCCGTGGAATCACTATTAGCTCTTGGGCACGTGAGCACGGCTATACGCCGCAGAAAGTTATTCGTGTACTCAACGGGTTCGATAAATGGAATTACGGACAGGCACATGAAATTGCAATCAAGCTTGGCTTGAAAAATCGCACAAGTTACGTCCACCCCTCAGACGCCAGAACGCCTGAGCCTCAAGAAGGCCAGAGCGTCCGTGCTGCTGATGGGGTGGGCACCATTCACGGCGGGGCTACTGCATGACTTGGCTCACAGTCCCCCAGCTAGACGGCATCCCCGGTTTGCCCACCAGCCGAGTGCGTCGCCGCGAGTGGCTAGAGCGCAACGGCACCCCGCATCGCGCACGTGCAGGGCGTGGTGGTGGGTTTGAATATTTGGTCACTGCATTGCCACCCGAGGCACAAGCAGCATTGGCCGTACGTGGCGCAGGGGCTGTTCGCCCATTGGTCACCGCTATCAATGCAGGCCAGCAGCACGCCCGTGCAGCACAGGTGCAGGCATGCGCCACCAGCATGGCCCGTCATGGTGTGGCCTTGCAAAGCACAGGTGCACTCGACCCATTGCGTAACCCCAAGCTAGATGTGTTGCAGCGCTTTGAGGGCTACCACCTTGGGCGCGGCGGTGCCGTATGGCCTGCTGTGCTGGAGTTTTGTGCACTGTGGCAAGTTGGTCAGATTGATGCGCACCCAAGCACGCTAGGCGCACACCCCACATTGCAGGCCAAAACACTAGACAAGTGGATACGCGCATGGCGCACGCAAGGTGTTGAGGCTTTGTTAGAGCGCAAGACCCGCTCAGATAAAGGCAAGACTGCACTGGTATCTGATGCCGAGCTGCATGAAGTGTTCGTCAGCGCACTGGTCACCTTGCATAACCCCACGGCACGGCAGGTGCATCGTGTGATGGTGCATCACTTAGGTGATGTACGTACTCCCGCAGCTGGCACTCTCAAGCGTTGGCTGCGTGAATACAAGCAAAGCAACCAAGTGGCATTGCTCAAGCTGAAAAACCCTGACGGGTGGCGTAACAAATACATGCCCGCCTTTGGTAGCAGGTCAGAGCACATCACGGCACCGAATACCGAGTGGCAACTGGACAGCACGATTGCCGACGCGCAGCAGCGTGTGGAAATAGCTTTCAACTTGGTGGACAGCGATACAGGCGAAATTCGCCGCCATGCACTGGTTGCCGTGATTGATGTGTTCACCCGCCGATCAGCTGTGTTGGTTAGTCGTACAAGTAGCGCAAATGCTGTGAAGTCTGTCACGCGCAGCGCTGTGCTGGCATGGGGGCTACCAGAGCGCGTGAAGACCGACAACGGCAAGGACTACACGGCACAGGACTACGACTTTGCTTTAGATGCTTTGCGCATCGACCATATTTTGTGCACGCCATTTAGCCCCGATCAAAAGCCATTTATTGAGCGTTTTCTCGGCACCTTGCTGCACGACTTGTTCCCAATGCTCGACGGCTTTGTGGGCCACGACGTGGCCACGCGTAAAGCGATAGAGAGTGGCCGCAGCTTTGCCCAGCGCTTTGGCGTGAACGGGGTTGATTTGCATATGTCGCCCGAGCAGCTGCAAGGCGTGATCAACGGCTGGCTGAATGAGTACCACAACCGTGTGCACAGCGAGCTGGGCTGCACACCCAACGAAATGACTGAGCGCCATACCCAAAGCGTGACCCGCGTAGATGAGCGTGCGCTTGATTTGCTGCTGATGCCCATTGCCGACAAGGGTATGCGGGTGGTGGGCAAACGCGGCATCAGCCTTGGCAATGCCTATTTTGCAGCAGCCGAGCTGGCAGGCGTGATGGGCCAACAGGTGTACTGCCGACAAGACGAAGCAGACCTAGGCGCACTGCATGTGTACGCGATGGATGGCACCTACATCTGCCGTGCACTTGACCACACGCGCCTTGGCATTAACCGCGCCGAGCTGGCAGCTAAGGCCCGCGCTATTGAGGCAGCCACGGTGAACCCCGTGGTGGCTGAGTTTCGCAAGGCAAGAAAAAAAGGGCTGGTGCGCCAAGCAGTGCATGCCATCTACGCCGAGCGCGAGCAGCAAGCAGTGGAAACCTCTAGCAATGTGGCACGCCTACCTGTGCGCGAGGTGCAGCACATCACGCCAGCCGTGCAGTCGCTGCTTGACAACGCACCTACGCAACAAGCGCAGCAAAGCGCACGTGACGCAGCACGCGCCCAGTTTGATGACGATGCCCCCGTGATGCGCCTAGACACACCCAAGCAGCGCTACAGCGCGTGGGTGCGTATGCAGGCTCGCATGGCGGCAGGTGAGGCGCTGGCAATGCGTGATGCAGATTGGTCACGCAGCTATGCCAGCAGCGCCGAGTTTGAGGCATGGCATCAGATGCACGAAGGGGTTGACCCATTGGCACATGTGGCGGGTGGGTAACAAAAGAAAAGCCCCACCACGTATCAGCGTGGCAGGGCTAGGTGTTGATTTTTTGAGCGAACGAACGAAACCAACGGAAAGGATTTTATGACTAATAACAACAATCACGCAACAGCGGCATCTACAGGTGGTGTGGCAAAACTCACCAACGTGGGGTTGGCGCTTGCAGCGATGAAGCAAATCATGGCTGCCACACCTCAGATGCCACGCATGGCGGTTCTGAGTGGCCCCGCAGGCTACGGCAAGACGCAGGCTGCCACCTATCTTGCACACCCAATGGGTATGAATGCTTGCTTTGTGCAGCTGCGTCCATTCGAAACGATGAAGAGCCTTGCACAACTGCTGCTTACCGAGCTGGATGTGCGTTGGAAGTCACACTGGTCAGTAGGCCAGATGTTTGACGCCATTTGTGAGCGTTTGCAGTCCATGAACCGCCCACTGGTGATTGATGAGCTAGATCACATTGCCGAGAAAAGCTGCATCGACTTTGTGCGTGCCATCCATGACAAGTGCGCTACGCCTATCTTTCTGATTGGTGAGGAGCGTTTGCAACACAAGCTGCTTGCCAAGCATGAGCGTTTTCATGACCGCGTATTGGTTTGGGTGAATGCCGTGGCTTGCGACGAAAGCGATGCACAGCTACTGGCTGCACACAATGCACCGCAGCTCAAGTGGTCTGATGGCGCAATGAACGCACTGGTTGCCAAGACGCATGGTGTGGCACGCAAGATCACCGTGGAAGTTGAGCGTCTGAAGGAGCAAGCCCGCCGCAACGGTACAGACACCATCACCCCTGAAATGGTGAGTGGCGTGGTGCGCAAAGGGGGTGCACGATGAGCCGCCAACCCATTGCGGCAGAGCGTCGCGCCATGCAAACACCCCGCGAGCGCATTTGGGCGGCGATGCAGTCGTTCAAAGGCAAGCCATTCACAGAAGGCCAAGTGCAAGACAAGTGCGAGCCGATGGTGCCGTTGACGGCCGTCACCGACTACGTCAAAGCACTGGATAAAGCGCAAATCATTGAGCGTGCAGGCTTAGTACCCAAAGCAGTGAAAGAGCTTGGCGATCAGGTGTTGTGGGTCGTGAAGACAAAGCAATATGACGCGCCACGCGTGAACAAACAAGGCAAGTTGGTCACATCAGGCATGGGCACACAGGCCATGTGGGCGTGCATGAAGGTGATGCCACGGTTTGACTACAAGGACGTTGCTAAAGCTGCATCTATCAACGGATTGGTGGTGACACCCGCCACAGCAAAGTCCTATGTGATTTTGCTCACCAAGGCTGGTATTTTGAGTGTGGTCAAGCCATCCAAACCCAATGTGCCTGCGGTGCTTCGATTGGCGTACAACACAGGGCCCCATGCACCTGCCATCACACGCCAAAAAGTGGTGTTTGACCGAAACACAGGTCGCGCATTCCCCATGCAAAACGCACAGGAGTTAGCCGATGAACTCGAATAAAAAACCAACGGCGCAAGCACGCGCAGCGCGTCCGCTACCGAGCGATGTGCTGAGTGCATTGAGTAATGCGGTGGCGCGTGCTGGCTCTCAGTCCAAGGTAGCTGCCGAGCTTGGGGTTAGCACAGCGGTTGTGAACCAGCTTTTAAAAGACCGTTACACGGGCGATACAGCCACGCTGACAAGCCGTATCCGTGGTCAGTACATGGCTGAGGTAGTGCAGTGCCCCGTGATGGGCACCTTGGGGCGCAGGCACTGCCTAGATAACCAATCGCGCCCGCTTGCATTCACCAACCCAACACGCTCTGCGTTGCATGCGGCGTGCAAGACCTGTGCAAACCGAAAGGATACGTGATGAGTCATACCTTGATTGAAACCCGTATGTACCAGCGTCCACGCCTGAGCTGGGTGAAGCGGCGTGCACGTCGAATCATGTCGTTCTATGGCGTGCCTCGCCGCCAAGCGGTGATTGATGCGCGTGTCGACTATGTGGCTTTCACGGGCGACGTATTGATGGGGATGTCCAAATGACAAAACACATGTTTGCACCAGGTGTGATTGATGCATCACCTACACGCTTTGAGCGTCGAACACTTGCACGCCGTTGGACCGTGCGAGTTGTTGCGGTGATGGGTGTGATGGCTTTTATTGCATGGAAGTACTTATGAGTAAGTCGTCTCAAAACCTCAAGGCTGCTCTGCGCCAATCAGGCTATGTAGATACCGCGCCGTCGTGCGGTGACTGTGGGCGTGCTTCAGATGAGCCGCAAGGCACGTTTTGCATGGTTCATTTGGTGCTGGTGGATGACGGTGCGCGATGCATCCACTGGATGCCATCCAACAGTTGGATGCGAGCCAATCCTGATGTGGTGCATCTCTATGCCAGCGATGCACTGTCACCCGCAGAGCTGGCCTATGCCGATAAAGCTCACGCGCTGCCAAAACCAGCATCTA
Organism: Limnohabitans sp.; assembly: GCF_031539105.1. Taxonomy (GTDB): domain Bacteria; phylum Pseudomonadota; class Gammaproteobacteria; order Burkholderiales; family Burkholderiaceae_C; genus Limnohabitans. The sequence goes on from NZ_JAVKLM010000018.1 coordinate 150,891, forward strand.
GGGGTTAAGCCATGACACACATTACCTCATCACAAGTTTTGACTGAGTTGAGTCATCACATCGGCCGTGACAACGGTATTCATGTGCAGGACTTGGTTCGACGCATCACCTGCGAATCAAAAGTAAACGCACCGCTTGAGCGGCGTGTTCGCCAGTTGGTAGCTGAGCTACGCATGGAAGGGCATCACATCTGTGCCCATCCTGCGCGTGGCTATTTCATGGCGGCAACAGCAGAAGAGCTGGCCGATACCTGCGAGTTTTTGTACGAGCGAGCAATGACAAGCCTGACACAGATCAGCCGTATGAAACAAATCTCCCTGCCTGACTTGCGCGGGCAACTTCACTTAAAAACTTGAAAGGACAGACCATGTCAGAAGAAGAACAAACCATCCCCAAGGGTTATTGGAAAAACGCCAGTGGTGCTTTGGTGCCCGAGGCGAAGATTAAACCAATTGACAAAGACCGTCATTACGTTGTCCGCGACTTGATTGAAGATGCAAAAGATTTGTCAAGCCGCATCGTGGGCTTCAAGCTGGAGGCCATGAATGCGATTGAAGAGTTTGTGGTTCGTTCACTTGCTCAATACGACGTGAAGCATGGTGGAAAAAAAGGCAATGTCACATTGGTGAGCTTTGATGGTCGCTACAAAGTCGTGCGACAGATGCAAGAAACCATCGTCTTTGACGAACGCCTGCAAGCGGCCAAAGCCCTGATTGATGAGTGCATTCATATTTGGGCTAAAGGTAGTAACGCCAATATCAAAGTTCTGGTGAATGACGCTTTTCAAGTAGACCGTGAAGGCAAGATATCCACGGGGCGTGTTTTGGGGCTGCGCCGTTTAGATATCAAAGACGAAACCTGGACACGCGCAATGGCTGCTATCAGCGACAGCATGAATGTGTCCAGCACCAAGCCCTATGTCCGCTTTTACGAACGTGATGACCGCACGGGCGAGTATGTAGCTATCAGCTTGGATGTGGCGGCGGTATGAGTGACAAAGCAAAAATTCTTGACAAGATCAAGAAGTGCTTGGCGCTTTCGTCGTCATGCAATGAGCATGAGGCCGCAGCGGCTCTGCGCCAAGCTCAAAAGCTGATGGAGCTGCACGGCATTACTGACTTGGATGTGCAGGCATCTCAGGCTCAAGAAGAAAAAGCAAAAGCAGGCGCGAAATCGAAGCCCTCCTCATGGGAGAACGAGCTGGCAAGTCGTATCAGCGCACTCTTCAAATGCCGTGTGATTTTTCATCCAAGTTGGAACTGTGGTCATTGGGCATTTGTGGGATGCAGCGCATCGCCAGAGCTTGCTCAATACACATTTACCGTATTGCTTCGTCAGGTAAAGCGTGCACGTGATGCTTACATCAAATCCAATTTGAAGCGCTGCAAAACGGCAACAAAAACACGGCGTGCTGATGCGTTTTGCGCTGGATGGATTCGCTCCGCATTCATGGCTATCAATGATTTTGGTCAGCCAGACGAAAAGACTTCGCAAGCAATTGATGCGTATGTGGCTACCAATTACGGTGAGCTGGAGCCCCTGAAATCAAAAGACAGGAATGGGGGTCGACTCAGTGACAAGTCTCTACAGGACTTCTTAGCTGGGCATCGCTCTGGTCGTGATGCCCAGCTGAATCGTGGCGTGGGAAGTACGGATCAACCACTTGCCATTTCAAACATCTAATTTTTAAAAGGGCATCACAAATGAAAAGCTACGAGCAAATTGCTGCGTCTATGTACCAAGCCTATTGCAAGCGCTTTGGTGGCAAAGACATTGATGGTCGAGACATAGCCACATGGGATGAGCTGGGTGATTTGACCCGTCAGAGCTGGATTGCTGCGGCCAAGCAAGCCGCAGCCGAGCTGGCTTTAGTGCACTGAAAGGATTTTGTATGAGCAAAGAATTTGATGTCGTGCGCGATGCACCTGAGACGCCCGAGCAAGCGATGGCAGTGCTTGAATCATGGGCTGGAAATTTGGCAGTGACTTTCAGCCGTGAGCGCTATGAGCTTGTGCTGGAGGCGCTGAAGAAAAAAGAGCCCATGTCTTGGCCTTGCGTAATTGAGACAGCAGATTTTGAAAAAGATACTGTCACGCTAAAGATGCGGTGTAGAGATTACAAAATCTCTGCGGGTCCGCATTGGCTATCTACCCACCCGCAGCCAAAGCAAGAGCCTGTGGGTAAAAAAATATGCAGTATCTGTGGATATGTGGGAGTAAAAACAGACTCCGTGGGTCAGTGCCCCAAATGTCATTGGGACGAACTTTTGTCAGTGGGTGACAGCTCGGTACGGTCTGCTTTGAATGCAATGCTTACGCAATTTGGGATGGATGAAGATGAGTGGAATAAACCAATATTTGATCAAGCTCGAAAAGCATTAGCCACGCCACAACAGCCAAAGCAAGAGCCGCTACCAAATGAGCAGGTATTCGATCTGGCAGAGATTGCATGGCGTCATGGCTGGGCATCATGCCGTGACGCTGAGCGCATTGGTGATGAGGCGGAAGACGCGCGATGGGGCGAAATTGGGGCAGAGGTCGTGCAAGACATTACCGCTCACATCAAGGAAGGCGGTGCAGCATGAGCATTGAAGCGATGAAGCAGATTCAGCAGTGCTTGAAAGACAAGATGTATGCACACGCTGAGATGTGCTTAGCAGAAGCCATCGCAGAGGCAGAGAAGCAAGAGCCTGTGACGGATGGAAAACTTTCTGCAACACTTAAAGATACGCAAATAGAGATTGAGTTGGCTCAATACAAGCGAATGTTTGGGGCGGCTTGTGATGCTTTGGGCGCAATCAATGAAGCTCTCGGCCTTGACCCTGATGATGGTGGTGCAGAACCAATTCTTTCCGCCATTGAAGAACTGAAAGCAGCTCAGCCAAAGCGTGAGCTGCTTACGGATGATGAACTCGACGCGAAATTGCGTCCAACGATTCAAAAAATCTGCCGCCATCACGGTATTTTGAATGGTGTACTTGAAGCTGACTTGAGCGTTGCTTTATCAAAATACGCCCACGGCATTAAGGGGGAAGCATGAATCTCTTAAAGAAATCTGGGTTTGTTTTAGCTCAATCTTGCGGCGGCAATCCAGTCATGACAACGGTCGTTGTGATGCTATTCGCTTTGATGTTCAATATTTTTGAGGCAGGTGTTGAATCCGTGATTTTTGGACATCGATTCGAACACCTGCTCGACATTTTCTTTCAGTTATTTTTCATCGGCTACGCGGCCTATGCCGTCTACTGCTGCGCTTTATTTAACAGCTTCAACGGAATAAGGGGGAAGCATGAACGCAGTTATCAGTGAGTGCGGACGCTATCGTTACCGTCTTGAGCACACTGTTGCCATGAACGGTCCTGTGTACGCATTCTTCGGAATCAACCCAAGCACGGCCGATGCCATTCTGAACGATATAACCGTGCGCAAGTGGATTGGATTCAGCAAGCGGTGGGGCGCTTCGCGTTTCATTGTTGGAAATGCTTTCGCCTATAGATCAATAGATGTAAAGGCGTTAGCTATGGTTGATGACCCATACGGCGACAAGATTGGTGATCACACCACAGACATCATCAACGATGCCGATATCTTGATTCCATGCTGGGGTAATAGGTCCAAGGTTTCTTCAAAGCTGCATGGCGTATTCGATGTGCTGCTTGACGCTTTAGTGTCATCTGGAAAACCTGTCATGCACTTTGGTCTGACTAACGCTGGTGACCCTAAGCATCCTTTGATGTTGGGCTACTCAACACCTCTGATTCCTTGGGAAAGCGGTGCAGCGTGAGCACATCAAATCAACTACAAATTCTTCAACACAGTCTTGGCCTCAATCAGTATGGGCAGGGTCTCCAGTACAGAAACCATTTTGTAGCTGGTCCAGGCAGCACTGACTTCGCCATATGCATTGAGCTTGTAGAGGCCGGATTGATGAAGCGTCGCTCCTCATTCATCCTGACCGCTGGCGATGAAGTATTTCATGTCACACAAGCTGGAGCTGACTTTGTGGCCCTGAATAGCCCCAAGCCTTCCAAGGTGCCAAAAAGCAAGGCTCGTTACCTACGGTTTCTTGAGTACGGCGATGGGTTTGATTCGTTTTTGCAGTTCTGCCGTTGGGATGCATCGCCAGAGCGAAGCTGGAATGGGGGGCACGCATGATCAATTCAAGAAACAGCGAGCTGGCAAAAATTCACGTTGCCAAAAAGCAGCTTCAAATGACCAATGACGACTACCTTGCGATGCTGTGGACGCAAGGCCGTGTGCGTAGTTCCGCTGACCTCGACCATGCTGGCCGTCGCAAAGTACTTGATTACCTTTCAAGCATCGGTTTCAAGCCAATTGCAAGCCCTCAAACCAAGCGTCCAGCTCGGCCAATCCCCACGCCAGACAAGTTGCCACTTGTACGCCGCATTCGCGCACAGCTCATCAGTTTGGGGCGTTTGCCTGATACCTATGCCGATGGCATCGTGAAGCAAATGCTTGGTGTCGATGCACCTGATTTTTTTGAATGGTGCAACCCCTCTGATTTGCACAAAGTCACGCAGGCGCTTGGGGTTGAACAGCAACGCAAGGGGGTTGCCAAATGACAGACAGCACAGTCATGCGCAGACGCGCCTCAGAAGCCTTGCAATCAGTGGCTGATCATGTCACTGAGCGCCTGCAAAAAGACCACAAACTCAGCATCGACGCGGCAGCTGATATCGGCAACGATCTCGCTGACTGGATGGCCGACTTTTTAGGTGGCCAGCTCATCTATTTCGCCCGTGGTAAGTCCCGCGAAATCTCGACCCGTGACCTCCAAATTTTTGAGCGCATGAAGCGCGGCAACGCCAATGAACTGGCTGCTGAATTTGGCATCAGCTATGTGCAGGTATATTCAATTTACCGCCGGATGCTTCGCGAGGCTCGCAAAGCCCGTCAGCCCGGCTTGTTTAAAGATGAAGATGCATGAGTAAAGTCACCACAACCACCATTCAAATGATTTTGAGCAAGATTGAGGCTGCACACAAAGTGCGCGATACAACCGCACTTGAATCGCTATTCGTTCATGCGTATGGTCTTTGTGGCTACGGTTCAGACGACCTTTCAACAGGCTTTGAGTTTCTTGTCTCAAAACTCGACATCATCAATAAGCTAGGTCTGCATGACCTATTCAGTGAGCTGCTTGAGCTTGGACTGCATTGGGCAACAGCTGAAAACCGTGCTTCTGTATGGATTGAGTTGTTCACTCTAGGCGAATCCATCAGAAAATCAGAGTCAGAATAGCCTGTGGATAACTTTGCTTTATGCACAGGATACTCAAAAACAGAGATCTAACTGCTCTAGAGGGCGACAAACTTGTTCATAACGGACAAGTTGGATAAGTTCAAAGCCTGAAACGCCAGCCTAATCTGTCATACCCAGCAAACCCTACCAACCCAGCAGTTACGGTCTATTTATAGGCGTTTAAAGGGGCGTAAAACGTAGGCGCCAGCCGCCCCAAATCTCAAATATCGTGACCTGCGCCCGTTAAAAGCTTGAGCCCGTCCATTTTTGGAATCAAAGGGCCAAATTTTTCTAAACCCCCGTCACCATTGGCTTTTCCCGCTAATCTTCGATAATTCCCGGCTATTCCCGTTTCCTCTAATATCTAGTCCCTGCACAGGACACGGCAACTTTACTTTTTCAAAAAGTGAGTTTTTCCTGTCGTTTTCTCTCTCTTTTCTCTGCTTTCTTAAGGACGCGTCCACAAGGGGAACCTAGATTTCATGCGGGTTTGCGGGAAGTCGTTTAACCCTAACTGTGGATGAGCATGGTTAACTCAAAATGAACTTTAGACGCGAGTAGAGATTCGTTGCTTACCTGTTTTATTAAATATATTTCCCAATTGCGGCATCCGAAATTAGCTTATCTATCACTTAGCGAACTCGAGGGCTCATCCAAGGCAGCCGTTGCCGCCTCAACTGTCGCAGCCGCATAAATGGTGCGCAGATCAGCCGCCACCGCCTTGCGCATCTCCAGCTCACGTAGTTCAAGCTGTGGCGCACCATGTGCACCACGTACAGCTGAACGGCAGTTTGTGGGTACACCGATTCGATCGCATCAGGGAACCCCTTCAAGCCATCTACGCAGGCGATGAAGATTTCTAGCACGCCGCGATTTTTCAGCTCAGTCAAATTTGCAGCTAGAACTTGGCAGCCTCAGTCTGCGCAATCCAGAAGGCCAGCAATTGCTTGTTACCCGTCAAATCAATGCCCAGCGCCAAGTAACGGCTTTGACCGCCACCGCATCTCTGGATTTGACATGGATGCAGTCCAGGTAAACGATGGGTGCAGCGCATCGAGCGGGCACGGCTGCGAAGCCTTGGCTTCACTTATCACAGCATCGGTAGCTTATGCAATTGCATCTTGAAAATTGTTTGCACGCAATGTAACAACTAGTGTGTCGCGATAGCCGCTAGACCCTAAGGGTTGGATGGGTGTACTTTCGTGTATAACGCGCGCATCGTCCAGGAGAAGCAGTGACCACGGTTGAGTTAATGTGAATCTTTCTCCGTGTGGGCTTTGTGCATCGAATACGCGCGTTTCGCCGCCTTTAATATTTACTCGATTGATCATGAATACCGCAACAAAATCTACACCGTCACGATGTGCGCCTTCGGGAGTTGGACGACCAATCCCATCTGTGGTGTCTATCCGGAATTGGTGCGCTTCGATGCACCATTTCATATCTTTACCGTACATTTGGTTAGATGTTTTTGCTAGGAATGATAGTATTTTTATCCATGCAGATTTGCAAACTGTTTGTTCAAGTACTGGTTCAAACCAGCGCTCCATACCGCCGTGCAGTGCGTTGTAGTCAAGCGGTTGCCAGTGTGCTCGGTGTTGTGCCTGAACTAATTTGCTGTTCTCAAAGATGAAGCTGCTGTGGCGACGTCGTCTGTAGCGACCGCCGTCCTTCAAATGCAAGTCAATGGGCATGTTTTCCCAGTCGGATGCAAGTGAACATAATTCATTTGGTGAGCTACCTATCCAATTTGCGACGCTTGCGGCATCAAGAATGCAGAAGCCACGCTGATGCAACAGGTTGTTCATATCGTTGAGCTTGGAGTAGTGAGGAGCTAGCTCTTGAATTTATTGTTCTCCAGCTCAAGGCTTGGCTGTTCCATGATGTAAGCGTCAGCAACGTACGCAGGGCCTTTCATCAAAATCACAATGGCACACCCGATTGCAAGTGTCAAAACCAGCGACCAATGCAAGATGACTAGTCCCACCATGACATAAAAAAATTGTTCTACTGAACGGGTGAACTCCATTCCTTCGAGTAAGTAAGCTGCACCACTTGCGATGAGCGGCAGAGCCGTGCCTTTTGCCAAAATGAGCCGTAGTTTTTTCCAAATCTCCCACTCTAACCCTGCGGGTGAGCGCTGAAATCCATCGAGTTTTTCAAAGTAATTCATCTGTAGTGATTTATAGGCTTCTCAATAAGTCGAGTTATGAAGGTTGTTGGTAGCAATTTCGTTTAGTGACAAACGCACCCCCAAAACACCCGTATTGTTTCGTACTGGAGCTTTCCGAAGGCTAATTTCAATAGTCTTAATTTCTAAGTATGCAGCGCAAGCTTGAGCGATTCTTGTCATAAGTCTTTCTTGTGTTTCATAGTGACCATCTTCAGCAATACGGTCTATTTCCTTAATCAGCGGGTCGTAGTCAAAGACGTTGGCCATGTCATCTGTGGAGATCGACACTAGGTTTGTGTCGATGCCAAGAGTGAGGTCCAGTAAATGAAAGTCAGGTTTTGTATCTTGAGGACCATATGTACCTATCTGCGTTTTAAGTGCTAAATCGCGCAGCTCGACAAAAGCTCTTGCATTCATGGCTGAACCTTTTTGACAACTAATTTCATGAGCCCGTCTGACGCCTCTTCAATCAAGTCCAAGACATGTTCAAACCCTTGTTCTCCACCGTAGTAGGGGTCAGGGATGATTGAGGCTTGTGTCGTTTGTAAGAACTCGGCGAATCCACGAATCTTGTGTTGGTGCTCAGAAGGGCGGCTCTGATTGTTTATTTATGCGGCTTTACGCTTATTTTGCGTAAATTTTGGGGAGTTCTCCCACTCGATCAGTTCACTTTGAGACCATTTCCCATCGCGTCCTGGCGCGGGGAATGAGCCTGTCTTGACTCGCTTAGATAGCGTCTGACGACACACATCATAGCGAGCTGCTACAGCTTCTTGATTCATGCGCACATCATGCACTTTGGCAAGCGTGATGATGGCCGAAGTTAAAGTGTCGATTCGTTGCTCAAGGCGTTTTATTTCTTGACTCATATCTCCACCCCCTCAATGAAAAAGCTATATGCCGCAAGGAAAATCCAGTAGATACAAAAAATCAATAAGCCAATGCATGCAATACCGGCAAGCAAAATAAATATCACTAGGCTTGGCATGAAGATCGCCGAAGCATATCCATCGACACTGACGCATAAGCCACTCAGAAGTACGTAAATCACAAGGGCTGTGCATCGATTGATGACGCTTTGATACCTGTGATGGCGGGGGGATTTTGGATTGTCGAATTTCATATGTCCGCCTTAATGCCGTGGGTAGCTTCGTTGGTCTTATTGCTTGCCTCTACCACCCATCCGTTAATCGAGACTTGCACCGCATCGCCGTCGAGCAAGGTAATTCCTTTTGCGAGCATGTACTGCGGTGTGGCATGAAGCTCATGGGCTACATATACCAATGCTTTGCGTAGACGGTCTATCTCATCCGTCAGCGGCTCACGCTTTGGCTGTGGGTGAGTAGATAGCCAATGCGGACCCGCAGAGATTTTGTAATCTCTACACTGCATCTTTAGCGTGATGGTGTCACTCTCAAAGTCGGCCGCTTCAATTTCACAGGGCCATGCCACAGGCGCTTGCTCGGGCGTCTCAGGTGCATCACGCACCACATCAAATTTTCCGAGTTTGACTTTTGAAAACGGCATCGGCCAGAATCGACGGTCGTCATTGGGGTTAAAAGGTTGAGCCCGAGTCGTAGTCATTCGTGTCTCAAGCATTTGCCACACGCGCTCGTATTCTGGCCAGTCATGCTCGACGACAACGGCCTGAAGAAAAGCTTTGCCATCCACTGCGCGACCGGCGTTTATTTTTCCGGCCATGTCGTGCACGGCCTCTTGCTTTTCGGCGCTCAGGTATTTGCGCATGTCGCTGATTTTGAGCACGTAGTAACGTTCTTCACGGCGGAACGGCTGCGGTGTGCGAGGGGAAAGATACATTCTGTGTTGCATAGGGCCTCGCCTTAGTCGTTGTGATGTTGTGTGCGGTCTTTCAGCACGCCCACTGGCCCGTTATGCGGGGCTTTGTGGGGAACGCGCTTGCCTGAGATCACCGATGGTTTGGTGAACGCGTCAAGTGAGCCAGGTCGAACGGGCGCTGGCTTGGGGATGTAGTGGGTGTTCATGCGTCCACCTCTTCTTTAGCTGCAACGTTGGCGTCCACAGCACCGGCGTCGTCGCCGGTGCCTTCAATGGCCCTAGCGGCGGAGCCGCTCTGATCTTTCCCCGAATTCGGGCTACCCTTGGTTTTTGATTCGCTCTTGCCCCGCGCACGCGCAGCGGGTTTTTTGGCCTCGCCCCCCGTTTCGTCTTGCGCCCGCGCAGCGGTTGGTTGGGTAGACGCGGTTTCGGCAGGTTCGTCGATGGGCACACCATATTCGCTTGCTGCTGCATGCAGGGCTTCTGCTTTGCCAGCGTCTTTTTGATAGATTGAGCCCTCAAGGTCATCGTGTAGCGATGCGCAAAGCAGCCATTGAGCAATGTCATCTGTGTTCATGTGTGGCAGGGATGCTCTAAATTCAGCTTCATCTGGCAGGCCAACTGCTTCAAGAAGTTCATCGTCTATAAAAGCATGATCAATGTATGACGTTGCAATGGCTACTAGGTCAAGGCGTCGACGTGGTTGGCAGCGCACCTGTGCCATCACACGTCTTAAAAGTTGTTTGTTTTTTTCTGTGATGGCTTCAGCTTCTTCAGCCGAGCGAGCACGATTGCTCGATGGCGAGGTGGGTTTGTCAAACTTGATTTCTTGTAGCAGCCCCGCATCCACAGCGTCTTTGCGCTTGACCGCTTCGATGGTTTTGCCTGTGCGCGGGTCTTGGATGGTGACAGCCATAGATGCTTGAGCAGTCTTGGTGAGTCCTAGCTTTTTGGCGTCAGCGAGGGGGATGTAGCCATCTTTCAGCTGCCCGTGGGCATCTATGGCCTGCTTGGCTTTGTTTCCATCCAGCACGGTTTTGCCTTGCGCTTCCAGCTTGGCAGCCTCTCGTTGCAAGTGCGCTTTTTTCTTGCGCTCAAAACAGTCGGGCTGTGTGCAGATGTCTGCATTGCCTTTTTTGGTCCACCCGCCTGCGTCGCGGTTTTGGGTGATGTCTTCAAATTCAGGGGCATTGCCGCTGCGGTCGGGGCAGTCGAGGCAATTGGCACATGGCGTGTCGGTGAGTAGCGTGATGTCGGTGATGTCGAAAATGGCGGTGGCCAAGTCGAGTGTGTATTTGTCCACCAGCAGCTCGCGAATGCGCCGATAGCTTTGTTTGCCACCATCTTTCAAATCCATGTGCTGCGCTTTGATGGCAGCCAGCGCATGCTCTTGCACTTTGGCGCTTGGCAGGCGAGCCAGCAGCAGGGCGACTTCGCTGCCAATGTCTCCGCGCAAGCAAGCCTCACGCACACTGGGCACGGCCTTGAGCAACTTGAGGCGACCATACACATAGCTGCGGCTCTTGCCTGTGTCGGCTGTGATTTGGTCTGCGGTAACGCCGTGGTCATTCATGAGGCGCTCAAAGCCTTCTGCTTCTTCGATGGGGTGTACATCTTCGCGACCGATGTTTTCAATCAGCTGTGCGCGTTGGACTTCTTCATCAGTCATGTCACGCACATCGATGGGTACTTCGGTCAAGCCTGCCAGCAATGCGGCGCGGCGGCGACGGTGACCAAACACCAGCTCGTATGCGATGGGGTCATCTGAACCAAAGTTTTTGATTTCAGGGTGTGGGTTAGGGCGTACCACGATGGCTTGCAAAATGCTGCCATGTGGTGGCTTCATGGTTTCGGCCAAGGCGGCAAGGCTTGCTTCGTTGTAGGTGCGACGGTATTGGAATGGGCTCTCAACAATGTTGTGAGGGCTGGTTGATGTTGGCTGTTGCATGGTATTTGTCTCAGTTCAAAGTGGTGATAACGCGTCCGCCAGTGCTGCGAATTTCGCCCACGGCGGCATTGATGGCTCGTTTGAATTCGGCGGCGCTCAGTTGTTCGCACTGGTATTGGTAAA
>NZ_JAVKLM010000019.1:0-46225 GCF_031539105.1 Limnohabitans sp.
ACATCAACGAATCTCTGATCGTCGAACTTTACTCGCGTTAATCCTGGTTGAAGTTTTCAACCTAACGCACCCCACGCTGCCCGCTCGCGCAGCGTGGTCCAGACACCCAGCCTTACCGGTGTAACGAACCGGGGGTATTGAAGGAAATCTGAATGCAAACAAATTTGCTGAAACCAAAAAATATTCACGTCGAGCAATTGGGTCACAACCGCGCCAAGGTTACCTTGGAGCCGTTTGAGCGTGGCTATGGCCACACCCTGGGTAACGCCTTGCGTCGCGTTTTGTTGTCTTCCATGGTTGGCTATGCCGTGACAGAAGTCACCATCGCTGGCGTCGTGCACGAGTACTCATCTATTGATGGTGTGCAAGAAGACGTGGTCAACATTTTGTTGAACCTCAAAGGTGTTGTGTTCAAAATGCACAACCGTGACGAAGTCACGTTGAGCTTGCGCAAAGACGGCGAAGGCGCTGTGACTGCTGCAGACATTCAAGTGCCTCACGATGTTGAAATCATCAACCCTGAGCACGTGATTGCTAATCTGTCGCAAGGCGGCAAGATCGACATCCAACTCAAAGTTGAAACAGGCCGTGGCTATGTGCCAGGCACTGTGCGTCGTTACGGCGAAGAGCCAAGCAAGTCCATCGGTCGTATCGTGTTGGATGCAGCTTTCTCTCCAGTCAGCCGCGTCAGCTACAGCGTTGAAAACGCTCGTGTTGAACAACGTACCGACCTCGACCGCTTGGTCATGGAAATTGAAACCAACGGTGCCATCACGGCTGAAGACGCTGTGCGCGCGTCATCCAAGATTTTGGTTGAGCAACTGGCTGTGTTCGCACAGTTGGAAGGCGACGCCATCAACGGCATCATGGAAGCAGCAGCGCCACGCGGCGGCCAACAGTTCGATCCGATCTTGTTGCGCCCAGTGGACGAGCTCGAGTTGACTGTTCGTTCAGCCAATTGCTTGAAAGCAGAAAACATCTATTACATCGGTGACCTGATCCAGCGCACTGAAAATGAGTTACTCAAGACCCCTAACTTGGGTCGTAAGTCACTCAACGAAATCAAAGAAGTGCTCGCTTCACGCGGCTTGACTTTGGGCATGAAACTCGAAAGCTGGCCACCTGCCGGTTTAGAGCGTCGTTAATTAAAAAATCACTGACTTAACCGTCCCCTGGCCGTACCTGATACGGCGGCCGGCAAAATATCAAAGGAAATCAAAATGCGTCACGGACACGGACTTCGCAAACTTAACCGCACAACATCACACCGCTTGGCGATGTTGCGCAACATGATGAACTCGCTCATTGAGCATGAAGCCATCAAAACCACATTGCCAAAAGCCAAAGAACTGCGTCGCGTCATTGAGCCGATGATTACTTTGGCTAAAGAGCCTACCGTTGCGAACCGCCGCTTGGCATTTGATCGCTTGCGCGATCGTGACAGCGTCGTGAAGTTGTTCAACGAATTGGGCCCACGTTTCAAGACGCGTCCAGGTGGTTACACCCGCATCTTGAAAATGGGTTTCCGCGTGGGCGACAACGCGCCGATGGCTTATGTTGAATTGGTAGACCGCGCAGAAGTTTCTGAGGCTTCTTCTACTGAAACAGCGGCTTAATAGGTTATACTAATACTCTTGACGCGCGATGGAGCAGCCTGGTAGCTCGTTGGGCTCATAACCCAAAGGTCGTAGGTTCAAATCCTACTCGCGCAACCACTTTAAAACGCCCACTGAATTTATTCAGTGGGCGTTTTTCTTGGGAGATTCACACATGGAAATCAGTCGCGTCGAGGCATTGTCACAACGCATTGTGCAAACCTATGCCTGGGGTGATGCTGTCTGGCATGTTTGGCGTGCCAACAACATCATCAATGACAGCACACAAGCGGGGCCTAAAGCCGTGGCAAATGTTGTGAATACCCGCACATCAACAAAATCACTTGTGTTGCTGCACGGCGGCTCTGGTAGCTGGACGCACTGGCTTCGTAATGTGGAACACTTCGCCCAAACACGTGAAGTCTGGGCGCTCGACATTCCCGGTTTTGGTGACTCAGATTTGCCGGTTGGCTTGACGGACGCAGATGGCTTGGTGCCTTACATCGCAGAAATTTTCACGCACAGCTTCAAGGGTAAGACTGTCGATGTGTTGGGTTTCTCATTTGGCGGTATGACCGCAGGCTTGGTGGCTGCGCAGTACCCACAGATCATTCGTCAACTGATCTTGATCGGTGCGCCAGGCTTGGGATTATTTGGCAAAGAATTACCCATGCGTGGCATGACACCCAACATGCACCTTGCAGCGCAACGTAATGTGCATAAACATAATTTAAACACCATGATGTTTGCGCACCCCGAGAGCGTGACAGAAGAGGTCATTGATTTACAACTAGCCAATGTGTCTCGTGACCGTTTACGACGCAGGCGTATTGCCCGCACTGATGTCTTGGCACAAGCACAAACGCGTTGGACATGCACAGTGCACGGTGTGTGGGGTGCGTTGGATGCCCTTTACCAAGACACCTTGCAGCAGGTGCCAGAAACACTGACGAGCATGGCCACATTCACAGTGGTGCCAGATGCTGGGCACTGGGTGATGTATGAGAGGCCTGACGCATTTCACGAGGCCGTTGATCCGTTGCTGCGACCCTAAGATAAAGGCAAACTTGACCATGCGCCGCAAGAGCGCACAATCAAAACATGCTGTACAAATTCAAATCAAAAGCCACGGGCGACCTCATCATGTTGGAGCCCCAAGGCAAACACATCCTCAAACTCATAGGCAAAGAAGCCGGCCCCAAGGGCATCATCTTGCCCAATGAGATGTTGGCTGCTATTGATGCACTGAACACAGCGGCACAGCGTGAAGAGCTGGCGATCAAAGCGGCCAAAGACACCGCAAAAGAAGCGACATGCCCCGAGGGGCAAGGAGATACAGCAAGCCCCGTTGCAGAGGGCGCGCGCACCATCACCCTCAAGCAACGTGTAGTGCCTTTCATCGACATGTTGCGCCGCGCACACGCTGAAGACAAAGAGGTTGTTTGGGGTGTTTGACAACGCGCCCAAGCACCATGCCTACGACGCACTCACACCCGATGTGGTGCTTGATGCCTTGTCTGATCTGGGGCTTGCCGTCGACGGACGAATGACAGCCTTGAGCTCGTATGAAAACCGTGTGTACCAAGTCATGCTGGATGACAACAGCTCGGTGGTGACTAAGTTCTACAGGCCTGAGCGTTGGACAGATGCCCAAATATTGGAAGAGCACAGCTTTGCCGCAGAGTTGATGGCGCAAGAGGTGCCATTGGTAGGGCCTCTCAGCTTGCATGGCAACACCTTGCACCACACGCATGACTTTGCGTTCAGCGTGAGCCCAAGACGCGGTGGCCGTCTGCCTGAGTTAGACGATGCCGAGGTGTTGGAGTGGATCGGCCGCTTCATTGCCCGCATTCACAACGTGGGCGCCAAGCAAAACTTTGTATCACGGCCTGCGCTGAACGTCAGCACATTTGGGATCGAGTCACGCGACTGGTTAATCGAGAGCCGTACCATTCCAATGGACCAGCAAACTGAATGGCTAACTGTGTGTAACCAAGCAATAAACATCGCCACGCATAAGTTTGCCGAACATCCAGCACACAACATACGTCTGCATGGCGACTGCCACCCCGGCAACATCTTGTGGACACCCACTGACTTAGCCAACGGCGGCCCGCACTTTGTGGACTTAGATGACGCTCGCATGGGCCCAGCCATTCAAGACCTGTGGATGCTGCTCAGTGGAGATCGTGCGCAGCGTACGCAACAGTTGTCAATGCTGCTGGATGGGTACGAACAAATGCGCGAGCTCAACCGCAGCGAGCTGTATTTAATCGAGCCCCTGCGCACCTTGCGCTTGGTTCACTACAGCGCGTGGCTGGCCAGGCGCAAAGACGACCCAGCGTTTGTGCAGCATTTCTCTTGGTTTGGCAGCAGTGACTATTGGGCTGGGCAAACGCACATGTTGGTAGAACAGTGCGAAGCCATGCAAGAAGACCCACTCTACGTTTAGCAGCCCAACAAGTCGGCCAAGGCGTGGATGTCACGTGCATGCACATCGTTCCCTGCTTGAGGCGACACATCTTTGGGTTCCAAGGCGCCAAACTCCAAAGGCCGTTCGATGTATGCCGTGCGCAAACCACATCCCCGAGCGCCCACTAGGTCATCGTGATGTGCTGCACACAGCATGACTTGATGAGGTTGCAGATCAAACACCCGAGCCACACCCAAATACGCCGCTGGGTCAGGTTTGTAAGCTCGAAAAACCTCAGCCGACAGCACGCAGTCCCAAGGCAGACCAGCACGTTTGGCCATGTTGGTGAGTAGTCCTAAGTTGCCATTGGACAAGCTGCAGATAGTGAACATCTTTTTGAGGCGAAGCAGGCCTGCCACGCTGTCGGGCCAGGCATCTAAACGGTGCCATACACGGTTGAGGTGCACACGTTCAGCCTCGCTCAAGTAAGACAAGCCAAACATTGGCAACAAGCCTTCAAGAATCAAGCGGTGCAGCTCATCAATGCGCGTCCAGCCAAGTTCACCAGAGCGCACCCTCGCCATGGCAGGCTGATAGCCAGCTCGCCAAGCCAAAGCAAAAGCGTTGGCGTCCACAGCAGGGTAGAGCGCTTGCACTTCGCGCACGATGCTGCCGTGCCAATCAACGACGGTGCCGAAAATGTCAAAGGCCAGCACTTGCGTGCTGGCCTTGATCTCGTCAAGCGAGGCGGAGGTGAGGGTGTCCATGTGTGTCATGGACCCGTTTTTACACCAAGAGCGCGTTCACCCGTTTCACATAGGCGGCAGGGTCTTCAGGCAAGCCGCCTTCAGCCAACAAAGCTTGGTCAAACAAGATGTGGGCCAAGTCGTTGAAATGCGGGTTGGCATCGGCACTCAGTTTCTTCACCAAGGGATGGTCAGCGTTCACCTCGAGCACAGGCTTCATGTCGGGCGCTTGCTGGCCAGCCTGTTTGAGCATGCGGGCCAGTTGCATGGACATGCCGTGGTCTTTCACCACCAAGCAGGCGGGCGAGTCCACCAAACGCGTGGTCACGCGCACGTCCTCAGCTTTGTCTTTGAGCGCTTCTTTGAGCTTGGCCAGCACAGGCTTGAACGTCTCTGCCGACTCCTCAGCAGCCTTCTTCTCGGCTTCGTCTTGCAATGAGCCCAAGTCCACCGCGCCTTTGGCAACAGACTGCAGTGGCGTACCGTCAAACTCTTGCACAAAGTTCAAGGCCCACTCGTCCACACGGTCGGTCATCAGCAACACCTCGATGCCCTTCTTGCGGAACACTTCGAGCTGTGGGCTGTTCTTGGCTGCAGCCAATGTGTCAGCGGTGATGTAGTAGATGGCTTCTTGGCCTTCTTTCATGCGCGCCTTGTAGTCGGCAAATGACACGCTCACGCTGTCAGTGCTCGTGCTAGCAAAGCGCAGCAGCTTGGCGAGCTTGTCTTTGTTGGCAAAGTCTTCGCCCAAGCCTTCTTTCAGAACCGCGCCAAACTCGGCGTAAAACTGGCTGTACTTGCCTTGCTTGGCTTTGTCTTCATCACTGAGAACGTCAGTCACGCCATCGGCGCCAACGGCAGGGGCTATGTCGTATTTGGCCAAGTCTTCCAATACGGCCAACACACGGCGTGTGTTGCCTTCACGAATGGCTTTGACGTCGCGGCTCTCTTGCAGCAACTCACGGCTCACGTTCAATGGCAAATCGGCCGAGTCCACCACGCCTTTGATGAAGCGCAGGTAAGAGGGCATCAGCGCCTCGGCGTCGTCCATGATGAACACGCGTTTGACATACAACTTCAAACCCGCTTTCTTCTCGCGGTTGAACAAGTCCATCGGCGCTTTACCGGGGATGTATAACAACTGCGTGTACTCGGTGCTGCCTTCCACGCGGTTGTGACTCCAAGCCAAAGGTGGCTCAAAGTCGTGGCTGATGTGTTTGTAAAACTCGGTGTGCTGCTCGTCAGTCACGTCTTTCTTAGGACGTGCCCACAGCGCGTTGGCTTGGTTGATGGTTTCCCATTCGTCGGTCAGCACCATTTCGCCTGGCTGGTCGTTCTCTCCCTCTTTCCATTCTTCTTTGCGCATGCGGATGGGCAAAGAAATGTGGTCGGAGTATTTGTTGATGACCGACTTGAGCTTCCATGCGCTCAGGTATTCCTCAGCATCGTCACGCAGGTGCAAGATGATGTGCGTGCCGCGCTCGGCTTGCGTGATGGTTTCCACCTCAAAATCACCTGTGCCCGTGCTGCTCCAGCGCACACCCTCGCTGGCCTTCAAGCCAGCGCGGCGTGACTCAACCGTGATGCGGTCCGCCACGATGTAGCCCGAGTAAAAGCCCACGCCAAACTGGCCAATCAAGGCGCCTTGATCTTTTGCATCGGTTTTCTGGTCGCCACTGAGCTTGCCCATGAATTCGCGCGTGCCGCTCTTAGCAATCGTGCCCAAGTGGGCAATGGCTTCTTCTTGGCTCATGCCAATGCCGTTGTCGGCAATGGTGAGGGTGCGTGCTTCTTTGTCAAAGCTCACGCGCACTTCGAGGTCGGCGTTGCCTTCAAACAGTGCATCGTTGTTCAGGCCTTCGAAGCGCAGCTTGTCGCAAGCATCAGACGCGTTAGACACCAGCTCGCGCAAGAAGATTTCTTTGTTGGAATACAGCGAATGCGTGACAAGGTGCAAGAGCTGCGAGACTTCGGCTTGGAAGGAGTGGGTTTGTTTGGTCATGGTCTTAAAAACAAAATTACAAAAAACAACGCCCCAAGCTGTGGGGCATTGGCCTAAATTTCAAGAGGGAGAAAACGCAGCAAATTTGGGCAACTTAAAAGCGCTCGTTCGCACCTAGGTAGCGCCATTGCCCCGCAGGCAGCTGACCCAGTTGGACATGTCCAATGCGGATGCGCTTAAGACCCACGACCTGAAGGCCGACTTGTTCGCACATGCGACGAATTTGGCGCTTTTTGCCTTCGGTCAGAACAAAGCGAAGTTGCTCTGGGTTTTGCCATTCCACCTGTGCGCGTTTGAGGGGCTTGCCGTCTAAGCTCAAGCCGTGGCGTAAGCGTTCGAGTTGGTCCTTCGGAAACACCGCTTGCACGTTGTTGGTCACTCGGTCGTGGTCACCGATGGTGCTGAGTTGGTTGGCTCTGCCGCCATAGGTGGCAGATGCGGCGTTGGCTGCGGCGGTATTTTCTTGGCCGGTGTAAGTCACGCGCACCAAATATTCCTTTTCCATCTCCGAGTCTTCGCCAATCAATTGGCGGGCGACACGGCCGTCTTGCGTCATCACCAACAAGCCTGTGGAGTCGATGTCGAGTCGTCCCGAAGGGGCGAGGCTGCGCAACTGTGGGGGCGTGAACCGTCGTTTGGACGAATCGCCCGCCCAATGCGTGCGAGGGTTGATCAACATGATCGCGGGTTCATGCCCATCTTCGGCTTGACCACTCACATAGCCCATGGGCTTGTGCAGCAAGATGGTCACTTGTGTGTCTTGGTGGCCTTTGGCGCGTGGGTCAACCTCAACACGGTCGTTGGGGCCAACCTTCACGCCCATTTCTGCAGGGCGGCCGTTGACCAACACCCAGCCTTGATCTATCCACGCATCGGCCTCGCGGCGTGAGCACAGACCGAGTTCGGCCATGCGTTTGTTGAGGCGTGTGAGTTCGGTGGGGGTGTCTGACATAGGGGGTAAATTCTAAGTGCCGCTGGCACGCAACGCAGCAAGGTCCAGCACGCGCATGCCGCCGTATTCAATGCGAATCGCACCTTGCTCTTCCAGTCGGTTCAGCGCCACGTTCACACGCTGGCGAGACAAGCCCACCAGGTATGCCAACTCTTGCTGTGTGATGCGCAGCATCTCACCCACCCCGGGGTAAAGCGTGGGGTTGAAGAGGGTGGCCAAGTTGCGCGCCACGCGCACGTCGGGGTCGGTGGAGCGGTCAATCTCACGCGCCTCAATGAACTGCGCCAAGCGCTCGTTGAGTTGGTTCATCACAAAGCGGTTAAAGCCAATCGAGTTGTCGAGCAACCAATGAAACGTGTTGATGGGCAGACCCGCCACCACGCTGCGACGCAAGGCCATGATGTTGTAGCGGTAGCTCTCATGTTTGAGCACCGTGCCTTCGCCAAACCAGCCGCCAGGCGGCACGCCTGTGAAGGTGATGGTGCGCCCGCTGGCGCTGTCTGTGCTCATTTTCAGCAGTCCCTCGACCACCCCAAACCAATAGGTGGCTTTGCGTCCTACGCGACACACATAGTCGCCAGGCATGGGGTCGCTCACGACCAGTTGAGACGCGATGCGTTTGCGCTCGCCATCTTTGAGCAAGCCAAACCACGGAATGAGTTTGAGCTCTTCGTCGGTGAGTGCGCGGCGACGTTGGTAAACGCTTGGTTCTAAAGCCATGGTGAGTGTTCAAGTGAAAAGTCAGACTCGGGTAAGTCCCGCTAGGTGTCTTCCCTAAATTGTCGTCGAAACGACAACTTAGCGTCAAACCCAGGCCTACGATCGCGCCAACATCAAAAGCGCGCCACCTGCGCGCCACGATTTTTTGTCGACACACAAAGCAAGGATTAGGAATGCAGACCACGTTCCCACGACTGTTACTCAAGCATGCCAGCGAGCGCCCCGCAGCGCCCGCCATGCGCGAGAAGGAATACGGCATTTGGCAAACCACCACGTGGGCAGACATGGCCAACTTGGTAGAGCACATGGCGTGCGGCTTGCACCAAGCTGGCCTCACACGCGGCGAGCATTTGGTGGTCATCGGCTCCAACCGTCCCCGCCTTTACGCCACCATGTTGGCCGCGCAATCTTTGGGTGCCATCCCTATTCCTTTGTACCAAGATGCGGCGGGCCCTGAGTGCGTTTTCCCACTCAACAACGCCGAAGTGCGCTTCTGTGTGGTCGAAGACCAAGAGCAAGTCGACAAGCTGCTTGAGATTCGCGCGCAATGCCCACAAATCGCTCATATCTTTTTTGATGACCCGCGCGGCTTGCGTAAATACGATGAGCCAGGCTTGGCTTCGCTTGAAGAGTTGCTCGCCGCTGGCGAGGTGTTTGCCAAGCAACACCCTGACTTTTACAAAGACGAAGTTGAAAAAGCGCACACCGATGACGTGGGCGCCATGTTCTTTACTTCCGGCACCACAGGCAACCCCAAAGGCGTGGTGCACACACACAACTCTCTCATCAACCGTGCCGAAGCTGGCGCCTTGTTTGACAAGCTCAGCTCGCACGAAGACGTGTTGGCTTATTTGCCGCCTGCTTGGATTGGCCAAAACATTTTCAGCTACGCCCAGTGGTTGTATTGCGGCTACGTGGTGAACTGCCCCGAGTCTGCTGCCACCGTCACCATCGACTTGAAAGAAATCGGACCCACTTACTACTTCGCGCCACCCCGCGTGTTTGAAGGTTTGCTCACCAGCGTGATGATTCGCATGGAGGACGCCAGCGCGCCCAAGCGCGGTATGTTCAATTACTTCATGGACGTGGCCCGAAAATATGGCCCCACCAAAATGGATGGCAAGTCCATTGGTTTGCTGGGTGGATTGCTCTATGCATTGGGTAACTTCTTTGTGTACGGCCCGCTGCGCAATAACTTGGGGCTCAGCCGCGTGCGCGTGGCCTACACCGCAGGTGAAGCGATTGGCCCAGACTTGTTTAGCTTTTACCGCGCCATTGGCGTGAACTTGAAGCAACTCTACGGCTCGACCGAAACTGCCGTGTTCGTCTGCTTGCAGCCTGACCACGAAGCACATGCCGACACCGTAGGCGTGCCTTGTGCGGGCGTGGAAATCAAAGTGGCTGACAACGGCGAGATCTTGGTCAAGTCGCCCGGCTTGCTCAAGGGCTATTACAAGAACGATGCAGCCACAGCTGAGGTGTTGACCGCCGATGGTTGGTACCACACCAGCGATGCGGGCTTCTTGGATGCGCACGGCCATTTGAAGATCATCGACCGCGTCAAAGACGTGGGCCGCATCAAAGGCGGCGTCAACGACGGTGCCATGTTTGCTCCGAAGTACGTCGAGAACAAACTGAAGTTCTTTCCGCACATCAAAGAGGTGGTGGCCTATGGCGATCAACGCGAAAAAGTGTGCGTGATGATCAACATCGACATGGACGCGGTGGGTAACTGGGCTGAGCGCCGCAACTTGCCTTACGCTGGCTACACCGACTTGGCGCAAAAGCCAGAGGTGTATCAGTTGATCAAAGAGTGCGTCGAGAAGGTCAACGCCGATTTGGCCGCAGACGAACTGTTGGCTGGTAGCCAAGTGAGCCGCTTCCTCGTGTTGCACAAAGAACTCGATGCTGACGACGGCGAACTCACCCGTACCAACAAGGTGCGCCGCGGCTTCATTGCCGAAAAGTACGACGCCTTGGTGGGCGCCCTGTACAACGGCGCGACCGAGCAATTCATTGAAACCTTGGTGAAGTTTGAAGACGGTCGCACCGGCAGCGTGAGCGCCACGCTCAAGCTGTCCGACGCCAAAACATTCGCGCCTGTGGGGAAAGCAGCATGAGTAAGAAAATCGGCGACGTCATCCTTGACGTCAAAAACATCAGCCTGCGCTTCGGTGGCGTGAAAGCCTTGACCGATATTTCGTTCAACGTCAAAGAGCACGAAGTGCGCGCCATCATTGGCCCCAATGGCGCGGGCAAAAGCTCGATGCTCAACTGCATCAACGGCGTGTACGCACCGCAAGAAGGTTCCATCACTTTCCGTGGACAAACTTTCGGGCACATGGACAGCCATCAAGTGGCCACCATGGGCATTGCGCGCACCTTTCAAAACTTGGCCTTGTTCAAAGGCATGAGCGTGCTCGACAACATCATGACTGGCCGTAACCTGCGCATGAAGAGCAACCTCCTCATGCAAGCCTTGCGTATTGGCCCTGCTGAAAAAGAAGAAATGATGCACCGCGAAAAGGTGGAACGCATCATCGACTTTTTGGAAATTCAAGCCTTTCGCAAAACGCCAGTGGGCCAACTGCCCTATGGTTTGCAAAAGCGCGTTGACTTGGGCCGTGCGCTGGCGCTTGAGCCACAGGTGTTGTTGCTCGACGAGCCTATGGCCGGCATGAACGTCGAAGAAAAGCAAGACATGTGTCGCTTCATCTTGGATGTGAACGACGAGTTCGGCACCACCATCGTGTTGATCGAACATGACATGGGTGTGGTGATGGATATTTCTGATCGCGTGGTTGTGCTCGACTACGGCAAAAAGATCGGCGACGGCACCCCCGATGAGGTGCGTAACAACGAGGAAGTCATCAGCGCTTACCTCGGCACGTCGCACTGAACGAACTCGCACGAACAAGGATTTAAAGATGGCATTCTTTTTAGAAACACTGCTCGGTGGTTTGATGGCGGGTATGTTGTATTCACTGGTAGCTTTGGGCTTTGTGCTCATTTTCAAAGCCTCAGGTGTCTTCAACTTTGCGCAAGGCGCGATGGTGCTGTTTGGCGCGCTGTCGATGGCTCGTTTTTCAGAGTGGATTCCCCAGTGGACAGGTGTGGACAGCTTGCTGATGGCCAATGTGTTGGCTTTTGCCATGGCAGCGGTGGTGATGTTTGTCGTGGCCTGGGCTGTGGAGTACTTGGTGTTGCGCCACTTGGTCAACCAAGAAGGCGCGACCTTGCTGATGGCCACGCTCGGTATTGCTTACTTCCTTGAAGGTCTGGGGCAGACTTTGTTTGGCAGCAGCATTTACAAAATTGACATCGGCATGCCCAAAGACCCCGTCTTTATTTTGGAAGGCATGTTTCAAGGCGGCGTCTTGGTGAACAAAGAAGACTTTTATGCCGCACTCATCGCAGCTGCGCTGGTGGGCTTGTTGACGGTGTTCTTCCAAAAGACAGCCACGGGTCGCGCCTTGCGTGCGGTGGCGGATGACCACCAAGCGGCCCAGTCGATTGGCATTCCGCTCAACCGCATCTGGATGATTGTGTGGTGTGTGGCCGGCGTGGTTGCTTTAGTGGCCGGCATGATTTGGGGCAGCAAGTTGGGCGTGCAGTTTTCTCTGGCCACCGTCGCTTTGCGTGCGCTGCCTGTGGTGATTTTGGGTGGGCTTACCTCTGTTCCTGGCGCCATCATCGGCGGCTTAATCATTGGCGTGGGTGAGAAATTGTCCGAGGTGTATCTGGGCGGCTTTGTGGGTGGCGGCATCGAGATTTGGTTTGCCTATGTGCTGGCGTTGGGCTTTTTGCTGATTCGTCCGCAAGGTTTGTTTGGCGAAAAAATTATTGATCGCGTATGAAATACGCACTCAATAATTTTTCAGCGCAGACTAACTTAGCAAAGCTAAGTTAAGCGAAGCGTGTCGAAGCTAAAAGATCATTAAAGGTTAGTTATGTTCTACAGAGAAAACGGTCAATTCAAAACCACTTACCGTGCCGACCAGCAAATTCTGCCGATCCGGCAAGACCGCATCGTCATGGCGCTGCTGCTGGTGTTCGCCATTGCGGTGGTGCCCTTGTTGGCTTCCGATTACTTCTTTCGCGCCATCCTGATCCCGTTCTTGATCATGTCTTTGGCTGCGCTGGGCGTGAATATTTTGGTGGGTTACTGCGGTCAAATTTCTTTGGGCTCTGGCGCTTTCATGGCGGTCGGGGCTTACGGGGCCTACAACTTCTTTGTGCGCATTCCTGGTCTGCCTTTGATTCCCGCGCTCATCTTGGGGGGCTTGTGTGCCACGCTGTTTGGCATCTTGTTCGGCCTGCCCAGTTTGCGTGTCAAGGGACTGTATTTGGCGGTGGCCACACTGGCCGCACAGTTCTTCAGTGACTGGATGTTTTTGCGCATCAAGTGGCTGACCAATGATTCACCTTCGGGCTCCGTGTCTGTGTCTGAGTTGCAAGTGTTTGGTCTGCCGATTGACAGCGCCTTGAGCAAATATTGGTTGTGCCTCGGTGTGTTGATGGTCATTGCCTTGCTTGCCAAAAACTTGGTCCGCAGTGCCGTCGGTCGTGAGTGGATGGCGATTCGGGACATGGACGTCGCCGCCGCGGTGATTGGTATTCGCCCGATGTACGCCAAGCTGAGCGCGTTCGCTGTGAGTTCGTTCATCGTGGGCGTGGCGGGTGCGCTGTGGGCCTTTGTTTACTTGGGCGCGTGGGAGCCAGCTGCGTTTTCAGTGGACATCTCATTTCGCTTGCTTTTCATGGTGATCATCGGTGGCTTAGGTTCCATCTTGGGTGGCTTCTTGGGGGCGGCTTTCATTACCTTGTTGCCGATTGCCTTGAGCCAAATTTTGCCGGTCTTGGCGGGTCTCATGGGCTTTGAGATTTCCACAGCGGGTGTGTCGCACGCTGAGCTAATGATCTTTGGTGGGTTGATTGTGTGGTTCCTCATCGTTGAACCGCATGGCCTCGCTAAGTTGTGGGCGATTGCCAAACAAAAATTGCGTATTTGGCCTTTCCCCCATTAACGCGGTTGAGCGTTTCTGTTTTTGTGTGAGTGTTGATTTTTCAAGGAGACAAGTATGAAGATACGTGATTTGATTTTGGCCGTGGCCGCTTTGGCAACTGCTGCGACTTCACTGGTTGCTACCCCAGTTCAGGCTCAGGCGAAAGAGCAGTTTTTCCCACTGCTGTCCTACCGCACAGGCCCCTATGCGCCCAACGGTATTCCGTGGGCCAACGGCAAACAGGATTACCTCAAGCTCATCAATGCCCGCGATGGCGGCATCAACGGCGTGAAGATCACGTTTGAAGAGTGCGAAACAGGCTACGCCACCGACCGTGGTGTGGAGTGCTACGAGCGTATGAAAGGTCGTCCGGGCGTGAGCGTGTTTGATCCACAAGCCACGGGCATCACGTTTGCGTTGACAGAAAAAGTAGCGGCGGACAAAGTGCCTTTGATCACCTTGGGCTATGGCCTGTCGATCGCACAAGACGGCATGGCCTTCAAGTGGAACTTCCCGTTGATGGGCAGCTACTGGACCGGCGCTGACATCTTGGTGCAGCATTTGGGTAAAAAAGAAGGCGGCTTGGATAAGCTCAAGGGCAAGAAAATCGCCTTGGTTTATCACGACTCACCGTTCGGTAAAGAGCCTATTCCTGTCTTGCAAGAGCGCGCCAGGATGCATGGTTTTGAATTGCAACTCATCCCTGTCACGGCGCCTGGCGTCGAGCAGAAGTCAGCTTGGTTGCAAGTGCGTCAAAGCCGTCCTGACTACGTGATGTTGTGGGGCTGGGGCGTGATGAACTCGACAGCTTTGAAAGAAGCCCAAGCCACAGGCTACCCTCGCGACAAGATGTATGGCGTGTGGTGGGCGGGTGCCGAACCTGACGTCAAAGACGTGGGCGAAGGCGCCAAAGGCTACAACGCCTTGGCTTTGAACACATCGGGCACGCAGCCCAAAGTCATCCAAGACATCTTGAAGCATGTGCATGGCAAGAACCAAGGTTCTGGTCCCAAAGACGAAGTGGGTCAAGTGCTCTACACACGTGGTGTGATCATTTCAATGCTCAGCGTCGAAGCTGTGCGCCGTGCGCAAGAGCGCTTTGGCAAAGGCAAAGTCATGACTGGCGAGCAAGTGCGTTGGGGCATGGAAAACTTGGCGCTTGACCAAAAGCGTTTAGACGCTATGGGCTTCACCGGCATCATGCAACCGCTGTCGACATCATGTGCTGACCACATGGGCTCGAGCTCTGCGCGCGTTCAGACGTGGGACGGTAGCAAGTGGAGCTTCTCGTCTGACTTCATTCAAGCCGACGAGCAAATCTTGAAGCCCATGATCAAGGCCGGTGCTGACAAGTACCTGGCTGACAAGAAGATGACCCGTCGCACAGCTGCGGATTGCCAATCTTGATCAACCCTTTGAGGTGATTGTGTTTGATGGTTCACGCTGAGGCGTGAGCCATCAACTGAAAGACCGGTCTGATTGACGCGTCTTTCAGTTGATTCACAAAGGTTATCCATGAACGCTTCAAACATCATTCTCAACGTCAATGGCATTGAAGTCATTTACAACCACGTCATCTTGGTGCTCAAGGGCGTGTCGCTCAATGTGCCTGAAGGCAGCATCGTGTCTTTGCTAGGCGGTAATGGCGCTGGCAAAACCACGACCTTGCGCGCGATTTCCAACCTATTGCAAGGCGAGCGTGGCGCGGTCACCAAGGGCAGCATCGAGTTGCGTGGCGAGCGCATCGAAAACCTCACGCCCGCAGACTTGGTCAAGCGCGGCGTGGTGCAAGTGATGGAGGGTCGTCACTGTTTTGCCCACTTGACCATTGAAGAAAATTTGTTGACTGGCAGCTACACGCGCTCCAGCAAAAGCGAGATCGAAGCCAACTTGGAGAAGGTCTACAACTACTTCCCACGTTTGAAAACACGCCGCACATCGCAAGCCGCCTACACCTCGGGTGGCGAGCAGCAAATGTGCGCGATTGGCCGCGCCCTCATGGCCAACCCCAACATGGTGTTACTCGACGAGCCGTCGATGGGCTTGGCGCCACAAATCGTGGAAGAGGTGTTCAACATCGTCAAAGACTTGAACGAAAAAGAAAAAGTCACTTTCCTCATTGCTGAGCAAAACACCAACATGGCTTTGAAGTACGCCGACTACGGCTACATCATGGAGTCGGGCCGCATCGTGATGGATGGCGCAGCTGCTGATTTGGCCAACAACGAAGACGTGAAAGAGTTTTACCTCGGCATGGGTGGTGGCGAGCGCAAGAGCTTCAAAGACGCCAAGAGCTACAAGCGCCGCAAGCGTTGGTTGGCGTAAGAGGAGCCGCCATGTCCAACCATTACGACGCACTCGAAATCCGCAATGCAGCCGAGCGCGAAGCTGCGCTCATGTCTGCTTTGCCTGCGCAAATTGCGCACGCACAAAAACATTCACCTGCATTCACCAAGTCATTGGCTGGTGTAAACGCTGCCAGCATCACGAGCCGCGAAGCGCTGGCCAAACTGCCCGTGATCCGCAAATACGAGTTGTTGGCGCAGCAGCAAGAACAACGCGCCACCAATGTGTTTGGCGGCTTCGCCGCCATTGGTTTTGGCAAAGCCATGCCACGCGTGTTTGCCAGCCCCGGCACCATTTATGAGCCCGAAGGCGCGCGCGCAGACTACTGGCGCATGGCTCGAGCCATTTACGCCGCAGGCTTTCGCTCGAATGAGTTGATTCACAACTGCTTCAGCTACCACTTCACGCCTGCGGGCTCGATGATGGAAACTGGCGCGCACGCCCTTGGCTGCACTGTGTTTGCGGGCGGCACAGGCCAGACCGAGCAGCAAGTGGGCGCCATGGCTGAGTTAAAGCCTGCGGGCTACATCGGCACACCCAGCTTTTTGAAAATCATTGTTGAAAAAGCTGCCGAGATGGGCGTCAAGTTGCCCACCGTAACCAAGGCTCTGGTGTCGGGCGAAGCGTTTCCACCCAGTTTGCGCGATTGGTTGGCCGAGCGCGGCATTGCGGGTTATCAGTGCTATGCCACAGCTGATCTCGGCTTGATTGCGTACGAGACCGAAGCCCGGGAAGGCTTGGTACTCGACGAAGGTGTGATCGTTGAAATCGTGCGGCCAGGCACGGGCGATCCTGTGCCTGAAGGCGAAGTGGGTGAATTGGTCGTGACGTCGCTCAACTCCGATTACCCCTTGATCCGTTTTGGTACCGGCGATTTGTCTGCTGTACTGCCTGGCCATTGCCCCACAGGTCGCACCAATGTGCGTATCAAAGGGTGGATGGGCCGTGCCGATCAAACCACCAAAGTGCGCGGTATGTTTGTGCATCCGGGCCAAGTCGCCGAGGTGGTCAAACGCTTTCCCGAAATCAAACGTGCGCGTTTGGTGGTCACGGGCGAAATGGCCAACGACCAAATGAGCCTCAAAGTTGAAGCGCAAGATGCGGATGGGTTGGTTCAAAAAATTAGCGACGCCGTGCGCGACATCACCAAGCTACGCGCTGAAGTGACGATGGTGGCCGAAGGTAGTTTGCCCAACGACGGCAAGGTCATTGAAGACGCGCGGACTTACCAGTGAATACGGTATGGGCGCTTTCTTTGATGAACACCAAGGAAAGCCCTTACGTGAAAACCGAAATGGCGAAACTGTCAATAGTGCTTTAGTATGGGGAATTATTAAGAGGAGTCACCCATGAAACAACTGTTCACTTTAAGTTTGCTGGCCGTCGCCGCATTGACCGGCGCCCATGCTGCCGATTTCCCTGTCAAAGATAAGCCGGTCACCATCGTGGTGCCGTTCACGGCAGGTGGTCCAACCGACCGCGTGGCACGTGACTTGGCTGAAGCCATGCGCAAGCCTTTGGGTGCCAACGTGGTGGTTGAAAACGTGGCAGGTGCTGGTGGCACGATTGGCGCCAACAAAGTTGCCAAAGCCCCTCAAGACGGCCACACCGTGTTGTTGCACCACATTGGCATGGCCACATCGCCTGCTTTGTATCGCAAGATGCCTTACAACACCACCGATGATTTTGAATACTTGGGCATGGTCAACGAAGTCCCCATGACTTTGATCGGCCGTCCCACATTGCCTGCCAACAACTACAAAGAGTTGGCTGTTTGGATTGAACAAAACAAAGGCAAGGTCAACTTGGGTAACGCTGGTTTGGGCGCTGCCTCTCACCTCTGCGGTTTGTTGTTCCAAAGCGCGATCAAAACCGACATGACCACAGTGCCCTACAAAGGCACAGCACCTGCCATGAACGACTTGATGGGTGGTCAGATTGATTTGTTGTGCGACCAAAGCACCAACACCACCAGCCAAATCGAAGGCAAAACCGTCAAGGCGTTTGCTGTGACCACTGCCAAGCGTTTGACCACACCGGCTTTGAAGCACTTGCCTACGATGCAAGAGTCTGGCATCAAAGGTTTTGAAGTCACCATTTGGCATGGTTTGTATGCCCCTAAAGGTACGCCTGCTGATGTGACAGCCAAGATCAACGCAGCCTTGAAAACTGCTTTGAAAGACCCAGAGTTCATCAAGAAGCAAGAAGCTTTGGGCGCGGTCATCGTCACCGACAAGCGCACCGATGCTGCTGACCACAAGAAATTTGTGTCCTCAGAAATCGCCAAGTGGGGCCCGATCATTCAGGCTGCTGGCGTATACGCAGACTAAGCCAAATACTTCGTTTGGTTGAAAAAAAAGCCACCTTCGGGTGGCTTTTTTAATGGGGTAAACACGGACGAATTTCGAAGCAGAGGTGACAGTTGTAACCTCGTGTGAATGGCAACATGAATCTGTCAAACATCAAGGATCCACCATGACACTGCACCGCCGTCGATTCACGCAAGCATCTTTGTTTACCGCCATGTTGTTGATCGGCGGTGCGACCCATGCACAGCAGGCGTGGCCCAGCAAACCCGTGCGCATTGTGGTGCCGTTTGCACCAGGGGGCACCACCGATATTTTGGCCCGTGCGATTGCGCCAGAGTTGACGCGCGCATTCGGTCAAACCTTCTTTGTAGAAAACAAAGCCGGCGCTGGTGGCAACTTAGGTGCTGATATCGTGGCGAAGTCGTCCAACGATGGCTACACGCTGCTGATGGGGACTGTGGGAACGCATGGCATCAATCGCGCGCTGTATAGCAAGTTGCCGTTTGACCCGATCAAAGACTTTGCACCTATCACTGTGGTGGCGGGTGTGCCCAATGTCATGGTGCTCAACGCCGACATGGCCAAAGCTCGCAACATCAATTCTGTGATGGATTTCATTGCATATGCCAAAGCCAATCCAGGCAAGCTCAACATGGCATCCAGCGGCAACGGCACGTCCATTCATCTGGCGGGTGATCTGTTCAAAAGCATGAGCGGTACCTACATGGTTCACTTCCCCTACAAGGGCTCTGGCCCCGCCATCCTTGACTTGTTGGGCGGCTCTATGGATGTGATGTTTGATAACCTGCCCTCTGCCATTCCACACATCAAGTCTGGCAAGCTCAAAGCGTTGGCAGTCAGCAGCGCCCAGCGCTCAGAAGCCATGCCCGATTTGCCTACGATTGAAGAGGCCGGCGGCCCTACGCTGAAAGGCTATGAGGCGAGTTCATGGTTCGGCTTGTTAGCGCCTGCAGGTACGCCAGCAGACGTCGTGCGTCGCATCCAACAAGAGACAGCCAAGGCCATGGGTACGCCTGTCGTGAAGGAGAAGCTCTTGGCACAAGGCGCCATCCCCGGCGGCAACACCCCTGAAGACTTTGCCAAGTTCATTGATGTCGAACACAAGAAGTGGGCGCAGGTGGTGAAGGTGTCTGGCGCCAAGGTCGACTGACGCGATGGATCAGCCCATCAGGTGCTCAAACGGCAGCGCCTGCTTCACCAAAATCACCGTGCAAGGTGCTTCCATCGCCACCTTGATGGGCACGGTGGCCACAAAGCGTTGCATCTGCAAACCATGCGTGGCCGCGCCCATGACGATCATGCTCACGTTATTGCCCTCGGCGTAGCGCACGATGGCGTTGGCCACATCGCTGGCCTCCAGTACGTGAAAGGAGGTTTGGTGTTGTTCCAAGTCCAGTGGCTGTGCCCATTGGTGCAGCATGGTGAGGTATTGGCGGTGCACCGAGGTTTCGCTTTTGATGCTTTCCGTGGCGCTGGTTTGGTTGGGTGATATCACCGTGACCACCGCCAAGCGCGCGCCGGGACGAATGCCCAGCGAGCGCGCCACCGCTTGACGCAGCGAGTACAGCGTGGCGTCGCTCACGTCCAGGTGCGGCACGGCCACCATCAAAATCGGCACTTCGTCAATTTGCTGCGACGGCAACGGGCTGGGCTGGTAGTGCATGCCAGCCGCTTTGAGCCAGCGTTTGACGTGTGTGAAAAACGGTGTGCTTTGCAGTTGCTTGCCACGTTTGGTCACCTTCACCTGTTCGGGGTGTTCAAGGTCAAACGCCAAATGCGCCGCCGATGGGTAACGCTTGGCAGCCTCGGGCTCTAGGCAGCGCAGCACCACTTCTTGCAACCATTCGGGCAAGTCGTCGCGCAAGCGGCGAGGCGGTGTTGGGTCCATCCACAAACGCTGTCGCATGCCGCCTTGGGTTTGTGGGTTGCCAAAAGGCAGCTCTCCCGTGGCCAGCTCGTACAACATCACGCCGATGGCAAAGATGTCGCTGCGGGGGTCGCCACGCACGCCCACCACTTGCTCGGGGGCAATCCACGCGGGCGAGCCCACGGCTTTGCGCAGCTCTTCAGCCAGCAGGTCGGGGTAGTGCGCGTGGCAGGACAAGCCAAAGTCCAACAGCACCGCATGGCCGTCGGGGTGCATCAACACATTGGCAGGTTTGATATCAAGGTGGCAGGTGTTTTGTTGGTGCAGGCTGTGCGCGGCACGGGCGATGGCGGCGCCCATGCGTGAGATGTCGGCCACGCTGGTCTGCGTGCGTTCGTGTGTGTGCGCATCCAGCACTTGTTGCAAGGTTTGGCCTCGTACATGCTCCATCACCAAATAGGGCAAGCTGATCAAATCACCGGCCGCCACAAAGCGGGGGACATGCGTGCCGTGCAGCACTTGCAAAATTTGGTGTTCGACTTCGAATCCCACGATGTTTTCGGCACCATCGCTAGCAGTCATGCGCGGCACCTTCATCACCATGTCAAATGGGGCGGGGCGTGCGTCTGTATAGGTCACTTCGTAAATGTGCGCCATGCCACCGGCGTGCAAACAAGCGCCAATGCGAAAGCCGTCTAGCTCAGTGCCTGCAGTTAAGCGTTTCATTTGCCGGTCTCCAAGCGTTGGGCAAAGTATTCTGGCAAGCCGGCTTCGCGCACGGCACGAGCGGCAGCGCGGTGGTCGTAGGCCACGCGGTGAAAGGTCAGTTTGCAAGCCGAGCTATCAAACACCGCATACATCGCGCGTGGGTTGCCATCGCGCGGCTGGCCCACCGAGCCAATGGTGGCAATCCACTGCCGATGTTTGGGCGTGGGAATCGGCACGCCCGATGTGGGCTTGAAAGCCATCAGCTGACGGCCTGTGCCTCGGTAGTACAGCGACTGGTGGTGCACATGGCCACCAAACACGTAACGCACATCGGGGTGGGTGCACGCGGCGTCTAGGCTTAAGCTTGCCGTGCGTTCGTCGTTCACATAACGCCAAAGATCGGGCGCATCGGCGCTGGCATGCACCAGCAGCATGTGTTCGACCTGTGCGGTGAGCGGCAAAATTTCAAGCCAAAAGCGTTGTGCGGGCGACAGCTGGTCATGTGTCCATTGCGCCGTTTGGCTGCCCAATGAGGGGTTGGGGCTGGCTGTGT
The DNA here is from genome assembly GCF_031539105.1 of Limnohabitans sp. GTDB lineage: Bacteria > Pseudomonadota > Gammaproteobacteria > Burkholderiales > Burkholderiaceae_C > Limnohabitans. The sequence continues at coordinate 21,239 of NZ_JAVKLM010000019.1, forward strand.
TTATGTTGTGGGTTTGAATCAGTTCTTCGTGGTTGCCCCGCAGTACGATCGCGCCGTCTTTTTGAAGCGCTTGGCAACGTGCCACCACGTCAGCGGGAAAGGCGCCGTAGCTCACCACATCACCCAAGATGGCAATACGATCCACGCCTTGGGTTTGCGCATGCGCCAAGCACGCGTCGAGCGCATGCAAGTTGCTGTGTATGTCGGAGAGCAGGGCGTACTTCATGGCGATGCGTGTGATGCAGCGGCGTGACGTATCTCAGTAGGTGTAGACGCCGCGGCCTGTTTTGCGGCCCAGTTGGCCTGCGGCCACCATCTCTTTGAGCAAGGGGCACGCACGGTATTTGCTGTCGCCAAACTCTTGCAAATACACGTCCATCACAGCCAGGCACACATCCAGACCAATCATGTCGGCCAAGGCCAAGGGGCCGATGGGCTGGTTGCAGCCCAGCATCATGCCGGCGTCAATGTCTTTGGCGGTGGCCACACCTTCGGCCAACACAAAGAAGGCCTCGTTGATCATGGGCACCAAGATGCGGTTGACCACAAAGCCCGGCGCGTTCTTCACAGTGATGGGGCTCTTGCCCAAACGGGTGGACAGGTCGTGCACAGCTGCGTGTGTGGCGTCTGAGGTTTGCAAACCACGGATGATTTCGACCAAGGCCATCATGGGCACGGGGTTGAAAAAGTGCATGCCAATGAATCGGTCGGCACGTGTGGTGACGGCGGCCAGCTTGGTGATGGAAATGGATGAGGTGTTGGACGCGATGATGGCTTCGGGTGCCAACATGGCGTCGAGCTGCTTGACGATTTTGACCTTGAGGTCGTAGTTCTCAGTCGCCGCCTCGATGACGAGTTGTGCGCTTTTCAGGTCGTCGTAGCTGGTGCTGGTTTGGATGCGCGACAGGGCTGCAGCTTTGTCGGCTTCGGTGATTTTTTCTTTCTTGATCAACCGGTCCAAGCTGCCCGACACGGTGGCGAGGCCTTTGGCCACGGCAGCGTCAGAGATGTCGACCATCACCACGTTCACGCCAGACACGGCACAGGCTTGCGCAATGCCATTGCCCATGGTGCCGGCGCCGATGATGCCTACGGTTTGAATGCTCATTTTGCGATCCTTGTTTTGTCGGTTGAATTAATAAATCAATATTAGCGGGGGAAGGGTTGCGTTTGGCTGACGTGCGTTAATTTCTTACACTCCAGCGAATTGACTTGGGGCGGCTTCCTCATGCTGGAGTACCAGAAATCGTCAGCCGCCCCAAGCCAACTCACTTACGGTAGTTAGGCGCGAAAGCGCTTCTTCGTCAGGTGCAGGGCAATCTTCCAACCTACAAGTGCATAGGCCGCCAACACGCCTAAGTGCAGTGCTGGGTTGACAGGCCATTGGTCTAGAAACAAAGGGCGGACTAAGGCAATGGCTTGCGTGAGGGGCAGCCACTCTGAGATGTCGCGCACGATGCCGGGCAACTGATCACGCGGAAAGAACACGCCGCTCAAGAACATCATGGGGGTGAGGAACAGCGTGAAGTAGTAGGTGAAGAAGTCGTAGCCTTTGGCTAGCGCATTGAAGATGAGCGCAATGCAGCTGAAGGTGATGCCCACGCACAAGAGGATGGGCCACGCGGCCAAGAGCTTCCAGCTTTGCGTGATGCCCAGCGCCGCCATGACGCCCAAGATGGCGGTGATGGTGAACAGTGCTTTGAAAGCGGCCCACAACATTTCGGCCAAGAGCACGTCGTCCAAACGCATGGGTGCGTTCAAGATGCCGTCCCATGTTTTTTGCACATGCATACGCGAGAAGGCCGAGTACAGCGCTTCAAACGTGGCGGCGTTCATGGCGCTCATGCAAATCGAGCCACTGGCCAAGAACAAGATGTAGGGCACTTTTTGTTCGTCCAAAGTCACCTCGCCTACTAAGGCGCCCATGCCGTAGCCAAAGGCCACCAGCCACATCAAGGGTTCGGCAATGTTGGCCACGAGGCTCGGAATGGCGAGCTTGCGCCACACCAAGAGGTTGCGCAAGAAGACGGGCCAGAAACGGAAATAGGTGTTCATCGCGCTTAGCCTTCCTCGCGGATTTGGCGTCCGGTCATTTTCAAAAACAAGTCTTCCAAGTTGGCAGGGCGGTGCAGCGTGCGCAGGCCTGCGTGGGCGCTGAGCGCCTGCAGCAAAACAGCTGCATCTTGGGTGTAGAAAAACACGGTCTCACCGCTGGTTTCCACGCGTTGTGCCAAAGCGGCAATGGGGCTGCTGACCAATGCCAATGCGCCGTTGCCGTAGACCTCCACCACATCGGGTTCCAGGTGTTGGGCAATCAAATCGCGCGGTGTGCCTTCGGCAATTTTTTTACCGTGGTCGAGCACCAACAGTCGGTTGCACAAACGCTCGGCTTCATCCATGAAGTGCGTGGTCAGCAAAATCGATTTGCCTTGTTGCAGCAGCTGTTGCAAACGCTCCCACATCAGGTGGCGCGCTTGCGGGTCAAGGCCGGTGGTGGGCTCGTCCAGCAGCAGCAAATCGGGGTTGTTGATGAGGGCGCGCGCAAGGCTGAGTCTGCGCTTCATGCCGCCCGACAGCTCGCCCGGTTTGGCGTTGGCTTTGTGCGAGAGCGCAGCAAACTCCAGCAGCTGCGGAATGCGTGCTTGGATGTCAGCCTTCTTCATCCCAAAGTAACGGCCAAACACCACCAAGTTTTCGGCGCAGGTGAAGTCGGGGTCGAGCGTGTCGAACTGGCTCACTACCCCTAAGCGCGCTTTGATGGCCAGCGCGTCATCGGGCATGGACAAACCAAACGCGTGGATGGTGCCGCCATCGGGCTGTGCAAGGCCGAGGCACATGCGCAGCGTGGTGGTTTTGCCTGCGCCGTTGGGGCCAATCACGCCCAAGCATTCGCCGGGTGCGATGTTGAAAGACACGTCGTTGACGACGGTGTTGTCACCGTAGCGTTTGAGAAGGTGCTTGCATTCAAAAAGTGGGGTACTCATGGTGCTATTTTGCACGCCTAAAATTGCAAGATGAATGAAAAAACCTTTGTGACTTTGCAACACATCCTGCCCAAGCAGTGGCTCACGCAATTCGCAGGTGCTGTGGCGCGTGCGCGTTGCGGCAAGTGGACACATGCTTTGATCAAGTGGTTCGTTGGCAAGTACCAAGTCAACATGGACGAGGCCGCTCAGCCCGACATCACGCAGTACGCGTGCTTCAACGATTTCTTCACCCGTGCCCTCAAGCCAGGCGCTCGCCCCTTGGCCGATGCGGCGTTTGTGTGCCCTGTGGACGGTGCCATCAGCCAACTGGGCCACATTGACGGCGACCAAGTGTTTCAAGCCAAAGGCCACAGCTACAGCACGCAAGCGCTGGTGGGTGGTGACGCCACATTGGCTGCGCAATTCCAAGATGGCGAGTTCGCCACGATTTACCTCAGCCCCAAGGACTACCACCGCATCCACATGCCCAGCGCTGGACGCTTGCGCCGCATGATTCATGTGCCCGGTGATTTGTTCTCGGTCAATCCCGCCACAGCCCGCGGCGTGCCCGGCTTGTTTGCGCGCAACGAGCGTGTGGTGTGTGTGTTTGACATGCCCGCGGCCTCAGGTGAAAAGCCTCAGCAATACGTGCTGGTACTCGTGGGCGCCACCATCGTGGGCAGCATGGCCACACCATGGCATGGCGTGGTCAACCCACCCCGCCCTGGCACCGTGCGTGAGTGGACCTATGACGACCAAGACCTGAGCTTGAAGCAGGGTGAGGAAATGGGTCGCTTCTTGTTGGGCTCCACCGTGGTGTTGTTGTGGCCTAAGCACACCATTGCACTCAACCCTGCTTGGCAGGCTGCACAAGGTGTGCGCTTGGGCGAGAAGATGGGTGATGCCGCGTAAGGCTTATTGAAACGCGACTTCTGCAAAGCTGCGCAGCTTGCGGCTGTGCAGTTGCGCAGGCCCTTGCTGTCGCAACAACTCAATGGCTCGCATGCCGATGCGCAAGTGTTGGTCCACCCGCTCGCGGTAAAAGTGGTTGGCCATACCTGGCAGTTTGATTTCGCCGTGCAGCGGTTTGTCGCTCACGCACAGCAGCGTGCCGTAGGGCACACGAAACCTAAAACCGTTGGCGGCAATCGTGGCGCTTTCCATGTCGAGCGCCACTGCGCGGCTTTGGCTGAATCGGCGTTGCGGTGTGTTGTCTGGTAACAGCTCCCAGTTGCGGTTGTCGGTGCTGGCCACCGTGCCTGTGCGCAAGATGCGTTTGAGCTCGGCGCCTTCGCATTGCGTCACGTCTTTCACGGCTTGCTCTAGTGCCACTTGAATTTCGGCCAGCGCAGGAATGGGTACCCACAGCGGGAGCTCTTCGTCCAGCACATGGTCTTCGCGTACATAGCCATGGGCCAGCACGTAGTCGCCCAATTGCTGCGTGTTGCGCAGACCCGCGCAGTGGCCGAGCATCAGCCACGCATGAGGGCGCAGCACGGCAATGTGGTCGGTGATGTTTTTGGCGTTGGCCGGGCCCACACCAATGTTCACCATGGTGATGCCAGTGTGGTCTGCGCGCACCAAGTGGTAGCCAGGCATTTGTGGCAAACGCGGTGGCACTTTGCCCAGCGCATCGTTGGCCTCGGCTGGCAGGCACACGCGACGCGTCACCACGTTGCCGGGCTCCACAAACGCGATGTATTCGCTGTGGGGGTCTTGCATGGTCTCGTGGCCTAAGCGCACAAACTCGTCGATGTAGAACTGGTAGTTGGTGAACAACACGTAGTTTTGAAAATGCTCAGGGCTGGTGCCGCTGTAGTGGCGCAGACGCTGCAGCGAGTAGTCCATGCGTGCGGCGGTGAACAGCGACAAGGGCTGTGGTTCGCCCGCTTTCGCCTCAAACGTGCCGTTGGCAATGCCGTCGTCCATCGCAGTGAGGTCGGGCAGGTCAAACACCTCGCGCATGAGTTGGCGGCGCTCCGCGCTCATCTCGCCTTCTACGTGGTCGTGGTCAGCAAATGAGAAGTGCACAGGGATGGGTTGGTGGCTCACGCCCACTTCCAGCGTGCCGCCATGGTTTTGCAGCAGCAGTCGGAACTGTTCGCGGTAATACGTGGCAAACAAATCGGGGCGGGTGAGGGTGGTCTCGTACCGGCCAGGCTCGGCCACAAAGCCGTAGCTCAGGCCAGCACCGTCGCTGTTGGCTTGTAATGCGCCGGTTTTGGTGTGGATGCGCACAAACGGGTAGAACGCCCGCACGCGCTGTTCAAAGTGCGTGCCGGCCACAAACTCGCGCATGGCTTGGCGCAAGTGGTCGAGGCTGGTTTGGTACAGCGCCTGCACTTGGGCAAGTGCGCTGTCGGCGTCGGTGTGACGGGTGGGGGCGGTGAAGGGGGGACGAATACTCATGCCCCGATATTACCGACTACATATTTCGACGGTACTGCCCACCCACCTCGAACAAGGCGTTGGTGATTTGGCCGAGTGAACATACACGCACCGCGTCCATCAACACCTCAAACACGTTGGCGTTGTCGATGACGGCTTGTTGCAGGCGTGCCAGTTGCACCTCGGCTTCGGCCTTGTGGCGGGCGTGGAAGTCGTTCAAGCGGTTCAACTGGCTTTGCTTTTCCTCTTCGGTCGAGCGAGCCAGTTCGAGCTTGTCCATCACTTGTTCGCCGTGCGGGTTGCGGAAGGTGTTGACGCCGATGATGGGCAGCTCGCCGGTGTGCTTGAGCATTTCGTAGGTCATCGATTCGTCTTGAATCTTGCCGCGTTGGTAGCCTGTTTCCATGGCGCCCAACACACCGCCGCGCTCGGCAATGCGCTCGAACTCAGCCAGCACGGCTTCTTCCACCAACTCGGTGAGGTCTTCGATGATGAAGGCACCTTGGCTTGGGTTTTCGTTTTTGGCTAAGCCCCACTCGCGGTTGATGATGAGCTGAATCGCCATGGCACGGCGCACCGAGTCTTCGGTGGGCGTGGTGATGGCTTCGTCAAACGCGTTGGTGTGCAGGCTGTTGCAGTTGTCGTAAATCGCGATCAGCGCTTGCAGCGTGGTGCGGATGTCGTTGAACTGAATCTCTTGCGCGTGCAGCGAACGGCCAGAAGTTTGGATGTGATATTTGAGTTTTTGTGAACGCTCATTTGCGCCATATTTCTCTTTCATGGCCACTGCCCAAATGCGACGTGCCACGCGGCCCATCACGGTGTACTCAGGGTCCATGCCGTTGCTGAAGAAGAAGCTCAGGTTTGGCGCAAAGTCGTCAATGTGCATGCCGCGGGCCAAGTAGGCTTCCACAAAGGTGAAGCCGTTCGACAACGTGAATGCCAATTGCGAAATCGGGTTCGCACCAGCTTCGGCGATGTGGTAGCCGCTGATGGACACGCTGTAGAAGTTGCGCACTTGGTTGTGCACAAAGTACTGCGCGATGTCACCCATCACCTTCAATGAAAACTCAGTGCTGAAGAGGCACGTGTTCTGCCCTTGGTCCTCTTTCAAGATGTCGGCTTGCACCGTGCCGCGCACGTTTTGCATGACCCACTCTTTGATCTTCGCGGTCTCGGTTTCGGTCGGGTCGCGGCCGTTGTCCTTTTTGAACTTCTCGAGGTTTTGATCGATCGCGGTGTTCATGAACATCGCCAAGATGGAGGGTGCGGGGCCGTTGATGGTCATCGACACGCTGGTGGTGGGGTTGCACAGGTCGAACCCGTCGTACAACACCTTCATGTCGTCCAGCGTGGCCACGTTCACGCCTGAGTTGCCCACCTTGCCGTAAATGTCTGGACGTGGGTCTGGGTCATTGCCGTAGAGCGTGACCGAGTCAAATGCGGTGGACAAACGCTTGGCATCCATGCCCTCGCTCACCAGTTTGAAGCGGCGGTTGGTGCGGAACGGGTCGCCTTCGCCGGCAAACATACGCGTGGGGTCTTCGCCCTCGCGCTTGAATGCGAAGGTGCCAGCGGTGTAGGGGTAGCTGCCGGGCACGTTGTCGAGCATGAGCCACTTCAAAATTTCGCCTTGATCTTCGTAGGTGGGCAAGGCCACTTTGCGAATCACTGTGCCGCTGAGGGATTTGGTGGTGAGCGCGGTGCGAATTTCTTTGTCGCGAATCTTCACCACGTACTCGTCGCCTGCGTAGGCAGCTTGCATGGCAGGCCATTGGGCCAACAGCTTGCGCTCGGCGCCGCCTAAATGCTCTTCACGCGCAAAGGCCAAGTCAATGGCAGCTTCTGAGGCTTTGGCACGGCCTGGTTTGTCTTCTGCCAACATGCGTGCGGCTTCGCGCAGTTGTTGGATTTCGCGGGCCAGTTTGGCCTGCGTGCGTGCGCGCTTTTTGTAGCCGCGCACCGTGTCGGTGATTTCGGCCAAGTAGCGCGCGCGTGCGGCAGGCACCACGGGGGTTTGGTTGCTGCTGTGGCGCACGCTGACCAATGGCAAACGACCTTCTTTGAAGCTGAGGCCCAGCTCGGTCAATCGACCTTTGAGGGCTTGGTACAAAGCAGTCACGCCGTCGTCGTTGAAACGCGCGGCCATCGTGCCAAACACCGGCATTTCTTCGGTGGGCGTGTGCCATGCTTCTTTGTTGCGCTGCACTTGCTTGGCCACATCGCGCAGCGCGTCGCTGGCGCCTTTGCGGTCGAATTTGTTGATCGCCACAAACTCCGCAAAGTCCAGCATGTCAATTTTTTCCAGCTGGCTGGCCGCGCCAAACTCGGGCGTCATCACATACATGGGCACGTCCACGTGCGGCACGATGGCGGCGTCACCTTGGCCAATGCCCGAGGTTTCCACAATGATCAGATCGAATCCTGCGCACTTGGTGGCTGCCAGCACATCGGGCAGGGCTGCGCTGATCTCGCTGCCAAAGTCACGCGTGGCGAGCGAGCGCATGAACACGCGCTGACCGCTGCTCCAAGGGCCGATGGCGTTCATGCGAATGCGGTCGCCCAACAAAGCACCACCGCTCTTGCGGCGTGAGGGGTCAATCGAAATCACGGCAATGCGCAGCGCATCGCCTTGGTCCAAACGGATGCGACGCACGAGCTCGTCGGTCAGTGACGACTTACCCGCACCGCCTGTGCCGGTGATACCGAGAACGGGCACTTGGTGCTTGGCAGCTTCTTGGCGCACGGCCTCAACCAATTTGGCATCTGCTTTGCCGTTCTCTAGCGCGGTGATGAGTTGTGCCAATTTGCGCCAAGACATTTCGTCGTGGCCTTGGATTTCTTTGAGCGTTTGGGGTGCATGGCCCGACAAGTCTTTGTCGCAGCGCATGATCATCTCGCCAATCATGCCTTGCAGGCCCATCTTTTGGCCGTCTTCTGGGCTGTAAATGCGGGTCACACCATAGGCTTGCAGCTCACGAATTTCTGGCGGCACGATCACACCGCCGCCACCGCCAAAGACTTGAATGTGCTCGCCACCGCGCGCGCGCAGTAAATCCACCATGTACTTGAAATACTCCACGTGGCCGCCTTGGTAGGAGCTGATGGCAATGCCTTGCACGTCTTCTTGCAGCGCGGCTGTGACCACCTCGTCCACCGAGCGGTTGTGGCCCAAATGAATCACCTCGGCGCCCATGCCCTGCAAGATGCGACGCATGATGTTGATGGCCGCATCGTGCCCGTCAAACAAAGAAGCGGCGGTGACAAAGCGCACTTTTTGCGTGGGCTTGTAGTTGGCAAGGGCTTGGAATTCGGCGGACAAGTCAGACATGGAATGCTCCGAGAAACGGAAGATGAAACGAAAAATTGCAGTTTACGTTTACGTAAACGTCAATCATAACCAAACACCCCAGATTAACAACTACCTGTTAACCCCACCTGTCCTGTGAGCTCGCCTAGACATCTCCAGATCTCCTTCTTAGTTTTTACCATATTACCTAGGACTTTGCAAATTTATTGTGATTAACTCAAGCGAAAATCAAGATCCGGATAGGTGTTAAAAAATTGATGTGGCACGTTCGGTGCGAGGGGGAAGTCAACTCCCAATTGGGGTGACAGCTACTGTAAGTCCACTATGTTTGTACACTGATAAAATGTTGGTTAGTTTTTTAATGATGGGTGCATTCATTCAAGGGATACAAATATTGATACGAAATCGAGCATCTAAGATACTAATTGACCGCATAAAAAGAGTATGCGCTAACCTTTCAAACCAACAAAGCAATGGCACTCCCAGACCAATGCATTTGTAGCAATACAGGATAGAAAATGGCTATATCAGTGGTAATTATTGAAGATGATCCTATTGTTTCAAATTATTTGTCAGCTTTGATTAGAAATTCTCCCCTGTGTAATCTTGTGGGCGCGGCATGTAATAACGAACAAGCGCAAAAACTCATTGCTGAAGATGCCGACGTCTATCTCGTTGATATTGGCTTGCCAGATGTCAGCGGCATAGATTTGATGCGACAAATTAAAGGCAAATGTGTAAACGCTTCAGTTATGGTTTTAACATCACTCGCAGATATGCGCCATGTCATGCAAAGCATCGAAGCCGGCGCTTCGGGTTACTTGCTCAAAGACGACCAGCCTGAAGAACTCATTGAAAAATTGGTATCTCTTTATAACGGGAACTCTCCGCTTAGCCCTAGCGTCGCCAAGCTGCTGATTAAAAAAATCACCGAGACCCCGCAGCAACAACCTGTAGGCCCAAACTACGAAATGGTTGAAAAACTCGGACTGAGCCGCCGCGAGTATGAAGTTCTGATTGAGCTACGCTCGCCCATGCCCGTCAAGCTCATCGCCGAAAAACTCAACATTTCCTATTTCACAGTCAACCAGCATGTGCGCCGCATCTATCAAAAACTCAAAGTGGGCACACGATCCGGCGCGCTGAGTAAAGCGACCGAACATGGTCTTTTCTAAATTACTGCGCTGGGCAAGCGCAATCACCTTGCTCGTTTTGGCTTTGATAGGAACCTTTAGTGCGTTGAAGCAGATCGATCAAGAGCAAGCAAAGCTCTACACCCCAAAAGCACTGACCGTTATTACCAGCAGTGAGACGGGTGAGCAATCCACAACCATCAGATCGCTGCCTTACCTGTTTCAAAACAAAGCCTCAGAACTGCGTGCGCATCGGGTGACTTTTGAGTTCAATCCGGCAATCGACGACAGACCTACTGCCAACTTGGCGCTCTTTTCGCCTCAAATTATCCATGGTGGTGATTTCTATATCAACGGGCATTGGTTCTTTGGCATCCCAGCATCAACGCCGAGCATTCGCCACACATGGTATTCACCATTGCTAGCACCCATCCCACAAGACCTTCTTCTGAGCGATCAAATTAACCGAATTGAGATTCGCTTTCATTCATATCAACGTGGTTTTGTCGTCCCCTCGGTGTACGTGGGCCCTCTGAGCATCGTGCATGCGCTGCATAGCAAGTACATATTTATCAGTAATACATTGGCGCAAGCCTCAAATATTTTTTGCTGGATCGTCGGCCTGTTCATGTTGAGTCTTTGGTTTACCACTCGTAGTGGTAGCCTTTTTGCTTATTCAGGTGGTGCAACCATCTTGTGGGCTACCCTCTTTACTCTCGCTCTTACACCCGAGCTCGATTTGGCCTTTTGGCGGGAATGGCGTTTCTTGCTCTACATATCAACAGGTGGCTTGGTTTTGCTCATGAGCTTGTTTCTTATTGAGTACGCCGAGGTCCGGTTGTCGCGCCATGTTCGCCGACTTATGGTCCTGAGCACCCTTGGCGTTCCAATGCTTTTTCTGATTCTGGGCGCCCAAATTGAATACTGGCTCGATGTTTACTGGACTGGCCTCGTTATTTTCTTGTACGTGATTTCCATTGTCATATTGCTGTCGCGAAAATACCGAAACATGGACGCCATCACCTGGGTCTTGCTCGGGTACTCAATCATCGCGACGCTGTGCGCGTACCACGACTATGGTGTGCAAGCAGGCCCCTTGATTGAGAACCATGGCGCCTTACTGGAGTTGGGTGTACCCTCGCTTTTGATTGAACCTATCTTCCTCACGCATTTCACTTTGCCCGTTTTGCTCATTATTGTGGGCGCCATTTTGTTGCGCGTGCATGCGAGCAACGTCCTTGCCATTGAAAACGCCAACGAGACGCTTGAAGTAGAGCTAATTAAACGCGAGCGAGAACTCGAGTGCGCCCATGCTGAGCAGCGAATAGTTATTGCAGACAACGCCATGACCGAGGAGCGCAATCGAATCTTGCAAGACATTCATGACGGTTTAGGGTCCAGACTAGTCAACTTGCTACTCCAAGCCAGAACCGGGCAAATCACCATCAAAAACCTCCCTATCGACTTGCAGGCTTGTTTAGAAGATCTGCGCCTCATTGTGAGTGGCCAGTTTTTAGGTGATGTGTCGTTTAAAGACGCGCTGGAAGAGTTTTGTAAACGTGCCGTCCACAGCCTGCGGGGCGTGGGGGTCTTGCTTACCTATGAAATTGAGCATTTTGATTCTGAACACTTAAGCCCTCAAACGACAATTCACACGTTAAGAATCATTCAAGAGATGCTTACCAACACAATCAAGCACTCACACGCCACCGAGTGCAAGATTCGAGTTTCGGACACAGGGAGCGAACTCAAGATATGTGTTCAAGATAACGGAGTTGGGTTCGATGTAGATACCGATACCTTCCCTATGAAGCGAGGAATGTTAGGCATACACAAGAGAATTAAAGAGCTTAATGCTGAATCAAAATTAACGTCTGACGCATCAGGTACTCGCTTGGATTTAATAATAAAAACAAGCAAATCTTAAATATTGGAATTTTCAGACTCGGAGAAATAACAAATAAATAGCAATTTATAGTTGTTTGTTGCGGTTTATTGTGATTTATTGATATTTTTTTGCGATATGCAAAAGATCGACAAAAACTAAAAATTCACCCCAAGTTAATTAACTACTTGGGACATGAAAATTAAAAAAGTTTTTGTATTTTTGGGGGGCTTGTATCTCCAACTTTGTTTTTCTGCGCATGCTCAAGTTTTCTCGGTTGAGAGTTTTTTAGAGTCAATTCTCTCAAATCACCCTGCGGTTTTGGCTGCGCGTGCTGAGACGCAAGCTGCGCGCTTTGAAGTCGTTGGTGCTTGGCAGCAAATGTTGCCCGAGCTGCAGGCTACAACAGCTAAACCTACCAACAGAGATCCAAAGCAGGTCACGCAGCCCAAATCTACTTTGGCTGTTGAGCAAAAGTTGTGGGCGGGTAACAAACTCACTGCCACCGTCGAGGCGGCTGAGATGGCTGAGAAATCTGCGCAAGCCAAACTCAACGAGGCCAAGTTAAACATTGCGTTAGTAGCGGTCGAAGCTTTACAGGCTTTTCGCTCTGCGGTGGAACGCTTGCGCGTCAACGAGCAAACCACACTACGCCTCAGCCGTTTTGAATCCTTGATGGCCCGACGCGTGGAAGCAGAAGTCTCGGCCCCCATCGATGCCACCTTGGTCCGCTCGCGCATGCTGCAGGCCCAAGTCGACCAATCCAACGCTCAAACCGCCAAGCGCGTGGCCATCTCTCGCCTCGAACAACTTAACTTGGGCGGTCCAGCCGTCGCGTGGGAAAGTTTGAACGCACAAAGCCTTGGCGGTGCCATCAACGTGCCGCTGCCTTTGGATGAAAAGCAAGCTTGGGACGCCTTGCAATCGCGCATAGACGCACACCCCAGCGTCGTTCGCTACAGCGCAGATGCGCAAGTCGCCCGTGCCCGCCAAGACGTGCTCTCTGCCGACCGCTTCCCTGTGGTTTACGCACGCCTTGAGCGCAACCGCTACGACAACACTGGGTTCTCGACCCAAGATGGCGTCACCGTTGGCTACGTCGGTATGCGCTTCACCCCGGGCGCCGGCTACGCCAGCTACTCACAAGCGGTTGCCGCTGCAGAGCGCGCACAAAGCGCTCAACAGCAAGCCGAAAGCAGTCGACGCGAGATTACCAATCAACTGCGCCAAGATCTCGAAGAATGGCGAAGTGCCACGGCACGTTTGGTCGATTACAGGAGTGCTGTCAAAAATGCAGCATTGGTCAGCGAATCCTATGAGCGCCAATTCATCGTCGGTCGTTTGAGTTGGCAGCAAACACTCGATGCGGTTCGCGAGCACGGTCAGGTCAGCATGTCGCTGGCGGATACAGAAGCGTCACTTTGGGCTGCGAGTTATCGCTTGCGCTTGCGCAGTGGTGACTACGACCTCCTTGCGCAAGGAGATGCGCGATGAGCAATCAATTTGAGCAGCTTTCATGGGCTTTCGCTGCAATCGCTAAACTTCAAGGGGTTGCCCTTGATCCTTCCCGTTTACACACTGTTTTTGCGGGCGTGGCAGATGAGCGGCGCCCCGATATTCAGGCCATCTGTATCGCCCTCGACATTGATGTGGCATCTCACCTAGACATGCCCGATCGCGTGCTACTGCCGCTGCTCTACCATGATCAGATTCGCGGTTGGGGTGTTTTGGTTGACCAACAACCCAACGGCTGTTGGGTTTTTGTGCAAGAGCAAGGTCAGCTTGCAATTCCTCAAGAGCAGACCACAGCCAACGCCGTCAAACTCGGATTTGTGCGTTATAAAAAACAGGCACAAGCCCGTACCTTCGAAAAATACTTCAAGCAATCCCTTAAGGCCTACCAAGGTGTTCTTGGTGAGGCCATCATGGCCTCGGCTTTTATCAGCTTTGTAGCGCTCGCGGCATCGCTTTTCTCTATGCAGGTCTATGACCGCGTGATTCCCACTCACAGTAGCAGCACCTTGATTGTGCTCGCCGTTGGCGTCACCTTGGCTATTGGCTTGGAGCTTGCTATGAAGTTTGCGCGCTCGCATGCTATGGATGCTGTCATAGCAAGCTTAGATGCCAAGCTTTCCCGTGAAATCTTTGAGCGCCTGTTATCTGTTCGAGTTGATCAGTTGCCTGGATCTGTCGGAAGTTTGGCGGGGCAGCTGCGCGGGTACGAGCAACTACGCTCCTTTTACACGGCAAGTACGTTGTTTACTTTGGTCGACTTGCCTCTGGGAATCATCTTCATCGTAGTTATTGCTGGCATAGCCAGTGTTTTGATGGCATTTGTTCCTTTGTTTTTTGGCTGTCTTGCAGTCACCCTTGGTTACTACTCGACCAAACGTGTTGATAAATTAGCCAAGCAGAGTACGGCAGCCTCTAATCTGAAAACAGGTCTCTTAGTCGAAGCTGTTGAGGGTGTCGAAACTATCAAATCAGGCTCTGGTGGTTGGAAATTTTTATCCCGATGGATAGACGTTAATGCCGAGGCTATGAGCAGCGATATGGCTATGCGTGGCGCTAGCGAACATGCCGCCTATCTCTCGGCTACCTTGCAGCAAGTCAGCTACACCGCCACAGTCATCGTTGGATCTTGGCTGGTGATGGAGGGCAAGATCACCATGGGTTCGCTTATTGCCTGCTCAATTTTGGGTGGTCGCATCTTGGCTCCCATTACAGCCATACCCGGCCTTATGGTGCAACGCGCTCACTCTAAGGCAACTTTGGAAGGCCTTGAAAAAATCTACGCTCTTCAAACAGATCACCACGGTGTAGAGCGTCCACTCACGCCAGACACTATCAAAGGCAATTTTTTGGTCGAGTCTGCAAAGTTCTCTTATATGGGTGGCCCAGTGGCGGCCAAAGTGGAGCGCTTGGTCATTCAATCCGGTGAGCGCATTGGCGTATTAGGGCCCATTGGTGCGGGTAAATCTACCATTTTGCGTTTGTTGTCTGGCCTCTATCGACCTCAAGAGGGGCGCGTGCTTGTTGATGGTCTCGACCTTGCGCTCATAAATCGTCAAAGTATCAATCAAGAAATCGGTTACTTACAGCAAGACCATCGCCTTTTTGTCGGAACCTTGCGTGAGAACCTTCTAATCGGTACTCCTGATCCAGGGGACGAAGTCCTTCACAAAGTCATGGTGCGCACCGGACTAATCCGCTTGGTTTCTGCGCACCCTAAGGGGCTAGAACTTCCGATTCAAGAGGGTGGGCGAGGGTTGTCTGGGGGGCAACGTCAACTTGTTGCATTCACTCGCTTGGTGTTGTGCGATCCCTCAGTCTATTTGCTCGACGAGCCTACGGCTTCCATGGATGAAGAGCTAGAAAAGCAATGCTTGAGTGTTCTTCAAGAGGAGATCCAGAAAGGCAAAACACTCATTGTCGTCACACACAAGCCATCGATCCTCCCGTTGGTTGATCGACTCATCGTTGTGGCTGGTCACCAAATTGTCTTAGATGGTTCGCGTGATGCAGTTCTTAGTCGACTTCAAACGCCACCAACTAGTGTTGAGCGATCGCCAGTTTTTAAAGCAGCCGCTAACGCATGAACGCAATCAAACCTACTATGACTTCACACAGCCCCACACTCACGCGTGCACGTTGGATGTTGCGTATCGCCATGGGCGGTATTGTCATGCTCGTCATCTGGTCAGCCTTTGGTGAAATTGACCAAGTTACTCGTGCGCAAGGGCAAGTTATTGCTGTTGCACGCACTCAGTCCATCCAAGCTTCCGACGGTGGTGTTGTATCAGAAATTCACGTTAAAGAGGGCGAGACCGTTAAGCAAGGTCAACTCCTTGTTACCTTAGAAAAAGGACGTGCCCAAGCCGCGGTTGATGATAGTCGTGCCAAAGTCGCAGCGCTCAAAATCACCCTCGCGCGTCTTAAAGCGGAAGTTTATGGACAGCCGCTCAAATTTGCCTCGGAGCTAGAGGCCTATGGTGAATACATCTCAAACCAACGTGATCTTTATCACAAGCGAAAAAGCGCAATCGACCAAGACGTTGCAGCATTGAACGAGATGCTCGGCCTTGCCCGACAAGAGCTCGATATGAACAAAGACCTCGCTAAAACGGGTGACGTCAGTAAGGCCGATCTCCTGCGCTTGCAGCGCAGCGTTGCTGACATCCAGGCACAAATCAATAACAAACGTAACAAATACTTCCAAGAGGCTGTGGCTGAAATGACCAAAGCCCAAGAAGATCTAAATACACAACAAGAGCAACTGCAAGATCGTTCACAACTTTTAGAGCACACCGAGCTTGTTGCTCCTGCCAATGGAGTAGTCAAGAATATCAAAGTGACCACACTTGGCGGGGTTGTGCGAGCAGGTGATCTTGTTCTTGAAATACTTCCGATTGGTGAGTTAGTTGTCGAAGCAAAAATTACTCCCTCCGACATAGCCAACGTCAAACCTAGCCAAGAAGCTATTGTCAAGCTCGACGCCTATGACTATGCCATTTACGGCACTCTCAAAGGGCACGTCAGTTACCTCAGTCCTGACACCTTGCTTGACGAATCACGCCAGCAGGGCGTTGTCCCTTACTACCGCGTTCAGATCGTTTTAGACGAAAAGCAATTTCACGGCAAAAAAGCAGAGGTCATAGATGTGCGGCCTGGTATGACTGCCACCGTCGAAATCAAAGCACAAGAAAGAACCATCTTGTCCTATCTCACCAAGCCTGTGACCAAAACCATTTCTGAGTCAATGGGCGAGCGTTGAGCCGGCCCCAAATTTTTCCAATAGGAGCGCCCATGAGCCATACACAAATCACCATGACCGACAAAAGCAACCTTGCAAAAGGACTGCGTAATTCATTGCTCGCTTGTATCGGCGTCACCGTGGCCTACGTACTTGGCAATATCTGGTTGCTTGACAGCATTATTCGGTTGGTTAAAAGCGCGGCAAACCCTTTTTTTGCCGTGCTCATCATCGCAACAACAGTGTTTGGGCAGGCGCTCGCTATGTATCACGCCTTCAAAATATTGAGTGAAGCAGGGCTCGTGCAACGCATCAGTGCTGCCATCGCATTGCGAAAAGGTGACCCTCAAGAAATACAAGAAAGTGAAGTCACAGAAGTATTGGGTTTGCATGCGCAAGACCTCTCCTCATGGCATCTTTTTAGTCACTTTGAGGCGGGACGTAGTCGTGCGAACGGCTATGACCAGCTTGCTTTGCGCTCTCAACTCCAGGCCTTCGAAGATGCCATTCAGCGACGCATCACCTTCCCACAATACATTGCCAACACGCTAATTGGTTTGGGTTTGTTTGGCACCTTTTTGGGTCTGATCGTCACACTCAAAGAAGTTGCTGGCCTCATCGGTGTTTTTGCCATCAGTGGCAACCTAGATTCCGCCGACATGATGGGGCAATTCTTCCAAAAAATGAGCGGTCCTCTTGCCGGTATGGGTGAAGCCTTCGTGGCTTCTTTGCTTGGTTTGGGCGGCTCCATCGTCAACAACCTGCAACTGCTATCACTCAAGAAGTTACAAGCTACTGTTGTAAACGCAACTGAAGCCAGTTACTTTGATGTCGCCGAAATCATCTATGGCCCACCCACTACCGATGCCGAAGGTAAACAAGTCGCCTTAGACGTGCGCTTGGCGCAGCTTCAGCTTGAAGAAATAGCCGGTCTGCGCATGGATATCAGCAAACAAACTGATGCCATTTTGATTGCCGCAGCAAAAATGCGACTTGCCTCGGAGTCTATGGGGAAAACCATGGAAATGCTGGAGCGTGTTGCAACACAAGAGGACATGCGCCCCAATTTTGACCGCCTTGCCATCGTCATGGAACAGCGCCTCAACACCATTGTGGGCAAACTGGACGACAGCCAAATGGTGCACTACAGCTTGCTCAACGTGGCCAAAGACTACAGCGAGCGCTTTGGCCAAATCAGTCAAAACACTGACCAAATCATCCACCACATCACCTCACAACTTGCCGAGCTCTCCGCCCTGCGCCGAGACATCAGTGAAGCCGACGCCCTCGGTCGTGGTCATCAGCAACAAACCATCGATAGCCTCAAAGAAGCCATCCACCGCGACATGGGCTTACTCGCCGCCGCCATGGCCGAAAACGTGCGCATCTTGCGCGAACAAAACCAAACACTCATCGACATCAACAGCCAAAGCATGCAAGCCAACTTGCAGCTCAAAGCCATGGAAGCCGGCACCCGCCGCGCCATCGAGCACGTGCAACCCCAAATCGTCGAAATGATTGCGCGTTTAGAAAAAACGGAGCAAACCCACGAATATGTTGCCAAGTACGACTGGGGCCAGCTGCACACCAAAGTTGACAAGCTCCAAGCCAGCCTCAACAGCGGCAAAGCCCCACTAAGAAGCTAAATCGCTTCGCCCCTTCTCGCCCTTGCCCACCCACCACTTTTGACACACACCATCATGGCCAAACGTACTCCTTCACCCCAAGCCAAAGCCGCAGAGCTTCACACCATGCCTGCGCAGGACGTTGTCACCATGAACGAAGGCAACGCACAGCCGTTACCGGCTGTCGTCAAAAGCAGTGGCAAAAGCAAGGCCAAAGCCAAACTCGACACGGTCCGTGACGACGACCCCTTGGCCGCCGACCAAGACCCCATCGCCACTGCGTCAAGCGAACACAGCTTGACTGACAATGGTCACGATGTGGTGCTTGCCCAAGCCAATACCTCTGGCAGCACGTCATCTGCCCCCGCCAGCGTCGGTGAAGACTTGTTGCGCCAAGCTGGCCCCATCCCCACCAAAACAGCAAACACACAAGACACCGGCTTCTTCTCCTCTCCATGGGTCCTGCCTGTGGCCATTGGTGGAGGCGCGCTCGCGCTGGCTGGAGGTGGCGGAGGTAGTGGCTCAAATACGCAGCAGCCCGTGGCGGTGGCTGAAACAACCAGCTTCACCGTCGTTCCCTACGCGGGCAAGTTCATTGATAGCACCACCAACCTCACCGCCAAACTCTACAAAGTCAGTGCATCGGGTGTTGAGACAGAAATAGGCAACAGCACCGTCGTCAAAAACGGCAGCATGTCAATCAGTGCAAAAAACACAGACTTGGTTCTTGACGCTGGTGAGTACCTGAAAGTCAAGTTAATTGACAACACAATGGCCCCCGACTTCCTCGACGAAGCCCAGACCGATGATTCCGAGGGTGCCTCAGGGTCTGCGAAGGTCAACCTGGGTCATGAATTAACCACCTTGCTCAGCGCTGCGCCCAAAGCCGGGGGAACTGTCGCTGTCACTCAACTCACCACGCTGGCCACGCTCAAGTTTGACGAGCTTGCCGCCGCCACCAAATCGGCTGACATCAAAGCCGCGATCGACACCAGCAACAACACGGTGAAAGATGCTTTCAGCATTCAAACAAGCCTTACCGACTCCAACCCTGCGAATTCGTCTAGCTACCAAAAAGCGCTGGGCTTGATTTCGGGCTATGCCAAATCACTAGGCGCTACCCCTGCCGATAGCAAGACAAGCGAGGTTCTGGACGCATTGAAAGCGGCCATTTCAAAATCAAGTGCAAACGAGGTTGCTGCCGCCATCCAAAGCATTTTGCAAACTGGCGTGAACAACTTACCTCCTGACTACACCAACCCCAATGGCAGCTCACCATTTGTGGTGTCGAGCTTGGAGTTGACAGACACCACCACCCCAGTCAATGGGCAGCCCACTGTCAACCTCGTCAACTACAACGATGGGCTCACCTTCAAAATTAATCCCGGCACCGGCACACGTGTGGGCGACAAAGCCACACTGACCTTCACCGACAAAGACAGCGGCGCCAAATTTACCTACGTCTACACCTTCAAAGGCAACAGCGTCGATGGCACAGAGCCTGGTAATGAAATTTACAGCGCTGAAACAATTACCATCCCTCGCTTCAGCAACCTCAACCTTGCAGCGCTTGCAGAGTACACAGATGCCAATGGCAACACCTTGCTGCCATTGACAAACGGGCATCCCGATGGGGCCATTCATCGCTACAGCGTTGACTTGCGTGTCGGTACCCTTGGTGTCGGCAAAGGCCTGAGCGACTTCGGCCTCAACACAGCCTCTGTGACATTGAGCAACCCTGCACTAGAGGGCAGCACCGTTTTTGGCACCACAGACACCCTCACGGTGAATGTGGCACTCACTGAAAAAGTGGCTTGGGCCAATGGTAACCCCACCCTCAAACTGCATATCGCTGACGGCTATGACATCAGCCTTCAATTGCTCTCTGGCTTTACAGGTACGGGCTCCACGGTGCCCACCAATGTTCTGACGTTTCAAGTCAAACTCAAAGACATAGGGTCGCATAGCGGCCCCATCAGCATTGCAGCCAACGCGATTGAGTTTCCGGCAGGTGCCACGATCATGAACTCGCCCGGCGGCATAAAAGATGCCACTTGGTTCAATACCCTGGTAGACACCACGCTCACCCCCGCCCTGAACATCGACACCGTTTTGCCGTCGACAGCGTACTTGAAGGCGAAGACGGCAAGTGATGTGGTGGTCCTCGATGCAGATCAAGCCAACAAATCGAACCTCAATCTCTATGATCGCGTCACGCAAAAAAATCAACTGGCACTCAATGTCACCGTTGAAGACCAAGACCTCACTGGCACAGGCGCCACTGTGCGCTTGTTTTGGAGCCGAAATTCTGACGGTACAAGTTTGGTTGCGTTGGGTACAAAAGCCGTTACCGATGGCAACCCTGTGGTGTCATTCGATGTCCGTGACTATCAGGAAATTAAAAGTGGGAAGCAAGTCCCTACCTACATTGGCGGCGCCACTGGCCCTAATGCGACGGGCACTCCTTACTACCTCTACACGCAAGTGGTCGATGCCGCAGGCAATGTGGGCCCTTTGTCGTCATTTTTCAAAGTGGTGCTCGACAACACGGCCCCGACCGCACCCACGCTCGATCTGGCAACAGCAAGCGACACGGGGCAGCTCACCAATGACAACATCACAGCAGTGTCCAAACCAAACATCACTGTCACGGGTGAAAAGGGTGCCAAAGTTACTTTGTTTGACGACACCAATAGCAATGGGGAAGTCGATGCGGGTGAAACGTTGTCCGAGGGGTTCATCAACACCACCCTAGACACAGACTCGACGAACAAGTACAGCTATTCTTGGACGCCTGCGACCAATTTATCGGCAGGCACCCATCACCTCAAAGCCAAACTGACCGATGTGGCAGGCAACACCAGCTTGAGCAGCGCGTTGGATGTCGAGGTGCTTGCCCCTCTCACCACCAAGCCGAGCCTGGCATTTGTCAGTGCGCCCACCGCTGGCGCTAGCTACAACATGGTCACGGCCTCCCAAAAAACCATCACCGCCACCGTCACCTACGAGCGTGCCATGTATGTGGCAGCGGATGCCTCGACTTTGACCTTGACGCTCAATGTGGGTGGGGTAACACGCACAGCCACTTACAGCGGCATCAGTGAAGACCGCAAAACCCTCACCTTCAGCTACACCTTGGGCTCGTCTTCGAATAATGACAGTGGTTTGTCTGGCCAAGTGAGTATCACCGCTTTGAATCGGGCGGACACGCTGTTGTCAGACATCGCGGGCAACCCTGCGCCTTCAGGTGTGACACCGTTCAGTGGGACCGCGCCCACAATTGACACGCTGGCGCCTGCCTTGCCCACCATTGCCATCAAAGACGCGCAAGCAGACCTCACCAGCGTCACCACGGATGGCGCTGTGGCTATCAAGGCCGAAGCCGATGCGACTGTCACTGTCACGTTCAAAAACACCTCAGACACGACGAAAGCAGCACAAACCGTTGTTGTCACTGGCAAAGGCACGGGCGTCAATGCTGAAGAAGTCCTTGCCAAGCTCTCGTCAAGCCAAGTGACGGATCTAGGCCAAGGCACCATCCAAGTCACGGCCGAGGCCAAAGATGCCATGGGCAACAGCAGCGGCACTACCACCGCCACAAGCGCGCTGTCCTTCACGCTTGACACCGTGGCACCCTCTGTGACCTCAGTCAGCGATGCCACCCTAGCAGCAGTGACCAAAGACAACATCGTCTTCACTGTCAAGTTTTCAGAGCCCTTGGCGGCCACACCCACGGCCAACGACTTCACCGTTACCAACGGCATAGGCACCATCGGCAGCGTTGTGGTTGATGGGAGCAATGCCAACAGCTATCGCGTCACCGTCATCCCCAAGCCCAACACCCCCAGTGGTCAAGTGCAACTGGGCTTGAGCGCTAGCAGCACCATTCAAGATGCGGCGGGCAACAAAGCGGCTGACAGCTTGGCCAAGTTCAGTGTGGCCACGCAAGCCATTGACACACAGGCCCCCACGGTCACGGCTGTCACCAGCAGCAAAGCGAGCAGTGTGGCCACTGGAGCGTTTGACTTCATCGTCACGTTCAGTGAGGCCATGGGGCCGGCGGCCATCGCTGGCAACCCGCTCAGCACGAGCAACTTTGCTGTGACCAACGGCCAAGTCACCAGCGTCACACCTGTCGCCACCAAAGATGGCAGTGTTCAATACAAAGTCTCGGTCACACCCAATGCCGGTGTAGACGCAGGGCCTAACGCCAACATGGTGCTCAGTCTGGTTGCTAGTGCTGTTGATACCGACAGCTACGTGGCCGACGCACTGGGCAACTTGGCCGTCAATGCGCCTCTCAACGTCACTGGCTTAGGCGGTTCGCAAGCCATTGACACCCTGGTCCCGGCGCTGCCAACCATCAACGTGAAAACGGCTGCCGCCAATTCAAGCAACGCACAGGCTGGGGCTGTGGCCATCAAGGCCGAAGCCGATGCGACCGTCACCGTCACTTTCAAAAACACCTCAGACACGACGAAAGCAGCACAAACCGTTGTTGTCACTGGCAAAGGCACGGGTGTCAGTGCTGAAGAAGTCCTTGCCAAGCTCTCGTCAAACCAAGTGATGGATCTAGGCCAAGGCACCATCCAAGTCACGGCCGAGGCCAAAGATGCTGCGAAGAACAGCAGCGGCACCACCACAACCGTTTCGAGCTTCACCCTCGACACCATCGCGCCCACTGTGCGCAGCATCAGCAGCAACATCGCACAGCTCAAATCCGGCGGCACCGCCACAGTCACCTTCACCTTCAGCGAAGACCCTGGTGTCAGCTTCGGTGTGGACGATGTCACGGTCACCGGCGGCACACTAAGCAACATCACCGGCACAGGCACCACGCGCACCGCCACCTTCTCGGCAGACATGGCCAATCTATCGGGTCAGCAAGCCACCATCGCAGTCAAAGCCGACAGCTACACCGACGCAGCACTCAACCTTGGCGCAGGCTTGCCTTCGCCTGCCAGCTTGATTTTTGTAGACACCACGGCACCCACCATCACGGGCTTTACCAGCACCAGCAGCAGCGGCACTTATGGCATCGGTCGCGACATCAGCTTGCGCGCCACCGCCTCTGAAGCTGTGGGGTCAGCGGCTTATCTTGACGTCACGCTCAACACCAACCCCGCGCAGACGGTGCGTTTGACGCGCAACACCACGAACACCACCTTGTTTGAAGGCACTTACCGCGTGAACTCGGGTGACACCACCTCCGGTTTGAAAGTGACCAGCTTCACGGCCAGCGGCGCAGACGGCGTGGGCAATGCCATCGCCACCACCTTGCCTGACAGTACTGGCAGCTTGGGAGCCTCCTTGGTCATCCAAGGCATTGCACCTGCGGCACCGGCAAGCTTTGCCCTGAGCACCGCCTCTGACACCGGCGTGGTGGGTGACTACATCACCACCCAAACCACTCCCGGTTTTGATTTCAAAGGTTTGGTGGTGGGCCTCACCGTCAAAATTTACAACGGCAATACCGTGGTGCACAGCTTTGTGGCCAACAGTGTCGAGATGAGTAACGTCCAACTGCCCTCAGCCTTGTCAGTGGGCAACTACGCCAATTTGAAAGTCGTGCAGGTCGATGCCATTGGCAACGAAAGCACCGCCGTGCCCTTGCCGACGTCGCTGCAAATTCAATCGCTAACAGCGAAGCCAGCCGCCTTGTCGGCGTTGACCTTGGATCCCACGCTGGACGCGCAAAACCAATACCAATACGAAAACAACATTACCCCAAACATCCGCGTTCTCGACAATTCGACGTTCCTGTCTGCACCCAAGTTTCAGTTCAGTGGCGGCACAGTGGGCAATACCGCACTGTTGTTTCGCGACATAGATGGCGATGGCGCGTACAACAAGGACAAGGATATCTTGCTGGGCACCGAGTTAATCACAGAGACGAGCAATAGCCTTCACAGCATCTCTGTCAATCCCACCAATGCCTTGGCGAACACGTCTCCCATCAGCCAAGGCTACACCGAAATCAAGGTGGTGCAGCAAGACGCAACAGGCCAAATCAGCGACGCCTCCAATGCAGCCTTGGGCGCTGCCAGCGGTCCGCGCGTAGGCTTGGGCTTGATCATTTACAACACGTCTTTAGGCAGCCATTTGGCCGACTTGACCGGGTTCGCGCTTGCAGAGTCATCCACTTTTGCCAGCAACACACCCACACTCACCTTCAACGTGCGCGGCACAGTGCTGGGTGCCAAGGTGGTCATCACCGCAACGCAAACGCTCAATGGCGCAACCAAGGAAATCACCTTACCAGACACAGCCCTCACAGGTGCTGCGAATGCTGTCAACAACCTAGTGGTTGATGTCAGGGGTGTAGAAGGCACGCTATCCAACTTCAAAGCCAAACAAACATGGGCGGGCGTGACAAGTACCACAGCCATCAGCAACACGGGCAGTACCGCCCCCGTCATCTTGGACCATGTGGTGCCCACGGTGGCCATCAGCATCGACCCTGCTCAAGGGGCGCTCTTGAGCCAAGGCGAAACACGCCTCGTCACATTCAAGTTCAGCGAAGAAGTGACTGACTTTGACGCGTCAGACATCACAGTCAGCAGCGGGACCCTCACAGGACTTGCACAAGACAACCTCGATAGAACCCTTTGGACCGCCACCTACCAAGGTGCGCCAGGCAACACCGCACCTGCTTACCTCTTTGTGGGCAGTGGCAAATTCCAAGATGCGGCGGGCAACCGCAACACCGATGGCGCAGATGCCAACAACATCCTCAACTTCCAGTTCCGACCGAGCAACCATGCACCCACGGGGGCGGACAGAACTTTCACGGTGAATGAAGACAGCAGCACCACGCTGGCGGTGGCTGATTTTGGTTTTGCCGATGCCAGCGACACGACCCCCAATGCGTTGAAAAGCGTCATCATCACCACACTGCCTACAGCGGGCACGCTCAAGCTCAACAAC
>NZ_JAVKLM010000020.1:0-3749 GCF_031539105.1 Limnohabitans sp.
CTGACCTCTGCACTCTCTATTTCGTCTTTGCTACAGGAAAATTCAAGCTCGGGGATTGAATCGAGACGAAACATCCAGTCTCGGAATGACTGCCAACCTACAAAATTTTTAGCCATTCGACACCCCCTGCACTTGTTGCAGATTGGCAGGGCCAATGTTTGACCACCGTTCATCATGGCGCGTCCTCGACAGACGCCCCTGACTGCTGAGACTGAGAAACCGGAATTTTTTGACCGTTCAACCGAAAGTAAGCCGCCTCGACTCGATCGGAGATGGCCGATGTCAACTCATCCGGCCATAAAGAAACCGCTTGCTGACTGATACCAATGGCCTTAGCCACACTTTTATTACTTCCCCCAAGCAGGGAAATGGCCTGTTGTTTTTTCATGATGCAGCATTAAAACATACTTTAAACAACAAAACAAGTATATTTTATCGAAGCGGTGAAAGAATACTTACATGCTAGACACCTACCAAGACCGCCTACTCAAAGCAACCTCAGTCGCAAAAAAAACAAGAATAGAACTTGCCAATGCACTAGGAATCTCCGTCCAAGCCGTTGGCTCTGTGCTAAACGGAAACACAAAAGAACTCACTGCCGCCAACAATTCCAAAGCCGCAAAATTTTTAGACTGCAACCCCGACTGGCTCGCGCTTGGAACCGGAGAAATGAAGCGAATTAGCGCCCAGCAAGTTCAAGAGAACACATCGAACGCATACACAACTGCCGAACAAGCGCTTCGAACGATTGAGAACCACATCACCCAGCTAGACGCCGTTGAGCGTCAAGAAGCAGCTGCGTTACTAAGCATGTTCGCCATCTCAATGCGCCCAACCACCAAGCAAGACCTCATCGCGCTGCTCACCAAGGGAAACATGCAAAGCCGCCACGCCGCATAAAGCGCGTGGGGAATGTATTTTTTTTACCCGTAAAATAACTTTTTCTGATATAAATTCATCCTCTAGTCACTTTTGAGTTAAAAATGAAAAAACTTATTTCAGCACTTGCTATCGCCTCACTTGCAGGCTGCGCAACTCCACCTACCCGTGAAGAAATAAGCCAAGCCGACTACGGTACACCAATGACCCCAGCGCAATGCCAAGCTACGGCAGAAGCATTCATTAAAAGCACCCTCAAAGACCCAAGCAGTGCACAATTCATCAGCAAAGGGCCATGCTTCGCTGGATGGACCAAAGCGTCACCCATTCTTGGCGGTCAAGTGAACTACGGCTACCAACAAGAAGGCGCAGTCAACTCAAAAAACAGCTACGGCGGATATGCTGGATTTCAGCAATACACCGCAATTATCAAGAATGGTGTAGTGATCGATTACTGCCTGAGAAGCCAACAATCAGGACTTTGCCTCTAAACCTCCGGCACCCCATCACCAACCAAATCCATACCCGCATTGTGCGGGTATTTTTTCGTCTCGCATCGAAAGCATGAATTATTTTTAAAGCATGCTTGTAATATTTAATAAAGTATGCTTTAATTCATTCATCCCACCAATCAACAACTCTTTACCCTGTGCAAAAAGTGTTTGGTGCGATGGGCACCCCGACACCCACGAGTCGGTAGTGGAGAACATCATGGAATTTCAATTCAAGCTAAATCAGCAAGTCACCATCACCACCAGCGGCGAACGTGGTGTGGTCAAAGGCCGCGCCGAATACACCAACGCAGCCAACACCTATTACGTGCAATACAAAGCAGCCGATGGGCGTGCTTGCAATGCCTGGTGGGATGAGGACGCGCTGTCGTCTACATGCCAAGAATGCGGCGGTTCTAAGCGTGTGCGCAACCCTTACTCAAGAGAATCTGCACCCTGTGCGGCATGTACCTCGGCACCAATCTCCACCGCGACAGCAACGACTGACGCATCGCCAAATCCGTCTGGCAGTAGCGCCTGACAAATAGACCGCGCAGTGCGCATGCGTTCGTACACAGAAATGGCAGCGTCTATTTCAACTTTAGGCGCACGGTGTGTATGCAGCGCATTCAGTCGCACATCAAACTGGTCTGTCATGTCATTCACTTCTTTCATATTGAGCCTTTGCGTGTTGTTTTTTGGAAATCGCAATATAGCAAGGAAGCCCAACACACCATCAATGAAATTGGAGCCATCTATGCCCCCCAATACCTCGACTGACGCTGGTGCAGACAACTGCACACAAAACGGCAACTTCGTCCACATCCCCTTCCCGCCCTACATACCACCTGAAGCTAAGTACGCAGACCAACGCTACTTCTCTCGCAACGGAGAACCGCATCGCAAACTTCAAATCGAAATAAGCCTCGATGCCTTCGGTGTCTCGCACTCCGCCGAAGCCGATGTCTACAGAAATGCCTGTAAAGACACAGCGGAGCTGAGGTTGACAAACCACACCACCCATTGCCGTTTTGAGTCGATGGTGAGCCTTGGTCCAGCAGAGCTACGCGAACTGGCATCACGCCTGCTCGATGCTGCTCACGATCTTGAAATTAACCCTGCTAAAAAACTGGTAGCAGAGCTGCAAAAAGGTGGTCAGCCATGAAATACGCCCAAAGCTTCGACCACTTAGGCAACCTCGTGCAGCAGGCCACGCCACGCGGCCACAACGCGCATCGCGTGTTTCAAGCCGCGCTAATCGTGGTCAACATCATGGGCCTGCTAATGCTGATGAAGGTGAAGTAATGCACACCATCGACCAACACCCAAGCCGCATCAACGCAGACATGGAGCTACGAGGCACCTTGGTGCGCAACGCCGAGGTGCGCAACAAAGTGCTCGATGGCGATGGCCACACCGTGCCGGTGCTGTGCATTGAGTTCACTACCGACAGCAGCTCACACATGCCAGTGCGTGCAGAGCAGGTCTACAAGCCCAACGAACACAAACTGGCCGAAACGCATGCCAAAGCCCTGCGACGTGGTGGTGCTGTGACCATTACAGCACCTTTGGTTGGGCTGAAGCTGGTGGCCACAAACGCCAGCGCCATCACCCCCGAGGCCGCAGAGCCAACAGAAACCCCCGACCAATTTAGACAAGGCGCATTGTTATGACAGAGCCCATCGTATCTATCAGCAGAATCAAACAGCTTGCGCAAGAGCATGCGCGTGCAAGCCACAACACAAGCTACCACGTCAGCTGCCCCTACCCACTTGGCACAGCCGCAGCCGAGATCTACGCACAAGCGTTTGATGACGCACGCACCCGCATCGCCGTGGTGCAGCAATCCACAAACCAAACACCCGTAACGGAGGTCGCATGACACGCCAAGCGTTCTACACACCGCCGCGTCGCCCTGCACTTGCTCGCGCCCCACTAGACATTGCAGTGGCCAACGCAACCAAGTTCACACCCAAAGAGCTGCAAGGAATCATGGAGTCTGTCAATCAGGCGCACAAGCACTTACGCGAAGGCGTTGCAACTGAAATGGACTGGTGCGTGCTGGCCAGCAGCATCAACATTGCCTTGCAAATTGAATCACAGGGTGTTGTTCGCGGCTTGGCCGAACACCTGCACAGCGCCGAAAAAGCCTTGCAAACCATTGCGCAACGCGCATCCCTAAGCGGCACATGGATATCAACAGCCCTTTACTACCAAGAGCTTGATGCGGTCAGCACAGGTGTTGAGCTTTACCAATACCAGTGCGAACAACTGAGCGCCGCCGAATTCAAACGAGCCATCAATGCCGCCGTGGGCGAAATTCGCAGCACTGGCGGACGCGTTATCACCACTTTGAACTGAGACAAATACCATGCAACA